>NZ_MLCF01000012.1 GCF_001879105.1 Mangrovactinospora gilvigrisea | reverse complement strand
CCGCCACCGGCCCCACCAGCGCCCCCGACGGCGTCCGCAGGCCCCCCACCAGAATCACCGTCAGCCCGACGAGCCCCGCCCCCTCCAGCACCTCCGCCGCCGGCGGCGAGTTCGTCACCACCGTGAGCCCCGCCACGACGCCCCCCGACGCCGCCACCGCGGCCAGCTCCCGGGCCAGCGCGAACGTCGTCGTGCCGGCCGACAGGCCGACCGCCGAGCCGGGCCGGATCAGCGCCACCGCCGCCCGGGCGATCCGCTCCTTGGCGTCCGCCTCCCACCCCCGCTTCGCCGTGAACCCCGGCTCCACCACCGCGGAGCCCAGCACCGCGCCGCCGTGCACCTTCTCCAGCAGCCCGCGCGACGCCAGCTCCGCCAGGTCCCGCCGCACCGTCATGTCGGAGACCCGGAAGCGCGACGTCAGCTCCCCGACGCGCACGCTCCCGCGCCGCCTCGCCTCCTCCAGGATCTCCGCCTGACGCTGCCGGGCGAGCGCCCTGCCCTCCGCCACGTCGTCATCCCTTCCCCGAGCCCAGCGTCAGTCCCGAGATGAACTGCCGCTGCAGCAGGAAGTAGATGATCAGCGTGGGCAGCGCCGTCATCAGCGCCCCGGCCGCCAGCAGGTTGTCGTTGGTGAAGTAGTTGCCCACCAGGTTGTTGAGCGCCGAGGTGATCGGCATCTTGCTCCCGGTGGAGATCAGCACGATCGCCCAGAAGAAGTCGTTGTAGATCCAGATGGAGAGCAGCGTGGCCAGCGCCGCCAGCGGCGGCCGGCACAGCGGCAGGATGATCTGGAAGAACTGCCGGGCCACGCCCGCCCCGTCGACCAGCGCCGCCTCGGTGAGCTCGTGCGGGATGGTCTTCATGTAGTTGGCGAGCACGAACGTGGAGAACCCGCTCTGGAACGCCACATGGATCAGCACCAGCCCCAGCAGCGTGTCGTACATCTTCCCGCTGCCCGAGCCGAGCCCGGGCACGTCCAGGTAGAGCCGGTAGAGCGGGGTGATGATGACCTGCTGCGGCAGCAGGTTGCCGGCCGTGAAGAGCAGCAGCAGCGGGATGTTCCACCAGAAGGAGAACCGGCTCACCACGAACGCCACCGCCGCCGCGAAGAGCAGCGTGATCAGCACCCCGGGCACCGCCACCAGCACCGTGTTGCGGAAGTAGCCGGGGAACTGCGCCTGCGACCAGGCGCTGGTGAAGTTGGAGAAGGTGAGCGACTTCGGCCAGGACAGGTACCCGTGCTTCTGGGTGTCGTCGTAGGGGCGGAACGCGGTGAAGACCGCCCACAGCAGCGGCGCCAGCCAGGCCAGCGCCGCGGCCATCAGCAGGACGTGCAGCCCGATGCGGCCGCGCAGACGCACCGTCATCGGCCGTTCCCCTCTCGCCTCTCGCGCCGGAAGGTCACCCACAGATAGGGGATGATCGCCCCGAGGGAGATGACCATCAGCACCACGGCGATGGCCGATCCGTAGCCGATCCGGCTCGCCTCGCCCACGATGTTCTGGGTGATCAGGATGGAGAGCAGCTCGGTCCCCTGGGCGCCCTTGTTGAAGACCCAGACGATGTCGAAGGCGCGCAGCGCCTCGATGATGGTGACCACCAGCACCACGATGTTGATGGGCTTGAGCACCGGGAAGACCACATGGCGGAAGGCCTGCCAGCCGCCCGCCCCGTCGAGCGCCGCGGCCTCCTTCAGCGACGGGTCGACGCTCTTGAGCCCGGCGAGGTAGAGCACCATCAGATACCCGGCGTGCCGCCAGATCGCCGCCACCAGCACCGCCCAAAGGTTGAGGTGCGGGGAGCCGATCCAGTCCAGGTAGTCGCCCGGCTTGTTGGTGTGGAAGAGGCTGTTGATGAGCCCGTTGTCCGGGTCGTAGACCAGTTTCCAGACGAATCCGATGACCGCCGTGGAGACGACCACCGGCAGGAAGAACGCGGTCTGGTAGAACTTCGTCAGCCTGATCTTCTTGTCCAGCTGATAGGCGAGGAACATCCCCAGCGGGGTGCCCACCAGCAGGAGCGCGGCCAGCCAGATCAGATTGTGCTCGACGGCCGGCCAGAACTGCGGATTGATGGAGAACAGCTGCTTGTAGTTGTCGACGCCGTCGAAGGTGATGGTGCTGAGTCCCCCGACACCGGTCCAATTGGTGAAGGAGAGCACGATCGAGGCGATGGCCGGCAGCCACACCAGGCACAGGGCGAGCAGGGTGGGGATGCCGGCCATCACCGCCACGACGACCTTGTCCCGCTTGGTCAAGCGGTGGACGCGCGCGGTCATGGCACCTCTAGGAGCTGGCGTAGATGGACTTCTTCTGGGCCTCGATGTTGGAGAGCTTGGTGGCCGCGAAGGTGTTGGGCGAGCGGACGAAGTCGGCGAGCGCCGGGATCATCACGGTGGACACGAAGGTGGGGTTCCCGTCCCGGTCCATGAACTGGGTGAGGTTCTTCGCCCCGGTGATCAGCGCCGCCTCCTTCTTCTGCAGCGCGGTGTTCTTGGCGTTGTCGAAGTCCTTGGCCGCGGCCAGCTCGCTGCTGTCGAGGTCGAGGTAGGCCTTCTCGCCGGCCGGGCTGCCGAAGAACTCCAGCACCTTCGTCGCCCCGGTCTTGTTCTTCGGCGACTTGCTCATCATGAAGCCGTCGCAGGGCGCCTCGACGGTGTCCATGCCCCACTGCGGAGTGATCTCCGGGAAGGGGAAGAAGTCCAGGTCGGCGAGGGCCGCCGGGTCGGTGGTGAACTGCTGGACGGCGGTTCCCGCGCCGGCCACGATCATCCCGGCCTTCTTGTCGCGGACGAACCCGGTGGCGTCCTCGGTCTTCCGGCCGGCCGCGCCCTGCTGGTGGTAGGGCATGATCGACGCCCACATGTCGAAGGTCTTCTTGACCCGGGCGTCGGTCCACGACTCCTTGCCGTGCATCAGGTCGACATGGAACTGATAGCCGTTCAGCCGGAAATTGATCTGGTCGAACGTGCCCATCACCGGCCACTGGTTCTGGTTGCCGAAGGCCAGCGGCACCAGGCCGTCGCCCTTCATCTTCTTCAGCAGCGCGGTGAACTGGTCCCAGTTGGCCGGGATGGTGTAGCCGTGCTGCTTGAAGACGCTCTTCCGGTACCAGATCGCCCACGGATAGTAATAGAGCGGGACGAAGTAGTACTTTCCGTCGAGGCCCTTGCTGAGCGCCTGGATGGCCGGGGTGAAATGGCTGCCGATGGTCTGCCAGACGTCGTCGATCGGACTGGCCAGGCCCTGCTTGGCGAAGAACTGCATGCGGTATCCGGCGAACCAGGTGAAGACGTCGTCCGGAGTGCCCTGCAGATACGAGTTGATCTGGTTCTGGAAGTTCTCGTGCTGCTTGACGTTGACCTTGAGGGTGTCGCCGGTGGATTTCCCGGCGGCCGCCCAGAGTGCGGCGTAGGCCTTCTTCGGGACCGCGTCGGACCCGTTTGAGCCGAGCGTGACGGTCTTGCTGCTGCTGCCGCCCCCGCCGGAGCCCCCGGAGGAGGATCCGCAGGCGGCGAGGAGCGGCCCCGCGGCCGCGGCGGCGGCCCCGGCGAGCAGCGCGCGCCGGCTCGGGGTCCACAGCGCCGAGGGGCCGTGGTCGGGCGACGGGCGGGCGGATGGTGCACGACGAACGGACATGACTGCCTCCGTGTGCGGCGGTGCGGATTGGAGCACGTACTCACACGTTCGAACGGTGCATCGCACATAACATCCCGCTGTTTCGACGCCGTCAAGGGTTTGCGCAACGGTCGCGTCGGATTGTGAACACGTCTCAACATCCCTGGTATCGCGCCGAGTTGGGGATGCGGCGGCTCCGCGGGGCCCGTCCGGCGGTCGGGGGCGGGGCGCCGACCGGGGCGCCCCTCGCGCCGCGTCCGGGCCCGGACGTCGGACGTCCGGCCCCGGAGATCGAACGCACACCCGAATCCGGCTCCGGGGGAATCCGAGCCGAAAGGCCTAGGTTCATCGACGGGGTGACCGCCATCCGGACGCCCCATGCAAAGGGCACTGCAAATAGGGGAGCCTTACCGCCGTACGATGGTCAGCGGGTGGGCAGGTGCGCTCGGACGGGCCGCCGGCCGGGCAACGCACCCCGATACCAGGGAGGTCCATTTCCGTGACCAGGCAGGTCAAGCAGGTCAAGCAGCTCGACCGCGTGATCATCCGATTCGCGGGCGACTCCGGCGACGGTATGCAGCTCACCGGCGACCGGTTCACCTCGGAGACGGCGTCGTTCGGCAACGACCTGTCGACGCTGCCCAACTTTCCCGCCGAGATCCGCGCACCCGCCGGTACGCTGCCCGGCGTCTCCTCGTTCCAGCTGCACTTCGCCGACCACGACATCCTGACGCCGGGCGACGCCCCGCACGTCCTGGTCGCGATGAACCCCGCCGCGCTCAAGGCGAACATCCCGGACCTCCCCAAGGGGGCCGAGATCATCGTCAACACCGACGAGTTCGGCAAGCGCGCCCTCTCCAAGGTCGGCTACGACGCCAACCCCCTCGAGGACGGGTCCCTCCAGGCCTACAACATCCACCCGGTCCCGCTGACCACCCTCACCCTCGAGGCGCTGGCCGACTCCGGGCTGGCCCGACGGGACGCCGAGCGGGCGAAGAACATGTTCGCGCTCGGCCTGCTCAGCTGGATGTACCACCGGCCCACCGAGGCCACCGAGGGGTTCCTGCGGCAGAAGTTCGCCAAGAAGCCGGAGATCGCCGAGGCGAACGTCACCGCCTTCAAGGCCGGCTGGAACTTCGGCGAAACCACCGAGGACTTCGCCGTCTCCTACGAGGTCGCCCCGGCCAGGCTGCCGCTCGGCACCTACCGCAACATCTCCGGCAACCTCGCCCTCGCCTACGGCCTCATCGCCGCCGGCGAGCGCTCCGGCCTGGAGCTCTTCCTCGGCTCGTACCCGATCACCCCCGCCTCGGACGTGCTGCACGAGCTGTCCAAGCACAAGAACTTCCGGGTGCGGACCTTCCAGGCCGAGGACGAGATCGCGGGCATCGGCGCCGCGCTCGGCGCGGCCTTCGGCGGCAAGCTCGGCGTCACCACCACCTCCGGGCCCGGTGTGGCGCTGAAGTCCGAGACCATCGGGCTCGCCGTCTCCCTGGAACTGCCGCTGCTGGTGGTCGACATCCAGCGCGGCGGCCCCTCGACCGGCCTGCCCACCAAGACCGAGCAGGCCGACCTGCTGCAGGCGATGTACGGGCGCAACGGCGAGGCCCCGGTGCCGATCGTCGCCCCCGCCACCCCGTCCGACTGCTTCGACGCGGCCATCGAGGCCGCCCGCATCGCGCTGGCCTACCGCACGCCGGTCTTCCTGCTCTCCGACGGCTATCTCGCCAACGGCTCCGAGCCGTGGCGCATCCCGACCGTCGAGTCGCTGCCCGACCTGCGCGTCGAGTTCGCCACCGCGCCGAACCACGTCAACGAGGACGGCACCGAGTCCTTCTGGCCCTACAAGCGCGACCCGGAGACGCTGGCCCGCCCCTGGGCCGTGCCCGGCACGCCCGGCCTGGAGCACCGCATCGGCGGCATCGAGAAGCAGGACGGCACGGGCAACATCTCCTACGACCCGGCCAACCACGACTTCATGGTCCGCACCCGGCAGGCCAAGATCGACGGCATCGAGGTGCCCGACCTCGAGGTCGACGACCCGGACGGCGCCGCCCGCACCCTGGTGATCGGCTGGGGCTCCACCTACGGCCCGATCACCGCCGCGGTCCGCCGCGTCCGCTCGGCCGGCGGCGAGGTCGCCCAGGCCCACCTGCGCCACCTCAACCCCTTCCCGGCCAACCTCGGCGAGGTGCTGGCCCGCTACGACCGGGTGCTGGTCCCCGAGATGAACCTGGGCCAGCTCGCGCACCTGCTGCGCGCCAAGTACCTGGTCGACGCGCAGTCCTTCACCCAGGTCCGCGGCCTCCCCTTCAAGGCCGAGCAGCTCGCCGCCGCAATCGAGGAAGTTTCCGCCAATGTCTGAGGTCAACGGCTCCAACGGGGCTTCGCTGAACGGGCACTCTCTCCTCTCGCTGGTGCCCAAGACCGAGGTCGACCGCACCGCGAAGGACTACAAGACCGACCAGGAGGTGCGGTGGTGCCCCGGGTGCGGCGACTACGCCGTCCTCGCCGCCGTCCAGGGCTTCATGCCGACGCTCGGGCTGGCCAAGGAAAACGTCGTCTTCGTCTCCGGCATCGGCTGCTCCTCGCGCTTCCCGTACTACATGAACACCTACGGGATGCACTCCATCCACGGCCGCGCCCCGGCGATCGCCACCGGCCTGGCCAGCTCCCGCCCCGACCTGTCGGTGTGGGTGGTCACCGGTGACGGCGACGCGCTCTCCATCGGCGGCAACCACCTGATCCACGCGCTGCGCCGCAACGTCAACCTGAAGATCCTGCTCTTCAACAACCGGATCTACGGCCTGACGAAGGGCCAGTACAGCCCCACCTCCGAGGTCGGCAAGATCACCAAGTCGACGCCGATGGGCTCGCTGGACCAGCCGTTCAACCCGATCTCGCTGGCGCTGGGCGCGGAGGCGTCCTTCGTCGCCCGCACCATCGACTCCGACCGCAAGCACCTCACCTCGGTGCTGCAGGCCGCGGCCGAGCACCCGGGCAGCGCGCTGGTGGAGATCTACCAGAACTGCAACATCTTCAACGACAACGCGTTCGAGCCGCTGAAGGACCGCAGCACCAAGGCCGAGGCGATCATCCCGCTGGAGGCCGGCGAGCGGATCCGCTTCGGCGCCGACGGCGGCAAGGGCGTGGTGCGGGACGCCGAGACGGGCGAGCTGCGGGTCGTCGAGGTGACGCCCGAGAACGAGTCGGACGTCCTCGTCCACGACCCCCACGCGGCCTCGCCGGTGACGGCCTGGGCCCTGTCGCGGATCGCCGACCCGGACACCCTCCACCAGACCCCGATCGGCGTCTTCCGCGACGTCAAGCGCCCGGTCTATGACACCCTGATGCGCGAGCAGCTCGACCTCGCCGTCGACAAGAAGGGCCCCGGCGACCTGGGCTCCCTGCTCACCGGCTCGGACACCTGGACGGTCGCCTGACGCTCCGTCGGGCGGCGCGAGCCGGCCGGCAACCGGGCTGCTCGCCGGTATTGCAATCCGTGTGACGAGCAATCCGTGTGACGACCGCGGCTGACGGCTGTTCGTCGAACCCACGCGACCGGCCCCGCGGAGGTCTCCCTCCCCGGGGCCGGCGCGAAAGCCGTCGTGGACGTCGCCGGAGCGACGCACCGGGTGGCGGTGGCCGACGGGCCGGCCAGGGTCTGGATCGCCCCGGGGCCCGCCGGGCGCCGCGTCACCGTGACGGTCAGTACAGGTACTTGAAGGTGAAGCCGCTGGTGGCGATGGACACCCGCGCGCCGAACTTGCCGTTGCCCAGGCCGGCGTAGAAGTACAGCCCGCCGGTCTTGGACTCGGCGATCAGGTCGGCCTTGCCGTCGCCGTTCATGTCGCCGGGGGAGGCGATCGTCGTGTACTGGTTCCAGCCGGAGGAGCCGATCAGCACCTTGCCGCCGAACCGGCCGTTGCCCAGGCCCGGGTAGAGGTACAGGGCGCCGGTGGAGGTCTGGCGGGCGACGATGTCGGCGATGCCGTCGTTGTTCAGGTCGCCGCCGCCGACGATGGCGTTGTACTGGTTCCAGCCGCCGGTGCCGATCTGCACCCGGCCCTGGACGCTCAGGCCGGTGCCGTTGCCGGCGTAGTAGTAGAGGTTGCCGGAGGTGTCCCGGGCGATCAGGTCGCCCTTGCCGTCCTGGTTCAGGTCACCGGGGCCGGTCACCAGGTTGTAGGACTTCGAGCCGCCGGCCAGGCCGTTGGTGTCGTTGGCCGCGTAGGTCTGGTAGTTGTAGATGTGGCCGTCGTAGTTGTCCTTGCCGACCAGGTCCGGGTAGCCGTTGCTGGTCAGCGCGTTGGCGAAGGCCAGGTACAGCTGGCTGGGCGGGAAGCCGCCGACGTCGCTGGTCCGGGTCTTGCCCTGGAAGCCGCCGTCCCCGTTGGAGCCGTACCAGTACAGCGTCCCGGCCGCGGTCTGCCCGATGAACTCGTGCTTGCCGTAGAACGGGATGTTGCCGCCGCCGCCCAGCTGGGTGGTGTACTGCCATCCGTCGCCCACGGCGGTCGGCGCCGCGAAGCTGCCGTCGCCGTTGCCGTGCATCAGGTACAGGGTGCCGGTGCCGGTGGTGTCGCGGACGGCCAGGTCCGGGTAGCCGTCTCCGTCGTAGTCCCCGCCACCGATGATCTCGGTGTACTTCTGGTACCCCGTGCCCAGCAGCTTCTTGGCGGAGAGCGTGCCGTTGCCCAGCCCGTTGTACTCGTAGAGGCTGCCGTCCAGCGTGCGGGCGAGCAGGTCGGCGTTGCCGTCGCCGTTGAGGTCGCCGGCGCCGATCAGCTCGTCGTACTGCTGCCAGCCGCCGTGGCCGATGGTCACGGGCGAGCCGAAGCCCTTGCCGGTGCCGGGGTAGAACACCAGGTCGCCGCTCGGCGTGCGGGCGAGCAGGTCGGCGTTGCCGTCGCCGTTGAGGTCACCGGGGATGAACAGCTTGGAGTACTTCTGGAACCCGGTGCCGACGGTCGTGTAGCCCTCGGCGGACAGGCCGTTGGCGTTGCGGATCCCCGCGCCGCTGAACAGCCGCAGGTTGCCGCCGAGCGAGAGGCCGAGGACGTCCGGCACCCCGTCACCGGTCAGGTCGCCGGGGTAGAGCCAGTCCTTGACCTTCTCGGCGCTGTCCGGATACGCGACGGTGTCGGCGTCGACGCGATCCTTGTAATAGGTGTTGCCGTCGAGCGCGGTGTAGAGGAAGTCCGAGGAACCGTCGCCGTTGAAGTCGCTGCGGAAGGACGCCGGCTTGCCGTCGGCCGACTCGACCGGGTGCGGCTTCACGGCCGCGCGCGTCATCGGCTTGTGGAACGTCGGCTGCGGAACCGCGATCCGCGGCGAACCCACGGTGCGAGCGTGGCCGTCCGCGGAAGAGGTCCCGGCAGCGGCCAGGACCAGCGCGGCGCTCGCGGCGACAGCCGCGGCGACGCGCGAAAAACGCATACGAGTGCCCGAGGACACGAGTGTGAACCCCCACAGGAAAGACCGGGCCTGCCGCCCGGCATCGGCGCCGCGGCGGGAGGCAGACACCCAAGTGCCGCGTGCGGTGTAAAGATAAGCAGCGATTCAGCTTTTGACCATCCATCGGCTGCCGGTAAAACACCACACGGACCACATTCCTGAACCGTACAACCTTTCGCGCGCACCGCCGGTCGACACAGAAAGTGCCGTCCGCCCCATCCGGAACTACCGCCTCAGATAACGCACCACGGCGAGCACCCGGCGGTGGTCGTCCCCGGACGGGCCGAGCCCCAGCTTCATGAAGATGTTCGAGACGTGCTTCTCCACCGCGCCGTCCGAGACGAAGAGCGACTTGGCGATCGCCGTGTTGGTGCGGCCCTCCGCCATCAGCCCCAGCACCTCGCGCTCACGGGGCGTCAGGCCCGCCAGCACGTCCTGGCGGCGGCTGCGGCCCAGCAGCTGGGCGACGACCTCCGGGTCGAGCGCGGTGCCGCCGTCCGCGACGCGGACCACCGCGTCCACGAACTCCCGGACGTCCGCGACCCGGTCCTTCAGCAGATAGCCGACGCCCTTGGTGGAGCCGGTCAGCAGCTCGGTGGCGTACTGCTCCTCCACGTACTGCGAGAGCACCAGCACCCCCACCGAAGGATGCGTCTCGCGCAGCCGCACGGCGGCCCGCACCCCCTCGTCGGTGTGCGTGGGGGGCATCCGCACATCCGCGACCACCACGTTCGGGAGCTGGCCCTCCGCCGCCAACTCGTCGACGCAGGCGACCAGCTCCTCGCCGTCCCCGACGGCCCCGACCACCTCGTGCCCCCGGTCGGTGATCAACCGGATCAGCCCCTCCCGGAGCAGCACCGAATCCTCGGCGACGACAACCCGCACGTGTTCCCTCCCGACATCCGGCCCTGCGGCACGTATCGTCCCCCATCATTCCGTACCGCGGGGCCGGACCGGGACGGGTCAGCCGCGCCGCCGTCCCAGCAGACCGCGCACCAGTGCCGCGTCCACCGCCGTCAGACCGCGCATCACCCAGGGCGTGACCAGCACCAGGACCAGCCCGGCGGCGGCCGTGGCCCACACCCACACGCCCGTCAGATAGAAGTTCTCGGGGTGGTCGGTCCAGAAGCCGTAGAACTGCATCCCGGGGTCGCTGGTGTAGCGCGGGTAGACCCAGGCCCACGCCGGATAGGTGAAGAGCGCCCAGCCGGTGGCGAGCAGCGTCGCGCTCATCACGAAGGTGACGATCGACCAGGGGAAGGAGACCACCGCGTACAGCACGGCCTTCCAGCCGGCCGGGTCGCCCAGCCGCCGCCACATCCGCAGCCACACGCCGCCGGAGCGGTCCGGCAGCGGCTCGGGCGCCTCCACCGCGGCGCGCGGGCCGAGCAGCGCGGCCGCCCGGCCCCGCTCCATCGCGCCCAGGCCGCGCGCCGTGGTCAGCAGCAGCGCCAGCACCGGGATGCCCAGCGCGGTGCTGATCAGCGGGGCGCCCACGCACACCAGCACCAACGACCAGGCGAACATCGCGATCGCCACCGGCAGCCCGCTCCACGCCCACGCATGGGCCCCCCACGCCTGCCGCGAAAACGGCGCACGCAGCATCGTCACCATGATCTCTGCCCTTTCCTGTGCTTCCGCTTCCGACTAATCCCGGGTCCGCCACGGCAGTTCCGCCGAGATCGTGGTCGGGCCTCCGACGGGGCTGTCGACGACGAACACGCCGTCCACCGAGCGGATCCGCTCGGCGAGGCCGGAGAGGCCCGTGCCCTTCGCCTCGCTCGCGCCGCCCTGCCCGTCGTCGCGGACCTGGACCATCAGCCGGTCCTCCGCCTTCCAGACGTCGACCACCGCGGTCTGCGCCCCGGCGTGCTTGGTGATGTTGGTGAGCAGCTCGGAGATCGCGAAGTACGCGGTCCCCTCGATCGCCGACGCCGGACGCTCCGGCATGTCGACGCTCACCGTCACCGGGATCGCCATCCGTCCGGCCAGGTGCGACAGCGCCGCGTCCAGGCCGCGGTCGGTGAGGATCGCCGGGTGGATGCCGCGCGCCAGATCGCGCAGCTCCCGCACCGCCTCGCGGGCCTCGCCGTGCGCCTCGTCGATGAGCTTGCGCATCATCTCCGGGTCGTCCAGGTGCTCCTTGGCCAGGCCCAGGCCCATCGCCAGGTTCACCAGCCGGGCCTGCGCGCCGTCGTGCAGATCCCGCTCGATGCGCCGCAGATCGGCCGCCGCGGTGTCCACCACCTCGGTGCGGCTGCTCTCCAGCGCCTCGATGCGCGCCTGCAGCTCGGACGGGGCCAGCAGCACCCGCGCCGACCACCGGTCGACGTTGGCCATCGCGCGCAGCACCCACGGCATCACCGGCCACAGCGCGATCACGCTGACCAGGCCGACGGCGAAGGTGACGATCCCCCAGGGGAGGCGGGCGAAGAGGTAGAGCGCGGTCCGCCAGGAGACCGCGTCGGTGATCGCCGCGGTCAGCCAGGGGAACGCGTGGGTGCGCTTGCGGCGCGCCCCGATCGGCAGCGGGTCGCCGACGTCCTCGCCGAGCAGCGAGCGGACGCGGGCCCGCGCCGCCTGGCCGAAGCCGCGGGCGCCGGCCAGCGAGCCGGCCAGCACGGGCAGCCCGACCAGGGTGAAGGAGAGGCCGACACCGACCGTCACCGTCACCACGATGTAGATGAAACCGACCAGATCAAGCGGAAAGTTGATCAGGCAGTTCAGCAGCTCCCGCCACATCCGGCGGTCGAAGGCGCGGCGGCGCGGGGCGGGGCCCGCGCCGGGGCCGCTTCCCGGCCGGCCGGGGCTCGTCGTCTCCATGCCACCAAGAGTGCCCGGTCCCGGTGGGGGACGACATGGGGGACGCTCCGGGTCCGGGGGTAGGGATAGCCCTACCCCCGGTGGTCATCCCTCCTACCAGGCAAAAGCCTCGGGAGAAGGACCCGGCCCGGGGAAGATCTCGTCCAGTCCGTCGAGGAACTCGGCGGGCAGTTCGAGCTCGACCGCGCGCAGCGCGGACTCCAACTGGCCCATCACGCGCGGGCCGATGATCGGACCGGTCACCGCGGGACGGGTGTTGAGCCAGGCCAGCGCCGCCTCGCCGGGGTCGACGCCGTGCTTGGCGCACAGCTCCTCGTACGCCTCCACCTGCGGGCGCTTCTCGGCGAGGATCGCGGCCGCGCGGCCCCCGCGGGTGCGGTCGCCGACGGAGCCCTCCCGCTCCTTGCGGACGGCCCCGCCCAGCAGCCCGCCGGCCAGCGGCGACCAGGGGATGACCCCGAGGCCGTAGTGCTCGGCGGCCGGCAGCACATCCATCTCGGCGCGGCGCTCGGTGAGGTTGTACAGGCACTGCTCGCTCACCAGGCCGAGGGAGTTGCGGCGCGCCGCGGTCTCGTTGGCCTGCGCGATGTGCCAGCCGGCGTGGTTGGACGAGCCGACGTAGAGGATCTTGCCCTCGGCGACGAGCCGCTCCATCGCCTGCCAGATCTCCTCCCACGGCGTGAAACGGTCGACGTGGTGCATCTGGTAGAGGTCGATCCAGTCGGTGCCGAGGCGCTTGAGGCTGGCCTCGACCGCCTGCCGGATGTGCCGCGCCGACAGCCGGCCGTCGTTGGGCCAGTCGCCCCGGTTGCCGTAGACCTTGGTGGCGAGGACGGTCTTCTCCCGCCGCTCGCCGCCCTTGGCGAACCAGGAGCCGACGATCTCCTCGGTCCGCCCCTTGCCGGCGTCGCCGCCGTAGGTGTTCGCCGTGTCGAAGAAGTTGACGCCGGCCTCGAGCGCGGCGTCCATGATGGCGTGACTGTCGGGCTCGGTGGTCAGCGGTCCGAAGTTCATCGTTCCGAGGACCAGCCGACTCACCTTGAGCCCGGTCCGCCCCAACTGCGTGTACTCCATGGGGACATCCCACCTCTCGGTGGGCGCCCTAACAAGGCCCTGTCACTGCCAGCCAGCGCGGCACCGGCGCACCGGGCGCTAGCCGAGGCGCTCGACGACGTAGTCCACGCACTGCGTCAGCGCGGTGACGTCGTCGGGCTCCACCGCCGGGAACATCGCCACCCGCAGCTGGTTGCGCCCCAGCTTGCGGTACGGCTCCACGTCCACGATCCCGTTGGCGCGCAGCACCTTGGCGACGGCGGCCGCGTCGACGGAGTCGGCGAAGTCGACCGTCCCGACCACCTGCGAGCGCTGCTCCGGCTCCGCCACGAACGGCGAGGCGAACGCGGACTTCTCCGCCCACGCGTAGAGCCGGCCCGAGGACTCCGCCGTCCGCCGCACCGCCCAGTCCAGCCCGCCCCGGCCGTTGATCCAGTCCAGCTGGTCGGCGAGCAGGAAGAGCGTCGCCAGCGAGGGCGTGTTGTACGTCTGGTCCTTGGCGGAGTTGTCGATCGCCGTCGGCAGCGAGAAGAACGCCGGCACGAACCGCCCGCTCTCCGCGATCCGCGCGGCCCGCTCCAGCGCCGCCGGGGACATCAGGGCGATCCACAGCCCGCCGTCCGCGGCGAAGGACTTCTGCGGCGCGAAGTAGTAGACGTCCGTCTCGCGGACGTCGACCGGCAGGCCGCCCGCGCCCGACGTCGCGTCGACCAGCACCAGCGACTCGCCGGCGGAGGTGCCGTCCGGCCGCCGGATCGGCATGGCCACGCCGGTGGACGTCTCGTTGTGGGTGAGCGCGTAGACGTCGATCCCGGGCTCCGCCTTGGGCAGCGGATGCGTCCCCGGCTCGGACTTGACGACGCTCGGGTCCTCCAGCCACGGCGCGGCCTTCGCCGCCGACGCGAACTTGGAGGAGAACTCGCCGAAGGACAGGTGCTGCGAACGGGAGGCGATCAGCCCGTACGTCGCGATGTCCCAGAACGCGGTGGACCCGCCGTTCCCGAGGACGACCTGATGGCCCTCGGGGAGGGAGAACAGCTGGGAGACGCCCTCGCGCACCCGGCGCACCAGGTTCTTGACCGGCGCCTGGCGGTGGGAGGTGCCCATGAGGGAGGTTCCGGTGGCGGCCAGGGCGCTCAGCGCCTCGGGGCGCACCTTGGACGGGCCGGAGCCGAAGCGCCCGTCGCCGGGCTTGATGTCCGCGGGAATCTGGATCTCTGCCACCCGCGAAGCGTAGTGCCGCGGGCAACGCCCGGGGGATAAGGGTCCACGAATTGAGACGAAAGGGGAGCGCCCGTCACCCGTTCAGGGCGAGGCCGACGAGGGCGCCGAAGAGCATCGCCGGACCGAACGGCAGGGCGGTCTTGCGGTCCGCCTTGCGGGCGACGAGCAGGGCGGCGGCGACGAGGCCGGCGGCGAGGAAGCCGGCGAAGGTGCCGGTGACGACGGTCCGCCAGCCGGACCAGCCGAGCACCAGTCCGAGCGTCAGCGCGAGCTTGACGTCGCCGAGGCCCATCCCGGCGGGGCTGATCAGGAAGAGCAGCCCGTAGAACGCGGCGAGGACGGCGGCGCCGAGCAGGGCGTGCGTCCACGAGCCGTGCTGCCGCGGCAGCAGCGACGCGGCGCCCAGCAGCGCCGCGGTGCCGCCCGCGGCGGGCAGCGTCAGCACGTCGGGGAGGCGGAACACCCTGAGGTCGACGGCGGCGAGCACGACGGCGACGGGCACCAGCAGCAGCCACACCGCGGCCTCCGGCCGCGCGCCGACGCGCCACCCGATCACGCCGGCGGCAGCGCCCCCGACCAGCGCCGCGACCCACCACCGGCCCGCCCCGCCCTCGCGGGCAAGCCGCGGCACGAGCAGTGCAGCGGCGACGCCACTGCTCGCGGCCCCCCACGCACCGGCAACCCCCACAACCCAAGCATCCACGCCCCCATTGCATCACCCCCGCCCGCCGCCGCCGGCGGCGAACAGCGAGCACTACGCGCGCGCCACCGCCGAGTACCCCGGCACCGACGCAGCCCCACGCGTCCCCGGCCCGACATAGCGCGCCGCCGGCCGCACCAGCCGCCCCGTCCGCTTCTGCTCAAGGATGTGCGCCGCCCACCCCGCCGTCCGCGCGCAGGTGAACATGGACGTGAACATCGACGCCGGCACCTGTGCGAAGTCCAGCACGATCGCCGCCCAGAACTCCACGTTCGTCGCCAGCACCCGGTCCGGCCGACGCTCCCTCAACTCCTTGAGCGCCGCCTCCTCCAGCGCCTCCGCCACCGCGTAGCGCGGCGCGTCCAGCTCGCGCGCCGTCCGCCGCAGCACCCGCGCCCGCGGGTCCTCCGCGCGGTAGACGCGGTGCCCGAAGCCCATCAGCCGCTCGCCGCGGTCCAGCACGCCCCGCACGTACGCCGCCGCGTCGTCCGTCCCCTCGATCTCCTCGAGCATGTGCAGCACCCGGGACGGCGCGCCCCCGTGCAGCGGGCCCGACATCGCGCCCACCGCCCCGCTCAGCGCCGCCGCCGCGTCCGCGCCGGTGGAGGCGATCACCCGGGCGGTGAACGTCGAGGCGTTCATGCCGTGCTCGGCCGCCGACGACCAGTACGCGTCCACCGCCTTGACGTGCCGCGGGTCGGGCTCGCCGCGCCACCGCACCATGAACCGCTCCACCAGCGACGCCGCCTCGTCGACGCGCCGCTCGGGCACCATCGCCGCGCCGACGCCGCGCGCCGACTGGGCGACGTAGGAGAGCGCCGTCGCCGCGCACCGCGCCAGGTCCTCCCGCGCCTTGGCGTCCTCCGTGTCGAGCAGCGGTTTGAGCCCCCACACCGGCGCCAGCATGGCGAGGCCGGCCTGGACGTCGACCCGGACGTCGCCGGTGTGCACCGGCAGCGGGAACGGTTCGTCGGGGGCGAGGCCGGGCGTGAACGCCTCGTCGACGAGCAGGCCCCAGACGTGCTCGAAGGGCACCCGGCCCACGAGCTCCTCGATGTCGACCCCGCGGTAGCGCAGCGAGCCGCCGTCCTTGTCGGGCTCGGCGATCTCGGTCTCGAACGCGACCACGCCCTCCAGTCCGGGTACGAATTCCGACATCCCGACGGCTCCTTCGCCTTGAGCCTCGTCTCGGAGTCTGGCACTCGGTGCCAGAGTTGAGGGGTCATCAGGCCGCTCGACCGGTCGAGGATTAACAGCACAGGCTAGCGCGAACTGTTGGGTCCTCATAGGCCAAGGCACGTGGTGCCGTTGGGTTTCCCCGGGCGTGACGGACGCGCGATGCGGCACAATCCGGACTGTGGCTAACCGTCCAGATCACGGCCCCGACCGCGGCCCCGACCCGTCCGGCATGCGCCGCCCGTACCGCACCGCCGGGCTCGTCGAGTCCGAGCTGGCGCCCGACCCCTTCACCCAGTTCTCCCGCTGGTTCGCCGCGGCCGCCGCCGACCCCGCGCTGCCCGAGCCCAACGCGATGGTGCTGGCCACCGCCGACGCCGACGGCCGGCCCTCCGCCCGCACCGTCCTCCTCAAGGCGTGGGACCTGCGCGGCTTCGTGCTCTTCACCAACTACCGGTCCCGCAAGGGCACCGAGCTGGACGCCAACCCGCGCGCCTCGCTGGTCTTCTCGTGGCACCCGATCGCGCGACAGATCGTCGTCAACGGCGATGTCACCCGAACGAGCGGCGAGGAGACCGCGGAGTACTTCGCCAGCCGCCCGCGCGGCTCCCGGCTCGGCGCCTGGGCCAGCGAGCAGTCCGCGCCGCTCGCCTCCCGCGAGGAGCTGGAGCGCCGGTACGCCGAACTGGACGCCGCCTACCCGGGGGAGGTGCCCGTCCCGCCGTTCTGGGGCGGCTACCGGGTGCGGCCGCTGAGCGTCGAGTTCTGGCAGGGCCGCCCCGACCGGCTGCACGACCGGCTCGTCTACCGCCGCGCCCCGGACGCCCCGGACGACGCCCCCTGGACGCTGGAGCGCCTGAACCCCTGAACCCCCGTGCGCATTCCCGGAGGACGCCCCGGTTCGCTGCCGGAAAAACCTCTTGCCCCTCCGGCGGCGCGGTCATAGCGTGCAGGCACACGTGAAAGGAGGTGGTCCGAAGAATGAGTGCTTATCGGACGCGTGAGGTGGCTGTCAGCTAGCCGCTCCATCAGCGCAACAGAGGCTGTTGCCTTGTGTCGCACGCATGGAGCGTCGGTGCAATACCAGCAGTCACCGGCCCGTGGGCTCGCCGGAACGTCCGTCCGGTGCTCGGGACCGCAAGGTCCCGGGGATGAGCCCACGGGCTTTTTTCTGCCCGGCTCCCGCCCGGCTCCTGCCCGGCTGCCCGGTCGGTTCCGGTCCGGGCGCCCGCCTCAGCGGCGGTAGAAGATCCGGTCGCCGTGCTCGGCGAAGAGCCGGGCGTTCCACTCCAGCCCGCCGTCCACGTTCCCGGACCTGAGCAGCGGCACCGTCGCCCCGCGCTCGTGCAGCAGCGCGACCGCCGCCGCCTGCGCGGCCTGCAGCAGCGCGCACGCCACCACCGTCGAGACCGAGCCGAACCGGGTGGGCAGGCCGTCCGCGCTCAGCTCGGCGTCGCCCGGCGCGACCGCGGTGTCCAGCACCACGTCCGCGTTGTCCCGCAGGAACGTCCCCGAGGGGTGCTTCGCCGTCACCTCCGGCGACTCGGCGTACGCCTCCGAGGTGACCGCGATCACCGTCATCCCCTTCTCCCGGGCGTGCCGGGCCATCTCCACCGGCACCACGTTGCGGCCGGAGAGCGAGACGACGATCAGCAGATCGCCGGCGCGCGCCGGGCTGGCGTCCAGCGCCGCCTCGGCGAGGCCCGCCACCCGCTCCAGCGCGCTGCCCAGCGGGGCCGGCATCACGTCCACCCCGATCAGGCCGGGGACCGCCAGCAGATTGAACAGGGCCAGGCCGCCGGCCCGGTAGACCAGGTCCTGGGCGGGCAGCGAGGAGTGGCCGGCGCCGAAGGCGAAGAGCGCCCCGCCGCCCTCCACCGCGTCGGCGATCCGCCGCGCCGCCTCGCCCACCGATGGGCCGTTCCGCTTCCGGACCTGCTCCAACTGCCGCTGGGCGGCGTCGAAGTACTCCCCGACGAGATCGCTCATGACAACCCATTCTGGGGGCGGCGCGGCGCCGAATCCACGGCCTCGCGCCCGATTGTCGTCGGGATGGTCCACAATTGGGGTCTTGCAGGCAAGGACAGGAGCTGGCCGACGTGAGCGGACTCATCGACACCACCGAGATGTACCTCCGGACGGTCCTGGAGCTTGAGGAGGAGGGCGTCGTCCCGATGCGGGCGCGGATCGCCGAGCGCCTGGAGCAGAGCGGGCCGACGGTCAGCCAGACGGTCGCGCGGATGGAGCGCGACGGCCTGCTCACGGTCGAGGGAGACCGGCATCTGGAGCTGACGGACGAGGGCCGGCGGCTGGCCACCCGGGTGATGCGCAAGCACCGCCTGGCGGAGTGCCTGCTGGTCGACGTCATCGGGCTCGACTGGGAGCAGGTGCACCCGGAGGCCTGCCGCTGGGAGCACGTGATGAGCGAGGCGGTGGAGCGGCGGGTGCTGGAGCTGCTGCACCACCCGACGGAGTCGCCGTACGGCAACCCGATCCCGGGCCTCGCCGAGCTGGGCGACGAGACCGGCGCCGACCCCTTCCTGGAGGAGGGCATCGTGCCGCTCACCTCCATCGTCTCCGGGCCGGAGGCGAAGAACGTGGTGGTGCGGCGGATCAGCGAGCCGATCCAGGCCGACCCCCAGGCGATGGCGACGCTGCGGCGCGCGGGCGTCCAGCCCGGCTCGGTGATCACCGCGAGCGAGGCGCACGGCGGGATCCTGGTGGGCAGCAGCGGAGAGTCGGCGGAGCTGCCGGGCGAGATCGCCGGGCACATCTTCGTCGCCAAGAGCTGAGCCGTCTTCCGACGGGCCGTTGACCTGCGGCGGAGCTAGACACTGGACTCCGCGGTCCGCACCCGGTCCGCAAGCCCGTGGCGGCTATGCCGCCCTGTCCTCCTCCTCGCTGCCGTCCGCGAGCCCGTAGGCGCGGTCCACGGCGGCCCGTGTCCGGTCCTCGGAGTCCGGCCAGAGATGGATGTAGATGTTGAGCGTCATCGCGGCATTGGTGTGGCCGAGGCGCTCCGAGACGGTCTTGACCGACTCGCCGTTGCGGATCAGCAGGCTGGCGTAATGGTGGCGGAGGGCATGCGGCCCCGTGCGGGGCGGGAACCCGAGCTTCTTGGCCAGCGGTCGCCAGGCCCACTCCATGAACGGGGTGTAGGCGACGGGCCCGCCCTCGGGCGCGGTGAAGAGCCAGCCGTCCTCACCGGGCGGGAAGGCGCGGAGATGCTCCTTCATCGCCCGTACGGCCATCTCTGGCAGCGGGACGACACGGTGCGACCGGGCCGTCTTGGGTTCGCCGATCACCGTTCCGCGCTTGGGCGCCCGCAGGATCTGCTGGTCGACCGTCACCGATCGGCCGAAGAGATCGAGATGCCGGAGCTGGAGCCCGAACAGCTCTCCCGGCCGGAGCCCCGTCGCGGCGCCCAGTAGGACGAGTGCCCGGTACTGCGCCGGCACTCCTGCGGCGAGGGCCTGCACCTGCTCCACGGTGAGCGGGACGATCCGCTTGGGCGGCACCTTCGGCAGCTTGGCTCCCTCGCAGGGGTTCGAGGCCGCCAGCCGGTCGCGGACAGCAGCACGCATCACGGCGTTGAGGGTGTTGTAGACGGTCCGGATGGTGCTGGCGGCGAGCCCGTTCTCAGCACTCAGCGCGACGATCCAGCGCTGCACGTCACCGGGCTTGATGGAGCCGATTCCACGCGATGCCCACCGGGGGTAGATGTACAGCCGGAGGTAGGTCTCGGCGAGGCGAGCGGTGTTGGGGCGGTGCGGCTGCGCGAGCCGCCAGCGCTCGGCGTAGTCGCGGAACGGGGTCTTGGCGGACTTGGGGTCGACGTACTGGCCGGTGACGAGGCTGGTGGTCACCTCATCCAGCCAGCGTTGGGCGTCGACCTTGCGGGCGAAGTGGCGGGAGTACTCCTTGCCTGTGCTGTCGCGGTAGCGGGCGCGCCACTTACCGTTCGGGCGCTTCTGGATGTTGGCCATCCGGTGGGGGTTTCCTTCCTGTGCGCTTCTCGTACTCGGCTGCTTCTTGGCGCTCGTACTCCTCGGTGCCGGGGGCGGGGAGGAGCTGCAGACCGCCGGCGATTTCGACGGGCAACTCCATGCCGAGCCGCTGGCTGACCTCGTAGATGCGGTCGATGGCCTGGTTGTAGCGGTTGCGGGTCTCCTCCTCGGCCTCCGCCGCCGCCTCCCACTCCCTGCGGGCGACCTGGACGTCGAACCGGGCCTGCATGAACTCGAAGTCGGGATCGGACTCGTCGCCCACGGGCTGGGACATGAAGGGCTCGGCGGGCACGCCCAGGCAGGCGGCGAGGGAGATGGCCTCGTCGAGGCGGATGGGGCGCGCACCGCGCTCCATCTTGGCGATCTGGGTCTGGTGCATCTTGAAGCCGCGGCGGGTCATGAGTTCGGCGAGGTCGTCCTGGGAGACGCGCCGGGCCTTGCGGATCTGGCGGAGGTTGTAGGCGACGAGCGCCTCTCCGCTCAACGGATGATCATGAGTCGTCATGGGCTTGAGGCTATCAACCTCCATCGGCTTGATCCGTCGCCACTGCCCACTATAGTAGATAGTAGAGGTTGAAAATCCGAACCCAGGAGGGAATGGATTGGATCGCTACCTGACCACCACCGAGGTCGCCGAGCGCTTCCGCACCGCCGCCAGCACCGTCCGGTACTGGCGGCACATCGGCTACGGGCCCAAGGGCGTGAAGGTGGGGCGCCGCGTGCTCTACAGCGAGGCGGAGCTGGTCCGCTGGGAGGCCGAACTCGTCGCACGCGCCGCCGAGGGCAAGGGATGGGGGCGGCTCGCCTCGTGACTGCCGGGTCAGGCGGCACGTATGAAAAACGGCCCCCGGCGCGCCAACGCCGAAGGCCGTGAAGGCTCCCTGACCGTCCTGTCATGAACGCCAGAAACACATCCGCGGCGGCGCGAGCTAGACCCTCGTGCCGCCGCTCGTAAGGAGCAGCTCGTGCCCAAGCGTACGACGGTGCGGCATGATCCCGCACCCAGCACGTCCGAGACGACCGGTCAGTCGCCGCACCCCGCCGCCGCGTCCTGGCCGGCGGTCGCCGTCCCCGGTCAGCCCGGCGCCCGGATCGGCGCACCGACTGGACCGACCGGTCAGCCTGACCGGCCGACCGCAGCCGGTGAGGTGTCCGGTCACCGAAGCCGCCCACGACCGGTCACCGCACCGCCTTCGTCCGCGGGGCAGCCGACCGGCGCGGTCACCCCGCACCGCCTCCAACTGACCGGCCCGATCCCGGCCGCCGCATCGACCGGTCAGTCCGGTAAGGAGGCGCCGACCGCGCCGGTGACCGGCACCGAGCCGGTCACCGCGACGACCGGCCCGGTCACCCCACCGACCGGCCCGGTCAGCCCGGTCACCCCACCGGCTGACCGCACCGGCTCCCCGGTCACCCCACCGGCTGACCGCACCGGCTCCCCGGTCACCGGCACCGATGACCTGACCGGTCAGGGAGGGCCGACCGGTCGGGATCCGGCGGCCTGTCACCCCAAGCCGACCGGCGGCGGGGGGCCGACCGGTCCGGACGACCTCGACCCCGAGGCGGTCAGTCCGCCGTCCGGCGCCGAACTCCTCGATCATCTGCGGGGGTTGATCGCCCGCTATGTGGCCGCGCCCAGTCCGGAAGCGCTGGACGCGGTCACCCTGTGGGTGACCGCCACCCACCTGCAGACCGCCTTCCAGCACGCCCCGCGCCTGGCGATCGTCGGTCCGGCCAAGAGGTGCGGGAAGTCGCGGCTGCTGGATGTGATCACCGAGACCGTCCACCACCCGGTCATCACGATCAACGCCACCCCGGCGGCCGTCTTCCGCTCCATCACCGAGCAGCCGCCGACCCTGCTGGTGGACGAGGCGGACACGCTGTTCGGCTCGGTCAAGGCGCTGGAGAGGAACGAGGAGCTGCGCGGGCTGCTGAACGCCGGGCACCAGCGCAACCGGCCCACGCTGCGGGTGACCGGCTCCGATCACACCGTCAAGTCCTTCCCGACCTTCGCCATGGCCGCGCTGGCCGGGATCGGCGACCTCCCGGACACGATCATGGACCGGGCCGTCGTGGTTCGGATGCGCCGCCGCGCACCGGGCGAGCACGTCACCCCGTTTCGCACCGGACGAGACGTGCCCGACCTGCACGCCCTGCGTCGCCGGATCGCCGCCTGGGCGATCGCGGTCCGCACCCAGGCGGCTGCGGCGGAGCCGGAGTTGCCGGTGGAGGACCGGGCCGCCGACACCTGGGAGCCGCTGGTGATCGTCGCGGATCTGGCGGGCGGTCGCTGGCCGCAGGCCGCCCGCGCCGCGTGCACCGCGATGACGCGGGCGGAGCAGCAGGCGGAGGCCGATGCGAGCGAGTCGGCCCGGATCCTGGCCGACTGCCGCGCGGTGTTCGCCGCCAACAGCAACCCGGTCGGGATGACGACCGATCAGCTCCTGCACGGCCTGCGGAGCCTGGAGGAGTCCCCGTGGACCGGCTACGGCCACAGCGGACTGACGGCGCGGGATCTGGGGGCGCTGCTGCGCCCCTACGGGATCGCCTCGACCAATCTCCGCCTGCCCGACGGCAGCCAGCGCAAGGGCTATGCCCGCAGCCGGTTCGCCGACGCCTGGCAGCGCTACTGCCCCGACCTGCAGCAGGCCAGGCTGCCGGTCGAGCCGGTGGGCTGACCCGTATTCGGCGGGGTGCCGTCCCAGCCGTCCCAAGCGTCGCTGCGCAGGTCAGGCCGGGACGGCACCGATCGGTGGGACGGCACCTGCCGTCCCACTGCCCCGCCGGCACCGGTACACGCGCGGCGGCATCCCGCCGGCGGACGGGCGGCTATCCGGTCAGGCGTTCCAAATGGAACACCTCAGAAACCGGACTGAACCATCGCATAGTCGACCGCTTGGCGAAGTATGGGAGGTGAAGTCTGTTGGGCATGCGCCTGGTTCGTCCGGCCGGAGCGGGCCCGTGCAACCCTGCCCGCTCGCGATCCGAGCGGGTGCCGGGCGGGTGGTGGGTCCCGTCTGTCAGGTGGGGCACATGCCCCACCACGCAAATCGGACCCCGCTCGGGCGGCGCCCGAAGATCGCGGCACGCCGACGTGCGACCAGGTCGGACACCGCGAGGCCTGGGCGCCCGGCTTCGGCCGGGTGCCGTACTCGCCATCCCGCCGTCCCCGTCCGACCGTGCAGCAGGCGGAGGAGTGTCCCGACCTCCAGGTGGGACAGATGTCCCACCTGCAGACGGTGGTCGGGCCGACACGCCCCGTTCACCAGGTGGTGAAGAAGCACCACGTCGCAAGGCGGGCGAACCGGACGATCAGGGCGCCGGCATTCGGTCCCCGCCCGCGCTGACCCGGCACGCAACGCCCGGGACGAATGGGACGGCAGGACGCCCCGAGGCAGGTGTCCCAAACGGGCCACCTCAGGAAGCGGGAGAAATCCATCCAGAACCCACTCGCCGCGGCAGGTGGTCCATCTGGACCACCTCGGATATCAGGGCGAATCACCGGCCTGCCCGAAGCAGGTGCTGCTCGCCGGACTGGAGCCGGATCCGGGCGGCGACCGCCCGACGTCCGCAAAGCTCCGCAGCCCCCCGGACCTCCCCCGCCGCCAGCCCGCCGCCCAGATCGGGCCGGTGGGACGGATGGTGCCGTCCCAGAATTTCTGCCGTCCCGCGCTGACCAGGCATGCAACGCCCGGGACGGATGGGACGGCACCTCGCGCAAGACCGCCCCCCTACGCTAGGAGAACTGGTTTGACCGACCCTCAGAACAGCCAGCCGGAACCGGATCCGGCCGCAATGCCCCGGCGCCGTCGCCGGAGTCTGCTGCGTGGATGGAGAGACCGCGCGACCGACAGCGCGGGAGCAAGCTGTTCGGAAAGAGCCCCTGACGGCGCGATTTCCGAGTTTGCCCCTGCCCCAGGGGTGGCAGGGGAGGGTGCGGCCGAGGGCGACCGCACCCAGAAGACGCCACCGCCCGACCGCCCCGTCGCGCCTGCTTTTGCCGCCGTCGCCGCCGAACTCGACCGCATCCGCCCCGACGATGCCCCGCGCATCCCCGCGCCGCTCAACCGCCGCCGCGCCCGCGAGAAGCGCACCGTCGAGCGCAAGATCCGCCTGACCCCCAGCGCCGACACGGCGATCCGCCAGGCCGCCGAGCGGACCGGCAAGCGGCCCGCCGGGTTCATCGGCGACGCCGCCCTGGAAAAGGCGTACGCCGTCCTGGCCGACGGCGAGGCGGTGCCCAGCCCCGAGGACGTCCGCGAACGCGCCCTGGCCGCCGTCCTGGTGCTCCTGCTGCACGAGGCGCGCCGGCAGGGCGTGAACCTCAACCAGATTGCCCGAGCCGTCAACACCGGCTACCCGCCTGAGGGCCTGGCCGCGTGCGCGGAGCGGCTGGATGAGTTGCACACCCGGATCGCGGCCGTCCTGGCCGAGGTCCACGCCCACGTGCGGAAGAGGCGGTAGGCCCGTGGTGCCCGACATCTCCACCGGCTCCCACACTCCCGGCCTGCTGCGCTACCTCTATGGGCCCGGCCGCCGGGACGAGCACACCGACCCGCATCTGGTCGCCGCCTGGGACCTCGGTGCCGCGCCCGACCCGGGCCGCGACGCGGATGCCACGCCCCTGACGTTGGCCATCGCCCTGGACCTGCACGTGGACCTGGTGGCCGCGGAACGGGGGAAGCTGCCGCCGAAGCATGTGTGGCACTGCCCGGTGCGCACCGCGCCGGGCGACCGGATGCTGACCGACGCCGAGTGGGCACAGGTCGCCCGCCGCATCGTCGCCGCCGCCGGCATCGCCCGCGAGGACGACCCGAACGGCTGCCGGTGGATCGCGGTGCGCCACGCGGAGGACCACATCCACATCGTGGCCACCACCGTGCAGCTCAACGGGCACCGCCCGCCCCGGTACGGCGAGGCGCGGCGCGTCCAGGCCGAATGCCGATCCATCGAGGCCGAGTTCGGGCTGCGGCGCCTCAAGCGCGGCGACGGCACCGCCGCCAAGCGCCCCACCAGCGCAGAGCAGGCGGCAGCGCAGCGCACCGGGGCCGAACGCACCGACCGGGAGGAGCTGCGCTCCCGGGTGCGCACCGCGGTTGCTGCGGCGGGCAGTGTGGCGGAGTTCTTCGACCTGCTGGAGGAGCAGGGGGTGGTCGTCAAGAAGCGGGTTGCTCCGTCCGGGGATGTGATCGGCTACTCCGTCGCCCTGCCTGGACAGAAGGTCGCCTTCGGGGGTGGGAAGCTGGCGCCGGACCTGAGCCTGCCCCGCATCCGCGAACGCCTCGACGCCACGACACCCGAACCCGCAGACGCCTGGCCGCCGATGCATCCCCGTCATCGCCTCGCCGACCAGCTGCTAACTGTCCACAGGGCTGTGGACGGCGATTCGGATCCGGAGGCGCAAGGCCACATCGCTGCGCTCGGGGAGGCCCTGGACGCCCTGCCGGCCGCTTACCCCCGCTCTCCGGCGCGCGGCGAACTGAAGGCGGCGGCGGTCGCGTTCGAGCGGGCCTCGCGCTCGCGGGTGCGCGCCGAGCACGCCGCCGCCGGCGACCTGCGCTGGGCCGTGCGCTCCCTGCTCCACCCGAGCGCAGCGGGCGGGGACGGGGAGATGGCGGGTGCGCTGATCGCCGCGGTGATCCTCGCGGTCGAGGCGGCGGTGCGCTGGCACCAGGCGCACGGCCATGCGCAGCAGCAGGCCGCCGCCCGCGCTGCGCTGGATCACCTGCGCACCGCCTACCGGCAGGCCGCCCGCCCGCAACTGGCTGCGCTGGCTACGCGCGCCCCGGCCCCGACCGAGCGCGACCGCCTGACTGCGCTCATGCAGCAGGTCCTCCCGGAGCAGGCCGCGCGGATCCTCGCCGATCCGGCCTGGCCCGCCCTCGCCGCCGTCCTGGCCCAGGCCGCCGCGGACGGGCACAACGCGGAGCGCCTGCTGTGGCAGGCCGCCGCGCAGCGGGAGTTGGACACGGCCAGCCGCCCGGCCGAGGTCCTCGTCTGGCGCCTGGACCGCCTGGCCGCCAACCCGACCGCACACGAGCAGCGCGCCCACGCCGCCCGCACCCACACCGCACCGCACCAACCGTCCACCACGCCCGATCGGACCCACACCGACACGACAACCCCGAAGCGGCACCGCCCACATCGCTGAAGCCGTCCGCGCTACGCGGGTGTCAGGTGGCGGATATCCGCCACCTGGAGCCCATCATCTCTGGCGGTTCGAGCCTCCAATCCGTGATCGTTATTCCACAACAGGAATATCGTCGACATGGCATAGACGGGCGGGAGCGCTCCGCCGTAGCTTCGATTCAGCGGCGGGGAGCGGCCCTGCCGGAGCTGTTGGGGGTCCGATGGCGCGCGAGAGCTTGACCCGGTTGACCGGCAAGGCGGGCGACCCGGAGTGCAAGAGCAACGACTGCCCGAACGTCTATCGGACCGCTCGCGGCTCGTTCGTCGTCCAGGGCGACGTGTCCACGGCGTTCGACGCACCCGACGGCGAGGGCCTGGTCGAAATCCCCGAGGAGACGCTGCGGGAGGCTGTTCGTGCTCTTGGATGGTGACGCCTGGGCAGCCAAGTTCCGCGACTTCCGCACGGAGGCGTGGCGCCTGGAGACACTGCCCACCTATCGGGTACCGGACGAAGAGGAGGAGATCCGCGAGTTCCTGGCCGGCGATCGGATCGACACCCGCAGCTACTCATCGGAATACACCGACGAGCTTCGGCAGTTGCGTGCCCAGGGGCGCAGGAAGGGGCGCGTCCACATCGTCACGCAGCCCCTGTCGGACTACCTCCGCTATGAGTTCATGTACTACGAGGCCCATGCTCTGGCTGGGGATGAGATCCGCATTATGGATGTCACCGACCGCCCCAATCCGCTCGATGGGGTTCAGGACTTCTGGATGTTCGATCGGCGGGACGTCGTGCTGATGCACTACGAGCCGGACGGGACCCAGATCAACCGTGAGGTCTACGAGGGCGACCCGTCCCGGTTCGTCGAGTATCAGCGGATCGCACTCGCTGCGTCGGTGCCCTTCGAGGAGTATGTGAAGGGCGTTGACGCTTGACCCTCAGGAGCTGGGCCAGTCCAACGCTGACCTAGCCGCCACACTGCGCGAACTGCGCCGCCGAGCTGGACTCACCGGGGTCCAGCTCGGTCGGCGCGTCAACATGTCGCAGTCCAAGGTCTCCAAGATCGAGAACGGCAGGCTGACTCCGTCCCTGGTCGACGTCGAGCTGATCCTGCGGGCGCTCCAGGCCCCGCCCGACCTGGTCGCGAACGTGATGGCGCTGGCGCGCATGGCCAACACCGAGTGGCAGGCCAACCGCTCCCTTCGCCGCAAGGGCTTGGAGAAGAAGCAGGTCGAGCTCGCAGGTCTGGAGAGGTCATCGCGCGAGCTGCGGTACTTCCTCCCCACGATGATCACCGGCCTGCTGGCAACCCCTGAGTACATCCACGCCAGCATGGCCCCGGCCGGGAGCGATCCGTCCCGGGCCATAGCCAAGAAGATCGAGCGTCAGACCGTGCTGTACGACGAGACCAAGCGGTTCACCTTCATCCTCACCGAGCAGGCGTGCCGATGGCCGCTAGTGCCGTACCAGGCGATGGCGATGCAGTTGGACCGCCTGGTGTCGGTCTCCTACCTTCCCAGCGTCCGCCTCGGGGTGATTCCCCTTGAGGGAAGCAAACCCGCGGCGCCGCTCAATGTCTTCACCATCTACGGCGCGGACCTGGTCACCGTCGAAGTGTCGACTGGAGCCATAATCTTCCGCGACCCTCGCGACGTCGAGGACTACTTGGACGAGTTCCGGGTGTACGAAAGCTATGCACTTTGGGGCGACGAGGCGCGCGGACGGCTCGCCGACTGGGCTCGGCAGTTCCGCCAATGATCTTTAGCCCAGTACGGGAATAACGCTAGGTGACGCCGCATAGCGGCAGGACGATATCCCCAGAACGGAACATGACTGTCCGACTCGGGGAGCTGGCTTGTGTTGACCGCAATGGCGGTGGCCAAAAGCACTGAACCGCCGCCGAACCTTGGCGATGACCGGCATGCCCACTGAGCTTTCGGCACTGCCATCGCCCGCGCACGACTCACGGCCGCTCGCCCCGCCGGTGGCGCTGGAGCGCCTCAGCGGTGAGGTGTGCATGGTGTGCGGCTCACGCGAGGGACTGCGGCCGTCGCGGATGGTCTACACCTCCGACGGATGCGGCGGCCTGTACGGCTGGCCGGCCGCGACCTGCCCGCAGCACTGAACGCTCCGACGCGACTGATCGATCTGGGGAGATCTTGAGATGTGTCAACACGGAGTACGAACGGGCCGCTGCACGCGGTGCGGCCGCGACGATGTCGCGGTGCGCGGCAGCCAGGACGCCGCCAAGTGCCAGCCGTGCGGAGCCCTCCTTCTCGCCGCCGGACTCGGAACCTGCTGGGACACGGAACCGGCCGTGCCCCGCCCGATCGCACCACCGCTGTTCGCCGGCGGCTCGGTAGGCGGGATGTGACCGCCGTGCAGCGACAGGGGAGTCCGGCACGGACGGCCGGGGACGGGCTGGAGCCCGGGTGCTGGGCCAAGGACGGCCTGACAGGTGTGATCGTCCAGGTGGTGTCGGTGGAGGCCAACCAGGTGCGGGTGCGCTCCGAGCTGGGCCGGGAGTGGTCCGTCGCGCGCTTTCTGCTGTCGATCGCCGACGCCCCGGCACCCGCGCGCCGGCCCAAGTCCGCAACGGAGAGCGGCACGTGACGGCCCCGTGCATGACGTGCCGGAGGCTGCGCGGGGCGGTCGAGGAGGGCCTGGCCGGGCTGCGGATCGCCACGGCGGCCGACGACGGGCGGCTGTGGCTGGCCGTCGCCGCCGACCTCGACCGCGACACCCTCATCCTGGCCCGCCACGTCGCCTGCCATCTGCCGTGGTGGAAGCGCTGGCTGTGGCTGGCCCGCCACCACCGCGCCCTGCACCCGCAGATCCGCCAGCCGATCGGGACCGTCCACCAGCGCGCGGAAGCGCGGCAGCGGACGGAGGTGCAGCTGTGACCGCCCTCGCCCACCCCACCGCCGAGGACGAGGGCCAGGCGCCCGCCGGCAGGTCCCGGCCCTGCCCGCGATGCGTCCGGCTGACGGCTCGCATCAGCTCCGAAGCCGACCACGCCCAGCAGGTCGCCGCCTCACCGGCCTTCGCCGCCCACGTCTCGGACGTGATGGTGCAGCGCCTTTCCGATGCTGTCACCAACTGGCGAGTCCACCTGCTCGGCGACCACTCCGACGACGACGGCACCCCGCGGCTCGCGCTGAGCAGCTTCACCTGACCCGGTCCGTCCATGCTCCCGGCCGCCGGCCCCGGATCCCCCAGCGGCGGCCGGGGTTCGACTCCCGGCGGTCGTAGGGGCTGCCCGCCCTCACTGCGGCGGCCGCCGGGCCCGGGGCCACAAGCTCATCCACCCTCGACCCTCAGGAGCTTCGGCGATGCCCAGGACCGCACACCGCAGGGGCGCCACCCGGATGGATCCGACGGCCGCGCGGCTGTGGTGGCTAGCCAGGACCAGCGCCTCCTCGCCGATGCTGGTGCTCGCCGACTTCCAGGCCACCGGCGAGTCGCTGGTCCAGGTCGGCACCCGCTTCGACGTCCTCAAGCTCCCCGCCGCCCTGGGCACCCGCACCCTGCGACGCCTGCGGGAGGCCGGATGCCGCCAGGGCCCCGTCCTGCAGGGCACCGATACCGGCTGCCTGTACATCCTCCTCGCGCCGGGGGCCGCCGCAGACTGGACCGGCGCCGGCACCGCCGTCGGGCGCGAAGACCTGGTGACCTTGCGAGTGCCCATACCCGGTGCTGTCCGCGGGGGCCGCTGCTGGCTCACCCCGCCCGGCCCCGACACCCCGCTGACCGACCCCGCAGAACTCGCCACCGCGCTGGCCACCGCCCAGGCCGAGAGCCACCGCGCCCCGCCCAGGTAAGGCCTCGTCAGCGAGCCCACGGGGCCGCCACCAGGCCGATTGCCGGCCCCTGCCCCAGGGGCGGCGGAGCCCCACGTCCGCCGCCCAGGGACCGGCAACCACCCCCACCTATCCACCCGACTCTGCCCCTGTCCGCCCGCGATCCCGAAGGAGCCCGACCGTGCCCGCCTGGCCGCCCTACACCCAAGAACCCATCCCCCGGACCGAGTTGCACACCGACCGCGCCCACCCCGCCCGGGTCTACGACTGCATACTCGGCGGCAAGACCCACTTCGCCGCCGACCGCCAGGCTGCCGCCGCCATGCTTCAGGACTGGCCCGACCTGGTCACCTCCATGCGCGCCAACCGCGCCTTCATGCACCGCGTCGCGCGCTGGCTCGCCCGGCGGGGCCTGGACCAGTTCCTGGACATCGGCACCGGCATCCCCACCAGTCCCAACCTCCACGAGGTCGTCCAGGGCACCCGCCCGACCGCCCGGATCGCCTACCTCGACAACGACCCGATCGTCCTGGCCCACGCCCGCGCCCTGCTGCGCGGTACCCCCGACGGCCACGTCGACTACCTGTCCGCCGACCTGCGCGACCTGCCCGGTCTCCTGTCCGACCAGGAGCGCCGGCAGTTGTTCGACTGGAGCCGGCCGCTCGCCGTGCTCGCCCTGGCCGTCCTGCAGTTCGTCACCGACAACGACGCCCGCACCCTCCTGCACGCACTCGTCCAGGAGATCCCCTCCCGCAGCTACCTCGCCGTCTCCCTGCCGACCGCCGACACCGCCGGCAGCGCCGCCGAGCACGTGGCCGACCGCTACGCCGCCGCCGGGATCCCGGTGGTGATGCGCACCGCCGCCGAGGTCGCCGACCTCCTGGTGAGCTCCGGCCTCGACCTCGCCCCGCCCGGCGTCGCCCTGGTCCACCGCTGGCACCCGGAACTCGGCACCAGCCTGGAGGCCGACACCACCGTCGCGATGTACGGCGCCGTCGCCATCAAGCCGTGACGCTCAAGTGATCTTCCATCACCTGTTCATGCGGGTCGTCCTGCCCGGCTTCTTCGTCGTGCTCCTCTTGGACGTCCGCCGGCAGGCCCGCAAAGCGAAGACCGGAACCCGGCACGCCGCGCGCAGCCCCCAGATGGTGCTCCGGCACGGGACCCTCGGCTGCGCCGCCCTCGGGGGCCTCGCCGGCGTCCTGTTCATCCTCGCCGGGCTGATCACACGCCTTCCTTGACCGTCAGGTCGGGTCCTCGCGCAGCGCTCGTCCCTCGATGACCGCGTCGGCCAGGTCGCGGATCGGCATGCGGCGGGAGCGGGCATGGTTGCGGAGCAGCGTGAACGCGGTGGCCGGGCTGATGCCCATCCGCTCGCTCAGGACACCCTTGGCCTGCTCGATCAGGATCCGGGAGATCAGGGCCTGTTCGAGCTGCCGACCCGTCTCCTCCGCCTTCCGGAGCAGGTGCTGGGCGTTGAGGCCGGCCGCGGCCGCGTCGGCGAGCAGACGCGCCGCCTGCTGCCGGTCGGGATCGACCCGGAGTGGTTGGTCGCTCAGCACGGTGATCGCGCCCAGCACAGCCCCCTGCCGGGTAAGCGCGAATCCGGCGGCGGCGGAGAAGCCGCGGTCGGTCGCCTGAGCGGTCCACCGCGGCCAGCGGACCCGCGCCATGGGGCCGGTCAGCGCGATCTCGGGCTGCGGGTGGCCGGAGCGCAGGGTGTCGATGCCGGGGCCGTGGGTGATCGTCAGTTCGGCCGAGGCCAACTCGCGCGCCATGACATCGCTGCCGACCGGGACGGCCTGGTAGGGCGCGTCGACGACCAGGAGGCCCGAGGCGGCAGGGGCCCCCAGCCACTGGGCGAGGCGCAGGCAGGTGTGCTCCAGGTGGTGGATCGGGTCCTCGACCGGCTCGGCCAACTCCAGAACGACACGGGCGAGTTTCCAGGGGGAGGCGGTATCGGGTTGGGGACGGCGGCCGGCCATGGATGTGGCCCCCTCGGTGTCGACGGCCTGAACGCGGATCGCGACGGAAGCGGGGACTTCTCCGGTCGGTGACGTACTCCGGCAGGGGCCGGGTCGAAGTACTTCCACGATTTCGGACATGGAACCGTCGCGCTACGCACAATAAGGGGAAACTGGCGCAGTGCACCTGAATACAGGAGCTTCAGGGGGTGGTGACGGTTGTGCGCATCTGCTCAGGAACCGCACGGGTTGCTTTCCGTACTGGAGGAGGGGCCGGGCGGCCTCGCCGCGTTGCGGCGGGTACCGGACGCGCAGTGGCTTTCGGCGTTGGCCGTGGATGCCGTGACGCTCTCCCTGCGGGCCGCCGACAGCCTGGAGCTGGTGTGGTGGGTCGATCCCGGAGTCGGTGCCGTGGAGTTGGAGGACGCGCAGTACCTCGTGGGTGAGGGCCCGACGCCCGAGGCCGCGGCGCGCGGATGCCCGATGGTGGTCCCCGACCTGGAGGAGGAATCACCGGGGCGCTGGCCGATCCTGCTGGCCCATCGGGCGGGCATGGGAAGCACGCTGCGTGCGGTGGCTGCGGTCCCGGTGTGCGTGGGGCGTGCTCTGGTGGGTGTGTTCGCGGCCTACCGGCGCTCCCCGGGGCCCTTTTTGCCCGGCGTGCTGCGGACGATGGGCGCGGCGGCGGACGCCGTCGGGCGGCAGGTGGCCCGGGGCCCGCTCGAGATACCGGAGCTGCACCGGGACATCCTGCACCAGGCCGCAGGAGCGGTCTCGGTCCGCGAGGGAATCACCACGGCGGAGGCGGCCGAGTTCGTACGGGCCCGGCTCTTCACCGCCGGGCGGGACCTCATCGGCAGTGCGGAAGAGATCCTCGGACACGCCGACCGGGAGGAATGACCGACTCCGCCAGGGCTGTGACGATCCGCGTCCGCATGGGCGCCCGAAGCGGTCCGGCACCCGGATTTCCGCGCCGACCGCTGGTCGGCAACGAGATTCTTTGCGCGAAGCGGCAGTAGACAGCGCAACGGGGGCAGGCTGACCCGCAGGGGGCGCTACCGGCTCCGTCCACGGGGCGGGACCGAGGGGCACCCCGGAGCACAACCACCCTCTGCAGGAGACTCGACATGCTTGCGAAGGAAAGGCCGCAGCACTTCTCACCGCAGTACCCCTTGGTTCAGGCCGTCCTGGACCTGGCCGACAGCTCCGTCGGCACCACCGTGCAGCTGGAGCGCGCCTGCCGCCTGTTCGCCGGGTTCTTCGAGGTCGCCGCGGCCGGCGGGCTGCTGGCCGACGAGCACGCTGATCCGTTCGCCGTGGCCGGTACCAGCCCGGCCGCCCGGCGGTTGGTCCTGGCCGAGCTCGAATCCGTCCCCGGGCCCGGCCGTGACACCCTTCGCTCCCGGCGTCCGGTGCCGCACACCGTCCTGGACCATCCGATCGCCCGGGTGCGATGGCCGGGCTGGGTCGCCGCCGCGCTGGCCGCCGGGTTCGCCGCGGCCGCCGCCGTGCCGATCGGCCAGGGCAACCAACCCGTCGCCGCGATCGTTCTGTTGCGGGATGTCCCGGCCCCGATCGACCTCGATGTGCAGCCCACCCTCGGAGCCCTGTCGGCGGCCGCCGCCGGACTGATCGCGGGGCGCCGCCTGGAGTGCCAGGAACGCACGATCGCTCAGCTCCACCACGCCCTGACCTCGCGCATCCGCATCGAACAGGCCAAGGGAATCCTCGCCGAGCGCCACGGGATCGGCGTCGCGGACGCCTTCACCCTGCTGCGCACCCATGCCCGGTCCCACCGGATGAAACTCGCGGACCTCGCGGGCCGGATCATCGACGGCGATCGTCCGAGGCTCACCGCCGGCCCCGGCTGAGGCGCAGCCCGCCGGACCCGGCGAGGCATCGGTGGGCGGGGGCGAACACGCTTGCCCAACCGGGTCGGCGGGACCAACGGTGCCTTCCCCATCTCATCCACCCTGCGGTGCAATAGGCCGTGCGGACAAGGACGGAGAAGGAGTGCCCCATGGCGGAGCGTCCCCGCGAGGAGCGGATCACCAACGCATTCGTCGAACTCGCCGACACCCTCGTCGGAGACTTCGACGCCATCCACTTCCTCGACCGCCTGGTCGAGCACTGTCTGGACCTCCTGGACATCGCCGCCGCCGGCGTCATCCTGGCCACGCCGCTCGGCGACCTGATGGACGCCGCGGCCACCGACCGCCGCACCCGCGCCCTGGAAGAGGCCGGACTCCACTGGGGCGAGGGCCCCTTGGTGGACTGCTACCGCACCGGTCGGCCCGTGGCCAACGCCGCGCTGGATGACGACCAGGCCCTTCACCACTGGCCCCGCTACACCCTCCGGGCCCGCCGCCTGGGCTTCGTCTCCCACAGCGCCCTCCCCCTGAGGCTGCGCGCGCAGACCATCGGCGCCCTCAGCCTCTACCGCGACCAGCCGGGACTGCTCGATCCCGCGCAACTGTCCCTGGGCCAGGCCCTCGCCGACATCGCCACCATCGGCATCCTCCAGCAGCACACCGGCGCCGAGCAGCCCCCCGTCGCCGTCCACCTGCACGCCGCCATGCAGGATCGCCTCCTGATCGAGCAGGCCATCGGCTTCCTCGCGGAACGCGCCGACCTCACACCCGACGAGTCCTTCGTGCGCATGCGCACCCACAGCCGCGCCCAGCGCCGCCCACTGACCGAGGTCGCCCGGCAGGTCCTGGACGATGCCTTCGACGCGGCGGCGCCGGACGGCTGACCCGGCAGCGCCCCGGCACACCGCACGACGGACAAGGAGGAGACCACGGTGGTAGGACTCAGCGCCGAGATGGATCGGCTGCTGACCGAGCTGGAGGCGGATCGCAACCCGAGCGAGCAGCAGATCTCGCAGCACCTTGCGCGAGCGGCCGGGCTGCTGGGACTGGAGGGCCTGGCCGTCTCCCTGGTGCCGCCCGCGGGCTCGATCGAACTGCTCTTTTACACCGGGGCTTTGACCGCCGGGCTGGAGGACCTCCAATACACCCAGGGTCAGGGGCCCAGCATGGACGCCATCACCGCGGGCAGGCCGGTGCTCATCGACGATCTGGGCGATCGGGGCACGATGCGGTGGGCGGATCTGCTCTCCTCGGTGGAGAAGATCGGCGTCCGGGCGGTCTTCGCCTTCCCCATGTTCCTCGGCGCCGCCCGGTTCGGCGTCATGACCGGGCACCGCACCACCCCCGGCCCGCTCGGCCAGCAGCAACTGGCCGACGGCCTCGCCCTCGCTTCGGCCCTGACCGGCCTGCTGACGGCGTTCGCCGCCGGAGCCGGAGCGGCCGGCGACTTTTTCGCCATGGACCGCGACCTCTACCACTCCGGCGTCCACCAGGCCTCCGGCATGGTCGCCGCGCAACTGGGCATCAGCCCCGCCGACGCCCTGATCCGCATCCGCGCGCACGCCTACCAGTCGGGCCACCCGCTTGCCGAGATCGCCACCCTGATCCTCACCCGACGCCTGAACCTCGCCGCAGATCATCCGCCCGACCACCACACTCCCTAGTAGGCCGTCGGGGGAGTCCGCGGACAGTCCGCATGATCTTCGAATCCGCCCGCCGGGACCCAACGCCTGCAATCAGGAAAACATCAGCTCAGAGCGGTGAGTTGGGCTCGGCCGCAGGTCGCGATCCGGGCGGTTCTCTTCGTCGCCAAGAGCTGAGCCGCCGCCGGCCGAGCCGCCGGCGGCCAAGCGGCCGGCACCCAGGGGGCCGAAACCAAGGTGGCCGATACTCAGGCGGACACCGGTGCGCGGCCGGCGCGGCGAACGGGCCCGGCGCTGCCACGGCGCCGGGCCCGCCGCCCTCCTCCCCTCCGACCCCCGCCTCCTCCCATCACGCCCGGACCCTGCCTGCCGCCGCCTTCCCCTGCGGATGCGGACCGCCTCCGGGCGCCCCGCCAGAAGGCTCCCCTCGGCACGTCCGGGCAATCCTTGAGCACCGTCACCCCTTCGTGTGGATCACGCCTCCGCAGCCCCATTGCCGAACTCCCGTTCGATACTGTGGTGTTGTTCGCTCAAATGGGCGGGCGGAGGCTGCGATCGGTGATAGACCGGATACTCGCGGGCAGCGCAAAGGAGCACAGCATCGTGGCGCGTTTTCGGCGGGTGAAGGGCGTCGACGGCGTCCCGCTTGCGGCGTGGGAGTTCGGCGAGGGGGGCCGCGGCGCGTCGCCCGGCGGTGACCGCCGCCCCTCGGTGCTGCTGCTGCACGGCCCCGTCGGACGCGCCACCGCCTGGTGGCGCACGGCCCGCTGGCTCACCCCCGCCTTCCGCGCGGTGGCGCTGGAGGCGCGCGCGGACGGGCCCGTCGGCGCGGACGGCGTCGGCGGTGCGCTCGCCGCGGCCGACGCCGAGGCCGCCATCGACCAGCTCGGCCTCGGCCCCGCCGTGGTCGTCGGCCACAGCCTGGGCGCGCTCACCGCCTGGCGGCTGGCGGCCCGCGCGCCGGAGGCGGTGCGCGCCGTGGTCGCCGCGGAGATGCGCTGCGCCCCGCTGACGGAGGACCAGGTCGCCGAGGCCGCCGCGTGGCTGGCCGCCTGGCCGCTGCCGTTCGCCTCCTTCGGGGAGGCGCGCGAGTGGTTCTCCGTCCACGATCCGTCCCTGGAGGACGGGCCGAGCGAGGGCCGCGGCGAGTTCCTCGCCGAGCTGCTGGACCGTCAGGAGGACGGCCTGCGGCCGCACTTCGCGCCGGAGCGCGTCGTCGCGGAGTTCGCGGCGTGCGCGCACCGGCCCTTCTGGGAGGAGCTGGGGCGCGTGCGGTGCCCCACGCTGGTGGTCCGCGGCCTCAAGGGCTACCTGGGCCGGGCGGAGGCGCAGGAGATGGTGCGCGTCCTCCCGCAGGGCTCCTACGCGGAGGTGGCCGGAGCCGGCCACCTCCTGCACGCCGAGCAACCCGACGCCTGGCGGCGCGCCATAGAACCCTTCATCCACGCCGTAGCCCCCACCCCGCAAGCCACCGACCCACCCCACACCGCTCCCACCCCGGGTGGGGTGCCGGGGCGG
>NZ_MLCF01000119.1 GCF_001879105.1 Mangrovactinospora gilvigrisea | reverse complement strand
AGGGCGGGGCGGAGGAGGGTGGTCGCCTTGGCGCGGAGGGGGGTGGGGTCGGGGGCGGCGGCGAGGAGGCGGGCGGCCTCGGGGGTGTCGAGGAGGTAGTCGAGGGCGTCGTCGAGGTCCGCGGCCATGCGGACCGGCTCGTCGAGGGGGCGCAGCTCGACGTCGCGGAAGCCGGCCCCCGCCAGGATGCCGCGGACGCGGTCGGGGTCGGCGAGCGAGAACGGGCCCGGGCTGCCGTCCTCCCGGTCCTCGGGGTCCTCCTCCGCCTGCGCCCCCTCCGGCGCCAGCCCGCGCACCGCGCCGTACGGGACCGCGAAGTGCGCGTTCTCCGCCAGGGTGCGCCAGCACAGCACGGCGAGCCGCCCGCCGGGCCGCAGCGCCGCCGCGAGGCGGCCGAACGCGGCGGCCGGGTCGGCGAAGAACATCACCCCGAACCGGCTCACCACCACATCCCGCTCCCCCGCGGGCAGCGCGTACGTCTGGGCGTCCCCGAGCGCGAACCCGGCGTTGCCCGGCCCCTGTTCCGCGGTGATGCGCCGCGCCTCGGCGAGCAGCGGCTCGGAGACGTCCAGCCCCAGCGCGCCGCCCCGCGGCGCCGCCGCGGCCAGCGCGCGCGTCGTCGCCCCCGCGCCGCAGCCGACGTCCAGGACCCGCTCGTCCGGACGGACGTCCGCCGCGCGCAGCAGATGGGGCGTCAGACGCCGGAACATCCCCTCGAACCGCTCCCGGTGGCGGACGAAGTGGTTGCCCGTGATCCCGTTCCAGGCCTCGATCTGCGGCTGGTTGGGCTGCGTCATGGCGTTCCTCCCGGGGTCCGGATGCCTACGACGCCAAGGATGCCTGCAACGCCGAGGCGGATGCGGAAGCCGGGCCGCGGCGGCCGTCGAGCAGCCGCCGCGGCCCGGCCGGAGTCGGCCCGGGCCCGGGCCCGGTCACGGTTTGCGGACCGCCGTGAACCCGCACTCCGCCGTGCACAGCGTGACGATCCCGCGCCAGGTCGAGCGGACCCGGCCATGCGTCTCGGTGTGCGTGATCTGCTTCTCGCGCAGCTCGGACCGCCCGCACCGCGGGCACGGCTCGGGACGGGCCGTCCCCCAGGGCTTGCTCGGGCTGAGGCTGCGCATCGCCGGGACGAAGAACACCACCGCGATGGCGATCGCGATGATCCCGATGACCATCGCGGCGGGGTGCGTCGCCTGCTGCTTCGCCAGCATGTCGGCGTAGCTGTAGGTGTGGGTGGGCACCCCGTTCACCGTCTCCTGGCACTGGTCGCCCTGCGACATCACGGTGCCGTTGCAGGTCGGCGCGGCGGTGTCACCCGGGTGGCCGGGGTAGACCTTGATCACGAGGAACAGCCCCAGCACGAGGAACGCCGCCAGGACGATGGCCGCGGTGGTCCGGGACTTCCCGGACCGGCGCCACTGGCGCTCCTTGACCGCGTTGTTGATGATTCTCTGCGACTTGTCGGCTTGCACCGGCATCGTTGCTCTTTCCCCCGAAGCGTCATAAAGGTGGGTTAACAGCTTGTCGGGATGGGGGACGCGAGGACGCGATGTGCGGTTGCGGTCTCCGTGTCACGACTCCGGCGGACGGGCCAGCGGCCAGCCGCCCGCGGCGAGGCGGGCGCTGACGCGGGCGAGCGCGGCGGTCGGCGGACGGGACCCGGCGGCGCCCGCCGCCGACGCGGAGTCGCGGGCGGCGCGGATCGCCGCCGCCGGCCCCGGCTCGGCCCCGGACGCCATCTCCTCGGCGACGGCCGCCAGGTGGTCGTCCGTCAGATGCGTGCCCAGCAGCGCGAAGAGCGGCTGGTAGTCCTGTTCGGGGACGCCCTCGGGGTAGCCCGCGCGCAGCCATCCGACCACCGCGGCGAGAAAGGGGGGCAGGTCCATGGTTCGTTCGCCCTTCAGCCGCCGTTGACGATGGTGAAGATGCCCCAGCCGATGCCCGCGAGCACCGCGGCGAAGCAGAGGCCGGCGGCCCCCGTCCCCACCGCCCGCGCCGCACCGGAGCCGGCGCCGGACGCAGAACCGGTACCGGACGCGGCGCCGGGGCCGGCGCCGCCGCCCGGCGCGGCGAGCAGCCGCAGCCCGACGGCGAAGAGCGCCGGCAGCCCCGCCCCGGCGAGCAGGCCCACCACGACGATCCGCCAGACGGCGCCCAGGTCGATCCAGGAGCTCATGGTCGTCCCACCCTTCCCTCAGGCCGCGGCCGCGGCCGGCGCGGGCGGCACCACGCCGCCCTGCCACTCGGCGTTGACGTTGTCGTGGCGCACCGCGGTGCGCCGGGAGCGCAGGAAGATCAGGGCGGCGACGGCGAGCAGCAGCACGGCGTCGACCAGCACCCCGCCCGTCCCGCCCACCAGGTGCGCCAGCCCGTAGCAGCCCGCGCCGACCGCGCCCGCGGCCGGCAGCGTGATCAGCCAGGCGGTGGCCATCCGGCCGGCGACGCCCCAGCGGACCTCGTCCCCGCGGACGCCCAGCCCGGTGCCGAGGATCGACCCGGTGGCGACATGCGTGGTGGACAGCGAGTAGCCGAAGTGGCTGGAGAGCAGGATCACCGCCGCGGACGCTGACTCCGCGGCCATCCCCTTGGGCGGGGTGATCTCCACCAGGCCCTTGCCGAGCGTCCTGATGACCCGCCAGCCGCCGGTGTAGGTGCCGAGGCTGATGGCGATCGCGCAGGAGAGGATCACCCAGAACGGCGCCGATGCCCCGGCGTGCACGGTGCCGTTGGCGATCAGCGCCAGGGTGATGATGCCCATGGTCTTCTGCGCGTCGTTGGTGCCGTGCGCCAGCGAGACCAGCGACGCCGAGCCGATCTGGCCGAGCCGGAAGCCGCGGCCCCGGGTGCCCTCCGGGATGTCCCGGGAGATCCGGTGGATCAGCCAGGTGCCGGCGGTGGCGATGAGGGCGGCGATCACCGGCGAGAGCGCCGCCGGGATGATCACCTTCTCCACCAGTCCGTGCCACTTGACGGCGCTTCCGCCCGCGGCGGCGAGCGTGGCGCCCACCACCCCGCCGATCAGCGCGTGCGAGGAGCTGGAGGGGATGCCGAGGAACCAGGTGAGCAGATTCCACACGATGCCGCCGGCGAGCCCGGCGAAGACCACGGTGAGGGTGATGGGGCCGGTGTCGACGAGGCCGGAGGCGATGGTCGCGGCGACGCTGAGGGACAGGAACGCGCCGACGAGGTTGAGGGCGCCGGAGAGGGCGACCGCGATCCTGGGCGGCAGGGCGCCGGTGGCGATGGAGGTGGCCATCGCGTTGCCGGTGTCATGGAAGCCGTTGGTGAAATCGAACCCGAGAGCGGTGATCACGACGAGGGTCAGGAGGAAGTCGTTTCCCACCCTCGGAGTGTGGCGGGCTGCGGCGCCCCGGTTTAAGGGCTTCGGCCCCGCTGGGAGCGAGTTGTGCGCGGGTGTTCGCCCGGAGGTCGGATCCGCGTCACCGCGCTGACGGCTCGTCACCGGGAGTGGCGCCCGGACGGTGGTTTGTCCCCATCTCCCCCGAAGGACTTGAGCCGGGAGCCGGTTTCTGTGACTCTTGGGGCCGCGCGGACTGAAACAAGGTTTCGGATCAACCCAGGGGGGACGACCCGAGCGAGGTGCACCCGCTATGAACGGCTGGCAGCAGGACGGCACGGCGCCGATACCCTCGGCGACCGGGTGGGGCGAAGTGCCCGACGACGATCCGCTCTTCGGCCCGCTGCCGGGAAGCACCCCCGCGCGGCCGTACTACGCGGCCCCGATGCCGCCCGTGCCGCCGCCGATGCCGCTCGCCCCGCCGGCGTACTACCCGGAGCCGGAGCCGGAGCCGATGCGCACGCCGATGTCGGCGCAGATACCGACGCAGCTGTCGGCGCCGATGCCGCCGCGGATACCGACGCCGATGCCGGTGGTGGCGCCGGCGTACCCGGAGCCGACGTTCCCTCAGCCCGCCTTCCAGGACCCGCCCTTCCCCGAGCCCTCGTCCTGGGAGCCCCAGGTTTCGCGCGACCCCTGGGGAGCGGCGTACCAGGAGCCGGCGCCGCAGGTGCCCGCGTACCCGCCGCCGCACATCGGCGGCCCGCTCTTCGCCGACGACGCCACCCCGCACGGCGGCGTCCCCGCCTTCTCCGACCTCCCGGACCTCCCCGCCTTCCCGGACGCGCCCCCGGCGGCGTTCCCCGCGCAGGCCCCGGCGTACGCCGCCCCGTCCTACGCCCCCGCGCACACCCCCGCCGCCACCTACCCGTTCGCGGCCGGCGACGCGCCCGAGCCCGCGGACGCGCGGACACCCCCGACCGGCGGCGGCATCCACGGCCTCGACGGCCCGGACCCGACCGGCGGCCACCGCCGCCCGCGGCAGCGCCGCCGCCGCGTCGGCGCCCCGCTGCTCGGCGTCGCCGCCGTCGCGGTGGCCGCCGGGGCGGGGATGATGACGCTCCGCGCCACCACCGGACCGTCCACCCAGGGCACTTCGGCCGCCGGGCCGGCCCGCACCGCCGCCGACACTTCCGGCGCCGGCTCCCCGTCGGCCGGCGGCTCGGCGAGCGCCAGCCGCACGCCGTCCTCGACGCCCGGCCGGACGCACTCCGCCCCCGCGCGAACGCACGCGGCGAAGGCGCCCGCCGCGCCGACCCCGACCCGCCCGCACCGGACGGCCTCCAGCACCCCGAGTTCGACGCCCTCCAAGAGCACCTCCGCCTCCCCGAGCCACAGCGCTTCCGCGTCCCCGTCCCAGTCGGCGGGCGGCGGCTCCTCGTCGACGCCGACGGCCGCCCCGACGCCGGTCTCCTCGGCCGCGGTGGCCCAGGTGCTGGAGCTGATCAACAAGGCGCGCGCCCAGCAGGGCCTCTCGCCGCTCACCATCTCCACCGGCCTCACCACCAGCGCCACCCGCCACACGATGACGATGGCCGGTGGGTGCGGGCTCTCCCACCAGTGCCCGGGCGAGGCGGGTTTGGGCGACCGGGAGACCGCGGCCGGCGTGAAGTGGGGCGCGGCGGGCGAGAACATCGGCGAAGGCGGCCCGGTGGACAACACCTCGGCGGCGATCGCCAGGATGGCGGTCGGCCTCACCCAGGGGATGCTGGACGAGAAGCCCCCGAACGACGGCCACCGCAAGAACATCCTGAGCAGCAGCTATTCGCATATCGGCATATCGGTCTACCGGGACGCCAAGGGCACCGTCTGGCTCACCCAGGACTTCTCCGACTGACGGACCGACTTCCCGACCGACGGACCGACGGACCGGCCCTCCGGCAGACCGATCGTCAGAACTCGCGCGGGCGACCGAAGAACGCCCCGTCGATCAGTGATGCCCCATCACCCGCCCGGCGCAAGACCGCTCGATTGTTTTCGGTCATCACGCGCGCCGGGCGGCTCCGGCGTGCGCCCCGCCGCTTCGCGCCCGGCGCGCGGCATGCCCGATCGGAGCCTTTCGCTCCGTTGCGCCGGATAGTGTCTCGATGTTCACCTCCCGTCCTTTGATTTGCCTTTCACCCTATTGACGCGCGTTGAGCGCTCTCTTCACGATCGATGACGGCAACCACGGCAGCCGCAACTTCCCCCACCGCTCCTACGAGGTGATCATGGCCGAGCTGTCCCGCCGCAAACTGCTGAAGTCCGGACTCGCCGCAAGCGGGCTCGCCGCAGCCGCCACTCTGCTGCCCCCCAACCTCCAGCGCGCCATCGCCGACGAACCGGCGAAGGGGCCCGACACGCTGGACGAGATCGAGCACGTCGTCATCCTGATGCTCGAGAACCGCTCGTTCGACCACTACTTCGGCACCATGCCGGGCGTCCGGGGCTTCGACGACCCGACGATGGCGAAGCTGCCGAACGGCAGGAGCGTCCTCTACCAGCCGGACGACAAGAACCCCCTGGGCTATCTGCTGCCCTGGCACCTGAACACCAAGCAGACCAGCACCCAGGCGATCCCCTCCACCAGCCACGCGTGGACGGTGCAGCACCAGGCCGTCAACAACGGCGCCAACGACAGCTGGATGGCCGCGCACCGCAAGGCCGACGGCGACGCCCGGGCGCCCTACGTGATGGGCTACTACGAGGCCGCGGACATCCCGTTCCACTTCGCGCTCGCCGAGTCCTTCACGCTCTGCGACAACTACCACTGCTCGCTGCTGGGCCCGACCTGGCCGAACCGGATCTACCACTGGACCGGCATGATCGACCCCAACGGCACCGGTGGCGGCCCCGTCACCAGCAACGTGGTGCCGTCGCCGTTCCGCTGGACGACCTACCCGGAGCGGCTCGCCAAGGCCGGGGTCTCCTGGCACGTCTACCAGGAGGAGGACGACTACGGCTGCTGCCCGCTGGACTTCTTCGCGGCCTACCAGAACTCCAAGCCGGGCGACGCGCTCTACGAGCACGGCCTGCGGATCGGCCCGGCCGACCAGTTCGCCCAGGACGCGATGAACGACCGGCTTCCGACCGTCTCGTGGATCATCCCGACCTCGGCGCAGTCGGAGCACCCGTCCTACCTCCCGGCCGCGGGGGCGGACTTCGTCTCCCGCCAGCTGGACGCCATCGCCGCCAACCGCGACGTGTGGCGCAAGACCGTCTTCATCATCAACTACGACGAGAACGACGGGCTCTTCGACCACGTCGCCCCGCCGATGCCGCCGGCCGGCACCGCGGACGAGTTCGTCGGCGGACTGCCCATCGGCGGCGGCGTCCGGGTCCCCTGCACCATCGTCTCCCCCTGGACGCAGGGCGGGTACGTGGCCAGCGAGACCTTCGACCACACCTCGGTGCTGCGCTTCCTGGAGACCTTCACCGGCGTCAAGGAGACCAACATCTCCGCCTGGCGCCGGGACACCTTCGGGGACCTGACCAGCGCCCTGGGCCTGCCGAAGGCCAAGCCGTTCCCCAAGCTGCCGCACACCAAGCCGCTCTTCTGGCAGGCCGAGACCGAGGTGGCGACGCTGCCCGCGGCGACGCCCCCGACGACCGATCAGACGCCGCCGCACCAGGGCTCGTCGGCGGCGGCACGGGCGATCCCGTCGCCGACACCGTCCCCGTCCACCCAGGCCGAGGCGAAGTTCAAGGGCGCGGACCACCTGTTCCTCAGCCGGGCCGTGGAGAACCGCACCACCGCCCGGGAGGACTTCCCGCACGGCACCAAGGGGACCAACTTCCCCGGCCTGCTGGACGCGGCGCCCGAGGCCATACCGACCGGCAAGGCCTTCGCGTACGTGGCGGAGGTGGGCGGCAGCGCGCTGGTGATCGTCGACCCGTCCACCCATGCGCTGGTCGGCCAGGTCAGCGCGGGCACCAACCCGTACGGGGTGGCGCGCAACGCGGCCGGCACCCAGCTGTGGGTGACGCAGTCCGGGGCGAGCGCGGTCGGCCGGATCGACATCGCGGCCGGCAAGCTGGTGGGCACGGCCGCGGTCGGGCCGATGCCGCACGGCGTCGTCGTCTCGCCGGACGGCAAGCGGGTGTTCGTCGCCAACACCGGCGGCGACACCGGGCCGGGCGGCTCGCGCACGGTCTCGGTGCTGGACGCGGACGCCATCAAGGTGACGGACACCTGGGACGTCGGCATCTCCCCGCACGGGCTGGCGCTCACGCCCGACGGCGCGACGCTCCTCGCCTCCTGCTACGACGCGCTGGTCGCGGTGGACACCCGCTCCGGCAAGCACGTCGGCCGGCTGCGGGCGCTGGGCCGGGCGGTCGGCGTGGCGGTGCACCCGGACGGGAAGCGGGCGTACGTGGCCAACTCCTGGTCGGGCACGGTCGCGTTCGTCAATCTGCGGTCGATGCAGGTGACGTCGTCGATCCGGGTCGGGGCGACGCCCTGGCGGGTGGCGGTGGACGAGGAGGGCTCGCGGGTCTTCGTCACCACGGCCGGCGACGACCGGGTGACGGCGCTGGACGCCAAGTCCGGACGGAAGCTCGGCTCGGCGAGCGTGGGGCGCATCCCCACGGCGCTGACCGTGGCGGACGGCACGGCCTGGGTCGGCACCAACTCCAGCGGCACGCTGGCGGCGGTGAACGCCGCGACGATGGCCGTGGAGGGCACGGCGGTGCTGGGCTTCTCCACGATGCCGACCGAGGTGGTGGTGGCGCCGGGGGCGTAGCGCGTTCGCCGGTGGAGACGTCGTCCGTTCGCGTCATGTCCATGGCGTGGCTCGACAACCCCGGGGCCGGTTTTCTGTAGAACCGGTCCCGGCACCGGTCGGGCGTCCCTCTCGCATCATGGCTTACCGATCAGTGTTACCGCCCGGTAAAGCCCGCTGCTGCGAAGGGAACTGACGATGCCCCGGAAAAGTCTGCTGAGGGCGGCGGTCGGCGGTGCGCTGGCCGCCGCGCTCGGCATTGCGGCCGCCCCGGCCGCGACCGCTTCTGCTTCTGCTTCTGCCTCCGCCTCCGCCTCTGATGCCCCCGCGGGGAAGTACGTCGCCCTCGGCGACTCCTACTCCTCCGCGCCGCTGGTGCTGCCCGTCGCGCCCGGCGCCCCGCTGGACTGCGCGCAGTCCGCCCGCAACTACCCGCACCTCACCGCGGCCGCGCTCGGCCTGCAGCTCACCGACGTCTCCTGCGGGGGCGCCAAGGTCGAGAACATGACGCAGGCGCAGTACCCGGACGCGCCGCCGCAGTTCAACGCGCTCACCCCGGACACCACCACGGTGACGCTGGGCATCGGCGGCAACGACAACAACACCTTCGTCACCGCGGTGGCCGGCTGCGGGGTGATCGACGTCCTGCACCCGATCTCGGCCCACGCGTACTGCCAGGACTTCTTCGGCTCGAAGTTCTCCGACGCGATCGCCTCGGACGGGCCGAACATCGCGGCGGCGCTGCAGCGGATCCACCAGCTGTCGCCGCACGCGCGGGTGCTGGTCGTCGGCTATCCCGACATCCTCCCGCAGTCCGGCGAGTGCTGGCCGCAGATGCCGCTCACCTCGGGCGACGTAGCCTACCTCAACGGCGTGGAGAAGGACCTCAACGCCATGCTGCAGAAGGCCGCCGCGGCGGGCGGCGCCACCTTCGTCGACACCTACGCCCAATCCGTGGGCCACGACGCCTGCCAACCCGAGTCCACCCGCTGGCTCGAACCCGTCGTCCCCTCCACCGACGCCATCTCCGTCCACCCCAACGCCACCGGCGAACAGCACATGGCGGCCGCGGTGGAGACCGCCCTGAAGGGCTGACCGCCCGCAACGGAGTCCGGCGCGCCCCCCGGCCAGCGGCACGAAGCCCGGGGCGCGCCGCCCGGCGGACACGCGGCACCCGACCGACGCCCGCCGAGGCACCACCGAGAACGGCCCGCACCCCACGCCGGTCGTGCGCCGAACCGATCGGCCGGCGCACGCCATCCAGCTCAATGCCCATCAATGCCCATCACGGCACCGCGGCCATCATCGGCGGCACCGCACATCGCACGGAGCCGCCGGCGTCGGCCCCGCGCCGCGTCGTCGCCGGCGGAACATCACGTCATGCCCACACCGACGGTTCGCCGAGCCGTCCGGCGAGCGGCAACGCGGCCACCGCCGGCCGTCGCAAGCCGCCCACCACCCGCCGCC
>NZ_MLCF01000118.1 GCF_001879105.1 Mangrovactinospora gilvigrisea | reverse complement strand
GCCGCTGCCGTCAGACCTCGGTGGGGGTGCCCTGCTCCAGGACCGTGACCTCGGTGCCCTTGGGGGCGAGGTTGGCCATCAGGCCGTGGTAGAGGTCCTGCGCGGGCGGGATGAGGATCGCCTGGTGGATGGGGACGGCGATGCGCGGGGCGACCTTGCGGACGTAGTCGACCATCTCCTCGGCCTTCAGCCAGGGGCCGCCGGCGGGGGCGAGGAGGACGTCCGTGCTGCTGCCGGCCGGCGGCTCGGCGTAGGAGTCGCCGGGGTGGAAGACCTTGCCGGCGATCAGGTAGCCGTTGTTGTCGACCTGCGGGATGTCGGGGTGGATGACGGCGTGCTTGCCGCCGGAGACCTCGATGGGGAGGCCCTGCACCTCGACGCGGTCCCCGGGCGCCAGCTCGCGGTGCGCGATGCCGGCCTCGGCGAGCTTCTTGCCGCTGCCCGGGTCGGCGAGCAGCACCGCGTCGGGGTTGGCGGCGAGCAGCGCCGGGAGGTTCTCCAGGTCCAGGTGGTCGAAGTGCTCGTGGGTGATGAGCACCGCGTCCAGGTCGGTGCGGTCCTGGAAGCCGGTCGAGAAGGCCCCGGGGTCGATGAGGATGCGTACGGTGCGTCCGTCCGCGTTCGTTTCCTCAACCAGCACGCAGGCATGGACGTAATGCGTCAACCGCATGGTGTTCCTCTCCTTCTCCGGGGTGATGGACCGGTGTGTCGCGGCCCGGCGGGCCGGGCCGGCACCGCCCCGGCGCTACAACAATCCTGTGACCGAGGCGCCCAAGGCGACCGGGGCCCGCCGGCGGAACGCGGCCGCTCCGCAGCCGCCGCCGACCCCACCGACCGTACTCCCCGATCCGGATCCCGACCCACCGGGGATCGCCGCCGACGTGCTCACCCTCTTCGCCGGCCGGATCGGCGGAACCGCCACAATGAGGCCATGTCCGCCGAGCCGAACCTGAGCGTCGACCCCGCCTCGTCCACCGCCCCCTACGAGCAGCTCCGCACCCAGCTGGCCGAACAGGCCCGCGCCGGGACGCTGCCCGTGGGGTACCGCCTGCCCACCGTCCGGGCGCTCGCCGGGGAGCTGGGGCTCGCCGTCAACACCGTCGCCAAGGCGTACCGGGCGCTGGAGGCGGACGGCGTCATCGAGACCCGGGGACGGCACGGGACGTTCATCGCCGCCGCGGCGGACGCCGCGTCCCGGGCGGTCGCCGCCGCGGCCCGCGCCTTCGCGGAGACGGCCCGGCACCACGGGCTGGACCGCAAGCAGGCGGAGGCGGCCGTGGCGGACGCGCTGCGGGCGGCCTACGGGGCCGGGTCCGGCGTCTGACGCTCCGCCACCCGGCGTCCCGCGTCCTGCAGCGCGAGCAGCAGTCGCGCCACGCCGGGGGACTCGTCCGCGCCCTCCCGCACCGCCGCCACGATCCGCCGCGACGGGACGGCGCCGGCCGCGCCGCCGCCCGAGAGCCGGACGCGCCGCGCTGCCGCGGCCGCCGGGCCCGAGGGATCCGGCGCCGTCCGCGGATAGAGGCACACCCCGAACCCCTGCCCCACCAGCCCGGCCACCGCGTGCCAGTCCACGGCGCCGTGCGCCACCCGCGGCCGGAACCCGGCCGCCTCCGCGGCGGCCAGCAGCAGCTGGTGCTGGTCCCGCGGATCGCCGGCCCGGATCCACGACTCGTCCGCCAACTCCCGGAAGGCCACCGCCGAGCGCCGCGCCAGCCGGTGGCCGGCCGGCACCAGCAGGTCCATCGGCTCGGTGAGCAGCGGGAACTGACGGATCCCCAGCCGCTCCGCCTCGCGCAGTGCCGGCTCCCCGGCGACCGGGATCACCACCGCCGCGTCCACCGTCCCGGCGGCCAGCAGCCGCAGCCGGTCCTCCTCCGGATCCTCGGTGACCTCCACCGCGACGGCCGCCCGCCCGTTCTCCAGCGACAGCGCCCGCACCGCCGGCGCCACCACCGCGGCCAGCGCGCTCGCCACCGCCGTCACCCGCAGCCGCCGCGGGCCGCCGTCCCCGGGGCGGAACCGCTCCAGGTCCTGCTGGAGCCGCTCCCATTCCCCGTACATCACCTCGGCGTGCTCCAGCAGCACCCGCGCCGCCGGGGTGAGCCGCACCCGCCGGCCGTCCTGCTCCAGCAGCCGGACGCCCAGCTCGGCGGCGAGCTGCCGCAGCTGGACGGAGACCGTCGACGGCGTCAGGTGCAGCGCCTCCGCGGCGGCGGTCACCGTCCCCTCGCGGGCCAGCGCGCGCAGCGCCCGCACCCGGTGGTCGATCATTCGGCCCCTCCTCACGGTGCCGTGCGGAAATCGTCGATGGACCGGCCCGCGGGCCTGCCCGAACCATGGGATCACCTCACCACCCCGCACCCCCCACGGTGAAAGGCGGCAAGAACCATGGACGTTCGGGCCCTCGGCTCCGGGCTCTGGGCCGGCTACGGCCTCGCGGTCCCCATCGGCGCGGTCGCGGTCCTGATGATCGCCATGACGGCCCGGTCGGGGCTGCGGTCGGGCGCGGCGGCCGCGCTCGGCGCGACCGCCGCGGACGCGGTGTACGCGGTGGCCGCGGCGCTCGGGGGAGCGGCGCTGGCGGATGCCGTCCGCCCCCTCGCGGTGCCGCTCCGCTGGACGGCCTGCGCGGTGCTGCTCGCCCTCGCCGCCCGCGCCCTGCGCGGCGCGCTGCGCCGCCCCGCTGGGCACGTCCCGGCCCCGGCACCGCCGCAACCCCTGCGCCCGGCCCGCGCCTTCCTCTCCTACTTCGCCCTCACCGCCCTCAACCCCTGGCCGGCGCTGTACTTCTCGGCGCTGATGCTCGGCGGCGGCATTGACGGCGGCATCGGCGGCGGTATCGGCGCGGGGAGCGGCGGGCGGTTCCCCGCGCTCGACGTCGCTCTCTACGTCCTGGGCATCGTCCTCGCGTCCGCCAGCTGACAGCTGCTCCTCGCCGGTGGAGCCGCGGCCCTCGGCCCGGTCCTCACCACCCCGCGGGGCGCCCGCATCACGGCCCTGGCCTCCGCGGCTCTCATCGCCGCTCTCGCGCTGCGCACCGCGCTCCGGGGATGACGCAGGACGCAGGACAACGCAGGACGACGCAGGACGACGAACGCCCCGGCACCCCACCCGCGGACGAAGAAGCCGTCGGGGTGAGGTGCCGGGGCGAGGGGGCCTCGTCCGTCAGGAGGTCTGCACCTCGGAGCGGTCGCCGCTCCAGAGCGTGTGGTAGGAGCCCGCCTTGTCCGTCCGCCGGTAGGTGTGCGCACCGAAGAAGTCGCGCTGCCCCTGCACCAGCGCCGCCGGCAGCCGCTGCGCGCGCAGGCCGTCGTAGTACGCCAGCGCGGAGGAGAACCCCGGCGCCGGGATGCCCAGCCGGGCCGCGGTGGCGACCACCCGGCGCCACGCGTCCTGGGCCGCGGCGACCGCGTCGCGGAAGTAGTCGTCCGTCAGCAGCGTCTCCAGGCCCGGGTTCTGGACGTAGGCGTCCGAGATCCGGTTGAGGAAGCGGGCCCGGATGATGCAGCCGCCGCGCCACAGCTTGGCCACCGCGCCCAGGTCGATGTCCCAGTCGTACTCGGCGGCGCCGGCCTGGATCTCGTTGAAGCCCTGGGCGTAGGCGACGATCTTCGACGCGTACAGCGCCTGCTCGATGTCGTCCGCGAACGACGCCGCCTCATCCCCCGTCAGCTCCGAGGCCGCCGGGCCGGGCAGCACGCCCGCGGTCTTCTCGCGCAGCGCCGCGCTGCCGGACAGCGACCGGGCGAAGACCGCCTCGGCGATGCCGGTCACCGGGATGCCCAGGTCCAGCGCGGTCTGCACCGTCCAGCGGCCGGTGCCCTTCTGCTCGGCCTGGTCCTCGACGACGTCGACCAGCGGCTTGCCGGTGGCCGCGTCGCGCTGCCGCAGCACCTCCACCGTGATCTCGATCAGGTAGGAGTCGAGGCGGCCCTCGTTCCAGCCCTGGAAGATCTCGGCGATCTCGTCCGTCGACTTGCCGAGGCCCTTGCGGAGCAGGTCGTAGGCCTCCGCGATGAGCTGCATGTCGGAGTACTCGATGCCGTTGTGCACCATCTTGACGAAGTGTCCGGCGCCGTCGGCCCCGATGTGGCTGCAGCACGGCTCGCCGTCCACCTTGGCGGCGATGTCGGTGAGCAGCGGGCCGAGCGCCTCCCAGGACTCCTTGGAGCCGCCGGGCATGATGCTCGGGCCGTTGAGGGCGCCCTCCTCGCCGCCGGAGATGCCGGTGCCGACGAAGTGGATGCCCTTGTCGCGCAGGGCGGCCTCGCGGCGCCGGGTGTCCTCGAAGTGCGCGTTGCCGCCGTCGACGATCATGTCGCCGGGCTCCAGCAGCGGGGCGAACTCGTCGATGACCGCGTCCGTCGGGCCGCCGGCCTTCACCATGATGACCAGCCGGCGCGGCCGCTCCAGGGAGGCGACGAACTCCTCGGCGCTGTAGGCCGGGACGAAGGTGCCCTCGTTGCCGAACTCCTCGACGAGGTCCTTGGTCTTGGCCTCCGTCCGGTTGTGGACGGCCACGCTGTGCCCGTGCCGGGCCAGGTTCCTGGCCAGGTTGCGGCCCATCACCGCAAGCCCGGTGACGCCGATCTCTGCCCTGCTGCCGGAGGTACCGGACATGTTGCTGCTCCCACCAGTCAAATGAGGGTTGGCTCTTGAAGCGAGCCTATCCGCACAGGGGCGCGAGGGCCGGGAACGTCTCACGGGTCGAACGGGCAGGGCTCCCCGCGGGCCAGATGCTCGCGGTGCACCTGCCTCGCCACCAGGATCTCCAGCCCCGAGCAGGCGGTGACGACGGCCAGCACCAGCATCACCAGCAGCGCGAACGCGGTGAACCAGGATCCGGCGATCATCGACATGGCCAGCACCATCGACGAGACCAGCGTGCAGCCGAAGAGGATCACCGTCCGCACCACGGAGGTGCGGACCTCGTCCGGCATCCGCCGGTGCGCGCGGCGCGGGGGCGGGAGCGGGGTGCCGATCGGGTCGATCGGCGGCGAGGGCGTGCGGGGCGGCGGCAGCGGCGACGACGCGCTGGGCGGGGGCGGGGCGGTGTCCGGGGTGGAGAGGCGCTCCATCGACCCGGGACCCGCGGAGGAGTCCCGCGGCGCGCGGCGGTCGTCGGGGCGCGGCGGGGCAGTCATCGGCTCGGCCCCCCTCCTGGCTGGTTCGGGTGCGGTTCCTCTCCGTCAACAACGGATGGACTGCCCCGATTTCTCCCCCCTATACCGGGTCAGGGATTTTCCATATGATCGCCATCGCCGCTCTTCTGGCGTAACTCCAGGCCACGCAGGGCGATCTCGGTGGCGAAACGTTCGTTCGGATCATGGATGAGGTCGCCCAGCAGCTCGTCGAGCTTGTGGAGGCGGTAGCGGACCGTCTGCGCATGCACCCCCAGCTGCTCCGCGATCTCGGTCGCCGCCTCCTGGTCGACGATCCTCCGCCGGAGCGTCTCGACGAAGGTGCCGCGCTTCTGCTCGCTGACGGCCTCCAGCGGGCCCAGCTGGCGACGCACCAACTGCTCCAGCAGGGCGGGGTCGTTCATCAGCCAGATCTCGGTGAGGTGCCGCGACGTCAGCAGGAGGGGCGCCGGCTCGATGGTCCCGGCCTCGGCGAGTTCGAGGGTGCGGCGCGCCCAGCGCATCGAGTCGGCGGCGCTCGCGATGACGACCGGGACGCCCACCGCGGCCCGCGCGCCGGTGGCGGCGGCCCACTCCTCCAGGGCGGTCAGCTGGGCGTCCGTCGGGGCGCCGGAGAGCAGCATGTGCGGCTCGTCGCCGGTGATGTTGACGAGGGCGCCCTCGCCGAGCTCGGGGGCGGACTGCGGGGCCTCCGCGGCGTTCGGGACGGCGACGGCCACCAGCGTCACCTCGGCCGGGACGGTGAACCGGATGTCCGCGGCCAGCTCTGTCACCGCCTGCTGCGGCGCCTTGTCCCCGGCGAGGATGAGCCGAAGCAGCCGCCGCTGCCGCCGGCCGGGCTCCTGCGGGCCGGTGGCCTCCGCCTCGCGGTAGCCCTCCAGGGAGAGCCGCTCCATCTCGTCGACGTAGCGGAAGAGGGTGTCGGCGAAGGAGACGGTGAACTCCTGCTTGAGGTTGAACTGGGCCCCCACCCGCTTGGCGCGCCGCAGCGCGACGCGCGCCCCGAGCCGGTAGGCGGCGCGCAGGTTGTCCATCGAGTTGCCCTCGTACGCCTCGTACCGGCCGAGGCGCCGGCACATCTCGTCGCGCACGGGGGAGAGGCTGGCGGGGTCGTCGACCCGTTCGACAAAGGTCGTCAGATTCTGCTCGACGCCGTCCTCGATCACATCCCTCGTCGGCCCGTCGAATAAGATCCGGTAGTCGGGGATTTCGTCGCGGATGGCATCCCGGATCTCCCGTACCAGACTGGGGAGTTCCGGCCACATGAGGGTGGCGACCTTCCGCGGAATCGGAGGAATGTAATCCGCACTGGCGGCGTCATGATCCGGTGCCCCGGAGTCCTGGGGGTCCGGCATCCCGTTGGTCATGTAGAGCGCCCCTTGTCTCGACCTCTGTGGCGGAAGAAGGGTGGAGCGGCGTGACGGACGGTCAGGCTATGGCGACCGGTCGTCGGGTGCCAGGGGTCGGGCCGTGGTTTTTTGTTATCGGCTGCCAAACGGCGTGGCGACCCCGCTCAGCCGGTGACAACCCGCGGTGATCACGTGCTGGTCGCGGCGGCTGCGAGGGGCGGCACGGCCGGTTGGCACCCGGTGAGTGTTCTGGAGACTTTCCTTATCACTGGCTGTCAAATTTCAAGCCGGGCAAAGATTTCGGGAACGAAGGCATTGCGACCATGTGACGCAGAGGTTAGCGTACCGGCGAGTAGTCGAGGTAACGGAATTGGAGCGTGGCGTCCCATGAGACGTAGATCAGCTCGATTACGGATCACCGCGGTCGGTGCGGGCGCGGCGCTGGCGGCGTTGCTGTCCGTCGGCTCGGCCAGCGCTGACACCACCCCTCAACTGGCCGGGGACTGGGCGCCGTTCAGTCGCTGCCCGGTGGACGACCCCGCCATGCTGGCCGCCGACGGCAGTTCGGATGTCGCCCAATGCATCTCGTCGCATTCGACGAGCGGCACCATGAAGCTTGGAAATACAACAGTTCCCACGGGAAATGCGGATCTCCAAATCGGCATCATCTCGCATAACTCGGGAGCGCCGGCGACCCTGGTCGCCCCGTCGGGCGGCGCCCTGGTGGCCGACTCCGCGGACATCCCCGGCGGGCTGCTCGGCCTGATGTGCCCCAGCAAGGTCCCGGTCATCAGCAGCATCTGCGACGGGATCACCAACAGCACCCTCAACCGGGTGACGGCCACGATGGTCTCGGCCGGCGCCCCGACGAACTTCAGCCTGCCGGCCGGCATCGGCACCGGTCAGCCGATGATGACCATCCCGGTCAAGATCAAGCTGAGCAATCCGTTCCTCGCCTCCACCTGCACCATCGGAACGGACTCCAACCCGATCCTGCTGAAGCCCGGCAACGACTCGGCGCCCTCGCTCGCGGCGCAGGGCTTCGACGGCAACGGGACGCCGGACTCCACGATCGGTTCGGCCATGACCCGGATCGCCATCACCGGCGCCGACCAGAGCGACAGCACCTTCGCCGTCCCGGGAGCCAGCAACTGCGGACTGCTCGGTGCGATCGACCTGGCCGTCGACCTCAAGACCGGCATCCCGGCGTCCTCCGGCACCAACAAGGTCGTGCTGAACAGCGCCAGCACCTACCTCGGCGGCCTCACGGCGCCGGGCGTGGCCGCTCCGAACGACGGCTCGACGCTCTCGCAGTACTGGCACTCGGCCGTGCAGTAGCGGCGGTTCGGGCACCATCCCCCCTCTCCCCCTCCCCTCCCGACACTCTCCAAGAGGAGTGCATCACCATGAGGAAGATCGGCATCAAGCTCGCGCTGGTGGCCGTCGCGGGCCTGTCCGGAGCGGCCATAGTCACGGCGCCGGCCATGGCGACCGCGGCGACGACGTGGACCGTCGGCCCGAACCCCTCGGAGACGTACTCGGCCTCCTCGCCGACCACGACCCTGACGGACAACGGCTTCACCATCACCTGTGCCAGTACCGCGAGCGGCACCCTGGCGAGCGCGACCGGCAACCCGGCGCAGGTCGGCACCATCGACAACGTGACGTTCACCGGCTGCACCAGCATCCTGGGCTCGGCGAGCGTCTCCAACCTTCCGCCGTCGAGCACCGACGCGCAGTGGACGATCAACGGTTCGGACTACAACGCGTCGACCGGCGTGACGACCGGCAACATCGGCAACATCAAGAACGTCGCCGTGACCGCGGCCTCGTGCCAGTTCACCGTGGGCGGCAAGGCCAGCGGCACCTACACCAACAGCAGCGGGGTGCTCGCGGTCAACAGCGTCTCCGGAGACCTGACGATCTCCGGCGTGACGGCCGGCTGCGCGGGCCTGGTCAGCAACGGCGACTCGCCGACCTTCGTCGGGAACTACACCGTGTTCACGCCGTCCGGCGGCACCACCACCCACCCGACCATCACGGGCAGCTGAACGGCTCCGCGCCTCTGAGCCGAGGCCGGCCGGGTTCCGGACGGGCAGTCAGGATCCGCTGCCCGCCCGGGACCCGGCCGTCGGCAGGCCGCCGGACGGGATCGACGATCGGAGATCAGGAATGCGCCAAGCGGTCGCCGCACGCGCCCTCACGCGAACCGGCGGTGCGGCCGTCGTCGGGTTGCTCGCAGTGGCGGGACTCCTGCCGTCGGCGGCCGCCGACGGCCCGTCGGCGCCCTCAGCGCTCTCCTACACCTGCCGGTTCCCCTCCGGCGACCAGCCGGTGACGGTGACGGTCGCCACGGAGCTCCCGGCGGCCGGCACCGCCGGACGCGCCGTGGATCCCGGGACCGTGACGACGTCGGTCGCGCTCCCCGACACCGAGGTGGCGGCGCTGGCCAAGCAGGGCACCTCGCTGACGGCCCGGACCTCGCTGGAGGTGGCGCTCACCGACGGCGGTACGGCCGCCACCGCCGCGTGGCCGGGCACCCAGCCGACGGCCGCCGCGGTGCCGTCCTCGGGCGGAATGACCGTGACGACCACGGGCCGCGCGCCGACCTTCGAGGGGGACACGCCGGGCAGGCTGACGGTCTCGGCGGGGAATCTGGACCTGCGGCTGCAGCTCTCCCCGGCATCGGCGGGCGCCGCCCCGGCCGAGGTGGACGCGTCCTGCACGGCGGACAGCGGACGGGTGACGACCGTCGGGACGGTCGACCTCGCCGGCCCCACCGGAACGCCCACGCCCCTGCCTTCGGGCCGGCCGCCGTCGATCGCGCCGTCCGCCGGCGCGGCGACGGCGCCACCGCGCGCTCGCACGGCCGGCCCCGCCCCGAAGTCCGCCGGCGCAGGGGGGAGGAGGGCCGGCACGGTGGTCCGCCCCGCCGCGCCGGAGTGCATCGGGGACCACTCGAATCCGCTCGCGATGTCCGCCTATATCACGGGGCTCTCGAACGTCAATAAACTGCACGGCGCCTCGCTGATCCCGGTCTCCTGCGCCAAGATTCTCCAGGGGCCCAGCAAGCTGGTGTTCGGCGGCGGGTACATCGTCACCATCCTCCAGCATTCGACGGGAAGCCTGTACTACAAGGGGGAGCCCGAGACGACGCCGGGTCGCGCCACCTTTCTGTCGTTCGGGTTCATGCCGACGACGGCGACGATGACGCTGCGCCAGATCGGCCCGATGACGATTGATTCGGTGCTCCACCAGGTGACCTTCACCTATCAGCAGGGCGAGACGGTGATCAGGGTCCCCCTCCAGCTGTATGTGTCGAACGTGACGGTCAACGGGAAGTCCCTGGACGTCGGACCGAACTGCCGCACCGAGGGGTCGGTCTACTCGCCGGACCCGGACGCGCCGGCCGGCGACGGCCCCCATCTGGTCGTGACCGGGCACGTCGAGAGCACCTCCGGGGTCACGGTCGGCTACACCCTCGTCAACGGCGGTGTCGTCGACGGCAGTGTCACCATCCCGCCCTTCACCGGCTGCACGGCCGGCGGGCAGGACCTCGACCCCCTGCTCACCGCCTCCATCTCGGGGCACGGGAACTACGTCAAGCAGGTCCAGGGCGGCGTCTGCTTCGCCGGAAACCAGGGCGACCCCGCGGCGAGCGGCTGCACGCCCGACTACCAGCCCCTGATCGTTCCCGAGCCCGAACGCTGAGCGCCGATCACCGGCGCCGCACAGGCCGGAGCCGCCGTGCCCCAAGCAGGCGGCTCCGTTCCCCAGGGGCCGCCGCGGACCCAACCACCCCCCAGGAGCCGCGGCGGCCCCCTTCCCCACGTCGGCGGGCCGGCCGTGCCCGGTCCCGTGCCGACCGGGCTCCCGGCCGCGCCCGAACGCCCGCCGACACACCGCCGATACACCCTCGATGACAAGGGAAATCGGCCGAACACTCACCGAGTGACAATTCCCCGCATCGATCCGGCGACGGCCGCAGAAAGCGCCGCGCGAGGTGTTGCGCCCGCTGTTACCCGCGCGTAGCGTCCGGCTGAAAAGGAGTGGGTGCGGCGGGAAATGACGGCGCCTCCGCTCTCCTCGACCACCGTGGTACCGCCCCCGGTTCCGCGGCGGCATTCGCCCTCGTGGGCGGAGCGCACGCTCACTCGGTGACAAGAAACCGAGCCGTGATTGTCACCGGGTGAGCGTGCGGGGGACCACCAGGCAATCGATGGCGAAAAGTATCCGACCGGCGTATTGCTCGCGGGGATTACCGCTGCGTAACGTCCCGCTCGCACCCGTCGCTGCAACCCCACCTGCCAGGGGAGGTGTCATGGGAATCGAGGTGAGGGTCGAGGGACTGACCAAGTCCTTCGGCAGCCAGAAGATCTGGCAGGACGTCAGCCTCACCCTGCCCGCCGGAGAGGTCAGCGTCATGCTGGGTCCGTCCGGCACCGGCAAGACCGTGTTCCTGAAGTCGCTGATCGGGCTGATCCGGCCGGAGCGCGGACGCGTGATGGTCGACGGGACCGACATGGTCGGAGGCCGCGAGCGCGACATCTACCGGACGCGCAAGCTCTTCGGCCTGATGTTCCAGGACGGGGCGCTCTTCGGGTCGATGAGCCTCTACGACAACATCGCCTTCCCGCTGCGCGAGCACACCCGCAAGAGCGAGAAGGAGATCAAGAAGATCGTCATGGAGCGGATCGGGATGGTCGGCCTGGAGGGCTCCGAGCGCAAACTGCCCGGGGAGATCTCCGGCGGGATGCGCAAACGCGCCGGCCTCGCCCGCGCCCTCGTCCTCGACCCGCAGATCATCCTCTGCGACGAGCCGGACTCCGGCCTGGACCCGGTCCGCACCTCCTACATCTCCCAGCTGCTCATCGACCTCAACGCGCAGATCGACGCGACGATGCTGATCGTCACCCACAACCTCGACATCGCCTCCACGGTGCCGGACAACATGGGGATGCTCTACAACCGCAACCTCGTCGCCTTCGGGCCCCGCGAGGTGCTGCTCACCAGCGACGAGCCGGTGGTGGCGCAGTTCCTGTGCGGGAGCCCCGAGGGCCCGATCGGGATGTCGGAGGAGAAGGACCAGGAGACCCTGGCGAAGGAGCGGGAGCGCGCCCAGGCCGCCAACGGGAGCGGCGGCGGCAGCGGCAGCACGCAGCGTCAGCGGGCCACCCTCGCCCCCCAGTTGACGCCCAGCGACGGCCTGCCGCCCCGCCAGGCGGTCAACCGCCACCGCGACCGGGTCCGCGGCATGCTCGGCACCCTGCCGGACGCCGCCCGCAAGGCGGTGCTGGACGCCGACCCGGGCCTCGCCGGCGCCCCGGCCGCCCCCGGCGGCGACCACGACGGCTCCACCATGGTGCTGCCGAAGGCGGTGACGGCCACGTGAGCGGCAACACCGCCCCCACCCGGTTACCGAACGCCGGCCGCGCGCTGTGGCCGCTGCGCGAGACGGGCCGGGTGCTGACGCTCGCCATCACCGTCGTCCGCGACACCTTCCGGCGGCCCTTCCAACTCCGCGAGCTGATCGAGCAGTTCTGGTTCGTCGCCAGCGTCTCCATCCTCCCCGCCGCCCTGGTCTCCATCCCCTTCGGCGCGGTGATCGCCCTTCAGGTCGGATCCCTCACCCAGCAGCTGGGCGCCCAGTCCTTCACCGGCGGCGCCAGCGTCCTGGCGGTCATCCAGCAGGCCAGCCCGCTGATCGTGGCGCTGCTGATCTCGGGCGCCGGCGGATCGGCGATCTGCGCCGACCTCGGCTCCCGCAAGATCCGCGAGGAGCTGGACGCCATGGAGGTGATGGGCATCAGCCCCGTGCAGCGCCTGGTGGTGCCGCGGGTGCTGGCCACCATGGGCGTCGCCGTCCTCCTCAACGGACTGGTCTCGGTCGTCGGCACGCTCGGCGGCTACTACTTCAACGTGCTGATGCAGGGCGGCACCCCGGGCGCCTACCTGCAGAGCTTCTCGGCGCTCGCCCAGCTGCCGGACCTGTGGATCAGCGAGGTCAAGGCGCTGATCTTCGGGTTCATCGCCGGCATCATCGCCGCCTACCGCGGGCTCAACCCGCGCGGCGGCCCCAAGGGGGTCGGCGACGCGGTCAACCAGTCCGTCGTCATCACCTTCCTGCTGCTGTTCCTGGTCAACCTCGCCATGACGATGATCTATCTGCACATCGTCCCGCCCAAGGGATCCTGAGGGGGAGGCCGACGATGTTCATGGAAGGCTCCCGCCGCAGGCTGCGCCCCGGCCGCCTGCTGGCCTGGCTCGACGCCCCCGGCGACCAGCTGGCGTTCTACGTCGCCGCGCTGCTGTGGATCCCGCGCGCGCTGCGCCGCTACCCGCGCGAGGTGCAGCGGCTGCTGTCGGAGGTGGCGTTCGGCACCGGCGGGCTCGGCATCATCGGCGGCACGGTCGGCGTGATGATCGGGATGACGATCTTCACCGGCACGGTCGTCGGGCTGCAGGGCTACGCCGCGCTCAACGAGATCGGCACCGCCGCGTTCACCGGGTTCATCTCCGCCTACTTCAACACCCGGGAGATCGCCCCGCTGGTGGCCGGGCTCGCGCTGTCGGCGACCGTCGGCGCCGGGTTCACCGCCCAGCTGGGCGCGATGCGGATCAACGAGGAGATCGACGCGCTGGAGGGGATGGGCATCCGCTCCATGCCCTACCTCGTCACCACCCGGATCATCGCCGGCACCGTCGCGATCATCCCGCTCTACGGGGTCGGGCTGCTCTGCTCCTACGTCGCCTCCCGCGTGATCACCACGGTCTACAACGGGCAGTCGGCCGGCACCTACGACCACTACTTCAACCTCTTCCTGTCGCCGGCGGACGTGCTGCTCTCCTTCCTCAAGGTGCTGGTCTTCAGCGTCATGGTGATCCTGGCGCACTGCTTCTACGGCTACCGGGCGAGCGGCGGGCCCGCCGGCGTCGGGGTGGCGGTCGGACGATCCGTCAGGAACGCCATCGTGCTGATCAGCGTCACCGACTTCTTCCTCTCCCTGGCCATCTGGGGAGCCACCACGACGGTGCGGGTGGCGGGCTGACCATGACCACCTCCGACCTGCGGGCCACCGCCCGCCGCCGCCTCACCGGGCTGCTGGCGCTCGCCGTGCCGCTGCTGCTGGTGTGGCTCTCGATCGCCTTCTACCACAAGGACTTCACGCACACCGACACCGTCACCGTGCTCACCGACTCCACCGGCAACGAGATGCACGTCCACGCGGACGTCAAGCTCCGCGGCGTCGTCGTCGGCGAGGTCTCCAAGATCTCCGCCAACGGCAGCCGGGCCAGCCTCACCCTCGCCATGCAGCCCGGCAAGATGCGGCAGATCCCCTCCGGCGTCAGCGCCCAGATGCTGCCCACCACCCTCTTCGGCGAGCGCTATGTCGCCCTGGTGCCGAACTCCGGCGCCGGCGGCGGGATGCAGACGGCCGCCGACCGCGCCGACGGGACCGTCGCCGACCCGCTCCGGGCCGGCGCCACCATCGACCAGGACCGCTCGCACAACGCCATCGAGCTCCAGCAGGTGCTCGACCACACCCTGCCGCTGCTCACCGCCGTCAAGCCGGAGAAGCTCTCGGCCACCCTCACCGCCGTCTCCCAGGCCCTGGACGGCCGCGGCGCCGAACTCGGCGCCTCCGCCGACACCCTCGCCGCCTACCTCAAGAAGCTCAACCCGGACCTGCCGCTGCTCACCGCCGACATCCGGCGGCTGGCCACCGTCAGCGGGGTGTACGCCGACGCGGCGCCCGACCTGCTGGCCGGCCTGGAGAACCTGACGAAAACCAGCGCCACCGTCGCCTCCCAGCGCGACCAGCTGGCCACGCTCTACGGCTCGGCGGCCAACGCCTCCACCGACGCCCGCGGGTTCCTCGACCAGAACGCGGCGAACATCATCCGGCTGAACGCGGCGAGCCGCCCCAGCCTGCAGCTGATGCAGAGGTACTCGCCCGAGTTCCCCTGCCTGCTGAAGACCCTCTCGGACTTCGTGCCGAACATGGACAAGGCGCTCGGCAAGGGGACGGACAAGCCCGGCCTGCACGTCTCGGTCACCGTCACCGAGCCGCGCGGCGCCTACAAGCCCGGCGCCGACACCCCCACCTACACCGCGAGCGGCGGGCCCGCCTGCTACCCCGTGCCCTACAGCGGCGTCCCCCGCGCGACGGCCGCCCCCCTCGCCGTCACCCCGCTGAACGCGGCCACCGCCCGGGGCAGCCTCGGCATCGCCAACTCGCCCGCCGAGAACACCCTCGTCAACGAGCTGCTGGCGCCGGCCCTGCACACCAAGCCGACCAGCCTTCCCGACTGGAGCAGCGTGCTGACCGGACCCGCCTTCCGCGGCACGGAGGTGAGCGTGAAGTGATGGGCCTTCGGATGCGGATCCGCCCGGGCCTCCTCGGGCCGCTCATCAAGTCGATCGTCTTCATCGTGGTGACCGGCCTGGCCACCGCCGGCCTCGGCTACGCCATCGCCGACACCGCCACCACCGGCACCGTCCACTACCACGCCCGCTTCAGCGACGTCACCGGGCTGCTGCCCGGCGACAGCATCCGGATCGCGGGCGTGAGCGTCGGACGGGTCGACGGCATCCACGTCGTCGACCACCGCGTCGCCCGGGTCGACTTCTCGCTGCAGAAGGGGCATCCGCTGCCGGCCGGGGCGACCGCCTCGGTGAAGTACCTCAACCTCGTCGGCCAGCGCTACATCGAACTCGACCGCGGCAGCGCCCCGGTGGGCGACACCCTGGCCACCGGCGCCACCATCCCGCTCGCCCGCACCAGCCCGGCGCTCGACCTCACCCAGCTCTTCGACGGCTTCCGGCCGCTCTTCCAGGGGCTGTCGCCGAAGGACACCAACGAACTCGCCGGCGAGATCATCCAGGTGCTGCAGGGCGAGGGCGGCACCGTCGACTCGCTGCTCACCCACATCGGCTCGCTCACCACCGACCTCGCCTCCCGCGACAAGCAGATCGGCGAGGTCATCGACAACCTCAACAAGGTCCTCGCCACCGTCAACACCCGCGAGTCCGGCCTCAACGAGCTCATCGGGACGCTGAAGCAGCTGGTCTCCGGCTTCAACACCGACCGGCAGCCGCTCGGCGAGGCCGTCACCGCGATGGCGTCGCTGACCACCACCACCGCCGGGCTGCTCAACGACGGCCGCTCGCCGCTGAAGTCCGACATCGACCGGCTCGGCGGACTCGCCACCAACCTGGACGCCGCCGAACCCCAGATCACCTCCTTCCTCACCACCACCCCCGAGAAGATGACGGCCATCGCCCGCACCGTCTCCTACGGCTCCTGGCTCAACGCCTACCTGTGCCAGGCCACCGTCACCGGCGTCACCACCTCCACCGGCGAGAAGCCCCCGACCGGCGTCACCGGCCACGCTGCGAGGTGCGGATCATGAGCCTGCTGCGGCGCCACCCGCTCTCCGTCGGCCTCGTCGGGCTGCTGATCGCCGCCCTGGTGGGGCTGCTGGTCGCCAACGCCGACGCGCTGCCCGTCATCGGCGGCGGCACCACCTACACCGCCAGGTTCACCGAGGCCGCCGGGCTCGACCCCGGCAACGAGGTGCGGGTGGCCGGCGTCAAGGTCGGCAAGGTGACGGGGGTGAGCCTGGACGGCGACCGGGTGCGGGTCACCTTCAACGTCAAGGACACCTGGATCGGCGACTCCTCCACGGTCTCCATCGCCATCAAGACGCTGCTGGGGGAGAAGTACCTCGCCGTCGACCCGCTCGGGGCCGGCAAGCAGGACCCGTCCACCCCGATCCCCACCAGCCGCACCGTCTCGCCCTACGACGTCACCCAGGCGCTCAACGGGCTGGGCTCGACCTTCGACCAGCTGGACACCAAGCGCCTCGCCCAGGCCTTCAACGCCGTCTCCGGCGCGTTCGCCAACACCCCGCCACAGGTCAGGACGGCGGCGCACGGGCTGGCGGCGCTCTCGCTGACGCTGTCGAAGCGGGACGCCTCGCTCGCCCGGCTGCTGGACGGCACCCGGCAGATCACCCAGACACTGGCCGGCCAGAACGGCAACTTCCAGACCCTGCTGACGGACGGAAACCAGCTGCTGGGGGAGGTGCGGATGCGGCGGGACGCCATCCACGCGCTGCTCGTCGGCGCCACCAACCTGGGCACCCAGCTCGCCGGGCTCATCCAGGACAACACCAAGCAGCTCGCCCCGACGCTCGCCGCGCTGGACCGGGTCACCGGCGTCCTGAACAAGAACCAGAAGAGCCTCGACAAGACGCTGAGCCTCGCCGGGCCCTACTACCGGCTGCTCACCAACGCGCTGGGCACCGGGCACTGGTTCGACGCCTACCTGTGCGGGCTCGTCCCCAAGGACTACCTGCCCACCGGCACCCAGCCGGCCACCGGCTGCATGCCGCCGAACACGACCAGCGGAGGAAGCAGATGAGGATCCCCCGCATCCCCCGCATCCCCCGCGTGCCCCGGGGCAGAGCCCCGGACGCGACGCCGCCGGAGGAGGCCGAGACGGTGGCGCTGCCCGCGGTCGAGGCGGAGGCGGCGGACGAGGTGAAGGCGGCGGAGGCGGACGAGCCGGACCCCTCCGCTCCCCGCCGCAACCCGGCCGCCCGGCGGGCCGCCGTCATCGGCACGGTGCTGGTGCTGCTCGCCGCCGCCGGCTACGGCACCGCCACCGCCCTGCAGCCCGACGACCGCACCGCCACCGCGCTCTTCGACCACACCACCGGCCTCTACGCCGGCTCCGACGTGCGGGTGCTGGGCGTGCGCGTCGGCCGCGTCACCGCCGTCAAACCCGAGGGCACCCGGGTGCGCGCCACCCTCGCCCTCGACCCGGACGTGCACATCCCCCAGGGCGCCGACGCCGTCATCGTCACCCCCAGCGTCGTCGCCGACCGCTACATCCAGCTCACCCCCGCCTACACCGGCGGGCCGCGGATGGCCGACGGCGCGCTGATCCCCGCCTCCCGCACCGCCACCCCGCTGGAGATCGACCAGCTCTACAGCTCGCTCTCCAAGCTCGCCGACAGCCTCGGGCCCCACGGCGCCAACAAGAACGGCGCCCTCTCCCAGCTGATCTCCACCGGGGCCGCCAACCTGGACGGCAACGGCAAGGCCATCGGCGACGCGCTCGCCCAGCTCGGCAAGGCCACCCGCACCCTCGCCAACCACAAGGGCAACCTCTTCGCCACCATCCGCTACCTGCAGTCCTTCACGGCGATGCTGCAGCGCAACAACACCGGCGTGGCCACCGCCGAGAGCCAGCTCTCCGACGTCGCCACCTTCCTCGCCGCCGACCGCACCGATCTCGCCTCCGCGCTCAAGCAGTTGGCGATCGCCCTCGACCAGGTGCAGAGCTTCGTCAAGGACAACCGGGCCAAGCTCAAGCACAGCATCGACCTGATCACGCCCATCGCCCAGACGCTCGTCGACCAGCGCGCCTCGCTCGCCGAGACCCTGGACACCGTGCCGCTCGCCGCCGACAACGTGCTGCGCGCCTACAACCCGTCCACCCGCACCCTGGACAGCCGCGGCGACCTCAACGAGATCAGCATGGGCAAGATCCTGCCGCTCCCCGGCACCGACCCCACCACCACGGCCGGGGGGAGCACCCCATGAGACGCCGCCTCGCCGCCGCCCTGGCCGCCACCACCGCTGCCACCACCGCCCTGCTCGCCGCCGGCTGCTCCGGCGCCCCGGACCTGGCCGCCATGCCGCTGCCCGGCGGCGCCAGCCTCGGCTCCCACCCGTACACGGTCACCGCCGACTTCAGCAACGTCCTCGACCTCACCCCGCAGTCCGCGGTGAAGGTCAACGACGTCGCCGTCGGCCGGGTCGCGAAGATCGGGCTCGCCCCGGACGGCTGGACCGCACGCGTCACCCTGCGCATCAACGACAGCGTCACCCTGCCGGCCAACGCCTACGCGCACATCGAGCAGTCCAGCCTGCTGGGCGAGAAGTACGTCCAACTCGCCCCGCCCGCCACCGGATCCACCGGACGGCTCGCCAACGGCGCCGTCATCCCGACCTCCCGCACCAACCGCGACCCCCAGGTGGAGGAGGTCCTCGGGGCGCTGTCGATGCTGCTCAACGGCGGCGGCATCAACCAGCTGAAGAGCATCACCACCCAGCTGAACGCCGCCATGCACGGCAACGAGCCGCAGATGCGGGCCGTGCTCACCCGCATCAACTCCCTCGCCACCGGCCTGGACACGCACCGCGGCGACATCACCGACGCCATCGACGGCGTCAACCGGCTCTCCGCCACCCTCGCCGCCCGGCAGGGCGAGCTGGGCGACGCCCTCACCGGGCTCAGCCCCGGCATGAAGGTCCTCTCCGACCAGCGCGGCCAGCTGATGACCATGCTCGGCTCGCTGGACAAGCTCTCCGGCACCGCCGTCCACACCGTCAACCAGACCCAGGACGACCTCGTCGCCGACCTGCGCAGCCTGGAGCCCGTCCTCACCACCCTCGCCGCGGCCGGCAAGAACCTGCCCAACTCCCTCCAGGTGCTGCTCACCTACCCCTTCACCGACCAGGTGCTGCGCGGCATCAAGGGCGACTACCTCAACCTCTACCTGGACGTCGCCGCCCAGCCCGGCACCCAGATCATCCCGGCGATCACCCCGAGCCCCACGGCCTCCGCCTCGCCGTCCGGCTCCGCCTCGCCCTCCGCGGCCGCCCGCGCCCGGACACCGGCCCGCACACCGGCCCGGGCCACCCCCGGCACGACCCCCGTCCCCCTGCCGACCGGAGGCGGCAAGCAATGATCACCACTGCGATCCGCCTCAAGAACCTGCTGTTCATCCTGCTGGCCGTCGTCGTCCTCGGCTACACCGGCATCCACTACGCCGACCTCGGCCACCTCGTCGGCATGCGCGGCTACTACACCGTGCACGTCGACCTCGCCGAGACCGGCGGCCTCTACACCGACGCCGACGTCACCTACCGGGGCGTCAGCGTCGGCCGGGTGGGCGCCCTGCACCTCACGGACGACGGCGTCCGCGCCGACCTGCACATCAACAGCTCCGCCCCGCCCATCCCCAGCACCCTGCACGCCTCGGTCGCCAACCTCTCCGGCGTCGGCGAGGAGTACATCGACCTCAAGCCGTCCGCCGTCGGCTCCCCCTACCTCGCCGACGGCGCCACCGTCCCCGAGGCCCAGACCTCCACCCCGGCGCCCGTCACCTCCGTGCTCAGGAGCGTCGACGCGCTCGCCTCCTCGGTGCCGCTGGACAAGTTGCGCACCGTCATCGACGAGATGGACAGCGTCTTCGCCGGGCACGGCGAGGACCTCCAGGTGCTCCTCGACACCTCCAGCTCCTTCCTGAAGACCGCCGACCAGCAGTACCCGACCGGAAAGGCGCTGATGACCAGCGGCGCCACCGTGCTGGACACCCAGGCCTCCGAGGGCGACGCGCTGCGCGCCTTCGCCGCCGGCACCCGCAGCCTCTCCGCCCAACTGGACGCCTCCGACCCCGACCTGCGCCACCTCATCGCCTCCGGGCCCGGCGCCGCCCAGCAGGTCTCCGCGCTGCTGCGGGACGTCGACCCCAACCTCAGCGTCGTCCTCGCCAACCTGCTCACCACCTCCGAGGTGGCGCTCACCCGGCAGCACGGCATCCAGGAGCTGATGGTGCAGCTGCCCAAGGTCGTCGCGGCCGGCTCCACCGCGATCAACGCCAGCGGCGCGCACATGGGCATGGCGCTCACCTTCTTCGACCCGCTGCCCTGCACCGCCGGATACGGCGGCACCACCTACCGCAACGGGCTCACCACCAGCGCCGGAACGCTCAACACGGGTGCGCGCTGCACCGCCTCCGCGAAGAGCGGCACCAATGTGCGCGGCAGCCAGAACGCCCCCTCCGGCGGCCCCGTCCCGAACCCCGCGCAGCCCGGCGGCGCCCCGACCTGGAGCCCGCTCTCCACCGCCGGGACGAGCACCGGAGCCACCACCATGAGCGGCCTGCTCGGACTGGAGGCCGGCCGATGACGCTGCCCCGCCCAACGCTCCTCCGCCCGACGCTCCCGCGCCTGACGCCCCGCCGGCTCGTCCGGGGGCTGGCCACCCTGATCGTCCTCGCCGCCACCGCCGCGTCCGCCTGGACCTACGCCGACGCCCGCGGCTCGTCCGCGCTCACCGGCGGACGGGCCCGGGACGCGGCGCTCGCCACCGGGCGGCAGCTGGTCGCCCGCCTCAACACCCTGGACGTCCACCATCTCGACGCCGACCTGACGGCCTGGCAGAACGCCACCACCGGGCCGCTCCACGACCAACTGGCCCGCAGCCGCTCCGCGACCCGCAGCAGCCTGGCGCGGGCCGGCACCAGCACCAGGGGGACGGTGACGGACGCGGCGCTGACCGAGCTCGACCCGGGCGACGGCACCGCCAAGCTGATCGCCGCCGTCACCGTCGCCGTCACCAAGGACGGCACCACCACCGACGCCCGCAAGCGCTTCGAGGCGGGCCTGACCCGCACCTCGGGCGGCGCGTGGCGCCTCACCTCACTGACCGCCCTGCCCGCCGCGGGAGGCGACTCCTGACATGAGCGCCCACCCGTCGCCCGACCTCCGCCCCTCGACGACCGGCTCCGCCCGGCCCCTGACAACCGGCAAGCGCGCCCCCAAGGCCCGCCGGCCGCGCCTGGCGAAGCGGCTGCTGCCCGTCGTCCTCGCCGGGCTGCTCGCCTTCTCCGGCTGGGCGCTGGTCGCGGCCCGCGACCTGGACTCCTCGGCGGCGGCGGGCAACCGCGCCCTCACCGACAAGGCCGGCACCGCGGCCGCCACCGGCGACATCAGCAACACCCTCAACACCGTCTTCTCCTACGGCCCCAAGAGCCTGGACGCCACCCAGCAGGCCGCCCGCCAACTGCTCACCGGCACGGCCGCCCGGCAGTACCAGCAGCTGTTCGCCCAGGTCCGCAGCCGCGACTCCGCTCAGCAGCTCACCCTCTCCACCCAGACCGTGCGCGCCGGCGTTGTCACCCTGCACGGCGGCACGGCGCGGCTGCTGGTCTTCCTCGACCAGACCAGCAGCCGCGCCGACGGCAAGAAGGCGACCGCCGCCGCCCAGCTCTCCGTCGACGCCCGACTGAGCCACGGGCAATGGATCATCACCGCGCTCACGGCCCGCTAGCCCGGCACCACCAGCAAAGGACGGAACCGCATGACCCTGCGAGGAGCCCGCAACCCCCTGGTCGCCGCCGCCCTGGCGCTCGCCTCCCGGCCGTCGCAGCCCGCCGGGGCGAGCGGGGCCTCGACCGCGGTGCTGCCCGAGCCGGAGGCCGCCGACGGGGACGGGCCCGCCGCGCAGGAGCCGGCCCCCGCACCCGAGCCGGCCCCCGCACCCGAGCCGGAACCGGACGACCCGTCGGATCCCCCCGGAGACACCCCCCAGGACACCGCCGAGGAGGACGCGCCGGCCGCCCGGCGCCCCCGCTCCCGGCTGCTGCTCACCGCCCTCGCCGTGCTCCTCCTCGCCCTCGGCGCCGCCGTCTGGGCCTCCGTCGGCTGGTACCGCGCCGCCCACGACACCACCGCCGCCTACTCCCGCGATCGCGACGCCGCGCTGGCCGCCGGCGAGCAGGCCGTCCAGAACCTCAACACCCTCGACCAGCAGCACCTCGCCGCCGGCCTCGCCCTCTGGGACTCCTCCACCACCGGCAGCCTGCACACCCAACTCGCCCAGGGCCGCGCCCCGTTCCTCAAGCAGGTCAAGCAGGCGAAGACCAGCACCACCGCCAAGGTGCTCTCCGCCGCCCTCACCGAACTCGACGACCGCGCCGGACGGGCACAGCTGATGGTCGCCCTCAAGGTCACCGTCACCGCCCCCGGGCAGCAGGCCACCGCCAAGACCGAGCGCCTCACCGGCCAGCTCACCCGCGTCCACGGCGGACGCTGGCTGCTCAGCGACCTCGGCCAGGCCCCCACCGACGACGGGAGCACCCAGCAGTGACCCTCCGCCAGCGCACCGCCCTGATCGCCGCGTTCGCCGCCGCCGCCCTGCTGATCGGCTACGCCGCCTTCGCCGCCACCCGCGCCTCCGCGGCCGGCGGCGGTTCGGCGGACCCCGCCTCCCGCAACACCGCGCTCACCGACGCGGCCGGCACCAGCGCCCTCAAGGGCGCCGTCACCAGCGCCGTCAACGCCGCCTTCTCCTACGACTACGCCAAGCCGAACGCCACCCAGCAGGCCGCCGACAAGTGGCTCACCGGACGCGCCCGCAGCCAGCACGCCACCATGTTCCGCGCCATCCGCGCCCAGGGACCCAAGCTGAAGCTGCTGCTGACCACCACCGTCACCGGCGCCGGCGTCCAGCAGCTGAACGGCGGCCGCGCCCGCGTGCTGATCTACGCCGACCAGCGCACCGTCGCCACCCCGGCCAAGGCCAAGTCCCCGCAGTCCTCCGACGCCCCCGCGGCCTTCGCCGCCGACGCCGTCAAGACCGCCTCCGGCTGGCGCCTCACCACCCTGGACACGCTCGGACAGTAGGACGCCGCACGCGTCTTGACGGTGATCCGGGGGCCTGCAATCGTCCCAAGCACGCTCGCTCCCAGCACGCTCCCCACACCCGTGTGGCATTCGACTTCCGATTGCGAGGACGGCAACGTGACCGAGCAGGACACCTTCGTTGCGGCGATCGACCAGGGGACGACCTCCAGCCGGTGCATCATCTTCGACACCGCGGGCCGGATCGTCTCGGTGGACCAGCAGGAACACCGCCAGATCTTCCCCAAGCCCGGATGGGTCGAGCACGACGCCACCGAGATCTGGGCCAAGACGCAGTCCGTGGTCGCCGGCGCGATGGCCCGCGCGGGCATCCGCCGCGAGCAGCTGCGCGCGCTCGGCATCACCAACCAGCGGGAGACCACGCTGCTGTGGGACCGCCGGACGGGCAACCCGGTGCACAACGCCATCGTCTGGCAGGACACCCGCACCGCCGACCTCATCAACCAGCTCGGCGGCGAGTTGGGCCAGGAGCGCTTCCGCGAGCGCACCGGCCTCCCGCTCGCCACCTACTTCGCCGGACCCAAGCTGCGCTGGCTGCTGGACAACGTCGAGGGCGCCCGCGAGCGCGCGGAACGCGGCGAACTGGCCTTCGGCACCGTCGACTCCTGGCTGATCTGGAACCTCACCGGGGGAGTGGACGGCGGCAAGCACGTCACCGACGTCACCAACGCCAGCCGCACCATGCTGATGAACATCGAGACCCTGGAGTGGGACCAGAGCATCCTCGACGAGATGGGCATCCCGGCGGCCGTGCTGCCGGAGATCCGCTCCTCGTCGGAGGTGTACGGCGAGGCGACGGGCCAGCTGACCGGCGTCCCCGTCGCCTCCGCGCTCGGCGACCAGCAGGCCGCGGTCTTCGGCCAGGCCTGCTACGACGTCGGCGAGGCCAAGTGCACCTACGGCACCGGCAGCTTCCTGTTGCTCAACACGGGCGAGCGCGCCGTCGCCTCCCAGCACGGCCTGCTGACCACGGTCGGCTACCGGCTCGGCAAGGACCGCCCCGTCTACTGCCTCGAGGGCTCCATAGCCGTGACGGGCGCGCTGGTCCAGTGGCTGCGCGACCAGCTCGGCATCATCTCCAGCGCCGCCGAGATCGAGACGCTGGCGTCCTCCGTCGAGGACAACGGCGGCTGCTACTTCGTCCCCGCCTTCTCCGGCCTGTTCGCCCCGTACTGGCGCTCCGACGCCCGCGGCGTCATCGCCGGGCTGACGGCCTTCGTCGGCAAGGGGCACATCGCGCGGGCGGTGCTGGAGGCGACGGCCTGGCAGACCCGCGAGGTCGTCGACGCCATGCGCCAGGACGCCGACCTCGACGTGACCGAACTCAAGGTGGACGGCGGCATGACCGCCAACAACCTCCTGATGCAGAACCAGGCCGACGTCCTGGACGTCCCGGTGGTCCGGCCGGTCATCGCCGAGACGACGGCGCTGGGTGCGGCGTACGCGGCCGGCCTCGCGGTCGGCGTCTGGAGCGACCTCGCCGAACTCCGCGAGAAGTGGGCCGCGGACAAGACCTGGCACCCCGCCATGGACGCCGCCACCCGCAACCGCGAATACGGCCAGTGGAAGAAGGCCGTCTCCCGCACCTTCGACTGGGCCTGACGGCCCGGCACCTGACGCGGCACCCCGGCCGGACGGAGAAGCCGTCCGGGCGGGGTGCCGGGGTGCTGGGGTGCCGGGGCTTCGGGGCGGCTGACCCCGCACCGCGCGGCGCGACCAACTCCGTACGAACCCATAGCGATCCCGCACCCCAACCCCGATAATCGCGACCATGGGGGACCCCGCAGCCAACACACCGTCAGCCGCCGCCGAACTCCTCGCGGCCCGCCACGGCCAAAGCCTCGCCAACCTCCGCATCCCCGCCGCCGAAGCCGCCGGCCAGGCCGTCACCGGCCTCCCCGCCCGAGACGCCGACGTCCCGCTCACCCCCCTCGGCATCCGCGAGGCCCGCGCCCTCGGCACGCACCTCTGCCGTCCCCCGCACAGCCCCACAACCGTCCTCATCTCCCCCTACACTCGCACCCGCGACACCTACCAGAACGCCGTCATCCAGGCTGCTCAGGACGGCCTGATGCTCCCGGTCGCCACCGTCGACGACCGCCTCCGCGACCGCGCCCAGGGCATCTTCCAGCTCCTCACGGACGCCACCGCCCGCCGCCGCTTCCCCCAGGAGCACGCCCGCCGCGCCCAGCTCGGCCCGTACCGCCACCGCCCCCCGGGCGGCGAGAGCTTCCCGGAGGTGCTCGCCCGCGTCCGCGCACTGCTCGACGACATCCGCTACACCTACTCGCCCACCCCCGGCACGCGGATCCTCCTCGTCACCCACGACGCCGTCATCCTCGCGCTGCGCGCCCTCGCCGAGGGGCTCGACCCCGCCGACCCCGAGGACGAACACGCTCTGGCCGCCGTCCCCATGGCTCCCACCGGCTCCCTCAGCCGCTGGCGCCTCGACGCAAACGGCACACTGACCTTGACGGCGTACGGTGCCACCGAGCACCTTGCCGCAGCCTGACGCCCGAGCAGACCGCACCGACCGCACCGACCGCACCGACCGCACCAACAGCACCGACAGCACCGACCGCACAGTCCGCCGAACGCCGACACCCCGAGGGAGGGATGACACCGTGTCAACGCACCAAGCGGGACAGCCCACCCACGCGACCCCCTCCCACCTCGTCGACCGCCTCACCCCCTTCCCCTGGGACAGCGAGGCGGCCTTCGCCTACGAGACCGCCGTCGAGGACCTCAACGCCCTCGCGGGCGCCTGCACGGCCGGCTTCGCCGCCGCCACCTCCCGCGGCGACCACGCCCTCGCCGACTCCCTCGCCGAGCGCCGCCGCGCCTGCCACCGCCGCCGCGCCGCGCTGCAGCCCACCGACGAGGAGGCCGTCGCCCGCACCCGCGCCGAGGCGTCCGCCGCCGCCGACGCCGTCCGCAACCGGGCGGCCGGGCCGGTCGCGACCCGCCGCGCGGCCACCGTGCCGGCCCAGCCGTCCCCGGACGGCCAGCTCAGCGAGGTCCACAACAGCAAGATCTTCCAGGAGGAGATCGTCCCGGACCTCCTCGACGGGCCCGAGCACCGCGCCGCCCCCGTCGCCGTCGTCCTGCTGGGCCAACAGGGGGCGAGCAAGACCCGGATGGCCAAGGAGATCGTCCCCGGCCTCGCCGCGGGCGGCGGCCACGCCGACATCGACGCCGACTACTACAAGCCGTACCACCCGGCCTACGACGGGCTGATCAACTCCGACGACCGCATCCTCGCGCTGCGCACCGGACGCGACGGCCAGCGCTGGATGCGCCTCGCCCTCGGCCACGCCCGCGAGCAGCGCGTCAACATCCTCGTCCACGAGACCGCGCAGAGCCCGGCCTACTTCGAGGACCTCCTCCAAGGCTTCCGCCGGGACGGCTACCGGGTGGAGGTGCTGGTCCTCGGCGTGCCGGAGGCGATGAGCCGGCAGGGCATCCTCAAGCGCTACCACGAGCAGGTCCGCGACCGCGGGCACGGCCGACTCACCGTCACCACCAAGGCCAGCCGCAGCTACGAGGGCATCCTGGAGGCCGCCGACCTCATCGACCGCGGCCACCTCGCCGACACCGTCGCCGTCGTCCGCCGCGGCGGCAGCCTCCAGTACCGCAACAGCCTCACCGAGGACGCCACCGCCTGGACGGACGAGCCGCGCCTGCGCGCCGCCATCGACGAGGAGCGCCTCCGCCCCTGGACGCCCGAGGAGACCGCCGACTTCCTCCGCGTCCACGCCCGCCTCACCGCCGAGCTCGACCCCAAATGGCAACCCGAACTCGACCACATCTCCCACCTCGCCGACCCCCTCAAGGCCTGACGGCCGCCCGCCGGCCACCGACCCACCCCGCACCGCCAACCACCCCGGGTGGGGTGCCGGGGCTTCGGGGCGGCAAACCTCGCACCGCGCCCAGCGTGACCCTGGAACGTCGCGCACCCACCCAGTA
>NZ_MLCF01000117.1 GCF_001879105.1 Mangrovactinospora gilvigrisea | reverse complement strand
GTCGACGGGGACGGTCGGCGGCGCCAGGTAGGTGCCCAACTCCGCGCCGCGGGCGGCGATCGCGGCGAGCACCGCCGGCGGGTACGGCGGCGCCTCGGTGCGGTCCGAGGCGCCCGCCGCGCGCAGCCACTCGCGGAGCAGTCCGGTGCGCGGCCGTCCCGACGGGTCCTTGGCGAGGCACGCGGCGACGATCCCGACCAGCGGCTCGGGCACGCCGTCGAGGTCGGGCTCCTCGTGCATCACCCGGTAGATCAGGGACGGCAGGTCGCCGTCGCCGAACGGGCCGCGCCCGGTGGCCGCGTAGGCGAGGACGCCGCCCAGCGCGAAGAGGTCGCCGGCCGGCGTGGTGGTCTCGGCGGAGGTGGCGCTGCGCGCGCCGGTGACCTGCTCGGGCGGCATGTAGCCGGGGGAGCCGACCGCGAACCCGGTGTGGGTGAGGACGGTGTGGTCGGAGGCGCGGGCGATGCCGAAGTCGATGACCCGGGGGCCGTCCGCGGAGAGCAGCACATTGGCGGGCTTGAGGTCGCGGTGGACCAGGCCGGCGCCGTGGATGGCGTCCAGGGCGAGGGTCAGCTGGAGGCCGAGGGTGGCGAGCGCGGCGGCGTCGGCGGGGCGGCCGCCGGGGGTGGCCGCGGCCTCCTGGAGGCTGGGGCCGGGTATGTACTCGGTGGCCATCCAGGGCAGGCCGTCGGCGGACTCGTCGATGCCGGCGGCGAGGACGGGGAGCGTCCACGGGCCGGTGACGGCGGCGGCGCTGCGCACTTCGTGCTGGAAGCGGCGGAGGAAGGCGGGGTCCTCGGCGAGTTCCGCGCGGGCGGCCTTCAGGGCGATCGCGCGGGGGCCGGGGGAGCCGGGGTCGACGGCCAGGTAGACGCGGCCCATCCCGCCGGCGCCGATGCGGGCACGCAGCGGGTAACCGCCGATGGCGGACGGGTCGTTCCTCCGGAGTGGCTCCACGCAGCCTGAGGATAACGGGAGTTGGTGTGACGCGGTTGTGGGTGCCGGCGGATTGCCGCGCGGGCGCCGCCGGTGGCCGCCGTTCGCCGCCTCTGCGCCCCGGCACCCCGCCCGGGGACGGCGCGGTGCGAGGCCGGTCGGCGGGAGCGGGCCGGTGCGTTCGCCCCAGCGGACCTGGCCGCTCAGCGCTTGCGGCGGGCGAGGACCGCCGAGGCGAGGCCGGCGGCACCGAGGGCCGCGAGGCCGAGGCCGAGCAGCCAGCTGTCGTCGGCCTGCCAGACGCCGAAGGCGTCCAGGCCGTAGGCGAGGGCCAGGATCAGGAAGACCACCCCCGCGACGAACGGGAACAGGTCGAAATCATGCCGACGCAACGTCCACCTCCACCTCGCCGATGCCCACATGGAGCGACAGGTCCACCGTGCCGCGGGACGCGCCGCCCGCGGAGGCGGCGATGTGCTCCGCGGAGCGGGTGTCGTCGCCCCACGGCGTGCCCCGGTCGCTCAGCCCCTGCAGCCGGACGCCGCCCAGTTGGGAGTGCGCCCGCACGTTCGCGTCGACGTCCGCGGGCAGCCGCACCAGCAGCCGGCCGGCGCCGAGCTCGGCGTTGACCTTGAGCGTGCGGCCGCCGGGGTCGACGTTCGACAGGTCGAGGACGGCGTCCCAGGCGCCCAGCTTGTAGGACGGCCGCACCTCCGCCGCCGTCGCCGGGGCCCACGTCCGCCGCCCCAGCGACTGGTCCATGTCGGACGGCAGCGCGGTGGCCCCGGCCAGCAGCAGGGTGAGCAGCGCGGCCAGCGCGACGGCCCCGGCGCGGACGCGTCCGATCCAGGCGCCCAGCACCAGGCCGGCGCCGAGCAGCGCGACCGACGTCACCAGACCCAGCTCCACCGCGAAGACCGGTCGGTGGGTGCGGGCGCCGACCGCCGCGGCGACGATCAGGCCGGCGGCGAGCGCGAAGAACCCGACGGCCACCCCGAGCAGCGAGCGCTCCCGCTGGTAGGGGCGGACGATGCGGCGCTGCTTCCGCTTGCCGTCCGGCGCGGCCTCGGTGGCCCACGGGTCGGGCACCCACAGCGGAGGGCCCGGGGACATCAGCGGGGCCTTCACGTACGACTTCGACATCGGGTCGTTCCGCTGCCACCAGCTGGGGCCGCTGGCCGGCTTGGGCGGTTCGGGTTCGCTGGGGATGCGGTCCGGGTCGATGTCGGCGCCCTCGGCGGCGTCGCTGCGGTGCCGCGAGGACCACGAGACGGCGCCGATCAGCAGGGCGAGCAGCAGCCAGGGGAAGAACCCCGGGCGGTTGTTGAAGAAGGAGAGGAAGACGCCGGCGCCGATCAGGACGGCGAGCAGGGCCTGCCCGCTGGAGGCGTCGAAGCGGTGGTGGAACATCCGCTGCAGCTCGCTGCGGCCGTCCTCGTCGACCGGCATCAGCAGCCAGCCGAGCGAGTAGAGCAGCAGGCCGAGCCCGCCCGAGATGGTGAGGACGGCGAGGACGACGCGGAAGACGACCGGGTCGAGGTCGAAGTAGCGGCCGAGGCCGGCGCAGACGCCGGCGATCTTCTTGTGGTCGGCGTCGCGGCGCATCACGCGGACGCCGGGGGCGTCGTCCTCGCGGGTCGCGCCCGGCGGGGTGTCCCGCGGGGTGTCGTGGGGAGGGGCGCCCGGCCCCGATCGCATGCCGGAGAGGGGGCCGGGCGCCCCGGTCTGCGGGCCGCCCGATCCCGTGCCGCCGCTCAGGTGCGACGCATTCGGCGTCCGCTCGGCGCCGTCGGGCTCGTCGGTCATGGGTCCATCGTGACGTGTCGCCGCCCCCGTGCCCATCGGTGACGCCCCTGGAGGGACCCTGAGCCCACCCCGAGCCGGGCCGGAGGAATTTGCGGGGCTGCCCTGATGCATCGGTACCGCCCGCCATGTGACGATCGGTGACGTGGCAGGACCAGAGGCGGAGGAGAGGCGCGCACCGGCGGGCTCCACGGCGGCGACGCCGTCCGGGGCGGCACCGGGTGCGTCGTCGGCCGGCGCGCAGGACGAGACCGGACCCCGCAAGCTCTACCGGAACCCCTCGGGGCGGGTGCTCGGCGGCGTGGCCAGCGGGCTCGCCGCCCATCTCGGTATGCCCGTGCTGTGGATCCGGGCCGCCTTCGTGGTGCTGGCCATCGGGCAGGGCCTCGGGGTGCTGCTCTACGCGGCGTTCTGGTTCTTCGTGCCGATGGGCGTGGAGCGCGGCGGCCCGCTGAAGACCGGCAGCGGGCCGGGCGCCACGGCCGTGCCGGGCGGACGGCGCCGCCCGATGCGCGACCGCCGCGAACTGGCCGCGCTGATCGCGCTGGTGGCGGGCGTCGCGGTGGGCCTCAACAGCTTCGGGGGGAGCACCGCCACCTATCTGTGGCCGCTAGCCGTGGTCTGCGTCGGCTGCGCGCTGGTGTGGCGGCAGGCGGACGACGCGCAGCGGGCCCGGCTCGCCTCCATCGGGGGGCGGCGCCGCTGGCAGGTGGTGCGCGGGGTCGCGGGTGTGCTGCTGGTGGCGGCGGGGATCGCGGCGTTCCTGATGATGCAGGGGTCGCTGGGGCACACCGGGATGCTGCTCCAGGCGGTGCTCGCGGTGCTGGTGGGCGTGGTGCTGCTGGCCGGGCCGTTCCTGGCGCGGCTGGTGGAGGACCTGGGCGCGGAGCGCCGGGAGCGGATCCGGGCGCAGGAGCGGGCCGAGGTGGCCGCGCACGTCCACGACTCGGTGCTGCACACCCTGACGTTGATCATGCGTCACGCCGACAACCCCAAGGAGGTGACCCGGCTGGCCCGCTCGCAGGAGCGGGAGCTGCGCGAGTGGCTCTACCGGCCGGATCCCAAGCGCGGCGCGGACCGCTCGGGCGGGGAGGCCGGGGACGGCACACCGGAGCCGCCGAAGATGCTGGCGGAGTCGATGCGGCGGACGGCCGGCGAGGTGGAGGACGCGCACGGGGTGCCCGTCGAGGTGGTGTGCGTCGGCGACTGCCCGATGGACGCCGGACTGGTGGCCCAGTTGCAGGCCGCGCGCGAGGCCATGGTGAACGCGGCGAAGTACGGTGGCGAGGGCGGGCCGGTGTCGGTCTTCGCGGAGGTGGAGGGCCGTACCGTGTTCATCTTCGTACGGGACCGCGGGCCGGGCTTCGACCCGGACCGGGTGCCGGAGGACCGGCTCGGCGTGAAGGAGTCCATCGTCGGACGGATGGCCCGGAACGGCGGCAAGGCGACGGTGCGGAGCACGCCCGGTGAGGGCACCGAGATCGAGCTCGAGATGGAGCGGGAGAGGACCACGGAGTCATGACGCAGGGTCAGATGGGTTCGGCGGGGCCGACGGGTCCGGGTGGTCCGGGCGGTCCGGCGCCGCGGCGGCGGGTACGGGTCGTGCTGGTGGACGACCACCGGATGTTCCGCACCGGCGTGCGGGCCGAGATCGGCGAGACCGCGCGCACCGGCGTGGAGGTGGTCGGCGAGGCGGCGGACGTCGACCAGGCGGTGAATGTGGTGACGGCGACGCGGCCGGAGGTCGTGCTGCTCGATGTGCACCTGCCGGGCGGCGGGGGCGCGGAGGTGCTGAAGCGGTGCGCGCCGCTGATGTCCTCCGGCGAGGGGCCGGACCACGAGTCGGCGGAGGCGCCGGTGCGGTTCCTCGCGCTGTCGGTGTCGGACGCGGCCGAGGACGTCATCGGCGTGATCCGCGGGGGCGCGCGGGGGTACGTCACCAAGACGATCACCGGGGCGGACCTGGTGAACGCGATCTTCCGGGTGGCCGACGGGGACGCGGTGTTCTCGCCGCGGCTGGCGGGGTTCGTGCTGGACGCCTTCGCGGCGACGGACACGCCGCCGGTGGACGAGGACCTGGACCGGCTGACGCAGCGGGAGCGGGAGGTGCTGCGGCTGATCGCGCGGGGTTACGCGTACAAGGAGGTGGCGAAGCAGCTGTTCATCTCCGTGAAGACGGTGGAGAGCCATGTGTCGGCGGTGCTGCGGAAGTTGCAGCTGAGCAACCGTCACGAGCTGACGCGGTGGGCGACGGCGCGGCGGCTCGTCTGACGTCGCGGTTCGCGCGGTGCCGGGTTCGCCGCCCCCGCCCAGGCCTCGCCTGGGCGGGGGGAGGGGCCGGGGCGGGCGTTCCGCGTCGGCCGGGTGGGTGTGCTGCCAGGGGCGGCACAGGGTGAGGA
>NZ_MLCF01000116.1 GCF_001879105.1 Mangrovactinospora gilvigrisea | reverse complement strand
CCCCCGCAGCCCCCGCCCGCCACCGCCGCACCCGCTCCCGCCGGGCGCTGCTCGCCGCCGGCGCGGCCGCCGCCCTGGCGGTCGGGTACACCGCCGTGCACAGCGCGGCCGCCCCGGCGCACGCCGACGCCCCGCACGCCGCCGCGGTGCGCGCGGTGCCGGCCGCCGGCACCGTCAACACGCCCTACGGGCACATACCCCGCTCCCAGGTGGTGGCGGTCGGCAAGGGCCAGACGCTGCGGGTGGCGCACGGCCAGGTGGAGAAGATCGACGTCCGCACCCACCGGGTGCTCGCCCACCTGGGGAAGGCCACCGCGAACGCCGCGGCCTCCGCCCCGCGGCGCGTCCCCGCCACCCAGCTCGGCGGCAACTGCCCGGCCGACTGGGGCCAGCAGCACATCCAGTCCTTCAGCACCACCTGGACGGTGCCGCCGAAGCCCTCCGACTCCACCAGCACCACCACCTTCTTCATCTGGAACGGCCTCGCCGGCGGCGCCCTCCAGCCCGTCCTGCAGTGGGGCAACGGCACCGCCGCCTACCAGATCGCCAACTGGTACTACGTGGGCGGCAAGTACGCCCACGGCACCTACCACAGCGTCTCGCCGGGGCAGACCCTCACCGGCACCATCACCTTCGTCTCCGCCGCCAACGGCACCTACACCTACAAGGAGTCGTTCGCCGGCTACCCGGCCGCCGATGTGACGGTGCAGCGGACCAGCCCGGCCGACGGCGTCATCGAGTGCTTCGAGCCCTACACCAACGGCGACGCGACGAAGAACCCGAACGCCAAGGACGTGGCGATGCGCAGCATCAAGCTCACCGACCAGCCCGGCTACACCCCGCCGTCCACCCTCTCCTGGACGGGCAACAGCAACGCGCCCTCCACCGAGGTGGTCAACCCGAGCAGCAGCGGCGGCGAGGTCGACCTGTACTTCAACGGGCTGTAGGGGCCCGCGGCACCCGAGGGGGCGGCGGGTACTCAGTGCCGGGTACTCAGTGCCGGGTACTCAGCCCGCCTGGGGGGCGCGGCGGATGGGACGGGGCCGGGGCGGACCGTAGGTTCGCGGTATGACGCAGATCCAGCAGCTGCCCCGGACGCCCGCCCGCCGCGCCGCCACCGCGGGCAAGGCCCTCGGCGCCGTCGCCATGGTGCTGCTCGGCGGGTTCGCGGCGTTCTGGGTCACCTTCTTCCTCGCCTTCAGCACCGACGCCTGCTACCGGCCCTCCGACGGCCTGCTCTGCCAGGCGTCCTACGGCTGGGTGACGGACCTGTCCGGGTTCGGCCCGCCGCTGATCGCCCTCGGCCTGGCCGTGCTGATGTACGTCAAGCCGCGCTGGACGCCGGCGTGCATGGCCGCCGGGTTCACCGTCCCGGTGGTCCTGGCGCTCTCCTGCCTGGGGTTCCTGGTGCGCGGCTGACCAACGCGTCCGACCAGCACTCCTGACCAACGCGGCCGACCAACGCGGCCGATCAGCGCGGCCGATCAGCGCGGCAGCTCCAGCCGCACCGTCCACCCGCCGTCCGGCGCCGGGCCCGCGGCGAGCGTGCCGCCCAGCAGTTCGGCGCGCTCGCGCATCGACGCCAGGCCGGTGCCGCCGCCGACCGCCAGCTCCGGGGAGGCCTCCCGGGTCGCCGGCCCGTTCTCCACCGCCAGCACCACCCGCGCCGCGGTCGCCTCCAGCCGCACCCGGCGCTCCGCGCCCGGCGCGTACTTGGCCGCGTTGGTGAGCCCCTCCTGGGCGGCGCGCAGCACCGCGTGCGTCGCGTCCGCGCCCAGGTCGTCGACGTCCTCGCCGTCGGCGACCTCCACCGACAGCCGCACCGTGCCGTGCTCGGCGAGCCGGCGCAGCGCCTCCGAGAGCGGCGGCGTCCCCTCGCGGAGCGCGTGCACCGCCCGCCGGGTCTCGCCGATGCTGTCCACGGCGAGCGCCCTGGCCCGGCCGGCCGCCGCCGCGGCCTCCTCGTCGCGGCCGCGGACGTGCAGCGCGGCGGCCAGGTCGAGTTGGACGGCGATGCCGGAGAGCGAGTGCCCCAGCACGTCGTGGATCTCCCGGGCGATCCGGCCGCGCTCCAGCAGCGCCGCCTCGCGCGCCTCGGAGTCCGTGGCCCGGCGTGCCTCCTCCGCCGCGCGCCGGGCGCTGGTCAGCGCATCGTGCCGGTCCCGGGCGGCCATCCCGATGTTGACGGGCAGACCCACCGTCAGCGCCACCCACCAGGGCCACTGCAGGTCGGACGGTTGGAGGTGCTCCACCAGCAGCGTCCCCAGCGCGGCGACGACCGCCGCCGAGGCGCCCACCCCGAGCGCCGCCCGCCGGGAGGCGTAGCGCTCGCCCACCGCGGCCGCACCGACATAGGGCAGCACCGGGGCCACGGCGGTGGCGTGGGCGAGCGGCAGCAGCAGCGCGCCGAGGTAGAGGAAGGCCGTGGTGGCGACGAGCAGCTGACGCCGCGCCAGCGGAACCCGGGGCGGCACCACGACCACCGCCGCCAGCGCGGTGAGCACGAAGAGCGGCAGCGCCACGGACGGGTAGAGGATCCGGCTGCCGGGCCACATCACCGCCGTGCCGACGACTCCGATGGTGCCGAGGACGGGTCGCACCACCGTCCGGCGCCGCCGCTCCCCGCGCAGGATGCGCTGCTCCGCCTGCGCGGCCCGGGCCTCGTCGATCTCCGCGTCGCCGGCGTCGAGCCCGCTCATGGTGGTGCCCCTCCCTGTCCCGGCGGCCGGCATCGGCTGCCCGACCGCCGTGCACAGCCTCCCAGGCCCTCCGGTACCGGGGAAGCCCGGCTCGCGGAACGTGGGCCCGCGGAACCCCCGTGTCCGAGCGGGTTACCGGGACGTTGTCGCCGCCGCCGCGGTCATTAGCGCGGCGTTAGCCGCCCCCCGCAGAGTTGTTCTTGTCAGCGAGCACGACAACGACTTCTCCGCCGGAGGACCCGCCATGAACGCCACCGCTCCCGCCGCCCGTCTCCGCAGCCGTGCCGCGCGCCGCGTGGCCGGATCCCTCCTCGCCGTCACCGCGCTCGGCCTCGCCGCCACCGCCTGCGGCTCCGGCAGCGCCAACGGCTCGGTGAGCGCCGGGGGTTCGAACGGCAAGGTGTCCGCCTCGGCCTCCGCGTCCGCGTCCGCGGGGAACGGCGCCGACGGCATGGGCGGCTCCGGGACGGGCGGCAAGTCCGCCTCCGGCGGCTCGCACGCCGGCTCCGGCAGCACCGGCAGCACCGCCGGGCAGCACACCGCGGCCCCGACCTCCGGCCACCAGGGCGGGGGCTCCCGCACCACCCCGGCGTCCGGCGGCAGCGGCAGCGGCAGCGGCAACACAGGCACCGGCACCGGCACCGGCACCGGCACCGGACGGACCATCGACGGGGTGCTGAAGTACCTGGCCCCCGGCAAGATGACCGTCGCCCCCGACGGCGGCGGCATCGAGCAGGGCTTCTTCACCTCGACGCAGACCGTCGTCCTCGGCGCCGCCGCGATCTGCGGCCCGGCCGACGGCAGCGTCACCATCAACGGCCGCGACCTGGGCACCACCCGCTGCACCGAGGCCCAGCTGGAGAAGGCCGCCAAGATGGACTCGGTCCGCGTCCAGGTCGTCCTCGACGGCCACGGCATCGCCGACTCGGTCACCGAGATCTACCACCCCTGACGGCCGCGGCCAGCTCGTGGAGCAGCGCGTCGGTCTCCGGCCAGCCGATGCACGCGTCGGTGACGCTCCGGCCGTAGTCGAGGGTGGCCAGCGGGCCCGGCTCCTGCCGGCCGGGCTCCAGGAAGCTCTCGATCATCAGCCCGGCGATCCCCCGCTCGCCGCCCGCGATCCGCGCGGCGACCTCCCGGACCACCTCCGCCTGGCGGAGGTGGTCCTTGCCGCTGTTGCCGTGGCTGGCGTCGATCACCAGGCGCTCCGGCATCCCGGCCGCGGCCAGCGCGTCGAGGGCGGAACGCACCGGCGCCGGCCCGTGGTTGGGCCCGGAGCGGCCGCCGCGCAGGATCAGATGGCAGTCGGGGTTGCCGGCGGTGGAGACGATGGACGCCGAGCCGCTGCCGTCCACGCCCATGAAGGTGTGCTCGCCGGCGGCCGCGCGGCAGCCGTCCAGCGCCGGGCGGACGTCCCCGTCCATGGCGTTCTTGAAGCCGACCGGCATCGACAGCCCGGAGGCGAGCTGCCGGTGCACCTGGCTCTCCGGGGTGCGGGCGCCGATCGCGCCCCAGGAGACGGTGTCGGCGATGTACTGCGGGCTCACCGGCTCCAGGAACTCGCAGCCGGCCGGCAGCCCGGTGGCCAGCACGTCGAGCAGGACCCCGCGGGCGAGCCGCAGGCCGTGCGAGACGTCGTGCGAGCCGTCCAGGTGCGGGTCGTTGATGAGGCCCTTCCAGCCCAGGGTGGTGCGGGGCTTCTCGAAGTAGACGCGCATCACGATGCACAGCTCGTCGCGCAGCTCGGCGGCGACGGCCGCGAGGCGGCGGGCGTAGTCGAGGGCGGCGGCCGGGTCGTGGACGGAGCACGGGCCGACGAGGACCAGCAGCCGGTCGTCGTCGGCGCCGGTCAGGATGTCCGCGGCCTGGCGGCGTCCCTCGCGGACGACGCCGGCCCGCGCCTCGTCCAGCGGCAGCTCGCCGAGGACGGCGGCCGGCGGATCGAGCGGCCGGATGCCGGTGATCCGCAGATCGCCGGTCGCGAGGGGGGTGGTGGTGCGCATGGGGTGGGTCCCGCCTTCTGGGGTGAGGCGAGGCGGGACGTCTCCGTGCCGGTGGTTCCACCCGGGCCGTCCGCCTCAATGGCGAAAGGGCAGAGGCGAAATGCCTCTGCCCTGCTGGCTCCGGGTGGGTTCGACGATCAGCGCATCACGCGACCGGCTCCACCCGGAGCCAGTGCAAAGCGCCAATAGCGTCGTACCCGACAGATCATGCGGACGACCCTAGCAGGCGCGGCGGCCGGGTGGAGAACCTCAGGTGAAGAGCGGCGCCATCCCCCAGCGCTCCTCCAGGGCGCGCATCGCCTCCCCGTCGGGGCGGGCGGTGAAGCGCTCGGCGGCGTCCAGCACCTTGGGCAGGATGTGGATGTCGCCGACGGTGTTGAGGGTGATGCCGGGCCGGCCCAGCACCCAGCCCACCGCGGTGTCGATGGCGTCCTGGTCGTCCAGCGGGGCGTACCAGGTGGCGGCGGTGTGCTGCTGGCCGTCCGCCCAGGGCGCGCGGGTGATCGCCTTGATGGTCTGCACGGCGGCGTTCCGCTCGCCGCAGAGCGCCAGCAGCTTCTCGAAGTCCTCGATGTACTGCGCGTTGTGGGTCATCGGGAAGTTGTAGGGCAGCAGCACCGAGTCGAAGTCGAACTCGCCGAGCGAGCGCAGGTGCTGGCGGGCGACGGTGACGCCGTGCCCGGTGACGCCGATGTGCTTGACCAGGCCCTCGTCGCGGGCGCGGACGGCGGCCTCCAGGGCGCCGCCGGGCGCGAAGGCGGTGCGCCACTCCTCCTCGTCGACCAGGTTGTGCAGCTGGATGAGGTCGACGTTGTCGACGCGCATCCGCTCCAGGGAGCGGTTGATCTCGGCCCAGGCGGCGTCCCGGGTGCGCTCGCCGGTCTTGGTGGCGAGGAAGAACTCGTCGCGGTGCCGCTCCAGGAACGGCCCGAGGCGGTCCTCGGCCGCGCCGTAGCTGGCGGCGGTGTCGATGTGGTTGACGCCGTGCCGGCGGATGAGGTCCAGGGTGGCGTCGGCCTCGTCCTGGGTGACCTCGGACAGCGCGGCGGCCCCGAAGACGATGCGGGTGCTGCGGTGGCCGGTGCGTCCGAAGGTGAGCGTGGGAATGGGCATGCGTCCTCGTCCTCCTCGACAGGATTCCCGCTCACCCCACGCCATCGGCCGACCCGGAGTCAAGGGGCGTCTCACGGGCGGCCCAGTCGGGCCGCCGCCTCAGACGCCGACCGTCTCCTCCATCTCCTCCTCGCCGGAGCGGCTGTACGGCGTCCGCGCGGCGGCCCCTCCCGGGGACGCCGCGGCCCGCGCCGCCGCCTGGGCGACGGCGGCGACGTCGACCATCGCGGTGTCCCGGCCCTCCCGCCGGCCGGCCTCCAGCGCCTCGGTCACCGCCGCCGACTCGCGGCGCGCGGCGCCCTCGGCGCGGCGCCGGGCGGCCCGCTCGGCGAGCCCGGCCGCGCAGAGCGCCAGCACCCCGGCGGCGAGCCAGATCAGCAGGGTGGCGAGCTGGCGGGCGATGCCGACCGTGCCGTCGAAGTAGAGCAGGTTGCGGACGCCCTCGACGAAGCCGGAGCCGATCCAGAAGGAGTGCAGCGCCCCGAAGAAGCCGTTCTGCAGGTAGGGCGGGAAGACCCCGCCGGCCGAGGTGAAGTTGAGCATCACGAAGAGCGCCATCACGATCAGCGTCGTCCAGCGCTTGAGGAAGGCGTGCAGGCCGACGCCGATGGAGACGACGGCGAGCGAGTAGACCAGCGCCATCGCCCAGACGCCCGCCAGGTCGTGGTCGACGAGGTGGAAGACCGGCCCGGCGAGCAGCGCGCCCAGCCCGCTGACGACCAGTGCGACGGCGCCGGCGATGGCGGCCCGCACCCGCAGCCGCAGCCCGCCCGCGGCCGCGCCGATCACCGCGACCGAGCCGTAGGAGCCGATGCTCAGCATCACCAGCAGGAAGAAGAGGCTCTGCGCGGAGCCGTCGCCCTTCGCCGTGGGCACCACGTCGGTGGTGCTCATCACGGTGCCCTGCCGCACGGCGATGTCGCCGAAGACCTGCTGCGCGGCGATCTTCGCGGTGTCGGAGTTGGCGCCGGCGACGATGAGCTCGGAGCGGTGCACGGTCGGCGTGGACGACGCCGACTGCGGCAGATAGGCGGCGACCAGCGTGCGGTCCTTCACCTGGGCGACGGCCGCGGCCCGGGAGGGGACGGTGCTCACCTTCAGCTGCCCGTCCGACTGCCCGGCGAGCGCCTGCGCGGCGACGGCCGTCCGCGATCCCTGCCCGATCAGCGCCACCGGCACGTCGTGGGCCTGCGGCGAGTGGAAGGCGCCCAGGTAGGCGAGGCCCATGCCGAGGCACATCAGCACCGGGGTGACGAGGTGGACCGCCAGATGGACGAGGCCGGAGCGGTCGAGGGTGGCGTGGGATTGTCCGGCCATCGCGGGCCACGATCCTTTCGCTGCATACGGGTTGACGATGAAGGTTGGTAAATACAACCCACCAACAAGGTTGTAGTCTACAACATAAATCGGAGCGGCGGATCCGCGCCGATTCGGTACGTTGGTCACATGGATCCCCAGGGGACGCGCACCCGGGCCGCCCGCACCGCCGCCGGCGCCGCGGCGGTCGTCGCGGCCGCCGCCCTCGCGCTGGCGGGATGCCACGCCGCCGAGACCCAGTCGGCCTCGACCTCGGCCTCCGGCGGGGCGAAGGGCGGGACGGCCGCCCCCTCGGCGTCGCCGTCCCCGACCTCGACGGTCAGTCAGGACCCCACGCCCTACGCCCCGATCGCCGCCCGCGAGGCCCGCGCCGCCGGCATCGACCCCAAGCTGCTGATGGCGATCCTCTACAACGAGGACTACAAGCCGCACGGCGGCGACGTGGAGCGCGCCTGGCAGAAGTGGAAGCCGGACGCCTCCTTCGGCATCGCCAACATGCACAAGGCAGCCTTCGAGGAGACCAGGGCCAACCATCCCAAGCAGCTCGGCGGGAGCAGCTGGGACCGGCTGCCGGACGATCCGAAGCTGGCGGTCACCGCGGCCGCCTGGTTCCTGCACGACCTGCGCGCCCAGTTGCCGTCCGGCGCCGGGCACGGCCGCTACACCGCGGACGAGCTGCTGGCGCTGGGCTACAACGGGGGCGCCGGCACCATGCGCGCGGTCGCCGCGGGGTCCTCGGCCGGGCCGCAGGTCTCCTCGTACCTCGACAAGCTGAAGCAGAACTGGCCCCGGGCCCAGAAGGCACTCGGGAGCCAGTAGCGATCGGACGTATGTGCCGGTACCGGGGGTGGCACCGGCACGTCGGGCGACCTCCTCAGGCGGTCAGCCAATGGAAGAACCAGGCGGCGACCAGTACCAGGACCAGCGCGGCCACCAGCGCAGAGGTCAGCTGCGCCCGGCCGGAGCCGGATCTGCGGCCATCGTCGGACATGCGGGCCTCACTCTCTCGCCCCCACTCTCGAATCCAATGTCGTGCCCTCCGGTCCCCGCTGCGAACTCCACCTCCGGAACAGTTCCTACCCGTTCCGCGGCGTGCGGCCCCCTCGGGTCGCGTCGGGTTCGAGCCGATTCGGGCCGGCCCGAGCCGACAGCCCGTCAGGAGCACGAACCCTACCGGTAGTTGCGCGCCCCGGTGGACGGGATTCCGGCAGGCGGACAACGAAGTCCCGGAAAGGCCAGAAGGCGCGGACATCGGAGGTGCGCGTCAATGCGCCGCGCCGCAGTTCACCCGGACGCCGGGCGACATTCGCCACACCCGATCAGAAAGCGGGTAGAACCCTTCTGTTTGCGACATGCGCCCCAGGCGGCGCACCCGTCGCAGACGCACCGGCGTGCCGACGCACGGGAGGCACGCCACGCACCGTCGTCCGAAGGAGCGCCCGCATGTCCGACACGCCCGGCCCCGACCCCTACCCGCAGGCACCTCCGCCGCCGCCCGGCTTCGGCGCGGTCCCCGCGGAGCCGCTGCCCGAGCTGGACCTCACCCCGCCGGCGCACCAGAACCGGCTCAGCGTGTTCTTCCGCATCATCCTGCTGATCCCGCACATCCTCGTGCTGATCGTGCTCGGCATCGGGGCGTTCTTCGTCACCGTCATCGGATGGTTCGCCGCGCTGATCCTCGGCCGGCTGCCCGACTGGATCTTCGACTTCCTCAGCTCGTTCCTGGGGTACCAGGTCCGCTTCAACACCTCGGCGATGCTGCTGACGGACCGCTACCCGCCGTTCCGGCTCAGCGAGCCGGCCAGCCCCGAGGACTTCCCGGCGCGCATCACCATCCCGCGGCCCGACGCCCTCAACCGGCTCGCCGTGCTCTTCCGCATCATCCTGCTGATCCCCTGCTGGATCGTCAGCACGGTGCTCACCGGCGGCTGGTGGTCGATCTGCATCATCTGGTGGATCGTGGTGCTGATCATGGGCCGCTCGCCCGAGCCGCTCTGGGGCGCCAGCACCGCGGTGCTGCGCTACGAGTTCCGCTACTACGCGTACACCACGATGCTGACCTCGGCCTACCCCAAGAAGATCTTCGGCGACGCGGCGGACCCGAACCAGGCCCCCGTCTCGGCCTCCCGCCCGCTGGTGCTCTCCAGCGGCGCCCGGGTGCTGCTGATCGTCATCATCGTGCTCGGCGCGCTCTCCGCGCTCACCAACGGCCTGCAGACGGGCCGTCAGGACAGCGGCGGCAACAACCCGTACACGAACGCCGCGGCCAGGCCCTGACGGGCCCGCGCCGCGGCGCCGGAGGTGCTGCGGATCAGCGGATGCCCACGGCGGCGAGCGCGGCCCGCTGCCGGGGCGTCGGGTAGCACGGCCAGTAGACGTAGGCCACGCCGCCGCTGCCGCTGCCGGTCTTGCCGTTGCTGAGCTTGCGCTCGGTGCGCAGCCAGATCGTCTCGAACTGGTGGCGCTTGTAGACGTGCCGGACGGCGTCGTCGTTCGGCGACGCCGGGTCGTTGGCGACCACGTCGCCGTCCGCGGTGAACCCGACCAGGCACATCAGGTGGCCCGAGGTGCTGTACCCGGAGCCGTCCAGCTCGGACGCGTAGAAGGACTGGGACGTTATCACCGGGATGCCGGCCGCGATCAGCGTCTCCACGTCGTTGAGCGAGCGCAGCTGGGTGATCACCGCGCTCATGTCGCGGTAGTGCGCCGCGTAGGCCGCGTTGAACGGCCAGTTGCCGCAGCCCTCGTACTGGTAGTCGTAGGTGTAGCGGGCCGCGTAGTCGACCTGCGGGTCTTCGTAGGACGGGTCGACCCACGCCACGTCCGCCCTGGACGGCCCGCGCCCCCAGTAGGCCACGTCCATCGAGGACGAGGTGGGGCTGCACCAGGCCTCGCCGCCGTTGTCGTACTGCGGGTACTGGCCGGAGTGGATGTCCTGCGAGTAGCGCGGCACCTTCAGCTCGACGGCGCCCTTCAGCCCGAACACCGACGCCGGGACGTCGAAGCGGCCCGGGACGTTGGAGGCGAAGGCGCCCACCCGCCACACCGTGGGCGTGGCGTCCGTGCCGGGCTTGCGGTAGAGGGTGAGCCGCAGCTGGTACGCCGTCATGGTGGCGCCGCTGGTGGCGTCGTCGATGGCCCAGGTGTCGGTGGAGATCCCGCTGCGGCCGTCGTCCTGGCCGTCCACCGAGGTGCGCTTGATGTCGGTGTCCAGGTACGCCCAGCGGCCCATCACGAACCACGGCGTCCTGCTGCCGTCGTTGTAGGTGCCCTGCAGCTCGGTCTGGATCCACGTCCCGGCGGGCGCGTCCACGTTCCAGGAGGAGACCAGCTCGGTGGCGCCGAACGGCAGCCGGTGCACCGGCGACGTCCAGGTGCCGTACTCCCAGGATGCGGTGGTGCTGGTGTGCGGGTCGGTGTACGTGGTGGTCCCGGCGGGCCGGCCGATGGCGATCCCGGGCCGGCGGCCGAACACCGGCTCCGTGCCGTCCCGCGCGCCCGAGAGCCAGTCCGGCACGTCCGACCAGCCGTGGTACTGGACGGGCGGGTAGGACGCGGCCGCCCGCGCGCTCCCCGCGGCGGCCGCGGGCAGCGCGGCCCCGACGGCGATCGCGGCTGCGGCCCCCAGCACCGTGCGGCGCGAGGCGTGCGGCATCTCCGGCATGGCGGAACCCCCATCTGCGGCAGGTCTGTGACGGCGTCACTATGCCCTCGGCGGCCCCTTGAAGCGAGGACAAACCGGTCGGACACGCCCGCAACATTGGCCCAGACCAATGGCGCCGCTGCCAGCCGCGGCGCCGCGCGTCGGGTAGGCTTCAGGGGTTCCATCCGAAGGGGAGTAGCTCCTCGCCGGGACGTCGACATACTGGCCGCCGAAGACGGTGGCCCGGCGCCCGGGACGTGCCCGCGGGCGCGCTGAGCGAGACCTTCGGCCGGCAGCATGCCCGCTGCCGTGCCGATGCGTCCTCTCATTCTCCAGCGGGAGCCCGGGGCCGGATCGGGGCGGCGGCCCGACCGAACGGAAGTCCCCATGAGCCTCTCTGTCCTCGGCATCACCTTCGGGTTGGTGTTCCTCGCCGAGCTGCCCGACAAGACGGCCCTCGCCACCCTGATGCTCTCCACCCGCTACAAGGCGTCCTGGGTGCTGATGGGCGTCTCCGCCGCCTTCGCCGTGCACGTCGGGCTGGCGCTGGCGGCCGGCAGCCTGCTGGCGCTGCTGCCGCACCGCTGGCTGCAGGGCATCGTCGCGGTGATGTTCCTCGCCGGCGCCGTGATGCTGCTGCTGCAGAAGGGCGAGGAGGACGAGGAGCTGAAGAAGGACGACCGCAAGCGGAACTTCGGCGCCGCCTTCGGCGCGTCCTTCGGCCTCATCCTGATCGCCGAGTTCGGCGACCTGACGCAGATCATGACGGCCAACATGGCCGCCAAGTACAACGACCCGATCGCCGTCGGCATCGGCGCGTTCCTGGCGCTGGTCGCCGTCGCCTCCCTCGCGGTGACCGGCGGCAAGGCGCTGCTGAAGAAGGTGCCGGCCCGGCTGATCACCCGCATCGCCGCGGTGCTGATGCTGGTGCTCGCCGGGTTCAGCGCCTACGAGGCGATCGCCGGCTGAGCGACGCTCAGGCCGTTTCCGACGCCCGGGCCGGCGGTGCGGTGGCGCGCAGCGAGTACATCAGCGGGAGGTGGGCGTAGGCCCCGTCCTCGGGGAAGCGGTAGAGGCCGTCCTCGCCGCGGACCAGGGCGGGGTAGCGCCGGAACATGGTGGTGTCCCGCTCCCGCAGCAGCTCGATCCGCAGGCCGGCCGCGGCCAGCGCGGTGACGACGTCGCCGAGCGGGTGGACGAACTCCACGCCGGTGGTCTCCTCGGCGAGCGCCGGCCCGTCGGTGTACGTCCAGCCGCCCGTGCAGACCATCGGCTCGCGGCCGAAGTAGTCGCCCTCCAGGGTGCGGCCGTCCTCCGCCACCACGTCCTTCATCGGGTGGAACTCGGAGATGTAGAAGACCCCGCCGGGCTTCAGCAGCCGCGCCACCACCCGCGCCCACTCCGCCATGTCGGGCAGCCAGACCAGCGCGCCGACGCCGGTGTAGACGATGTCGAACCGCTCGCCGTGCAGCGCCTCGGGCGCGGCGTAGACGTCCGACTCGACGAACCGGGCGCCCTCCGCGCCGATGTCGGCGGCCAGCTTGCGGGCCGCCTTGACGGACTCCGGCGACAGGTCGACGCCGGTGACGCGGGCGCCGCGGCGGGCCCAGCCGAGGGTGTCCGTCCCGATGTGGCACTGCAGGTGGACCAGGCTGCGGCCGTCCACCGGGCCCAGCTCCTCGGGCTCCCACGGGCGGACGGCGAACGGGTCGGCGCCGGCCCGGAACCCCGCCAGGTCGTAGAAGTCGCTGGCGACATGGACGGGCGTGGAGGCGTCCCAGTGCGCGCGGTTGAGCTCGCGCCAGTCGGCGGGATCGGGGGTGGCGGTCATGGCCCCGGAACCTAGCAAGCGCCGCGCGCCGGCCGCACCGGGTTATCCACAGGCTGCGGAGAGCGCCCCGGCGGACGGCCCGGATGCTGCGACGATGGACGGCATGAGCGAACCCCGTTGGGTGCAGCGCTACCGCGCCGCCCGCATCAGCCTGCCCGACTGGGCGGAGGACGCCCCCGACCGCGCCGCCTTCGTCTCGAACGCCACCGGCACCTTCGAGATCTACGCCTGGGACCGCGCCTCCGGCCAGCGGCGCCGGGTGACGGACCGTCCGAACGGCACCACCTCCGCGGTGCTGCCCCCCGACGGCCGCCACATCTGGTGGTTCGACGACACCGACGGCGACGAGTTCGGCGTCTGGAAGCGCCAGCCCTTCGACGGCGGCCCCGACGAGGCGGCCGTCCCCGGGCTGCGTCCGTCCTTCCCGGCCGGCCTGGTGCTCGGCCGGGACGGCACCGCCTACGTCGGCCGCTCCACCGACGGCGAGGGCACCACCGTCTTCCGCTGCTCCCCCGGCGCCGATCCGCAGGAGATCTACCGCCACCAGGAGTCCGGCGGCGTCGGCGACCTCTCGCACGACGGGCGGCTGCTCTGCCTGGAGCACACCGAGCACGGCGACTCCATGCACTCCTCGCTGCGCGTGGTGGACGCCGCCACCGGCGCCGCCCGCGCCGACCTCGACGACGTCACCGGGCAGGCCGAGCCGCACGGCCTCGCCTGCCTGGGGTTCGCCCCGGTCGCCGACGACACCCGGATGCTGGTGGCCCATCAGCGCCGCGGCCGCTGGGAGCCGATGGTCTGGGACCCGGTCTCCGGCGAGCAGCGCGAGATCGAGCTGGGCCTGCCCGGCGACGTCCAGGCCGAGTGGTACCCGGACGGCTCCGCCCTGCTCGTCGAGCACACCCACCACGCCCGCAGCGAGCTCTACCGCTACGACCTCGCCGCGGGCCGGCTGGAGCGGCTGGAGACGCCGAGCGGCTCGGTCTCCGGCGCCACCGCCCGGCCGGACGGCAGCGTGGAGTACCTCTGGTCGTCCGCCGCCGAGCCCTCGCAGGTCCGCTCCACCGCCGGGCACCTGGTGCTGGAGCCGCCGGGGCCGCGCGCCCCGGGGTCCGTCCCGGTGGAGGACGCCTGGGTGGCCGGGCCCGGGGGCAAGGTCCACGCGCTCGTCCAGCGGCCGGACGCGGCCGAGTTCGGCGCCGGCCCGCACCCCACCGTCTTCGAGATCCACGGCGGCCCGGCCTGGCACGACAGCGACGCCTTCGCCCCCGGCCCGGCCGCCTGGGTCGACCACGGCTACGCCGTGGTGCGGATCAACTACCGCGGCTCCACCGGCTACGGCCAGGAGTGGACGGACGCGCTGAAGCACCGCGTCGGCCTCATCGAGCTGGAGGACATCGCGGCGGTGCGGGAGTGGGCCGTCTCCTCACGTCTCGCCGACCCGGAGCGGCTGGTGCTCGCCGGCGGCTCCTGGGGCGGCTATCTGACGCTGCTGGGGCTCGGCACCCAGCCGGAGTCCTGGGCGGTGGGCCTCGCCGCCGTCCCGGTCGCCGACTACGTCACCGCCTACCACGACGAGATGGAGGGCCTGAAGGCGCTCGACCGCACGCTGCTGGGCGGCACCCCGGAGCAGGTGCCCGAGCGCTTCGAGGCGTCCTCGCCGCTCACCTATGTCGAGGCGGTGCGGGCGCCGGTCTTCATCAGCGCCGGCACCAACGATCCGCGCTGCCCCATCCGGCAGATCGAGAACTACGTGGCCCGGCTGGAGAAGTCCGGCAAGCCGCACGAGGTGTACCGATACGACGCGGGGCACGGCTCGCTCGTCGTCGACGAGCGGATCAAGCAGGTGCGCCTCGAACTGGCCTTCGCGGCGGCCCATCTGGGCACCGCGGCGCCGCGCGGCTGAGCGGCCTTCTCCGCGCCGGGGTCAGCGGGCGGCGGCCGGGCTCGGGTCCGGTCGCGGCTCGGCGGCCTCGTCGGTGATCCCCAGCAGCCGGTCGCGCTCCGACTCGGCCTGGCCGCGCACGAAGCGGAACCACATGAAGACGGCGAACCCGGCGAAGACGAACCACTCGCCGGTGTAGCCGAGGTTCTGCGCCTCGCGGGCGGTGAAGCTGCCGGTGCTGCTGTCGTCCGCGATCGGCACGGCGGTCAGCCCGGCCGGGACGGAGGCGCCGCTCGCCGCCACATAGGCGTCGTCCACCGAGTAGGGCAGCGCGTTCACCAGCGTGGAGCCGGCGATCATCCCGATCTGCCCGGACGGCAGCGCGGCGTTGGCGCCCGAGCCGACGGTGTCCGCCGACTCCGGCGCGCGCAGCGTGCCCGTCACCGTGACGCGGCCCGCCGGTGCCGCCGGCACCCGATCCTTGGCCGCGGTCCAGCCCCGCACCACCGGGACCGCCCGGGAGGAGCCGTCGACGCCGCGCACCATGGTGAGCACGTAGTAGCCGGTGCGGCCGTTCACCTGGCGGTCCGGGACGAGCAGCTGGTGCCCGGCGTCATAGCTTCCGGAGACCGTCACCAGGCGGTTCTGGCCGGCGGAGGTCAGCTCGCCGTCGCCGCTCAGCAGCGAGCGGACGGGCACCGCGGTGCCGCTCTCCAGCTGCTTCTTCTCGTGCTTGCCCTGCGCGACGCGGCCCTCGTACCGGCTCAACTGCCAGAAGCCCAGGCCCACACAGGCCGGGACGACCAGCACGACCAGCAGGGTCAGGGCCACCCACTGCGGCTTCAGCAAAAACCGGTACACGCCCACCCCACCACGGTACAAACCGTCAACCGCAGGGCGAACGCCGGGGTCCGCCTCGGGCGCCCCGCCGGCGGGCAGCCCTCACCGGCTCGGCGCCGACCAGGCCACCGACCCGCCGCACACCCCGTCGATACCCGCGTTCGCCGCCGGCGCGCCGCCCGCCGGCGCATAGGTGACCGTCACCGACGAAGCGGACGCCGAGCCGTCCGACGTGCCCGCGTCGGTCGAGTCGCCGGACGCCGCCGGGCTCGGCGACGCCCCGCAGCCGCTGCCCGCCGCATAGCTGAACCGCACGGTGAAGCTGCCGCCCGTCGGGACCGTCAGCTTGTCGAAGCCCGAACCGCCGCTCACCGAGGTGCCGGAGGTGGCCGTCATGCTCCCCGAGCCGCTCAGCTTGCAGGAGTGCTTGGAGACGTTGGTGAAGGTGAAGGAGCCCCCCGAGGACGACGCCGCCCCCGAGCCGCTCAGATCGGACGGGCCGCACGCCATGTCCATCCCGAGCACCGGCCCGCCGGAGGACGACGGCGACGCCGAGGGCGCCGTCCCCGTCGCGGCCGTCGGCAGCACCGGGCCCGGCGTCGGCTGCCCGCCCGGCCCCAGCGCGCCGCTCGGCGGCTGCGCCGTGCCGTGCTGGCCGGGCGCCCCGATCGTCCCCGAGTTTGACGCGCTGGCGCCGCCGCCCGCGCCCTGGCCCGCCGGATGGTGGCTGTAGCGGGTGCGCGAGCTGCTGTTCTGCGGGTCCGACCCGGGCGCGATGCCGCCCGCCACGACCCGCGCCGTCGACGGATGCAGCGCCAGCGGCACCCCCACCGCGCACACCACCACCGCAGCCGTCGCGCTCAGCACCACCCGCCGCTTCAGCCGGCGGCGGTGCGGCACCTCGCGGCGCAGCCTGTGCAGCGCCTCCGGGTGCGGTTCGATGCCGTCCGCCGCGCCGTGCAGCGCACCGCGCAGCCACTCCTCGTCCAGCAGCTCGTCCAGGCCCGGCAGTTCGGGCTCGTCCGGTGTCGGCGACGGATCCCCACCGCTCGTCGGCCGGTCGCTCGTCACGACTGCTCCTCCAACGTGCCCCTCAGTGCCTTGATGCCCCGCGAGCAGTACGCCTTCACGGATCCTGTGGAGATCCCCAGCGCCTGCGCCGTCTGCGCCTCCGTCAGGTCGGCGAAGTACCGCAGGGCGATCACCTCCCGCTGACGCCGCTGCAGTTTACGCAGCGCCCGGACCAGCGCATCACGCTCCATCGTCTGGTAGGCGTGCTCCTCGGCGCTGGCCGCGTCCGGGAGGGTGCGGCTCAGCAGCTTCATGCCGGTGATGCGCCGGCGCAGCGTGGAGCGCGACAGGTTGACGACGGTCTGCCGCAGGTAGGCGAGCGTCTTGTCGGGGTCGCGGACGCGGTTGCGCGCCGAGTGCACCCGGATGAACGCCTCCTGCACCACGTCCTCGCAGGACGCGGTGTCGTCCAGCAGCAGCGCGGCGAGGCCCAGCAGCGAGCGGTAGTGCGCGCGGTAGGTCTCCGTCAGCAGGTCGACGGAGGTGCCGGCCGCCTCTTCGGCGGCCGCCTCGGAGCGCTGCCGCGGAACGCCGAGTCCGCCGGGCCCATCGGCCTCGGGCACATCGGCCGCCTCAGCGGACGGACGCCGCATCGACGACGCCGGCCGCGAGGAGGTTCTGGTCGGGGGTACGCGCACCGCCGCCGCGCCGCTCCCGAAGACCGGGAAAGCGGCGGGCGGGACTGCCAGGCCCAGAGTCTCTGCCACGCCCGTTGGACACGTATCCCCCACGAAGAGTTGTACGCCGGAGTAGAGTTTTGCGGCCCGATGCGGGATTACCGCATCGGGCCGCAATGTCAGCGACGCGTAAAGCTACGCTGTGAGTTCCCGACGGTGACGCCGGGTCTGCACTTGTGTCCGATCCGTGATCTGAGCCGGCGTCAGCTCAGCGGCCGGTGCCCCCGTAGACCACGGCCTCCTCGGAGTCGCTGTCCAGGCCGAAGGCCGAGTGGACCGCGCGCACCGCCTCGGCGACGTCGTCCTCCCGCGTCACCACCGAGATGCGGATCTCCGAGGTGGAGATCAGCTCGATGTTGACGCCCGCGTTGGAGAGCGCCTCGAAGAAGGTCGCGGTGACGCCCGGGTTGGTCCGCATGCCGGCGCCGACCAGGGAGATCTTCGCGATGTGGTCGTCGTAGCGGAGCGTTTCGAAGCCGACCGCGCCCTGCACCTTGCGCAGCGCCTCGATCGCCTTGTGCCCGTCCGTCTTCGGCAGCGTGAACGAGATGTCCGTCAGCCCGGTCGACGCGGCGGAGACGTTCTGCACCACCATGTCGATGTTGAGGTCGGCGTCCGCGATGGTGCGGAAGATGCCGGCGGCCTCGCCCGGCTTGTCCGGCACTCCCACGACGGTGACCTTGGCCTCGGACGTGTCGTGGGCGACACCGGAGATGATCGCCTGCTCCATGGCGCCCCCTTCGGGCAGCTTGCCGACCCACGTGCCCCGCTTGCCGGAGAACGAGGAGCGGACGTGGATCGGGATGTCGTAGCGGCGCGCGTACTCCACGCACCGGTCCAGCAGGACCTTCGAGCCGTGGGCCGCGAGTTCGAGCATGTCCTCGAAGGGGATCGCGTCGACCTTCCGGGCCATCGGCACCAGGCGCGGGTCGGCGGTGAAGACGCCGTCGACGTCGGTGTAGATCTCGCACACCTCGGCGTCGAGCGCGGCGGCCAGCGCCACCGCGGTGGTGTCCGAGCCGCCGCGGCCCAGCGTGGTGATGTCCTTGCTGTCCTGCGAGACGCCCTGGAAGCCGGCGACGATCGCGATCGCGCCCTGGTCCAGTGCGGAGCGGATCCGGCCCGGTGTCACATCGATGATGCGGGCCTTGTTGTGGGAGGAGTCCGTGATCACGCCGGCCTGGCTGCCGGTGAAGGACATCGCCTCCGGGCCCAGGTTTTTGATCGCCATCGCGAGCAGCGACATCGAAATGCGCTCGCCCGCCGTCAACAGCATGTCGAACTCCCGACCCGTCGGAATCGGGGAGATCTCCTGCGCGAGATCGATCAGCTCGTCCGTCGTGTCACCCATCGCCGAGACGACGACGACCACTTCGTGGCCCGCCTTCTTGGTGTCGACGATGCGGCGGGCGACCCGCTTGATGCCCTCGGCATCCGCTACGGATGAGCCCCCGTACTTCTGCACGACAAGGCCCACGTGCGCTCCTCGCATGTTGTGTCACTGCCTTTGAACGGCTTGCCCAGTCTAACGAGCGGACCGAAGCGGGTTCGCCGAGCTCACATGCTGGGACACCATGCGGCAGCCTGCGGGGAACACGCATTCCGGGGTACGGCCCGAAAAACGACTCGGGTCCGCCGCCGTCGCCGGACCCGAAATCCCTTCTGCCCAACCGCTCTCCGGTTATGCGCTCTTCTCCGGGTGGTGACGCTCCTCACCCGCGTCCTCGCCGTCGCCGACGAGATCCGAGAACTCCTCCAGCATCACGTCGCCGGCCTGCTGCTCCAGCTGGTCGTCGTCGGCCACCGAATCGGTGTCCTGGCCGTCCGGGACGGCGCCCAGCGGGCTGTCCAGGCGGACGTGCGAGACCAGCGACTGCAGCGCGCGCAGCACCGCGATCGCCGTCGAGCCCCAGTTGGAGAGGTAGGAGAACTGCCACCACCACAGCGCCTCCTGGGCATGCCCGGCGCGGTAGTGCTGCAGCCCGTGGCGCAGATCGGTGACGACCGCGGCGAGGTCGTCCGACAGCCGCAGGGTGACACTGCCCGCGGCCGGCGCGTAGGGGTCGAAGACCTCGGTGTAGACGTCGATCGGGGCGAGCATCGCGCCGAGCTTCTCGCGCAGCTCGTCGGCGTCCGGGTCGGGGTCGGTGTCCGGCTCGTAGCGCTCGTCCGGCACCACGTCGGCGATGGCGCCGAGCCGGCCGCCGGCCAGCAGCAGCTGCGAGACCTCCAGCAGCAGCATGGAGATCGCCGAGTCCGGCGCCTCGCCCGAGGCGATCTCGTCGACGGCGACCAGGAAGCTCTCCACCTGGTCGGCGATCTCGACGGTGAACGAATCGACGGCCTCCTCCGACAGCGCCGCCGACTCCATCGGCTCGCTCGGCTCGGTCATCTCGGTGGTCTCAGACATCGAGGAGTCGTCTCCCTTCGAAGGCGCGGCCGAGGGTGACCTCGTCCGCGTACTCCAGATCGCCCCCGACGGGCAGGCCGCTGGCCAGGCGCGTCACCTTCAGGCCCATGGCCTTCACCATGCGGGCCAGATAGGTGGCCGTCGCCTCCCCCTCGAGGTTCGGGTCGGTGGCGAGGATCAGCTCGGTGACGGCGCCATCCGCCAGGCGGGCGAGCAGCTCGCGGATCCGCAGATCCTCCGGGCCGACGCCCTCGATGGGGCTGATCGCCCCGCCCAGCACGTGGTAGCGGCCGCGGAACTCGCGCGTCCGCTCGATCGCCACCACGTCCTTGGGCTCCTCGACCACGCAGATCACCGCGGCGTCGCGGCGGGGGTCGGCGCAGATGCGGCAGTGCTCCTCCTGGGCGACGTTGCCGCACACCGCGCAGAACCGCACCTTCTCCTTCACCTCGGTCAGCGCCGCGGCGAGACGGCGCACGTCGGCAGGGTCGGCCTGCAGCACATGGAACGCTATGCGCTGCGCGCTCTTCGGACCGACGCCGGGCAACCTGCCCAGCTCGTCGATCAGGTCCTGGACCACGCCCTCGTACATCGTGCGGCGACCTTCGCGGGGTTTCGGGAGTCGGAGTCGGTGGGGTGCGTCAGAACGGCATGCCCGGCATGCCGCCGCCGCCCATCGCGCCCAGCATCTGCTGGTACGGGCCGAGCTTCTCGGCCTGCATCTGCTGGGCGTTGCCGTTGGCCTCGCGGACGGCGGCGAGGATGAGGTCGGCGAGGGTCTCGGTGTCCTCCGGGTCGACCGCCTTGGGGTCGATCTGCAGGGCCTTCAGCTCGCAGGTGCCGGAGACGGTGGCCTTCACCAGCCCGCCGCCCGCGGTGCCGTCCACCGTGGCGTCGGCCAGCTCCTGCTGGACGCGGGCGATGTCCGCCTGCATCTGCTGCACCTGCTGGAGCATCTCCTGCATATTGGGCTGGCCCCCTGGAAATCCTGGCAGCACGCTCGCGCTCCTGACTCGCTGGACTGGCTCTGGCTCGCTGTTGCTCACACTCTGTTGCTCACACTGGGACGGGCGTCCGGGACGTCGTCCACCGCGAGCCTACGTGCTCAGAGGGCCGAATGACCCCTTCGCTGCTCCTACCCGTCGTGGCGGATCTCCTCGATGACGGTGGCACCCAGTTCACGGACGATCAACTCATGGCCGC
>NZ_MLCF01000115.1 GCF_001879105.1 Mangrovactinospora gilvigrisea | reverse complement strand
CCTCCAACACCTCCAACACCGCCTGATTCCCCTCCCAGCCGTCCGCCCCCGCCGCCCGCGCCCCCAGCCGGACCGCCTCGACCTCCGGATACGCGTCCAGCACCGCGCCCACCCCGGCGCGCGCCACCACCACGCACGCCACCCGGTGCCGCGACACCAGCACGCACAGCCGGCCCGTCTCCAGATGGAACGCCGACGCGTCCGCCCGCCCCGAAAGCGGGTGCAGCACCACCGTCACGTCGAACTCCCGGCCCTGCAGCCGGTTCGCCGTGTCGACGGCCACCCCCGACACGCCCACCCGCTCCAGCGCCGCCCGCACCGCCGCCGCCTGGTCGCGGTGCGCCGTGCCCACCGCGATCCGGTCCGCCGTCAGCGCGCGGCCCCCGCCGCCGCGCTCGTCGTGCACCACGCCGCCCCGCTCCAGCGCCTGCCGGACGACGCCGGCCACCGCGGCGACCGCCTCCGAATCCGTCCGCACCGTCACCGCCGCCGGCAGCTCCAGCAGGCCCCAGCCGCGCTCAGCGGCCACCGTCCACACCGCCGCCTCGGGCGAGCCGTCCCCGTCCCCTGCGAACGCCAGCCGCCGCTCGCCCGGGCCCGTGCCCGACCGGAACGGCGTGTACGGGTAGAACGCCTCCGACACCACCGGCGCCGCCGACGCCGGCAGCCGCCACGACACCGGCAGCCGGTGCACCGGCAGCCCCGGGTGGTGCGCCAGCAGCGCCGCCACCGCGTTGTCGGACGGATCCCAGCGCAGCCCCGCCCACTGGCCCGCGTCCACCGTCGCGAACGGGTCCAGCTGCCCGGGGTCGCCCACGAACAGCGCCCGCTCGAAGAGCCCGGCGACCGCCAGCAGCGCGTCGGACCGCATCTGGTACGCCTCGTCGACGATCGCGTGCCGCCACGGCGCCGCCTCCTCGTCCTCCGAGGCGGCCACGTCCTCCCGCTTCACCCACGACCACTTCGCCGCCGTCGCCACCACCACCGGCAGCCGGGCCAGCTCCTTCGCCCGCGTCGAGCCCACCACGTTCGGCAGCGCCGCCAGCTCGTCGGCGAGCACCGCGTCCGAGGCGTGCAGCCGGCCGACCGCCGCCTCCTCGCCCAGCTCGACGGCGATCCGGCCCACCAGGTCGTCCACCTGACTGTTCGTCTGGGCCACCACCATCAGGCGCTCGCCGTCCCCGACGAGCTCCTTCACCGCCCGCACCACCAGCGTCGACTTCCCCGCGCCGGGCGGCGAGTCGACGACCACGCCGCGGTGCGGGCCCCGCAGGTCCGCCAGGATCGCCGCGGTCGCCGCGGCCGCCTCCTCCGCCGGAGTCATCGCGCTCACGCCTCCCACGCCTCCTCCGGATCGCCCTCGGCCGCCGGCTCCGCCCCCACATGCGTCCACGGCACCTCCTCCGGCTCGGGCAGCGGCGCGCTCCGCTGGGCGCCGTGCTCGAAGAGCGTGAAGACCACCCGCTCGCCCTCCTCCGGCAGCGAACCCGGCGCCGGCTCCTTGCCCCGGCCCATCCGGTCCATCAGCCGGATCCGCGCCACGCCGTCCTCGAACCCCTCCGAGACGCCGCGCTGCGGCTTGCCCTCCAGGCCCTCCCGGTACACCGTCACCCCGGCCCCGGGCAGCACCGGATCGTCCGAGCGCAGCACCACCACCGGACGCGGCTTCGGCGCCCGGCCGCCCGCCGCCCGGCCACCGCCCCTCATCGACGGGCTTTGCCCGGCCGCATCACCCTCCCACTCCGGCAGCACCTCCAGCACGGTGCCCCGGAACGCCTCGCCCGCCAGCCGCCGCTCCGCCATCACCAGCGGGTCGTCCAGCGCCTCCTGCGCCTCCAGCAGCGCCAGCGCCCGCTCCCGGGAGGCGAGCTTGCGGGCCGCCGTCACCGCGTCGTCCCACCGCGGCTGCGGGCCCTCGCCGGCCGCCACCCGGTCCCGGTGATGGGTGAAGGACCACAGATCGCCCTCCCAGCGGGACGCCACGCGCGCCGCCGCCGGCAGCGCGCCCACCAGCTCGACGGCCCGCCACACCGCGTCCCACACCGGGCGCAGCTGCCCCTCCGCCAGCTCCCGCAGCTCGGCCCGCGCGAGGGCCGGCGACGCCTCGGCGCCCGAGCGGACGGCCGCGTCGTACCGCTGCAGCGCCGGCGCCAGCAGCCGGTTGTCGAACGCCGGATCGGTGGACGGCCCCGCGACCGGGTACCGCAGGACCCCGCGGCCGTCCCGCTCCCGCTCGCGGCGCAGCGCCTCGGCGGCCCCGTCGCCGTCCGCCGGGGGATCGACCCAGGCCAGCAGCGCGCCCAACTGCAGGTCCTCGTAGCCGGACTGGCCCGTCGCCCAGTGCCGCGCCAGCAGCTCCGTCGCCGCGAGCAGCAGGCAGGAGCCGGGCACCCGGGACCGCTCGGCGTAGTGCGTCAGCCACCGCCCCAGCAGCGGCACCCGCGCGGGGACACGCCACTCCCCGGGGCCGTCCGCCTCCTCGGTGCGGCGGAACCGGGCGGAGCGCCCCAGCAGCCCGAGGTACTCAGCGGCGGCCCGGTTCGGCACCACCAGCTGCGGCGCCTCCGCGACCCGCTCGGTGACCTGCGGCTCCTCCCCGGCCCTGGCCTTCTTCTCCTCGCGGACCACGTCCCCCTCGCTCGCCGCACCGATCTCCGGCAGCAGCGCCTCGGCCAGCTCGGCGAGGAACGCGAACCGCTGCGAGCGGTCCAGCGGCTGATCGACCACCAGCAGTTCGGGCGCGGACGGATCCGCCCCCACCATCGCCGCCCACGGCGCCCCGGCCTCGCCGGCCATCGTCAGCGGCACCACCACCACCGGCCGCGCCCCCACATGCCGATGCCGCACCGCCGTCCGAGCCACGGCCCGCCCCGCGGCGGCGGCCTCCACCTTCGCCAACGTCCCCAGCAGGCTCACCTGCACACCTCGCGGACCCGCGCGAGCCGATACCGCCGACCCGTCGGCCGGAAGCCGTCCCTAGACCCCACGCCGCACCTCCGCAAGCGCCGCGCCCCGCATCGCCGCCGCCGCCCGCAACAGCTCCGCCGCCTCCCCGGACGCCTCCCCGTCGACCGCGGCCCGCACGTCCTCCAGCGTGTGCAGCCCGCCCAACTCCCCCCGCACGCCCCGCCCCAGCGACTCCAGCGACCCGCACCCCCGCGCGTCGGCACGGCAGTGCGCCGCCAGCTCGCAATCCGCCAGGCACTCCGGCGCGAAGGACGCCGGCACCGCCTCCACCGCGGCCCGCAGCTCCTCCGGGTCGCGCGTCGCCACCTGGCGCCGGCTGCCGTCCGGAGCCGGACGCAGCCGCAGGTCGAACGTCAGCTCCTCGGGCAGCTCCGCCGCGATCTCCTCCAGCCGGGCCATCCGGCGCAGCTGACGCCGCGTCACCGCGACCTGCCGGCGGACGTCCACCGCCGCGCCCACCGGGCGGTTGGAGAAGTCCTTGGGGCAGAGCAGCAGCACCTCGTCCGCGACCACGTCGGCGTCGAGCACCTCCCGCAGCGCCAGCACGTACACCGCCGCCTGCCGCGCCGCCGCGCCCACCTTCGCCGGATCCGCCGAACCGTCCAGCACCGGGAACGACTTCACCTCCGCGACCTGCACCCGGCCGTCCGGCCGGACCAGCACCGCGTCCGGCTCCAGCCGGGCCGGCGCGCCCGCCACCTCCAGCTCCAGCAGCGGGTGGTCGAGCACCGACCAGGCGCCGCGCGCCGCCGCCGCCCCGCGCGCCTCGACCAGCGCCTCCCGGGTCAGCCGCAGCCGCTCCTCCGCCGCGCCGGACGCCGCGCCCGCCGCGCCGTCGACCAGCTCCGGCAGCCAGGCGTCGACGCCCTCCGGCGCGCCCGCCGCGGCCAGCAGCGCCCGCCAGCCGTCGGAGCGCACCCGCGCCTCGAAGCCGTTGCCGCGCACCAGCGCGAACTGCGACTGCCCGAACGGCATCGGCGCGCCGAGCCGTTCGGCGACCGCGCCCTTGTCGACGCCGGCGCCGTCCAGCAGCGCGCGCCGCCGGCATCCGGGGTTCGCGGCGAGCGCGGCCAGCGCCCGTGCGTTCATCGGCCGCTGCGCTGTTCCGGCGCCCCGGAGCCGTGCCAGGGAAGCCTCCATTCCACTCACCCCGTCATCCTCGCAGTCCCCACCGACAGCCCCCCGCACCCGACACCCGCACAATAGAGCCGTCCCAAGATCACCGAAGCCCACCGAACAGGGAACGCGCGATGCCCTCCCGCCTGATCCTCGTCCGCCACGGACGAACCGCCTGGTCCGTCTCCGGACAGCACACCGGCCGCACCGACATCCCCCTCCTCGACGAGGGCCGCGCCGACGCGCGCCGCCTCGGCGCCCGCCTGGTCCGCGACCCGTGGCGGGCCCGGCTCGCCTCCGCGGTGGTCCGCACCAGCCCGCTCTCCCGGGCGAGCGAGACCGCCGACCTCGCCGGGTTCGCGGACCGCGCCGCGCCCTGGGACGCGCTGATGGAGTTCGACTACGGCGACTACGAGGGCCTCACCCCGGCGCAGATCCGCGAGCGGCACCCGGGCTGGGTGATCTGGCGGGACGGCGTGCCGGACGGCGAGACGCTCAAGCAGGTCTCCGCCCGCGCCGACACCGTCGTCGACTGGGCGCGCGGCCCGGAGAACGCCGACCCGGACGCCTCCGCGGCCGAGGGGCGCGACGTGGTGGTCTTCGCCCACGGGCACATCCTGCGCGTCATCGCGGCCCGCTGGATGGGCCTGGACGCGGCCGCAGCGCTCAACCTGCGGCTGGCGCCGGCGTCGCTCTCGGTCCTCGACTGGTCGGACGACGGCGTCCCCGCGATCGCCTTGTGGAACGACACCGCTCATCTTGAGGCACACTCCGAAACCTCGTAAAACGGGCGAACCAACCGCCACTCCCGTCGTTGTACCGGGCAGGAGTCCCGATGACGTGACGACTGGACGACCCGAGGAGGGCGACGGCCATGGCGCTTGGCGGAATCGACTGCAACGGGGCCGAGGTGGTGCGGGTCCCGACGCGCCACGGCCTCGAGGCCGTGGACATCCTCCGCCTCCGGGGTGCCTGCGGGCCCGTCCTGCACGACGCGGACGGCCGCGCGCTGGGCTTCCTCGTCCCGCCGGGAACGGCCGCGGCGTGGACGTACCCGGGCAGCGCGATCGGGCTGCCGCCCGGGGCGTCGTGGCTGGTCGCGCCGGTGCCGGCGGCGCCGCGCACCACCGACCCCGGCACCCTGCGCGCGGCCCTCGACGAGGCCAGCACCACCCTCGCCGCCGCCGACACCCACCCCTGACCCCAGCCGACGCCCTATGCGCCCGGGGCGCCCACCACCGTTGGCTGCCTTCGGTTCTTGCGCCCCTCTTCCCCCCGCGGCCGTCGGCTGCCGACGGCGCTCGCGCCCCCGCCCCCCGGGTGGGGCGCCCACCACCGTTGGCCGCCTTCGGTTCTTGCGCCCTTCTGCCCCCGCGGCCGACGGCTGCCGACGGCGCTCGCGCCGCACGGGCGCCGGGCGGGGTGCCGGGGCGGAGGGGCGGCAACAGGAACCACCGCGGGCCGCGATACTGAAGCCGTGCCCCGACCCCGTAAGAAGAGCGAGCGCGCCCCCGTCCGGGAAACCGTCGACACCGGCGAAGCCGCCCTGCTCCCCGACGTCGACCGCCCCCGCGCCACCCTCCTGACGGTCGACGGCGCCCCCCAGTCGTACATCGACCTCGACGACCCCACCTACCTCGAGTTCGAGTACCAGCGCCGGATCGGCCACGTCATCGACGTGATCGCCGCGCCCCGCGCCCCCCTCACCGCGATCCACCTCGGCGGCGGAGCCCTCGGCCTGCCCCGCTACGTCGCGGCCACCCGCCCCCGCTCGCGCCAGCAGGTCGCCGAGATCGACGCCCGCCTCACCGCGCTGATCCGCCGCGAGCTGCCGCTCGACCGCAACTGGCAGATCAAGGTGCGCCAGGACGACGCCCGCGCGCTGCTCGGGAAGATCCCCGACGCCTGGGCCGACCTCGTCACCGCGGACGTCTTCACCTCCACCCGCACCCCCGCGCACCTCACCTCGCGCGAGTTCGTCGAGGAGGCGGCCCGCACCCTCGCCGCCGACGGCGTCTACGCCGCGAACCTCGCCGACGGCCCGCCGCTCGCCTTCGCCCGGGCCCAGGCGGCCACCGTGGCGGCCGTCTTCGAGCATGTCTACCTGGTGGCCGAGCCGACCGTGCTGCGCGGTCGGCGGTTCGGCAACGTCGTCCTCGTCGGGTCCCGACGCGAGCTGCCGGCAGGGGAGTTGAGCCGGCGGGTCGCGGGGGACCCCTTCCCGGGACGCCTGGTCCACGGAACCGAGCTGAAGCGTTTCGTCGCCGGGGCGCAGCCGGTCACCGATGCGACCGCCACCCCCTCCCCGAAGCCCCCGGACGACGCCTTCGGCGTCGGCGGCCAGGGCCGGAACGGCTAGTTCGCCGCCCCGGCTCCGACCGTCAACGCACCTTCAACGCACCGTCAGCCCGACGTCACCGCGAGCCGGGACGGAACCGCCGGTACAGCAGCCCGCCGCCGAGCAGCGCGCCGGCCGCGACCGGCAGCACCGTCGCCGGGTTGATCGCGGAACCGGTGTGCGCCAGCGAGGCCGCCGCCGGGACCGCCTTCGGCGCCGGCGAGGTCACCTCGTGGGTGGCCGTGCTCGGCGCCGGCGGGACCTCGGCCGCCGGGGGAGCGTGGTGCACCGGGGTCGCCGGAGGCTGCTGGTGCTTGGGCGGCGCGGCCGGCGGCGTGTGCGAGCCCGGGTGGTGCCCGGGCGGGCAGTGGTGCCCCGGGTGGTGGTGGCCGGGGTGGTGTCCCGGCGGCGTGACCGGCGGCTGCGACGGGCCGGTCGGAGGCTTCGGGTGGTGGCCGGTCGGCGGCGTCACCGGCGGGGCCGGCGTCACCGAACCGCCGCCGTTGGCGCAGTGGTTGCCGAACGTCGGGTTCAGCAGCCCGACGACGTTGACGGTGTTGCCGCAGACGTTGACCGGCACATTGACCGGAGCCTGGACGCTGTTGCCGCTCAGCACGCCGGGCGAGCCGGCTGCCGTGCCGTGCGCGCCGGAGTCGGCGTGCGCCGCCCCCACTCCGGCGAACAGGGAGCTGCCCGTGGCCAGCGCGGCCACGAGCCCCTTCTTGGCGATGTGATGCATGGTCTCCCCTGAGAAACGTATCCCGGGGCAGCGCCGCTCGGCCTGCCCCCATACGTCCGCCAACGAACGAAACGCCCACGGGTCACGGGAGGCGATTCTCACAATACGGCAACGCTCGCGCACCATCCGTTACCGCCGGTCGGCGTCCCGCACCTCGCGCGCCGCGGCGACGAACTCCCGGACGAGCGGGCCCTCCTCGGAGCCGTCCCACACCAGATCGATGCGCAGCGGGTCGACCCCGGCCAGCGGCACCCAGACGACGTCGGGGCGGGCGTAGAAGGCGCCCATCGACGCGGGCGCGATGGACGCCCCGGCGCCCGAGGCGGCATTCTCCAGCAGCTCGGCGGCGTTGCGGTTCTCCGCGCCCCAGCGCACCGGGGCGCCGTCCGGACGCGGGTCCACGGCCCACCACTTGACCCACTCCTCGGGCGCCTCCCGGGTCCAGCCCAGCGGGACGTCGCGGATCTGCTCCAGCGTCAGCTCCGACTCCCCGGCGAGCGGATGGTCCGCGGGGAGGGCGATCATGCGGCCCTCCTCGGCGATCCGCATCCGGCGCAGCCCCGCCAGATCGGCGGGCTGCCAGACATAGGCGACCTGGACCTCCCCGGCGCGCAGCGCGGCCACCTCGCGGCCCCAGGTGTACTCCTTGAGGCGCAGCTCGGCGTCGGGGCAGCGCGCCGTGAACCGGGCCCGGATGCGCGGCCCGAGCAGACCGGCGCCGCTGGCCTGAAAGCCGAGCAGCAACCGGCCCGCCCGGCCGGTGGCATGACGGCGCGCCACCTCGGCGCACTGCTCGGCGGCGCGCAGCGCGCGCCTGGCGTGGGGGAGGAGGTCGCGGGCGGCCGCGGTGGGCTCCATGCCGCGCGCGGTGCGCACGAAGAGCTCGACGCCCAGCTCGCGCTCCAGCCGGCGGATGGAGTGGCTGAGGGAGGGCTGGCTGAGGAACAGCCGCTCGGCGGCGCGGCCGACGTGCCCGGTCTCGAAGACGGTCTTGAAGTACCGCAGTTCGCGCAGTTCCACGCCGTTGATCCTAGGCGGGCGATGACGGGCTCCGATAGATGCCGTCTATCGGGTGGGCGGTCAGGATGTCTTGGACGCCGCTGGTCGGCGGGCCGCAGAGTGAATGCGTCGCCACCGGTGAGGGACGCCGGGGCCGCAGCCGCGAGGGGATTCCATGACCGCCACCGTGACCGCCGGTTCACCGCGCACCGCCACCGCCGACCGGCCCGCCGGGGACCGCACCGCCCCCGCCGCCCCGAACCGGCGCCGCTGGATCGCCCTGGCCGTGGTCTCCGCCGCCTCCGCGCTCGACACCGCCGGCTTCGCCGTCGCCAACACCGCGATGCCGGAGATCGGGCGGCAGCTGGGGATGGGCGCCGCGGCCCTCCCGTGGATCATGACCGTCTACGCCCTCGCCTTCGGCGGCTTCCTGCTCTTCGGCGGGCGGGCCGCGGATGTGCTGGGCCGCCGCCGGATGCTCCTCGCCGGGCTGCTGGTCTTCGCCGGCGGCTCCGCGCTCGCCGCGGCCGCGCCGACCGCCGGGCTGCTGATCGGGGGCCGGGCGCTGCAGGGGCTGGGCGCCGCGCTGAGCGGGCCGCCCGCGCTGGCGCTGATCGCCTCGATCTTCCCGGAGGGCCGGGAGCGGGCCCGCGCGATGGGCATCTACGTCGCCATCAGCGCCTCCAGCTTCGCCGGCGCGCTGGTCTTCGGCGGGCTGCTGACCTCGGCCGCGGGCTGGCGAGCCACCTTCGTTGCGCTGCTGGCCGTCGCCGCCCTGGCCACCGTCGTCGGCGCCCGGGTGCTCCCGTCCGGCGGCGCCCGGACCCGCGGCAGCCTCGACATCCCCGGTGCCGCACTGATCACCGCCGGGCTGATGGCGCTGGTCTACGGGGTGACGCAGGCCGAGGGCGCGGGCTTCGCCGCCCCGGCCGTGCTGCTCCCGCTGGCCGCGGCGGTGCTGCTGCTCGCCGGGTTCGTGGTCCGAGAGCGCACGGCGGCGCAGCCGCTGATGCCGCCGGCGCTGCTGCGGGTGCGCACCGTGCGGGCCGCGACCGTGGCGGGCGTCCTCTTCTACGCGACCATGGTCGGCCTGCTCTTCTTCGCCCCGCTCTACCTCCAGGGGTTGCGCGGCTGGTCGCCGATCGAGTCCGGCCTGGCGGTGGCTCCGATGGGCGTGACGGTCGCCGCGACCACCGGGCTCTCCGCCCGGATCCTGGGCCGGCTGGGCCGCCGCGGGACGCTGGTGCTGGGCTTCACCACCATGGCGCTGGGCCTCGGCGGCTGGCTGCTGGTCGGCCTCCACACGCCGTACCCCGCGGTGATGCTCCCGGCGATCGTCGTCCAGTCGTTCGGCCAGACGCTGGCCTACACGGCGATGATGGACGCGGCCCTGGCGGGCGTCCCCGGTGAGCGCCACGGGGTGGCGGGCGCCGTCAACATCACGGCCCAGCAGATCGGTTCGGGCCTCGGGACGGCGATCCTCGCCCTCGTCGCCGCCTCGGCGGGGACGGCGGGCCGGGCCGGCACCCTCGCCGGGTACCACGCCGGCACGGCCACGGCGATCGGCTTCGGCGTCGCGGCCGCGGTCCTCGTCCCGCTGCTGCTGCCGCGCGGCCGGCGGTAGGCCCCCCCGGACACGCCGCGGCGCCCCGGTCCTTTCGACCGGGGCGCCGCGGCGCCGTGCCTACCGGGATCCGGCCTTGTACCCGCGCAGCCATGCCGCCCGGCAGGGATCCCCCACCGGATACGGGCAGTCCTCCGGCCGCTCGCCCAACTCCGCCGCGTCCTTGCCCCTCTTGAACGCATGCGCCAGATCACCCTTGCCCACCTGCGCCATGGCACACCCCATCTCCGTAGTTCCGCTCTGCCTACCGCACCGCGAAGCCGCGCGCCACCGACGGCGCCGCTACCGCGCCACCCGCCGCGCCGTCCCGACGCCCACCCCCACCGCCAGCGCCACCGCGGCCACCGCGACCCCGGCCGCCAACGCGCCCACCGCGGCCGCCGCATCGCCCGGCAGCGCCGTTCCGGCCTTCGCCACCGCGTACGGCACCACCGTCGCCACCGCCGCCGCCAGCCCCAGCACCGCCGCCAGCGCCCCCGTCGCCCCGGCCTCCACCGCGACCGAGGCCAGCACCTGACGCCGCGTCGCCCCGGTCAACCGCAGCAGCGCGAACTCCGCCGCCCGGTCCCGCACCGCCGCGATCAGCGTGTTGGCCGCCGCGATCACCGAGAACCCCACGATCATCGCCACCACCAGATAGTTCGCCGAGGCGATCTGCGCCGCCGGCCCGCCGCCGGCTCCGCCCGCGGAGCCCGCGTCCTCGATCATCTGCATCCCGAGCGTCCCGACCGCCACGCCCACCAGCAGCACCAGCGGGCCCACCGACGCCGCCGCCTGCGCGGCCCGCGCCGCGAGGCTCCGGCCCGCCAGCCGCACCGCCGCCCCGGGCAGCCGTCCGAGCAGCCGCCCGAGCGCGGCGACGGCCGGCGCCGCCAGCAGCCCCAGCCCGAGCGCCGCCACCACGCACGCCGGCCCGGCCGTCGCCGTCACCCCGGAGCCCTGGACGGGCATCCCCGTCGCCGTCCCGCCGAGCGCCGCCGCCAGCAGCAGCGCGCCGATCCCGGCGTTCCGCCGCCCCTTCGCCAGCCGACCGTCCCCGCCGCGGGACGCCGGCGCCCCGTCCGCCGAGCCGAGCGCCGCGATCGGCGCGATCCGCGACGCCCGCCGGCTCGCGGCCAGCGCCCCGACCCACGCGGCGAGCAGCGACGTCGCCGCGGCGAGGCCGACCGCCCAGCCGTCCGTCCGGTACCGCAGCGGCTCCTGGACGGCCCCCAGCGCGAGCAGCCGGTCCAGCAGCAGCGCGCCCAGCGGCAGCCCCGGCAGCAGGCCCAGCACGATCCCCGGGATGGTCGCCACCAGCGTCTCCGCCACGACCGTGCGCCGCACCTGACGGGGCGTCGCCGCCACCAGCCGCAGCAGCGCGATCTCCCGGCCGCGGGCCCGCACGGTCAGGGCGACCGCCGAGACGACGCCGTAGGCGACGATCGCCACCGTCCAGCCGCCGAGGATCGAGGCCATCCCGAGGAGCGTCGACGCGTTCTGCCCGTGCGCGGCGCGCCCGGTCGCCAGCAGCCCGGCGAAGGCGGTGAGCAGCGCCGTCCCGGCCAGTGCGACCACCGCCGGGGCGAGGTAGGCGCCGGCCCGGGCGCGCACCGTGCGCACCGCCAGCCGCCCGCTCGTCCAGCGCACCCCGCGCACCCCGCGCGTTGCGCCCGCCGCGCTCATCGCAGCGCCCCCGCCCCGAGCCGCGCCATCCGCCCGGCGACCGCGTCCGCGTCCGGGGCGCGCAGCGTGTCGACGATCCGGCCGTCCGCGAGGAAGACCACCGCGTCGGCCCGCGCCGCCGCCACCGGGTCGTGCGTCACCATCAGCACGGTCTGCGCGGTCTCGTCGACCGCGTTCCGCAGCAGGCCCAGCACCTGCTGCGCCGCGGTGCTGTCCAGCGCGCCGGTCGGCTCGTCGGCGAAGACGATCGCCGGCCGCAGCAGCAGTGCGCGGGCGAGCGCCACCCGCTGCTGCTGGCCGCCGGAGAGCTGCGCGGGGCGGTGCCCGAGCCGGTCGGCGAGGCCGAGGCGGCCGAGCAGTGCCCGGACGGCCGCCCGGTCGACGCGGCGTCCGGCCAGCTCCATCGGCAGCACGGTGTTCTGATGGACGGTCAGGGTGGGCAGCAGGTTGAAGGACTGGAAGACGAAGCCCATCCGGTCGCGCCGCAGCCGGGTGAGGGCGGTCTCGTCGAGGCCGCCGAGCTCGGTGCCGTCCACGGTGACCGTGCCCGAGGTGGGGCGGTCCAGGCCGGCGGCGCAGTGCAGCAGGGTGCTCTTGCCGGAGCCGGAGGGGCCCATCACGGCGGTGAAGGTGCCGCGGGGCAGGTCGAGGTCGACGGCGTCGAGCGCGGTGACGGCCGAGTCGCCGCCGCTGCCCGCGAAGGTGCGGGTGACCTGCCGCAGCGAAAGTGCGGTCGGCGTGGTCGTGCGCCGGGTCGTGCGGGTTGCTTGAGTCATGTCGTACAACGTACGGACGGAAAGGCGGACGGTCCCTGGTGCACCTCCCCGTCCCCGAGCTGAGGAATTCCCCCCGAAGAGTGAGGCTTTGCGTCACGGGGGCCCGCCCCGGCTAGGCTGGACGGCGCACACGGGTGCGTCACGAAAAGGGAGGCCGCCATGGCAGGAGCCGAGGTCCGCTGCCGGATGTGCGGCACGCCCCTGGCGCCCGCGGGGCGCGGCCGTCCGCCGGTCTACTGCTCCCAGGCCTGCCGGGCCCGCGCCTACCGGGCCCGCCGCGCCGCCCCCTCGGCCGGCCGGAGCGCGGCGGAGCCCGCCGCCCCCGTCCCGCACACCGCCGGGAACGCCCCCGGGGGCTCCGCCCAGGGCGCCGCGGAGCGGCCCCTGGAGCGCATCGTCCGCGCCGCGATCCGGGTGGCCGACCGCGACGGGCTGGACGGCCTGACGATGCGCCAGGTCGCCGCCGCGCTGGCGATGCCGCCCATGTCGCTCTACGGCCATCTCGACGGCCGCGAGCGGCTGGTCGAGCTGATGGCCGACGCGGTCTTCGCCGAGCGCCCGCTGCCCGAGCCCGGCCCGCCCGGCTGGCGGGCCAAGCTGGAGCTGTCGGGGCGTCAGGAGTGGGCGATCTACCGGGCGCACCCCTGGGCCGCCTTGCTGATCGCCGACACGACCCGGCCCCCGATCGGCGCCGGCATCATGGCCTACACCGACTGGCGGATGCGGGCCGTGGACGGGCTGGGGCTCGACTTCACCACCATGGTGCGGATCGCCGTCGGGGTCAGCTCGCACCTCCAGGGCGCCGCCGTCTCGCTGGCCCGCCAGACACGCTCGGCCAAGGACCTGGGCAGCCCGCGCAGCCGCTGGGTGGAGGAGCGCGAGCCGGAGATCCGCCGGCTGCTGCGCTCGGCGGGCCTGACGATGGTGGAGCGCTTCGACGAGACCGCCTACCGCGCCACCGAGCCGGACGCGGTCTTCGAGTTCGCCCTCGCGACCACCCTGGACGGCGTCGCCGCCCTGCTGGGCGGGGCGTGATGGCGAGAGTGATGGCAAGACGGCGCGAAAAAGGCCCATGCTCTGCGTCTCCGCAGGTCATGGGCCTGATCTCAGTGGGGTGAGTGACGGGACTTGAACCCGCGACATCCTGGACCACAACCAGGTTGATGTACTGAACTGACGTTCGATTACGGCATCATGCCAGCTCAGACCCTTGGTCTCCGTTCGTTTCAACGGGCACCGAAGGGGGTGTTCAGCAAGATCGTCTCCCCGTTCGCTCCCAAGTGCCCCCGCGCATGCCAGGAGGATAGAACGACGGACCCCCGCGTGAGCGGGGAGGACGCTCCCGGCCCCGTGCCGGCCAGGAGATCGCCCGACGGACCCCCGCGTGAGCGGGGAGGACGGCGAGCAGCGACCATGCCCCGGTGAAGATCCCGACGGACCCCCGCGTGAGCGGGGAGGACGACCTGGACGAGAACGGGCAGGCCACCGTCACCGACGGACCCCCGCGTGAGCGGGGAGGACGCGAACAGCGGAGTTGCGCGGGTCTAGGTCAGCGACGGACCCCCGCGCGCGCGGGGGTTCGTCGACGGGCAGCGGCAAGACGTACTTGATGCAACAGTCGTCCCCGCTCGCGCGGGGGTTCGTCGGAGAGTTGACCTCCTCATGAGCAATCCTAGGGGTCGTCCCCGCTCGCGCGGGGGTTCGTCGACGAGGGCGTAGCCGGTGCTGCGGCGCCGGCAGTCGTCCCCGCTCGCGCGGGGCTGACGGCGTCTTAGTGCACGGCCGTGCGCTGCATTGGGCACACGGTTCGTTTCGGAGATGCAGCGCCGAAAGCCGTGGTGCTTCGCCATTTTGGTTTGACGGGCGGGGCCAGCTTCGGGCCGTCACCTGTCTACCTATGCGGTGTCATCTTGATGATCCGGTCCAGGATCGGGACCGCACACAGGCAGGTAGCGACGGAGGCCGGCCCGGTCGGCGGCACCGTCAGGAGCGCGAAGCCGAGGCCCGCGGTGTCGACGTAGGTCCAGGTGCCGCGGCGGCCGGCGAGAATTTGGGCGGCAGCGTCTCGGTTGGTGAAGGCCACGCCGGCGCCGGGGGCTTTCGCCCGGCCGATCATCTCGGTGGTGAAGGTGCAGGCGACCAGGGAGGAGCCGTCGGCCATGCGGAAGACCGGCAGCGTGTTGGGGGTGTTGGTGAAGGTCGCGGTCGCGTGGAGGCGCGGCGCGGTGTCGGAGAGCCACTTGTCGTTGTAGCCGAGGACGTCGCTGCTGTTGAAGCCGTCTCGCAGCACGGTGGCATCGGGCGGCTTCGGCTTGGGGCCGACGGTGAGGTAGCGGGCGGTCGCCGTGCATCGGGTGCGGGCGGCGTTTGGGTCGGCGGCGAGTTCCGCGCGGCCCTTGGCGTCTCGGGCGACGGGGCCGAGTACTGGAGAAGGGGCGGGCTTGCGGAAGCCTTCCCGCCAGTCCTAGCGCTGCAGCAGGATCGTCCCCGGCTTGGCAGCGAGGTACGCCTGGTAGGTGCGCTCAGCCAGCCAGGTGCCGTTCGGCGTCCGCTCGGTGAAGTAGGTGAGGGTCGAGCGCAGCGCGGTGGAGCGGGAGGTCGCGGTCGGGGACGGGTGGACGGTGCGTCAGCGGCTGGCGACGTAAGCGGTCTCGTCGGTGTTGACCGTCACGAAGTGGCGCGGGTACGCGGTGGCGGCGGGGATCCAGACGTCGGTGACGGGGCCGTTGGTGTCCGGCCCCATCCGGATCTTCCCGAGGCGGTAGACACCGTAGACGTCCTGGGTCTCGCGGAGCAGCTGGCCGGTCTCCCAGCGGGTGATCAGCTTCCCGTCGAGGGTCCGGTCCGCCCGCTGGGTGCCCTGGTCGAAGCTGGAGAAGAGGTCGCGGGCCCGGGTATCGGTGACCAGCGGGGGCGCGCTGGGGCGGGGGTCGGCCAGGCGGCTTCCGGACGGGCCCGGCTTGGGGTCGCCCGCGGCGGTGCAGGACGCCAGCAGCGCGATCGCGGCCGTGGTGGCGACAAGCGCGGTGGTGCGCGTGAAGTGGTGCACCGCAACCTCCTGGCGGCAACTGGACTCTGCCGGCAGCGGCGCGGCTCCGGGGGAGAGCGAGAGGTTCGGCCGGCGGAACTGTCGACCCGTCAGAAAGTAGTGTGCGCCCGAGCCGGATGAGGGCCAAGGGGGTTCGCCGTGCAGGGGGTGGGGTCCTCGTGGTCGGTGAGTGGACGATGGTTGTCTCGGGTCCGTCGTCGATCGCCAAAGCGGTGCACCGCGCACGCGGGCCAGCTACTCGGTGGCCCAGTCGTGCAGCATGCCGGCCATGTCCTCCAGCGCCTCGTCCATGGACGGCGCGGCGCCGATGCCGACCATGGCGCGCAGCAGCAAGGCGGTGACGTCGGCCAGTTCGACGATGACGGAGAGGTAGCGCTCAGGGTTGCTTCGACCCAGCTCGACGAGGCGTTCCCCGACCTTCCCCGAGCCGTCCTGCTTGAGAAACTCGCCCAGTAGCTCGGTGACTTCCGGGTAGGGATCGGGCTTGAGCTTGTCCTCCTGGGCCATGGCCACCAGAAACGCATCGGTTCCGAGGCCGCGGTGCTCGGCCACGACGGCCAGGGTCATGGCGCCGGCCAGACCGATGCCGTGAGCCAGATAGTGGAGCTGGGCGCCGTCGTCCGAGGCGTTCCGCGCCGCTGCGGCGACGACCTTGCAGGCGGGGACGTCGCCGCGCTGCCGCACCACCTCGAGCCGCGGCTGCAGCGCAGCCCGGATCAAGTCCATGACCATCTCGTCTGACGACTGCTCGACCATCCGTCCATGGTGCGGCCCGGCGGCCGGTTTCAGATAGGTGGCCGAGTTGACGCCCTTGTCCCGGTACATCGCGGGTCGGACTCTGTCGAGGGGAGGACCGATATGGGTAACGAAGTGGCAGATCCTGGCTGGGCACGGCGCACATTCGGTCATGACATCACCGAACAGCTGCTGGTGTTGATCCCGACGGCGATCTGCAACGCCCACCAGCGTGCTGCGTCCGGTCACGCGGGGGTGGCGACGGCCACCCTGGAGGCGTACGGCTGCGGTCTGCATGCCGCGCAGTTCGAGGAGCTCGCCGCCGCCCTGGAGCCGCTGCCCGGCGCGCAGCCCCGCAGCGTCCGCGGGCGCGCGGTCATCGTGTTGGACCGCCACGCCTTCTACCCGATGCGGGTGGGCAACGTCGGCAAGACCAACGGCAGGCCGTCGCCGTTCCGGGTGGAGTTCACCCGGCGCTACGGCCCGGAGCCGCTGCAGGAGCCCCTGGAGGGGATGCCGGAGACGCCGGAAGAGATCGCGTTGCGCGAGGGTGTTGGGGTGCTGCCGGAGGACACCCGGCTGGTGCTGGTGGCATATGTGTGCGCGCTCCAGACCGGGCTCACCGAGCTGCGGTGGGGGCGCGCCGAGTTGGACAAGGCCGGCACCATCACCTGGCATCGGGGATCCTGACGGAGAGCTCCCGGCTTGGCGGACTCGCCTCTGCGGGGCGTCGAGCGGCGTACGGTTTGGGGCAGACAGCTCTTCACGAGTCGGCGCACCGCGCGTCGGCGTCAGGCCGTCGAGGAGGCGCCGCCATGCCTGTCGAGGAAGCCGACCCTGCCCCCCAGCTGACGGAGCGGCAGCAGGCCGCACTTCGGCGCGACGCCGCCGCTGAGCGGGCCCGCGGCAACGAGGCGCTGGCGCAGCTCTTCGAGCGGACCGCCCAGGAGGGATTCCCGGAGCCGGCCGACTGCGCGTCGTGGGAGGACATCAGTGAGCGCCTGTGGGCCAAGCACCTCGGCGGTGGCAATCACGGGCATGTCGCCTAAACACGGGCAACCGCGGCGCGCTGCGATCCGCCTCTCGGAAGAGGCCGAGGCCCAGGTCGAGAAGCTCGCCCCGCAGGAAGTCCTTGCCGTCGAGCGGGCTTTGGCCGCCCTAGCCGTAGCGCCCGACCTCGGCGAGCAGCTTCCCAACGGCTTCCGCGACTACCGCCACGACGAGCACGTCCGGATCCTCTATTTCCTCACCGCCCTTCGGACGATCGTGGTCGTCGCCTACATCGAGGCGTGATACCCGGCGGGCCCGTGGACCGCTGAAGGTTCCCGAGGCGAAGGCTGTCGGCGTCGGCGCGCCTGGTCACCAGGTCTGGCGTCCCGGGGTGCCCCATCGCGTCCAGGTGTGCGGCTCCGCCTGGGACCAACTGCCGTCCCGGGTGAACTTCAGCTGCTTCCAGAGCGGTTTGATGACCTTCGGGTCGCCATCGAGCGCGGTGACGATCACCGCGAGCAGCTTCCACGGGGGGATCCAGTCGGACGCCATGTTCGGTTCGAACACGCGCCGGATGCCCTCGACACCACCTGCCATCTCGAAGACAGCCAGGTCGAGATCGCCGGCCTCGATGGCCTCGACCGGGTCGTAGGCCAACCAGTGGGCCGGGGCGTCTCCCGGATCCACTTTTTCGCCCTTGGCCAGCCCTGCGATCGTGGCGTAGTCGGGTTCGCCCGCGGCCAGGCGCAGGCCGTTCAGGGCATGCACGAGGGCGGTGCGGGCCCCGGCCAGCGCCGCCTCCTCGTGCCCCAGGATGGGGTCGGGGACGACGCCGTTCGCGGCGAGCCAGAGGTGGCGCAGGTCCTCGGGGTCCGCGCCGCAGGCCCGGGCAATGGCCACGCAGGTCTCCCAGGTCGGGAGGCGCCCGCCCCGCAGCAGCCGGGAGATCGAGGACTTGTGCCGCCCGGTCGCCTCGGCGATCTCCGCGAGTCGGCAGCCGCTGCGGATCCGCATCTGCGAGAGCGCGGCGCACAACTGCCGCTGGGAGCGGTCCGTCGGACGGGATGACATGGCGGAGCCGGCCGGCGGCTCGCCGTCCACGGGGGCGGGCGCGGCCAGGCGCCTCCGCTTCAGGTACCCGCGAGCCCTCTTCGCCGCCTTGTCGTTGCCCCAGCGGTAGCGGGCCGTGTCGGTTCGCAGCCGGGCGGCTTCGGCGATGACCGCCCATTCGACGCCGTCCTGCCGTGCCGTGTAGGCGCTGACTGCGGCCAGGTCGATGACATCTTCGATGAGGTCGGCGGCGAAGGCCAGGGCAGCCGTCGGTTCGGCGAGGTCGAGTTCGCCGACGGCGGCGTTGCTCTTGGCCGCGAGGCGGGCGGCGATCTCGGAGGCCGTCAAGAGCTCGCCGTCCAAGCGTATGCACCGCTCCTGCGGGGGGCGGGGTATGGAGAGGCGTGCGGATCCGGATGGCCGGGATCCGCCGGCGCGTCCAATGGGGCCATGGACGCCGCTGGTTCTGCTGGAACTCACTGAGCTGCGCCTTTCGTTCCTGGCGTGGGCGACGGCGAGGGGATGCGCGATGACGGCCCGGCGGAGATTCCTCCGGGCGGAGGCACGGAGCATGAGGTTGGCCGGCCCTTCCGGCCCGGGACGCCATGCCCCGGGCCGGAAGGGCCGCCGGTCAGCGCAGTCGGCGCCAGATCCGCTGGTAGCGGACGTAGGAGCGATTGGCGGCCACGACCACGGGCAGGGTGCTGACCACGTTCAGCACCCCGACGGTGTCGTGGTTGAGCCAGGCGGCCAGGACGGCCACCAGCCCTATCAACGAGCCCACTCCGACGTTGACTTCCAACGCAACGCCCCATGACCGGACATCACGGGGGTTCCAGATTCGGCCGGAGATGGTAACTTCACCATCGTCACCGGGGCGTTGGCCCTGGTCGGCGGTTTTCGGGCGGGGGTACACGCGTCCTCCTGTTCGGATTGCCGATGACTGCGCCCCCGCGCACTCGCGAACCCGTGCTGCCTGCAAGCAACTTGACGGGTCGTGAGCCGCGGGGGCTGTTCGGTTTTCTCCGAGGCTAGCGTGTCGCAGAGTGGTGAATGGCCGTTCCTGGGGCGAGCGAGAAAACTTCCGTCGACTTTCCGAACGAGGGACGTCGCAGGGCTTGTGTACCGCACTCGGTGGTTGCTCGACCTCGTACGCTGAGCCCACCGCATATGCCAGGGGCGACCAATCCCGAGGTAAACGCCACCATTTGGCAGCTGACATGACATCAGCTGTCGGTTGATTGTGCGGTATTGACTACCGTCGGTAGTACTTGGCGCCTTCCGGACGCCATGGATCGGGAATGTGCAGTGGCGCCGGGCGGATCGGCGTCCTCCATGCTGGCAAGACCGTCGAGGAGGCGGTTCAACGTCCTGCAGGTCGCCGCCGGATCCACATGATGGAGTACGCGCATCCCGACCGCAGCGGCTGGCGGCAGGTTCACCGCCGTGTCGTCGACGAACAGGCACACCTCGCCGGCCAGGCCGAGCGTGGCCAGCGCGTGGACGTAGATCTCCGGGGACGGCTTCCGGACGTGCTCGACCTCGGACAGCACCAAGGCATCGAACTCCGCCTCGACGCCGAGCTCCCGATACGGGTCGAACGGCTCCAGGCCGAAGGAGTTGGAGAGGATCGCGGTCTTGACGCCTCTGGCGCGGGCTCGGCGCACCACATCGACCATCGCCGGGTCGAGGCGGAGGTTCGCGAGGGCGCGGCGCATGAGGTTGGTCGGGTCGAGGCCGAGGGTACGGCCGACGACCTCGTTCCAGTCCTGCTGCGTCGCGCGACCCACCTCCAGGGCGGCGTAGACATCGATGCAGTCGGGGTCTACCGCGAGGGCGCGGAGGTAGGCGCCGGGTGGCAGTCCTTCCGAGCGCTCGAAGGCGAGCGCGTTCTGCCGCATGCTGGTCGTCAACACCCCACCGAAATCCAGGATCAGGCCGCGAACTGCGGGCTCGCCGCCGCTCATATCCACATCGCCGCCTCTCGGGCCGCCTCGACGCTCGCCTTCAGGGCTTGGACGGCGTCCGTGTCGAGGGTGTCGAGGTACTTCGCGTCGGCGTCGGTGGCGGTGATGCGGGCGACGACGTCCTGGGCGCCGCCCTCGGTGCCAAGCTGCTCCAGTGCCCGGACTTCGGCGAGCCGGCGGTCGACCTCGATGACGCGGGCGGCGTAGCGGTCGAGTTTGGCTACGCGCTCCTCGATGGCCTTGTGGGCGGTGGCCAGTTGTTCGCGGCGGCGGCCGAGTGCCGCGCGGCCGTCGTTGCTCGTGACGGCGACGCGGGCGTTGTCGAGGTCCTGCTGATGGGGCTGGAGGTCGACTAGGTCCTTGGCGATGCGCCAGAGCTGATCCGGGAGCTCGACCTGGTTCCGGATCCGGTCGATGGCTCTGGTCCTGTGGGCCTCGGAGTGCAGCACCGTGTCCACGCTGTTCTGGGCGCGCTCGACGAGGCCGCGGTCCTTGTCGGGCAGGGTGCGGGGGTCGATGTAGCGGACCCGGGAGGCCAGGGCTAGCTTCCAGGCGCGGTAGTGCTCCCGGTCGATGTCGTTCACCGAGACGGTGCCGTGAGTGACGTCCGCGAGGAGGCCGATCAGGGACAGCCCCGCGCCGGCGGCCACCAGGCACGCCACGGCGCCCAGAACCGTCGCGACGACTGAGTCGAAGCTGAACATCCACCAGGCGAATGCTCGCGATACTGGCCCGGCCCCGGCGACGAACCAGAGAACCCCGCCGTTGTCCACCATTCGCTTGCCGGGCCCGGGCGGGGCCCAGTCGGGCTTTGCGGGGCGCTTCGGATAAGACGGCGGCACCCTGTGTAGGGGCGTCTGCTCCAGGCACTGCCGCTCTGCGGCGGGCAACTCGGGATCGACAATGCAGCGGGGCCGTGATGACGTGGACACGGACTACTCAACTCCCCGGGGTCGACGCGATCGTGGCGCCCGTCGGACGGGGTGTCCGTCGACGAGGTACTACGCGGTTCCAGAGCTCGCCGCGGGCACGGCGGTACAGGTACGGCGCCGCCGGAGTTCATCGAAGTAGCTGGGCTCCCCGTCAGCTCAGCGTGGCATCCTCGCTGGCAGAGCGGGATGCGAATCCCGCCATGCTCTAACGTGTCGGTTGTCCATGGACGAGACGGATCGAGGTGCCTGTGCCGAGCAAGCCGCTGCCGTACGAGCGGATCGCCAACGAGCTGCGCGTGGGCATCATCGACGGTCGGCTGGCCGCCGGCGCGCAGCTTACCGGCGAGAACGAGCTCATGCAGCGCTACTCGGTGGCGCGCGAGACCGCGCGCAAGGCGCTTCGCGTGCTGCGTGACGAGGGCCTGACCCTCACTCGGCGGGGCGTCGGGGTGTTCGTCCGGGACGCCCGGCGGGTATCGCGCCACGCCTCGCGGAATCCCGCCATCGCCGCGGTCGACGAGACGTCGGCGGGCATGGTGGGCGTCGAGGAGGTCGCTGACAACGTGACCGCCCCGGAGCACATCGCCCGCGCCCTGGGCCTCCGGGAGGGCGAGTTGGTGTGCCGACGCGTCCAGCGGCAGTACGCGGGCGTCAGCACCACGAGACGTTCCGCGCTGTACATCCCGATGGGCCTCGCCGTGGAAGCGTCGATCACGGAGTTGGACTTCGGCCCGGGAGGCGCCGAGGCGCGGCTCCGCGAGGCCGGCCACGCCCCGGCCAGGGCAAACGAGGTCATCCGGGTACGCATGCCGTTCCGTCCCGAAGCGGAGGACATGCGGATCGAGGGCGCCGTTCCGATCGTCACCATCCTCAGGACGGACTACGACCGGAACGGCCTGGCGGTCCAGGCCAGCGAGACCGTCCTGGACGGCTCCCGGTACGCGCTGGAGTACGACTTCCCGCTGCCCGAGGCGTAACCGGAGCGCACGGCGGCCGGAGTTCATGTCTCGTCCAGCGCCGCGAGGTGGCTCTGGAAGGCCACGGTGAGGCTGTCGAGCACGGCGCGTCCCTTCTCGGCGGTCGCCTTCGAGGCGAAGCCGATCACCCCGCTCTTGGTGAATCCCTGCATCCCGAGCGTCAGCAGGAATCGGCGCGCGCCTCCGTCGTGGTCGGCGTCCTCGTAGCCGGGCCGCACCAGCTCGGGGGCCCCGAGAAGGCCATAACCACGGCCCTGGGAGCCCTCCTGGCGGCCGAACGGGCCGCGCTGCTGTCCGGGCGCGACGATGAGTTGGTCCTGGTCCTCCTGGACGCCTATACCGGCCTGCGCTGGGGCGAGCTGGTCGGCCTGGAGCGGGAGTACCTTCGGCCCGGCGCCGTCCGCGTGGAGTGGCAGCTGTACCAGTTGGACACCGGGGAGTTGCTGCGCTGCCCGCCGAAGGACGACTCCTACCGAGCGATCGACCTCCCGCCGTGGCTGGACGGCCTCCTGACGGCTCATCTGGCCACGGTCCCTGCCGGCCCCTGCCCCTGCCACGGGCTCGCCTACGCCTTTCGCGGGCGCGGCGAGCCCGGCTACCAGGGGGCGGTGCGGATGGAGGACGTCGCGCGCCGCGCTGGCGTTGCCCGCGCCACCGTCTCGACGCTGCTCAACCACCCCGAGCGGGTCGCCGAGGCCACAGCCGACCGCATCCGCAGAGCCCAGGCGGACCTCGGCTACCGGCGGGGGCCCGCCGAGCGGAGGCCCATGGCGCACTGGCGGCGCAGCAGCTTCGCGTCCTGGGTCTTCACACCCGCCGTCTCGGGCTGGTACCCGAGCCGGGGCGCGTCGATGGAGCCGCACCCGGTGCCGGTGCTCGCCGAGCCATGGCCTGGCGTGCCGGTTCGCGGCCGGGGGGCGGCCGGGCGGGCGGATGCGTCCTGGTTGCCGATCGCCCGCGGTCTGACCCCGCACGGGCTGCGCCACACCCACCGCTCCCTCATGGAGCAGCTGGGCACCGAAAAGGTGCTCATGGATGAGCGCATGGGGCACAGCGACGGCTCGGTCTCGGCCCGCTACGCCCATGTGACCCCGGCCATGCGGGCGCGGCTCATGGACGGGATCACCGGGATGTGGACGGAGTCGCTGCGCGCCCGGAAGGCGCTCAGCGCGTCCTCTCCCGTCCGGACTCTCGACCGGCTCCTCCGGGACTGAGGCCGGCGGCACCTGCTCCGGCCCGGTGCCGTCCCCTGGGGAGGCAGGAGTCACGACGGAGAGCTGCCCACGGCCTTGCAGGCGCTCACGAACGAGTTGTAGTAGTCGCCGCGGGTGCCTCTGCCACCTACGTACGACTGATAGGTATGGGAGAGGTTGCCGAGCGTGATCGTCACGTTCTGGGTATCCGTCGGCGAGGTGGGCAGCGCGGCGGCCATCGCCGCGAGTCGATCGCCCAGCGTGGCCCCCGGGGCCTGCAGCTCCGTCTCGACGGCCAGGGAGCCGGGGCTGGTGCGGTACTCCTGGTCGAAGGCCTGGATAGCCTGAAACGCCTGGCTGCAGGCGGACTTCGCCTTGGCGTTCGGGCTGCCGCGCAGCAGCACCCACCCGCCGATGGCCGCCAGGATGAGGACGAGCACCGCCGTGCGCTTCATCATGCTGGGGGTCCACCGCTTCGGCGGGGCGGCCGAGGGCTGCCCGGCCGCGGCCGGGGGGCGGGTGACCGTCTGCTTCGCGGCAGCCCGCGTCGCTGCGCGCCGGTGTTCGAGCCGGCGCAGTGCGGTCGCGAGGTCCGTGAGGGCCTCCGCGCGCCGCGCCTCGGTCCGGGCGGGTAGGGGAGCGGACTCCAGCCGCCGCAGTGCGCGGGCGAGGGCGGGCGCGTCGGCATAGCGCCGTGCGGGGTCCTTCCGCAGCAGCTTCAGCACGAGTTCGTCCCAGGCCGCGGGGATGCCGCCGCGCACTGAGCTGGGAGCGGGCGGCTCCTGGGTGAGGTGGGCGGTGATGTAGCCCATGGTGTCGGGGGACTGGAAGGGGAGCCGGCCCGTGATCAGTTCGAAGAGCAGGCAGCCGAGTGCGTAAAGGTCGCTGCGCGGTTCCGGGTGGCCGCGCGCTTGCTCCGGGGCCATGTACGGGGGCGTGCCGACGATGAATCCGGTCTGGGTGAGTCGGTGCGCGGTCGCGTAGGGATCGGCAGCCCTCGCGATGCCGAAGTCGAGGACCTTCACCGTTCCCGAGGACGCGACCTGGATGTTCGAGGGCTTGATGTCACGGTGCAGGATGCCGGCGGCGTGCGCCTCGGCCAGCGCGTCGCAGATCTGCGCGCCCCACCGGGCCGCCTGCGGCAGCGGTACCGGGCCGCGGGCCGTCACGGTCTGCAGGGACTCGCCGCGCAGCAGTTCCATGACCAGGAACGGTGCTCCGCCGGCTGCCGCACCGACCTCTCCGAGGTCGTGCACGGTCACGATGTTGGGGTGCTGCAGCGCGGCGGTGATCCGGGCCTCGCGCAGGAAGCGGGCGCGGGCCTCGTCGCCGCGACTTCCGCTCCCAGAGAGCAGGGTGATCACCTTGACCGCCACCGGCCGCCCCAGCGTGTCGTCGCGGGCCTCCCAGACCTCGCCCATGCCGCCTTCGCCGATCTGCCGCTCCAGCGCGTACCGGCCCCCGAGTATCCGCCCTCGCACCGTTTTGCCGCCCCCGTATCAGATGCATCCGAGGCCTGGCAGCCTGCCAGCAATCCGGGGAGGCCGCCAGCGCATCTGCGGCCCCGAACGCGGCGTCCCGGCAGACCGGCATCGACCGCGCCACGGCGCCGGCCGGCTTCAGCGGTGGGGGCCGTTCGCCAAGATCTTCTCCCGGATTTCTCCCAAGGAAGAGGCGGAACGGACAAAAGGCCCTGCGCGAATCCTCGCGAAGGGCCTTTCACCTGGGGTGAGTGACGGGACTTGAACCCGCGACATCCTGGACCACAACCAGGTGCTCTACCAGCTGAGCTACACCCACCACGGCCCGCGCACCGGAGTGCTTCGGCCATGAAGAACTATACAAGGTCGGGAGGGGTGCTCGTGCACCCCTTTTCGGTCCGTCCCGCCGCCGCGGTCAGGGGATCACCACCACGGGACGGTTGGCCCGCCGCGCGAGCCGCCCCGAGACCGAGCCGAAGAGCTTGCCGAGGAAGCCGTGGGTGCCTCCGACCACGATGGCGTCCGCCTCGTACTCGCGGCCGACCTCCTCCAGCTCGTGGCAGATGTCACCGCCGCGCTCGATCAGGATCCAGGGGATCTCGTCGAGGTAGTCGGCGCAGGCCAGTTCGAGGCCGAGGATCTCGGTGCGGTGGTCGGGCACGTCCACGAAGACCGGCGGCTCGCAGCCGGCCCACACGGTGGCCGGGAGCCGATTGGCGACGTGCACGATGACCAGGGCCGATCCGGTGCGTCGGGCCATCCCGACGGCGTAGGCGAGGGCGCGCTCGCTGGAGACCGAGCCGTCGAAGCCGACCACCACGCCGTGGCGGAAGGCCGGGTCGACCTCGTGGCGGGAGGTCGGTTCGGCGGCGGGCAGGGGTTCGAGGGGCAGGGGTTCGAGGGGCAGGGGTTCGAGCGGCGCGGCGGGCTCGCGCGCGGGGGAGGGGCGCGGAGGGCGCTTGCCTTCGGAGGGTTCGGAGAGCTCGTGACCGGCCATGTCGATCAAAGTTTCGGCAGAGGGATGCGGACTGTCCTGCGGGTCGAGGCGGATCTCCCAGGTGGGCCGGGAGGGGATTACCCCTCTCATGCCCAAGGTTACGGCGCCAAAGCACCGTGGCCCAGGCACGTTGTGGCGACCGCGCGCCGCCGCCGCGGAGCGGGTGCCAGGACTATGCCGGAGGTCCGGCGGAAGCGCAACGGTCGGCGCGCCGGGGGGCGCGGAAGGGCGCGCTCCGCCCCCTCCCCGCGGCGCGGCGATCCGGCCAGTCGGCGGCACCGCGGGCCCCGGCCGTCGTCATATGCCCCCGGAGATGCGGACGGAGACCGGGAGCCGACGGTGGCGACCGGCCCCGCTGTGCGCCGTTGTGCGCCTGTGCGCCCCGGCGTGCATCAGCCCGTTTGGCCCCCTCTGCATGGGTCTTGCCCCGGGATTCCGGCGGCGTGCGCGGGGGCGCTTGACGCCGGGTCGGAGCGCCCCACAATGTCCTGCCCCGCACACCCGACCGCATGATTCGGACACCCGCGCGAGTAAACACCCGTCCGAGGAGCTGACGGACCGCCGAGTTTCGGTCAATCTCGCGTCAACTTCCTTGTACTGTCGTTGCGTTGGGACAGCAGCGGGATCCCATGGCGCCGGGACCGTGAGCCCGCGCGCGCCCTCGCGCGCGGGACGGCCGTGGGCTGAATCCCATCGCTGCGGGTACTTCCCACGAACACTCGACGGGTGAGAGTCTGCGTGATCGTATGAAGCACGTGGAAGTGGTCATGTCGACATAGCGTCGGGTGGTGAACATGGCTCAACAGGCCTGAGGGAGAGAAGGATTTGAGCTTGCGTCAGTGGGCCGTTGCCGGTGCAGGGCCGGCGGACGGGCCCGGGGACCGCACAGCGGTCCGGGGTGCGATCGACTTTGCGATCGAGGGGGCAGGGCTCCATGGGTAGGGACAGCACGAGCGGTACCGCGGCGACCGCGGCCGCGGGTGTGATCGCCGCGGCGGGAGGAGGTCCGGGCGCGGGCGTAGCCATGCCCGCGACGGGCGCCCCGACCCCGCCGAGCCCGCCCGCACCGCCGCCCGGCAGAGGGGAGGCCGCCGCCGCCGGCTCCCCGTCCCAGGGCGCCCCGGCCGGCCCGACCGCGGGACGCGCGGGCGCGGTGCGCGCGCTCGCCGGACGCCGCCGCCGCGAGAACGTCGCCGTCCTGCTCTTCGGCGGCGGTCCGATCCTGGAGAGCTCGATCCCGCTGTCCGTCTTCGGCGTCGACCGGCAGGAGGCCGGCGTCCCCCGCTACCGGCTGCTGGTCTGCGCCGGGGAGAAGGGGCCGCTGCGCACCACCGGCGGGCTGATGCTGACCGCCCCGCACGGTATGGAGGCGCTCGCGCGCGCGGGCACGGTGGTCGTCCCCTCCTGGCGCTCCATCAGCTCCCCGCCGCCCGCCGAGATCCTCGAGGCGCTGCGCCAGGCGCACGCCGAGGGCGCCCGCATCGTCGGCCTGTGCACCGGTGCCTTCGTGCTGGCCGCGGCCGGCCTGCTGGACGGCCGCGCCGCCACCACCCACTGGATGTACGCGCCCACCCTCGCCAAGCGCTACCCGGACGTCCATGTCGACCCCCGGGAGGCGTTCGTCGACGACGGCGGCGTGATGACCAGCTCCACCACCGCCTCCGGCATCGACCTGTGCCTGCACATCGTCCGGTCCGACCACGGCGCCGACGCGGCGGGAGCCCTCGCCCGCCGACTGGTGCTCCCGGCCCGGCGCACCGACAGCCGCGCCCCCCTCCTCGACAGGTCTTTACCGGAGGAGATGGGCGGCGACCCCCTCGCGGAGGTCGTCGCCTGGGCGCTGGAGCATCTGCACGAGCAGTTCGACGTCGAGGCGCTGGCCAACCGCGCCTACATGTCGCGACGCACCTTCGACCGGAGGTTCCGCACGCTCACCGGGAGCGCGCCCCTGCAGTGGCTGATCACCCAGCGGGTGCTGCAGGCGCAGCGGCTGCTGGAGACCGGCGACCACTCCATCGAGGAGGTCGCGCAGCGCTGCGGATTCCGCTCGCCGGTGGCGCTGCGCGGGCACTTCCGCCGGCAGCTGGGCGTCTCCCCGGCGACCTACCGGGCCACCTTCCGCGCCCGGCGGGCCGAGCAGGGCGGCGCCCCGCCGGTCGACGCGCCGCTGCCGGAGCCGCGGCCGGTCGGCGGCGGCCCGTCGCTGCCGTCCGGGGGCCCGGGCGGCCAGCTGACGGCCGGGGCGGGCTCGGGCGCCGGCGGAGCGCCCGGCGACGTGCCGCGCGGCCACGACTCCGGCGCGGGGCCCGGCAACGGGACGGGGACGGCCCCGGCCGCCCGCATCCCGCGCCAGCAGGGCCGCGGGCGGGCGCCGTCCTCCTCGGCGCGGGTGCCCCGGCGGACGGCGTCGGCGCGCGTCGACGGGCAGCTGCCGAACGCCCGGCCCCGCTGAGGCGGGGCCGCGGCCCCCGGGGGAGGGGGATCGGCCCTCACCCCCACCGTCATCAGAAGGTAAATAGGACAACACGCGCGGCGGCCCAGCGGCGGGCCGACCCGCCGCGCGGACGCCTTAGGGTGAGGGCATGAGTGAAGCGCGGGCCGCCGCCCACCCGATGGTGTGGATCGACTGTGAGATGACCGGGCTCGACCTCGGCCGGGACGCCCTCGTCGAGGTGGCCGTCCTGGTCACCGACGGTGAGCTGAACATCCTCGGCGAGGGCGTGGACGTGGTGATCAGCCCGCCGGCCGAGTCGCTGGAGCAGATGCCCGAGGTGGTGCGCCGCATGCACACCAACTCCGGCCTGCTGGAGGAGCTGGCGGACGGCACCACCCTCGCCGACGCCGAGGCCCAGGTTCTGGCGTACATCAAGAAGTTCGTCCCGGAGGCCGGCAAGGCGCCGCTCTGCGGCAACAGCATCGCCACCGACCGCGGCTTCCTCGCCCGCGACATGGGCGAGCTCGACTCCTATCTGCACTACCGGATGGTCGACGTCTCCTCCATCAAGGAGCTGGCCCGCCGCTGGTACCCGAAGGCGTACTACAGCGCCCCGGCGAAGAACGGCAACCACCGGGCGCTCGCCGACATCCGGGAGAGCATCGCCGAGCTGCGCTACTACCGCGAGGCCGTGATGGTGCCGGCGCCGGGCCCCGACTCCGAGGCGGCCAAGAAGATCGCCGCCCGCCACGTCGTCGACCACAGCGGCTGACGGCGCGCCGCCCGGCCGAGCGCGGCCGGGCAGCCGACCATGGGGTGGTGCGCTACCTCATGCAGATGTACTCGACAGCGGACGAGTTCGGCGCGGCGATGGCCGCCTACTCGCCCGAGGACCTGTCCGCGATGGTCACGTGGATGAAGGACTTCGACGCCGAACTGCGCGCCTCCGGCGAGCTCGTCGACGACCAGGGCCTCGCCGGCCCGGAGACGCTGACGACCGTTCAGGCCCGCGACGGCGCCGACCCGCTGGTCACGACCGGCCCGGCGAGCCCGTCGACGCCGTTCCTGGTCGGCTACTGGCTCATCGACGTCGCCGACCAGGCCCGGGCCGTCGCCCTCGCCGCCCGCGTCTCCGCCTCCCCGGGCGCCGGCGCCCGCCCCAACAACATCCCCGTCACCCTCAGCCAGGTGGCCGAAGCCCCGCCCGCCTAGGGCCGACGGTGCCGACGCCGCACCCGCCCCGGGCGGGGTGCCGGGGCGGAGCGGCGGCACCAGCAACCCCGCTTAGAACGCCTTCCCCGGGTTCAGGATCCCCCGCGGATCCAGCGCCGCCTTCACCGCGCGATGCACCTCCAACCCGACACCCCCCAACTCCTCCCGCACCCACTCCCGCTTCAACGCCCCCACCCCGTGCTCCCCCGTCACGGTCCCACCCATCGACAGAGCCACCCGGCAGATCTCCTCCGCCGCAGCCCACGCCCGCGGCTCCTCCTCCGCCACCGCGTCCCTCCGCAGGATGAACGTCGGGTGCAGGTTCCCGTCCCCCGCGTGCCCCACCGTCGACACCAGCAGCCCCGACTCCCGCCCCACCCGGTCGATCTCGCGCAGCATCTCCGCGATCCGGCTCCGCGGCACCGCGACATCGTCCACCAGCGGAACCCCCCGCGCCTCGCACGCCTCGTAGTGCTTCCGCCGCGCCCCCAGCATCAGCTCCGCGTCCGCCGGATCGTCCGTCTCCACCACCGACGCCGCCCCGGCGTCCCGGCACACGGCCACCATCGCCGCCAGCTCCTCCGCCGCGTTGGGGCCGTCCGCCTGACCGAGCACCAGCGCCTCCGCCGCCCGGTCGAGATCCATCCGCGCATGGTCCTCGACCAGGTTGATCGACATGTTGTCGAGCAGCTCCAGCAGGCTCGGCCGCGCCACCCGGACGATCCCCGAGACGGCCGCCCCCGCGGCCTCCAGCGTCGGGAACTCCGCGGCGAACGTCGCCGGGCCGCCCCGCGGACGCGGCCGCAGCCGCAGCACCGCCGAGGTGATCACGCCGAGCGTGCCCTCCGAGCCGACCAGCAGCCGCGTCAGGTCGTAGCCGGCGACGCCCTTCACCGTGCGCCCGCCGGTGCGCAGCACCCGCCCGTCGGCGAGCACCGCCTCCAGGCCGAGCACCGAGTCCCGCGTCACCCCGTACTTGACGCACCGCAGCCCGCCGGCATTGGTGGCCAGGTTCCCCCCGATCGTCGAGATCTCGAAACTCGACGGATCCGGCGGATAGAAGAGTCCGAACTCCGCGGCGGCCCTGCTCACCTCGGCATTGACCACTCCCGCCTCGACCACCGCCACCTGGTCCGCCGGATCGATCTCCCGGATCGCCGTCATGTCGGCGAGCGAGACTACCAGCGCGCCGTCCGGGGTGTCCGCGCCCCCCGACAGCCCCGTCCCGGCGCCGCGCGGCACCACCGGGACGCGCCGCTCGTGCGCCCACGCCAGCGCCGCGGAGACGTCCGCCACCGTGCGGGCCCGCACCGCGGCCAGCGGCACGCCGGCCGTGGACAGGCCCGCCCGGTCCCGCCGGTACGCCTCCAGCGACGCCGCCCCGGTCACCAGCCGCCCGTCCGGCAGCGCCTCCGCCAGCCCCGCCAACTCCCGCTCCACGCGCGCTCCTCCGCCGAGATCAACCACTCGGCCGCACGCTACCCTGCGCCGCGCCGCCCCCGGGGGCGCGAAGCCCGCGCCGCCCCCGGGCGGCGGGGCCCGCGCCGAGCGGATCGGTCAACCGACCCCGAGCCCCCGCGCCACCAGCATCCGCTGCACCTCGCTCGTCCCCTCCCCGATCTCCAGGATCTTCGCGTCCCGGTAGAACCGCCCCACCGGGAACTCGTTCATGAACCCGTACCCCCCGAACACCTGCGCGGCCTCCCGCGCATTGCCCACCGCCGCCTCCGACGCGTACAGCTTCGCCAGCGCCGCCTCCCGCTTGAACGGCTCCCCCCGCACCAGCCGGCTCGCCGCGTCCCGCCAGCCCAGCCGGGAGAAGTGCGCGCGCATCTCCATGTCCGCGATCTTGAACGCGATCGCCTGGTACTCCCCGATCGCCTTCCCGAACGCCCGCCGCTCGCCGGCGTAGCGCACCGACTCGTCGACGCACCCCTGCGCCAGCCCCGTCGCCAGCGCCGCGATGGCGATCCGGCCCTCGTCCAGGATCCGCAGGAACCCGGCGTAGCCCCGGCCCCGCTCGCCCACCATGGCGTCGGCCGGCACCCGCACGTCGTCGAAGAACAGCTCGTGGGTGTCCGAGGCGCACCAGCCCACCTTGGAGTAGCCCGGCGCCACCGTCAGCCCCGGCGTCCCGGACGGCACCAGGAACGCCGAGATCTCCTTCTTGCCGTCCTCGCCGACCGCCGACACCGCCGTCACCGTGATCAGCGCGGTGATGTCCGTCCCCGAGTTGGTGATGAAGCACTTCGACCCGTTGACCACCCACTCGCCGGTGGCCGGGTCCTGACGGGCCGTCGTCCGCGTCGCCCCCGCGTCCGAGCCGCCGCCCGGCTCGGTGAGCCCGAACGCGCCCAGCGCCTCCCCGGAGCACAGCCGCGGCAGCCACTCCCGCTTCTGCTCCTCGCTGCCGAACAGGTAGATCGGCATCGCGCCCAGCGAGACCGCCGCCTCCAGGGTGATCGCCACCGAGGAGTCCACCCGGGCCAGCTCCTCCAGCGCCACGCCGAGCGCCAGGTAGTCGCCGCCCATGCCGCCGTACTCCTCGGGGAACGGCAGCCCGAACAGGCCCATCCGCCCCATCTCCCGGACGATGTCGTACGGGAAGGCGTGCCGCTCGTAGAAGTCGCCGATCTTCGGCGCCACCACCTCGCGGGCGAACTCCTCGACGGTGCGCCGCAGCTCCTCGTGCTCCTGCGCCAAACGGTGATCAAGCATCTGCGGCTCCATCCCTGCCATCCCGACCATCCCGATCCGACGAACCCCTCAGCGCCCGCACCACCCGCGACGGGCTCGGACGGCCCAACTGCCCGGCCATCCACGCGCTCACCCCGGCGAGCGCATCCAGCGAGACCCCCGTCTCGACCCCCAGCCCGTCGAGCATCCAGACCAGGTCCTCGGTCGCCAGGTTCCCCGTCGCGCTCCTGGCGTAGGGGCAGCCGCCGAGGCCGCCCGCCGAGGCATCCACCACCGTCACTCCGCGGCGCAGCGCCTCCAGGGTGTTGGCCAGCGCCTGGCCGTAGGTGTCGTGGAAGTGCACGGCCAGCCGGTCCGTGCCGACCCCGGCGTCCGCGAACTCCCGCAGCAGCACGGCCACCTGGCCGGCCGTCGCGACGCCGATGGTGTCGCCGAGGCTCAGCTCCTCGCAGCCCGCGTCGAGCAGCGCCTTGCCGACCCGCACCACCTGGGCGGCCGGCACCGGCCCTTCCCAGGGGTCGCCGAAGCACATCGACAGATAGCCGCGCACCCGCACGCCGGCCTCCCGGGCCCTGGCGACCACCGGCGCGAACATCGCCAGCGACTCCTCCACCGTCCGGTTGAGGTTGGCCCTGGCGAACGACTCGGTGGCGCTGCCGAAGACCGCCACCCGCCCCACCCCGTGCTCCAGTGCCCGGTCCAGGCCGCGCTCGTTGGGCACCAGCACCGGCAGCTCGACGTCCGCCAGGTCCTGCTGGACCCGCGGGTCCCGCAGCAGCGGCATCAGCTGCTCCGCGTCCGCCAGCTGCGGCACCCACTTGGGGTGGACGAAGCTCGTCGCCTCGATCGTCCGCAGGCCCGCGCCGGCCAGCCGGCGCACGAACTCCGCCTTCACCTCGACCGGGACGATCGCCTTCTCGTTCTGCAGCCCGTCGCGCGGACCCACCTCGTGGATCCGCACCCGGGCCGGCAGGCCGTCCGGCACCGCGAGCCCCTGCGGCATCGCGACCCGGTCGGGCAGACCCAGCCCCAGCACCCCGCCGCTCATGCGGACGCACCCCCGTCCGGCTCCACCACGGCCAGCACCTCGTCCATCGCCACCCGCGCCCCGGCCCGCACCCGCAGCTCCACCAGCCGCCCGGCGACCGGCGCGACCACCGGATGCTCCATCTTCATCGCCTCCACCACCAGCACCGTCTGACCCTCCGCCACCAGGTCGCCCTCGGCGGCCTTCAGCACCCCGACCGTCCCCGGCATCGGCGCCAGCAGCCGCCCGCCGCCCGCGCCCGCCGTGCCCGCACCGGACGCGCCCGCGCCGGCGTCCACCGCGTCGAAGGCCCGCACCGGCCAGGCCCAGCCCTCCCGGCCCAGCCACACCACGCCCGAGCCGTCGTCCACGGCGAGCGAGAACTCCCGCCGCACGCCGTCCCGTTCGACCGCCAGCACCCCGCCGTCCAGGCCCGCCCGCACCGCCGACGGCTCGCCGCCGCCGACCACCACCTCGAACGCCCCCGCGTCCCCGCGCACCGGACGGACCCGCACCTCCACCGGGCCCTCGCCGCCGTCGCCCGGACCGGCCGGCGGCTCCAGCTCGTGCACCGTCCACGCCGTCCCGCCCGGGCGCCAGCCCGACGGCACCGCGAACGGGTCGACCCAGCCGTCCCCGTCCGCCACCGGCGCCAGCCCCGACTGCCGCGCCACCGCGGCCGCCACCAGCACCTCCGCCATGGAGCACGGCACCGGCACCACGCCCGCGACCCGCTCCACCAGCCCGGTGTCCAGGCGGCCCGCCGCCACATCCGAATCGGCCAGCAGCCCGCGCACGAAACCGGCGTTGGTCACCACGCCCAGCAGCGACCACCCGGCCAGCGCCGCCCGCAGCCGGCGCAGCGCCTCCGGCCGGTCCGCGCCGTGCGCCACCACCTTCGCCAGCATCGGGTCGAACTCCGAGCCCACCTCGGCGCCGACGTCCAGGCCCGAGTCCACCCGCACCCCGTCCCCGGACGGCTCCGCCAGCGCCAGCACCCGCCCGCCGGTCGGCAGGAAGCCGCGGGACGCGTCCTCCGCGCACACCCGCGCCTCGACCGCATGGCCCCCGGCGGCGATCCGCTCCTCCAGCGCCCCCTGGTCGAAGACCGCCTCCGGCAGCGCCTCGCCGGCCGCCACCCGCAGCTGCCACTCCACCAGGTCCAGCCCGGTGACGAACTCCGTCACCGGGTGCTCCACCTGCAGCCGGGTGTTCATCTCCATGAACGCGTACGCCCCCGGATCGCCGCCCGGGACGATGAACTCCACCGTCCCCGCGCCGGTGTAGCCGCACTCCCGCGCCACCCGCACCGCGTCCGCGCCCATCCGGGCCCGCACCTCCGGCAGCTCCGCCAGCAGCGGGGAGGGCGCCTCCTCCACCACCTTCTGGTGGCGGCGCTGCAGCGAGCACTCCCGCTCGCCCAGGTGCACCACCCGGCCGTGACGGTCCGCCAGCACCTGCACCTCGATGTGGCGCGGCCCCTCGATGAGCCGCTCCACCATCAGCGTGTCGTCCCCGAAGGACGCCCGTGCCTCGCGCCGGGCCGCGGCGATCGCCTCCGCCAGCCCGTCCTCGGCGCGCACCACCCGCATGCCCTTGCCGCCCCCGCCGGCCGACGGCTTCAGCAGCACCGCCGTCCCGGCGGCGAGCATCCCCGCCGCGGCCTCGGCGAGCCCGGCGTCGTCCAGCACCGCGGTGCCCGAGCCGGAGACCACCGGCACCCCGGCCCGCTCCGCCGCCTCCTTGGCGCGGATCTTGTCGCCCATCAGCTCCACCGCGGACGCCGGCGGCCCGACCCACACCAGCCCGGCCGCCTCCACCGCGGCGGCGAACCCGGCGTTCTCCGCCAGGAAGCCGTAGCCGGGGTGCACCGCCTCGGCGCCCGCCGCCCGAGCGGCCGCCACCAGCGCGTCCCCGTCCAGGTACGCGGCGGCCCCGGCGCCGCCGGGCAGCCGCACCGCCGCATCCGCCTCCCGGACATGCCGCGCCCCCGCGTCGTCCGAGGAGTACACCGCCGCCGACCGCACGCCCAGCCGGCGCAGCGTCCGCACCACCCGGACCGCGATCTCGCCGCGGTTCGCCACCAGCACCGACCCGAACACTCCGAACAACCCCGCCTTCTACATTCGAAAGACGCCGTAGCCCGGCGCATGGTCAGCAAGCGGCGCGTTGGCGCACGCACTCAGCGCCAGACCCACCACGGTCCGCGTGTCCAGCGGATCGATGACGCCGTCGTCCCACAGCCGGGCCGTGGCGTAGTACGCGTTGCCCTGGTGGTCGTAGGTGGCCCGGATCGGGCGGCGGAACTCCTCCTCGTCGGCCGCGGGCCACTCCTCGCCGCGCGCCTCCAGCTGGTCCCGCTTCACCGTGGCCAGCACGGACGCGGCCTGCTCGCCGCCCATCACCGAGATCTTGGCGTTCGGCCACATCCACATGAAGCGGGGGCCGTAGGCCCGCCCGCACATCGAGTAGTTGCCGGCCCCGTAGGAGCCGCCGACCACGACCGTCAGCTTCGGCACCCGGGTGCAGGCCACCGCCGTCACCATCTTGGCGCCGTGCTTGGCGATGCCCCCGGCCTCGTACTGCCGGCCCACCATGAAGCCCGAGATGTTCTGCAGGAACAGCAGCGGGATGCCGCGCTGGTCGCACAGCTCGACGAAGTGCGCGCCCTTCTGCGCCGACTCGGAGAAGAGGATGCCGTTGTTGGCGACGATCCCCACCGGGTGGCCGTGCACCCGGGCGAACCCGGTGACCAGTGTCGTCCCGTACTCGGCCTTGAACTCGGAGAACCGGCTGCCGTCGACGAGGCGGGCGATCACCTCGCGGATGTCGTAGGGGGTGCGGGCGTCCACCGGCACCACCCCGTACAGCTCCGACGGATCAGCCGACGGCTCCTCCACCGGCCGGACCTCCCACGGCCGGGCCGCCTTCGGGGCGCACGTCCCGACGATCCGCCGGACGATCCGCAGCGCGTGCGCGTCGTCCTCGGCGAGGTGGTCGGTGACCCCGGAGGTGCGGGAGTGGACATCGCCGCCGCCCAGCTCCTCCGCGGTGACCACCTCGCCGGTGGCCGCCTTCACCAGCGGCGGCCCGCCGAGGAAGATCGTCCCCTGGTTGCGGACGATCACCGCCTCGTCGCTCATTGCCGGGACGTACGCCCCGCCGGCCGTGCACGACCCCATCACCGCGGCGATCTGCGGGATGCCCTGCGCGGACATCGTCGCCTGGTTGTAGAAGATGCGCCCGAAGTGCTCGCGGTCCGGGAAGACCTCGTCCTGCAGCGGCAGGAACGCCCCGCCCGAGTCGACGAGGTAGACGGCCGGCAGCCGGTTCTCCAGCGCCACCTGCTGGGCGCGCAGATGCTTCTTCACCGTCATCGGGTAGTAGGTGCCGCCCTTGACGGTGGCGTCGTTGGCGACCACCACCACCTCGCGGCCGGCCACCCGGCCCACCCCGGTGATGATGCCGGCCGCCGGGGCGGCGCCCTCGTACATCCCGTCCGCGGCGAGCGGCGACAGCTCCAGGAAGGGGGAGCCCGGGTCGAGCAGCCGATCCACCCGGTCGCGCGGCAGCAGCTTGCCGCGCGAGGTGTGCCGGGCCCGGGCCCGCTCGGACGACGGCGTGCCGCCGCCCACCGCGGCCACCGCGAGCCGCTCCCGGAGCTCTGCCGTCAGAGCCTCGTGAGCCGCCCGGTTGCGCTTGCCGTCCGGACCCTCCGGATCCGCCCGGCCGCGCAGCACCGGACCTGCGCCATCGCCGCCGTAGTGCCTGACCATCCGTCAAACCCCCAGATCGGAGCAGTGTGACGAGGAACCACCAGACAACCACGCAGGCTGGGCGCGGCCCTTGCGGGACGCGTCCGAGAGCGTGGTTAGCCTCCGTTAACACCTTGCATGAAGGTTAACGAGCGCTCACTGAGCTGTCTAGAATCCGCTCATGACGAGTAGCCCCGCGCAGCCCCCCGAAGGAGCCGAACGCCCCGGGGCCGCGTCCCGGCGCGAGGAGATCCTCGCCGCGGCCGCCCGGCTCTTCGCCGCCCGCGGCTACCACGGCGTCGGCGTCGACGAGATCGGCGGCGCCGTCGGCATCACCGGCCCCGGCCTCTACCGCCACTTCCGCGGGAAGAAGGCGATGCTCGCCGAGCTGCTCGTCGGCATCAGCGAGCGGCTCCTCGACGAGGGGACCAAGAAGGTCGCCCAGGCCGCGGACCCCGCGAGCGCCCTCGACGCCCTCATCCGGTGGCACGTCGCCTTCGCCCTGGACTCGCCGGACCTCATCACCCTGCACGGCCGGGAGCTCGCCCACCTCTCCGACGCCGACCGCAAGCGGGTCCGCCGGCTCCAGCGCCAGTACGTCGAGCTCTGGGTGGACGTGGTCGCCAAGACCTACCCCGAGCGCATCGCCGCGGCTTCCGCAGGTTCCGCGGCTTCCGGTGGTTCCGCTGGTTCTGCTGGTTCTGCGGCCGCGGCCGGGAGAGTCGGCGGGGGCCCCGACGGGGGAGCGACCGAACCCGAGGAGGACCTGGCCCGCGCGGCCGTCCACGCGGTCTTCGGCCTCATCAACTCCACCCCCTACTCCGTCCACCCGGCCCCCGACCGCGCCGGCATGGACGACCTCCTCCAGCGCCTCGCCCACGGCGCCCTCGCCTCGATTTGACCTGCCCCCTCGGTTCCCCTAACGTTCTCCGGGTTGCTCCCCCCAGACCGACGCCGCGAAAGCGGATGTTGTTCGACGCGATGAGAACGCGAAAGCGAAAATCACCGCCGAGAAAGTCTGGTAGAGTAAACACCAGAACGAAGCGCCCGGAGGGCAAGCCGAAAGGCAGACCGAAGGAAGCGC
>NZ_MLCF01000114.1 GCF_001879105.1 Mangrovactinospora gilvigrisea | reverse complement strand
AGGGCATGAACACCGGCCTCCAGGACGCCGCCAACCTCAGCTGGAAGCTGGCCGCGGCGGTCCGCGGCACGGCGCCCGCCGGCCTGCTCGACACCTACCACGCCGAGCGCTGGCCGGTCGGCCGGACGGTGCTGCGCACCAGCGGCGGCATGATCCGCATGGCGCTCCCGCAGGGCCCGCTGCCGCGGGCCGTCACCAGGCTGATCGGCGCGGCGGTGCGGAACGTGCCGGCGGTGCGGCGCAAGGCGGCGGGCCTGATCAGCGGCGTCGGGATCTCCTACCGCGGCGCGCGCCGGGTCCCGGACGTCGCCCTGGCGGGCACCCCGGGCCGGCTCTACGAGGCGCTGCGGGCGCGGGAGTTCGTGCTGATCGCCCCCGAGGGCGAGACGTATGCGCACCCGGGCGTGCGGATGGCGCACTGGGCGTCGGACCGGCGGACGCTGGCACTGGTGCGCCCGGACGGATACCTGGCGTTCTCCACGGACGCGCCGGACGCGGCACGGCGCACGCGAGCGCTGGAGGCAGCGCTGACGCACTGGGTGGGTTGACGGGTTCGAACGCGGGAGGCCGCCGCCGGGAGCAGGGTTCGCTTCCGGGCGGCGGCTTCCCCGCGGGTCGCTCGCGCGGTACCCCGCGCCCCTTGCGGGGCGCCTCCTCAGCGGCGGGCGAAGTCCGGGAGGACGCGCTTCTGGTAGTACTCCTTCACCACCAGGCTCATCGCGCCCAGCCGGTCCGCCCGGACGTCCTTCGCGGAGAAGTAGATGTTGCCGCGGACCTCCGGCGTCTGCGCGCAGAGCGCCAGGTGACTCGCCATCTCCCCCGGGTTCTGCCAGGCCGCCGCCTGCCCGGCGACCCCCACCCGGTAGAGCGCCCGATGTTCCAGTAGACCTACGGCCATGAGTATCCGTTGGCCCAACGCTAGGATGGCCCCATGAGTGGACAGAGGAGCAAGGCCGGCCAGGACGAACGGCCCTGGAGCCCAGCCGAGTTGGCCGAGCTGACCGCCCTTCAGCAGCGCAACGAGCAGCTCCCCGAGGAAGCCCCACGAGCGTTGCTGTCCGTCCGCCTGTCCGTCCTGACCGACGAGACGACCTCGCCCGTGAGGCAAGAGCTTGACCTCTGGCGCAACGCCTGTGACAGCGGGCTGCGCGTCGTGGGTGTGGCGCGCGACCTGAACGTCTCCGCGACCAAGATCCCACCGTGGAAGCGGAAGGAACTCGGAGACTGGCTCAACAACCGATCCCCTGAGTTCGACATCCTCCTGTTCTGGAAGTTGGACCGGTTCGTCCGCAGGATCATCGATCTTCAGGTGGTCATCGAGTGGTGCCAGAAGTACGCGAAGAACCTGAAGTCGCTTCACGACCCGATCGACCTCTCCACCACGATGGGCAAGACGATCGTCTCCCTCATCGCGGGAATGGCCGAGATCGAGGCGGCGAACACCAGCACTCGGGTTGCCTCCCTTTGGGAGTACAACAAATCCCAGGACAAGTGGATCACTGGGCGACCTGCCTACGGGTACCGGGTGCGGAAGAACGACAAGGGTGAGAACGCTCTTGAGATCCACCCGGAGCAGGCCAAGGTGCTCCGGTACGCGCGCAGGGCGACGCTGCGCGGTCTCGCAGCAACCAGGATCGCCAAGATCCTCAACCGCGCCAACGCCCCCACGCGCCTGGGGGGCAAGTGGACCTCCACCACCATCCTCATCTGCATGAGGAACCCCGCGATCATGGGCTACCGGGTCGAGATGCGGGACAAGTACGACGGCGGCAAGAGATCCCAACTCGTCCTCGGCACAGACGGCAAGCCGATCCGCGTTGGCGAAGCCATCCTCACCGACGAGGAGTTCGAGGAGCTTCAGACGGCACTTGACTCCAAGTCCCGCCGGAACGCGAAGGCTTGGACGAAGGACTCCACGAAGTTCCTCGGGGTCATCAAGCACAAGGACTGCGGGACGAACTTCAACTACCGCGTGTCCAAGTCCAAGGGCAAGCGGTTCTTCTACCTCCGGTGCCGCGCGTGCACCGGAAAGGGGATCAAGCCCGAGATCCTCTACGACGCACTCATAACCAGCGTCATGGCAGAGCTGGGAGACACGCCCGTCGAGTTCCGTGAGTACGCCCGCGGCGCCGAGATGCGCGGCAAGGTCAAGCACCTTGAGGGCCGGATCGACTACTACATGAAGGGGCTCGCCCCGGGAGGGCGCTTCGCTCGTGGGGGCTTCGTCCAGGACAACGCAGAGGAGTCCTTGGAGGCCCTGATGAAGGAGTTGGAGGATATCGACCCGGCAACCACCGAGGATCGATGGGTCCTGACCCATGGCGGCAAGACCTATCGCGAGCAGTGGGAACAAGGAACCATGGAGGAGATGCACAAGGATCTGCTCCGTGCCGGCATCACGTTCCTCGTGAGCTACGAGAACGGTGAGCACGTGGGCGAGCTGCACATCCCCGAGGACGTGCGGAACCGCCTGGTGATCCGCGAGGACGACTTCGCGCTTGGCATGTGAAAAACGGCCCACCCAGGGATCTGGGTGGGCCGTTCGCTCGGTTCATCTCGCGGACGAGAGTCTTTGAGTGCCCGGTGAACCTGCTCGGGTTGGTGGCGGATGGCGCGGGTGGCCTTGGCGATGTTGTCGGCACCCAGGATCTTCAGGGCGCCGATGGCGAGGTTGCGGAAAGCGGCCATGGCGCGCGGCGCGCTTCCGGCGTGGACGGTCGAGGCGTCCTCGGCGAACGTGACATCGCGGATGCGGTGGGAGGAGTTCTCGATGCCCCAGTGGCCGCGAACGGCGGCCGACAGATCCGCGGGCCCGGCCTGATGGACATCCAGGCTGGTGACCGCGTAGACACTCTCGCGGCTCTCGCGCTCGCCGGTCTCCTTGCGGCGCCGGTGGACGCGCAGGGCGAGGCGGGCATGGGGGAAGGCGATGCCGCCCAGGCTGTCGGCGACGGCCAAGGTCTTGATCGAGCGGGACTCGCGACGACGGTGCCCGGTCTCCGAGCGGCTGTGCGCCACCGGGACCTGATTCCACGGCAGCGCCGCGAGCCGGGCGTACGCGGCGGGCTGGTTGGTCTTGATGACGGCGATGTAGTGGGCCTTCTTCGCCTCGACCAGCCAGGTGATGTTGGCCCGCACCGAGTGCGGCGCGTCGAAGGCGACCACCGCGCCGGCCAGGTCCGGCGGCGCCGGCAGCGGCTTGAAGTGCCGCGTCTCGCCTGTCTTGGCCCCGACCTGGGCGAGGGTGGCGACGGGGACGTGGGTGAC
>NZ_MLCF01000113.1 GCF_001879105.1 Mangrovactinospora gilvigrisea | reverse complement strand
AGGGGTGAGGGGTGAGGGGGCTCGGGGCTGCGGGCTGCGGCCTTGAGTCCCCGCGCGTGGTGTGCGGGCGGTGTGGCGGTGGGTCGGCGATTTTGATTGCGCTTTAACCTTTGAGTGATATGATTTAGAGGTCATCCGGTGGGGCTGGTCTGGCCTCGCCGGTCGTCAGGGGAAGGAGTTGCACGATGAACGTTCTGGATGCGGCGGCGGGTCCGTGGGTGAGGTCCTCCTACAGCGGCGGGAACGGGGGGAACTGCGTGGAGTGGCAGCCGAGGGCTGCGGCGGTCGGGGTGGTCCCGGTGCGGGACTCCAAGTGCCCGCACGGCCCGGCGCTGATGCTGTCGCCGTCGGCGTGGGGCGCGTTCGTCGGGGGCGTCGTGGGTGACGGCTCGATCGGGTGGCCCGCGTAGGGGCTCGCGCGTGTGGGGCGGCCCCCGGCGTTGCGCCGGGGGCCGCCCTGCGTGGGGGAAGCAGAGCGCGGGAGGCGGCCACCCTTTCCCCGCCGCCCCATCTGGCGGCGCACCTCGGTGCGGGCGGGGGTGTTCGGGCGGTGCGGCAAACCTGCTGCGGGCCCGGCCGGTCGGCCGGGCCCGCAGCGGTGTGTGGTGGTGTCGTGTGGGGCTACTTGCCGTTGCAGGTCGGGCAGTAGGCGCCGCCGTCGCGCAGGGGGATGAGCTTGGTGGTGCGGTGGGTGTGGCAGTACTCGGGCGCGATGGTGTCGGCCACCTTGGTCGCTGCCTTCTTGAGTACCTTCTTGATCACGCTCATGACTACCCCAGGGGGTTGGGAAAGGTCGCGGGTTGGTGTGCCCGCATCAGGGTGGTTTCCCTGACACTCAAAGAGTAGCAGAATGAATGCGTATTGACAATAGCTTGGGGGCTTCCGGGGGTGGGTTGCGGTGAGGCCAGACTGTCCCCCTGTGCCGCGCGACCTGGCTGCGGGTAGGGCGGCGACGCGCGCGGCCCAGGGTGTTGACACTAGACACGTGACGACTATATACTAGCAATGAGGGGATGAGGTGGAGGAAGGTCCGCGATGAACGCCATCCAGGAGATCGCCAGCGTCAACGAGATGATCGCGTCCATGGCCGAGCTGGTCGGGGCGCTTGACGCCGTCGTGGTGAGTGCCGAGTTCGCGCAGGCCAAGGCGGAGGCGGCCGAACTCGACCCGCTGTCGAAGGACTTCGGCGCGCGGCTTGAGGCTGTCAGCGCGCGCCTCGCTGGGATTGTGGACCTGGCCGAGAGTGTCGATCCGGAGCTGTTCGCGGAGCTCGCCGCCTAGGTCCGGGGCGGGCGCGCCCGGCCGTCAACTCCGGGCCCGGCCAAGCCCCTCCCTCTTCCAGGCAACCCCGGGCCGGTCGGGGATTGCTCGACCCAGGTAGTTGCGACAGGTTACCCAAACTGCTATTATTAAGATATCAGGTAAGGGCGTCACCTTCGGAGGGGATTCGGTTATGGCCACCACATCCGGCACCACCGCCGCGCGAACCAAGATCGTCATTGTGGTTGTCGCGGCCGTCGCCGTCCTTGGCGTCGTCATCGGAGTGATCGTTGCCACCTCCGGTGGCGGTCACCACTCCGCATCCCCGAAGCCGTCCGCGTCGGCGTCGGCACCGGCACCGGCCGCGTGCTCGGAGAACGGGCAGGAGCAGCGGATATCCGACTTCCTGGCCAAGGTGAAGGCGGGGCGTGGCCAGGGGCTGGTGAAGGCGACGAAGGCGGGGCAGCCGTTCCTGTTCACGCACCGTCCGGGCGACCCGTACGGCGACACGGTGACCGACTCGGCGCCGGGCGTCGCGGAGTTCTACCCCGGTCAGGGCGCGTCGGGTGATGCGGACAAGGTCGCGGCGTCGGTGACGCTGGACGGGCTGGCGTCGCCGGGGTGCGTGAAGATCACGCAGGTGAAGACGGATGCGGTGGACAATGGCGGTCAGTTCGACGTGGTGTTCACGGTGACGCCCGCGAGCGGCAAGGCGGTGCGGGGTGAGGCGGCGGGTACGTCGGCGTGGATCACTCGTCTGACGTGGGGGAGCGGTAGCGGCGAGTAAGGCCCGTCCGCCCGGCCGTTGGGTTGGTCGTGACTGTGGTTCGGGTCGGTGTCCTCGGGGTTTCCCTGGGGGCACCGGCGTTGCGTGAGGTGTTCTCACGCCCCCTGACCCCCTCTTCCCGGCGCCCTTGTGGTGTGTCGGTGTTTGAGTGGCGGATGGATTGCCACACCGTGGATGACTGCTATAGAATAGCAATACCAGAACGGGGCATCACCAGCCTCGCGTCACTGCGGGAGGAGACTTTCATGATCATTTATGGTGCGTTCCTGTCCTCGTCGCCGGACCCTGACGACGACAAAGACACCAGCCACGGCGGCACCAGCCAGCCCGACCCGGGTCGGCTGCCCAAGCCGTCGCGGTGATCGACCCGAAGGTGATCCGGGTGTAAGGGGTCATGGCGTCATGCGGTGCCCGGGGTTCGCGTTCGCGAGTTCTTCGGGTCGCTCAATCAAGGGTTTGGTACTCGGGGTTACCACCCCGTTCCCGTCACCAGGGAGTTGACATGGCGAAGGACAACGCGCAGCCGAAGAAGCCGACGAAGGGTCGGTGTCCACACTGCTCGATCAAGAGGTGGTTGCCGATCAACCACCTGGGCGAGGTGGTGTGTACGCCGCACGGGCGGAGCACGCCCACCGAGACGAAGTAGCGGCGGACCGCGCGGGGTTCGGGGCCGAGTGCCCCGAACCCCGCGCTGGTGCGGTTGGGCCTGGCTGGTCGCGTCCCTCGCGGTGCCCCCCGTGCCCCCCATCTCTCCTCTGCCCCGCGCCTCGGCCGCTTCGACGCCTGTGGTTGCGGGTGCGTTGGATTGTCGCGAGCCCTCCCCCGGTGGTGCTGGGGGAGGGCTCGACGGCGGTGCGGTGCTCAGTCCTTGGTGTGGGTCTGCGGCGGGGTGACGCCGGGCTTGGCCCAGATGATGTGTCCGCCGTTGGTGCGCTCCCAGTGGGCGATGGTGGCCTCGGCCTGCGCCCTGGTGGTTCCGGCGGGGAACGTGTAGTCGTCGGCGTGGTGACCGAGGCGGTTGTAGCGGTGGACCTTCAGGCGCTCGGGGTCGGTCTTGGCCATGGTGGGGTCCCCTTCGGGGTTGGTGACCCGGTGGTGAGCCGGGTTGTGGCGTTCGGCGGGGGAGACACCCCCGCCGAGATGACTGCCAAATCATATCATTCATGCGCCCAGTTGTCACGAAAAGGTTGGCGTGCGGTGGCCCTGGCATTGGGACGGCCCGGCGCACCGGGAGGGGCGCGCGGCCGCCCCCTCTGCATGGCCGTCCCGGCGGCTGACGGTCGGCAGCTGCTCCCGTGCTTGCCTGCGCCGAGGGGCGGGGTCGGTGGCTTGGTGGGTCGCGCCCATCACCACCCCCCGCCCCTCAGCGCGTGCCCGTGGGGGCGTGGGCGGGACTACTTGAACTCGGGGGGCAGTACTCCGCCGTCCGCGTTGCCGGTGGCGGAGTTGCCGATGTAGTTGGCGTAGCTGTTCGGGAGGATGTCCTTGATCCACATCACGTAGTCGGTGGCGATCGCCTCGGCTGTCTCGTTGAGGCGGCCCCATCGGCCCTGTACCCAGTCGAAACGCCCCTTGCCGTAGGTGCCCCAGAACTGCATTTCGAAGCGCTCGGTTCCGTCCTTCTCGTAGCTGACGCGGAACTTGGAGCCGTCGAACTCGAAGCCCTCGCGGATCTTGCGAGCCCCGAGCTTGGTGCGGGTGAGTTCTTCGATCTTGGCGCGCATGGCTTCGATCTCGCGGTCGTTCATGAGTTGGTGTCCCTTCGTGGGTGTTGGTGCGCTGGTGGTGGGATGGCTTTCCCTGGTGGGAGTGGGGGTCAGAGGCGCTTGTTCTGCCAACTGACCTCGATGTCGATGACGGCGTCGAAGGCCCGCACGACGTCGGCGGCGTCCAGGGAGGCGGGGACGTCGTCGCGGACGTCGAGGCTGACGAGGATGTAGAAGGCGTTGCGGGCGGGCTTGGTGTGGCTGGCGGGGATGGTGCGCGCGATGACGTAGCCGTTGGCGCTCTTGTCGGCGCGGGTGATCTTGAGCCCGTTGGGGGCGAAGGACTGGGCGTATTCGGTGCTGGTGTAGTGCTTGGTCAGGTCGGTGCGCGCGGTGGTCCAGTCGGTGACGGTGTAGCCCGCGCCGGTGAGGGCGCGGCGGATGTCGGCGAGGTTCATGGTGGTTCTCCCGTGGTGAGGGGGCGTCAGCTGGTGACTGACGTCTAAACCATAGCACATTCTGAGAGTGTGAAGTCTCCGGAGCGCCAAGCGGGTTGTGTCGCGGACTGGAGCTCCCTATCCCTGGCTGCCCTGTGGGTCGTTGTCGGATGGGGCGTCTTCTCTCGCGCGACCTGTTGCGCTCATTCGGCATCATATGCTATGCTTGAGTTACCAAACAAGGGGATACCACCCCGGAGGAGACACCGCCATGAACGCACCGCGCAAGCCCACTCTCCGTCAGGTCATCGTCGTGATCGTCGCGGCCCTTCTCGGCGCCGGTATCGGTGCCGCGTTCGCGCTGACCGGACAGGGCAGCCAGCCGCAGGCGGGCGTCTCCGCGACCCCGGTGACCAGCCCCGCCGCGACGGGTGCGCGTACCGCTCCCGCGTCCCCGGCGTCCCCGTCTTCCGCGTCGCCGTCCCCCTCGTCCAGCTCGGCGAGCCCGACCCCCGCGAGCCCGGCGTACGTGTGCACGCCTCCGGAGACGGGTGCTGAGGGTCAGGTGCGGTCGCTGCTGTCGGCGGCGAAGCTGGAGGGTGGGCGCGCGATCACCGAGATGACGCCCCGTAACCGGCCGTTCTTCTACACCCCCCGCGCGGGTGCGGGTGACCCCGGCGAGAACACGGTCACCGACTCGGCCCCCGGCGTGGCCGAGGTCTACGCGAAGGACCTAAACCCCTCGCAGTTGGACCGGGTGGCGGCGGCGGTCTCCCTGGGCGGCACGGTGAAGCCCGGTTGTGTCCGTACGCAGACCTGGGAGACGGACCCGGCGGACAACGGTGACGGTGAGTTCCGGTTCACCTTCACCGTGACCACGACCGACGGCAAGATCGTCACGGGGACGGCGGCGGGGACCGCTGCCACGGTGGACACCCTGACGTGGGGCGCGGGCGGGCGGTGATCGCCTGCGGGTGAGGGGTGGCGGCGGGGCGTGTCGTTGGAGGGCGGCGCTCCCCGCCGCCGCCCTGTTTTTTGCCGCCCCGAACGCCCTGTACCCGGCGCCCTGTTGGCGTGTGCGGGGTGGTGAGGGGTGGCCGGGGGGTGACTGTTGACGCCAAGATACTGATGACTCTATACTAGTAGTACCAAATGGGGCGTTGACCAGCCTCGACGTTCTCCGGGAGGAGCCTTCCATGATCGACTTCGCCGAGTTCGACGGTCCCGTGGTTGCGGCCCTGCGTCTGCGGTTGCGTTCGCGCGCGGAGCTGGAGGCGGACGCGGCGAAGGTCGCGGGGCTTGAGGCGTGGATGGCGGGGGCGGCGGAGGGCGATCCGGACGGGGTGCGGGCGGCGATGGGGGTTGCCGAGCGGCTGATGCCGCATGAGCTGATCCCGGGGCACGACAGCGACGGCGACGGCCCCGACCCGGCGTATGACGTCGTGGTCGCGGCGGTGGCGTCGGCGGTGCGGGCGCGGGGCCTGGGGCGTCCGGGCGCGGAGGCCGCGGCGGTGGTGGCGTTCGCCTTCGCGGAGTACTACGCGGACGCGTCGGACTACTGCGGTGACTTGCTGCGCGGGCACCTGTTCCGGGGCCTGGTGTACGCGGGCGAGGTGGGCGCGCAGGTGTGAGACGGCGGGTCGGTGTTTCCCCCTGGGGGGAGTGCCGCCCCGGGGGTGCAGGGCGGCCCCCGGGCCCCGCAGTTGGGCGCGTGCACTGCCCCGCGCCCACTCCGCCCTCCGATCCTGTGGTGGTGAGGCATCCGGGGTGTTGACACCCAAAGGTGATGACTATATACTAGCAATAGGGAAAGTGGAGGAGGGCCGCCATGGGCGCGATGACTGCGATCGCCGAAGTTCACGAGATGGTCGATTCGGTGCGCGAGTTGGTGAATGTCGCGCTGGCCGGTGATGTCGATGGTGTGGGCGGCGAGGAGATCCGGCGCGAGTTCGACAAGGCGGAGGCGGCGGCGAACGCGCTTGACTCCAAGGATGTCAAGGGGCTGCCTGCGCGGTTGCAGGAGGTCAGTGCGCTGCTGGAGGGCGTCGCGGACATGGTGGAGGGGTTCGATCCGTCCGTGTACGCGAAGCTCATGGCGGACGACGAGGACGCCGACGCTTGACCCGTCAAGATCGTTTCTGATCCTGGGGGAGCGGTTCCCTCCTCTGCCCCGCACCCCTGCTGCTAGGTCCCGGGTGGGTGGCGCCGCGCAGGCTTCTCGCTTATTGACACTGCTAGTGCTGATTGCTATATTTAAGTCACCAAGAAAACGGGAACACCACCGTTCTGACGCCCGGGAGGGTTCATGTCCGCTGCATCCGCTGCTGGTCCGGTCGTCGTCACCGAGTACGCCGTCACCGTCGCGCGCGCCGTCTCCGCCATGGCGAGCGGCGGCATGGAGCACACCGACGGCCACACGGTCGCGGCGGTTGCGGCGATGCTGAGCCCCGGGAATGAGGCGCAGGGGTGGGAGGCCCTGACGGTGGCGTACCGGCTGGCACTCCCGTCGCTGACGGCGGGGGAGGCGTTCGACGGGATGGGCGGGGTGCTGGGGTTGCCGCGCTCCGTCATGGACGCCACGGAGTCGGCGCGTTCGGCGCTTTCGAAGGTGGCGGACCAGGCGCGTGCCGGGCTGTATCTGCTGGCGGCGGGGTATGCGTCGGCGTTCGACGTGCTGGCCTCGCCGCGCGAGATCATCGGTTGGGTCAGTGAGTCGCTGGAGAAGTGAGGGGCCCTGGCCGCTCCGGCCGCTCCGGCCGCCCCGGCGGTCCTGGCCGCCCCGGTCGCCCTGGCGGCTCGGCTGGGCGCCGAGGCGGCCGGGGTGCGCTCCGCGGGGCGCGGTGTGAGGGCGGGGCGGTCCTCGGCGCGTCGTTCGCCGCGGACCGCCTCATCCGTATGTGGCCCCCGGTGCGTTGGTGCCGGGGGCCACATGGCATGTGCGGGCGGTCGCAGGCCCGGGCCGCATATGGCCGGGGAGGCTAGCGGGTTGGCATCGTGATCCCGGGGTTCCGGCGTCGCCGCACCCGAAATCCCCCCTCTGCTACGCGCCTCCGCCGCGCAGGGCAAGGCCGGTGCACGGTGGGGGCTGGTCGGGGTTCTGAGGTCCGTTGGGACCCCCGCGCGCGGGGTCAGCGCTTGACGGTGGTGCCGTCGGTGCCGACGCGGCGGAGGAGCTTGGTGTACTCGGCGTAGTCGATGCCCGCCGGTGCCGTGAGGGTCAGGGGGTGGCCGTTGTCGCTCGCGATGGTGACCGTGGCGTTGGTCGCGCGAGTGGTGGTGACTTTGTGGTCCTTGATCAGCGGCTTCAGCATGGCGTCGGCGTCGGCGGGGGTCCCGTTGATCCGGTAGGTGCCGGTGCCCTTGCCCGTCTTGGACTCGACGGCGTAGAGGGTGACGTTGCGGCCGGTGAACAGGGCGGCGAGGGCGGCGATGATGCGGGACATGGGGTCCTCCGAACTGGTTCCTCTTGGTGGCTGGTAACTCAATCATAGCATATGTGGCCGCTTTACGTAAAGCGTGGTTCGAGGTTTTCGCGGGCGGGTTGCGCGCCCGGCGGGTTGCGAGCTCCGGCCCCGTCCCTCCCTTTGCATGCCGCCCCCATTGCCGTCCCTGGTGCGGTGAGTGCTGGGCTTTCGTGCGACCCGGAGGCAGTTGACGTTAGTGCGGAGTATTGCTATGATTGAGATACCAAAACGCGGTACACCACCGCAGAACGGGAGGACACTTCCATGGACACCACCATTCAGACCCGGGTCGGCGGCGGCGAGGGCCACCGGGCTTTCCTGGTCAGGTTCGTCTGCGCCTACCACGGCGGCGAGGGGACGATCGTGGTCCTGGCTCCGGATGCGGAGGCGGTCAGCGGCACCGTGCTGGAACTCGGCGGCTGCCGGATGGAGGCCGTGAAGGTCGTCGAGGTGACGGACCTCCTGACCTTCCTGCTGGCGATGGACGCGGACGGCTTCATCGTGTTCTGACGCCGCGTCAAGCGGGTTGCGGGGGCCGTGCGCCGGGAGGCGTGACGGTCCCCGCGCCCGTGCCCGCGCCCGTGTGCGCGGGCTGCTCGCCGGAAAGCCCCTCCCTGTGCCCCGCGCCCCCGCTGCGGTCGGCGGATGTGGCGGCGGCCCCGCTCCCCGGTGCGGGGGCGGGGCCGTGTGGTGGGGCTTCCGGGGGCGGGCTCCGCGCGTGTGGGCGCGGGGGACCGCCCCCGGGGTCGGGCGGTCAGGGGCGGCGGGGCTTGGTCTTCTCGTCGTCGGGCTTGACGTACGTGTGGTACGCCTGGATCGGCGACATGCCCCAACTGCCGTCACCGTTCTGGGTGGCGGGCTTGCCGTTGGGCGCGGTGATGAAGTGGGCGCGGGCGGTGCCGAAGAACCACACTTCGCCCGCCTTGACGCTGCGGGCCCAGTCGGTGGCCTCCTTGTTCATCTTGCGGGTCTCTTCCGTGGCGGCGCGGCGGTCGTCGAGGCGCTTGGTGCAGGTCTCGACGATCTTGTCCCACTGGGCCTTTGCGGCGTCTTCGGCCTTCTTGCGGCCCTTGAGCCACAGCTTTCCCGCCTCTTCCTTGGCCTTGGCCGTGAGGGCGTCGGTGATCTTTCCCATGGGGGTGCTCCCGGGTTGGTGTCGGTGTCCCGGTGGTGGGCCGGGGGTCGTCACCGGTTGGCAAGGGCCGACGACCGGTGACGACTAAATAGTATCACCTGCAAGGCAGTATGCGCCTGCGCGATATCGCCTTATGTCGCGGCGGGGCGGGTGCCGCCGCGGCGCGCCACCCTCTCCCCGGCGTCTCAGTCCATGCGGGGGCGCGGCGTCGCCCCGGGCCGCGCCGCGGGGGGTGTGCGGCCGGGGCGACGGGCGGTCAGGCGCGCGGGGTCTGGCGGTGCATCAGTTCCTGGGGGCCGGGGTGGCTGGTGAGTTGGGTGGTGGTCTCGACCGAGTAGGGCTCTCCCTGGTCGTCCGGGCCGTTGGGGTGGCGTCCTCGGTCGTCCTTGGTGAGGTCGAGGCCGAAGCGGGGTGCGTCGGGGTCGTCCTCGTGGTGGAGGGCGCGGGCGAATCCGAAGGTGGTGGCGTGGTCTGTCATGGGGGCTCCCGGTGGTGGTGTGGCGTGGGCGGGGGAGGGGGCGGCGGGTGGCTACAGGTTGGCGACCCTGAGGAAGTGGGTGGCGGCGTCCCGGTCGGTGGTGGCGGCCTTGGTGAGGCGGCTGGTGAACGGGCGGCCGTCGCGGTGCAGGACGAGGCTCGATCCGGCGTCCAGGATCGAGTAGGTGTGTTGTCCGTGGACGGGGTTGATGTCGAGGCGGGTGGGGCTGGGGAGGAGGACCAGGATGCCCGGGGCGATGTCGGGGCTCTGGGGGTCGGTGGCGGTGGTGCGCAGCTCGGCGAGGGCGGCGGCGATGCCGGGGAGGGTGGCGGCGTTGGGCATGGGGTGCTCCGTGTTCGGTCGGGGTGGTGGCCCCATTGGGTGGTAACCCAATGATCTGTACGTGTAAATAGTAGTATCATGGGTGCGTGGGTGGCAATGCGTTGGAGGCTTCGGATGTGTCGCGTGGCGGCGAGGCCCCGTGCCACCCTCTGCTCCGCGCCCCCGTGGTGTGGGTGCGTCGGGAACGGCCGGGCGGGTTGCGGGGGTTGGGGTGCCGGTCAGGGTCGGGGTCGGGGGCGGGTGTGGGGGTTGGCCAGGCGGCGCCCCCGGCGTGGGGTGCCGGGGGCGCCGTTCTCTCTTGGGCGGGGGTGGGTCAGTCGACGTTGTTGAAGACGCCGACGGCCTTGGTTGCGCCGGGCTTGCTCAGGTTGTCGGGGTCGACGCTGCCGGGGTCGGTTCCGGGCGGGTAGACGTTGTACGCGCCGATCTCGGTCTGAAGCAGGACGTAGCCCCGGGCGGCGAGGCGGGCCCGTCCCTGCTCGGCCTCCTGGGGGGTGACGCGGAGACCGAAGGCGGGGCCCCGGGGGTCGACGGGGAGGCCGGAGACGCGTTGGACCTCCTTCTGAAGCCAGTAGGTCTCACCACCCCGGCCGTTGTAGTAGCGCTCTGCGGGCGTGCTGCCGCTGCCCCGGGGGCGGGGTGTGGCTTGCTCTCCGACGCCTTGGTACCAGTAGGTGGTGTACCAGTTGGCGGCGGTGTGGCGGCCGTCGGAGGTGACGACGTCGTTGGCGCGCTTGCCCTTGATGAAGAGCGCGGTTTCCCCGCAGTTGGGGGAGGTGCGGCTGACGTGGGCGGCGCCCTTGTTGAGTTCCGCGAGGATCTCGCGGTGGAAGGCGGCGGCTTCGGATCGCACGGCGGAGCCGTGGAGTCCGGCCATGTCGAAGAGGCGACTGGCGATGCTCATGGAAGAGCTCCCCTGGTGAAGGGGCGGGCGGTGGTGACCGCATCGGCTGGTTGGTCCGACGACTAAACCATAGTAAGTTCGCGCACTGATATCAAGCGGTTGTCGGCGCGCGGCTGTCGAGGTGTGGCGGCGCGGTCCGGGTCGGGGGCGGGGCCGAGCTGCTCCCTCTGCTCCGCGTCCCTGCTGCCATGGGGCCGCCTGCTGTCAGGGGCGGCGCCCGCCCCGTGGTGCGGTGGGGCGGGCGCCTGGTGGTGCGGGTGGGGGTCAGACGGTGAGGTTGGTGAAGAAGGTGTATCGGGTGGTGATGCCGTCGCGGGTGACGCGGTAGCCGTCGCCGTCGCGGGCGGTGATGGTCTGGGTGGTAACCGGGGTGCCGTCGCTGTGCACGACGGTGGCGGCCGGATCGGTGAGGGCGTCGTTGATCTCGCGTTCGGCGTCGGCGCCGGGCTGGTTGTAGTTGTCGCCGTCGGCGGTGTCGACGACGTCCCTGAACGCCTGAAGAGCCTTCTTGGCCATGGCGGAGCCTCCTGGTGAAGGAGCGGGGTGGTGGTGTGCGCCAGTGGTTGCACTGACATCTAAAGGATATCAGTCGAGGGCGTTGGGGGGAATGCCTTGGGGTGTTCGGGGCGGTGGGCGCCGCGCGCTGTCTCCGGGAGGGGGTTGAGGGTGTGGGTTCGCGCCGCACCCTCTCCCCGGCCTTCCGGGTGCGCCTGGCGAGCGCTGGCCGTCAGGCGAGTTGACTAGTGGTTGATATGCAGCTACTGTTTAGTCGTGAGGTCATCACCGGGCCTCGCTACCAAAACCCGCGATGTGAAGGAGGCTGTCATGGCCAAGGGCGACGACATCAAGAAGCTTCAGGAAGCGACGGACGCGCTGAACGCCGAGACCGGTTCGAGCTGGACGTTCACCCCGGGGGAGGCCCTGACCGGGGAGCAGACCGACCCGCGTGACGAGGGCGACGACGCCTGACGGACGACCAGGAAGTGACCGACCCTTCGGGGGCGTCGTCCGCTGTGTGCGGGTGACGCCCCCGAAGGCGTTCCGGCGGGTGCGTCCGCACGCGGGCCCGGCTGAAACACCCTGTGCCACGCGCCCCGGTCGCTCGCCGCGGGGGAGTGGCGGGCCGGGTGCCCGGCCCGGGGCGGTGTTCGCGTGCGTGCCCGCGTTCCGCCCGGCCAGCTGCGCCCGGCCGCCCCTTTGGCTTCCCCGCACGCGGCAGGGTCCGGGTCTCCCCCACGCGGCGGGACCCGGACCGGTGACACCACCCGACAGGGGCGGCGGCGCGCCCCCCCTCAGCCGTCCGCCGGAATCCGGGCGTGTCCGCGACGGTGAAGGATCATCAGCAGTTCGAGCACGATCGACACCGCGACAGCGAATGCGACGCTTGCCAGGAATCCGACGGTGATGCTGTAGGCGAAGAACACCAACCCGAAGACGGCAATCCAGATCGGACCCGCGAGGAATTCGGTGGTTTCCACGACTCCCGCCGCAACCGACTTGGGGCCTTTGCGGTTGCCGAGCAGCGAAACCCGAAGGTCGTTGTACATCCACGCCTGCCCCGCGCCCATGATGAACAGCGCCACCTCTGACAGGTGCGCGACGCCGGTGACGCCCACGACACCGAGGAGCAGCAGCGACACCATGCGGGCGATCATGCCCAGGCGCGGCACACCGTGCGCGCCGAAGCGGCGGTGCGTCCAATCGATGGTGTGGGCACCGGCGATCGTCCCCAGCGCGAGGGCGGTGAACGCCAGTCCCACCAGGGTTGTTGACCATCCGTGGTACTGCTGCAAGAACAGGGTCAGCACCAACTGAACGGCGGCGGAACTGCCGCGCAGGAAGGTCATGGCCACCACGCCGTAGGCGAATCCGGGGCGGTGGAAGACGCGGGTGTCCATCAGCGGCTCGCGTCCGGCAGTGATCCGGCGTCCCTGGTGGTGCCAGAAGCCCAACAGCAGCAGCAGCCCAGCGGGCAGCATGATCAGGGACCACAGCGGCCATCCGGCCGCGCGTCCCTCGACCACGGTGAAGACGACCGCCGCGAGCCCGGCGCTGAGCAGCAGCATCCCGCCGAGGTCGAACCGTCCGCCGCTGTAGGGCTCGTGGTGGGCCTTGTGGGGGATCTTGCGCGCGCCGATCATGGCCGCGATGCCGATGGGGACGTTGATCAGGAACATCGCGCGCCAGCCGAGACCGGCGATGTTGGCGGAGATCAGGAAGCCGAGGATGGACAGGCTTGCGGCGCTGGTGACGGTCGAAACCTTGGTGTTGACCGCTTGGATGCGGTCGGGGTTGTCGGGCGCGAGTCCGAACAGCAGGACCGTCACTTGGGGGATCATCAGGGCGGCGCACGCGCCTTGCACGACGCGCATGATGATCAGCACGCCGAGGGACGGCGCGAACCCGCACCCCAGGGACGTCAGGACGAATCCGGCTAGCCCGACCTCGAACATGCGCCACTGTCCGAGCCGCCTGCCGAGGCTGGCGGACGCGATGATCAGTGCGGCGTTGGCGATGGTGTAGGCGAGGATGACCCATTGGGTCACGGCGTTCGTGGTGTGGAACGTGTGCGCGATGGGGTCAACGGCGATGGTGACGCCGCGATAGTCGAGTGTCCCCATCATCGATGCGGCGAGTAGCACGATCATGGCGAGTCGTGCGCCCGCAGGCATGGGGATCTTGGACGTGGCGGACATGGTGAGTCTCCGCTTTCGGTGTGGGTGGTGAGCCCGGGTGGTGGTCAGCCCAGAAACGGCTGATTTCTAAAGCATAGCACATGATGCGTCTATGCGGAACATTTTGGGGGGATATCCCGGTGGCGGCCGGTGGGGGTTCGCCGCTGCCGCCTGGGGGACCCGCGCCCCCTCTGCCTGCCGCAACGGTGGCCAGGAGGGCGGGTTGGGGGTGCCGTTGGGGGTGTGCGGCTGAAGGGTGGTGCTCAACGGGTTGTCAAACGCCTTGTCAGTGCACTAATCTTTAGATGTAAGGCAGTTAGGTTCACCACCCCATTTGGCCAAGGAGACATCCATGACTGCCGCACTTCACGCGTTGACCAGCCTTGCCGATGGTGCGATCACCCGCGCCCTCGGCTTCACCTGCCCCCACTGCGGAAACCAGAAGTTCAAGCTCACTCGGGTGGGTCTGGTGTGCTCCAAGTGCTTCCGTCCCAAGGCGGAGCCGGGACGGTAGGACGCCCCACGGCGCTTGGCCCGCCCGGCCCCGATGCGCGGGTCGGGCGGGCCAAGCGCCGTGCGCGCGGCCGCCGTTGCGCCACACGCCCGCGGCGGGGTCGGGGTGACGCCCCCTGTCCCTAGCGTCCCGGTTGATCTTGGGGTTGCCGAACGGGCCGGAGGGTGTCGGGTGGACGGGGTCCGTCCCGAGCTCCGGGGCCGGGTCTCGGTCGTCCCGGCCGCCTTGGTTGCCCGGGTGGCCGCCGCCGTTGAATCCGCCACGGATGCGGGCGGGTTGGGTGTTCGCCCTCCTTGCCTCGCAACCCTTCCCCGGTCCGTCTGTCCGCCGGATCCGTGCGTGTCCGCCGGACCCGCACCCGCGCCCGTCCGGCCCGGCCCGCCCCCGGCGACGGTTGCCGCAGGGGGCGGGGGCGCGTGCCTACCGTCGGTGACGGCGGGGGCGGCGGTGCCGTCCGCGATACCGGTACTTGCTGCCGCGCCGCCGTCCGGTCGTGGTGGAACCGGTACCGTTCGCGCTCCCAGACGCGCCACCGTCCACGCCCACGGACGCGCCACCGTCCGCGCCGCCCACCTGCCGCGCGTGACGCCGCGCGAACAGCGCGGCCACCAGCGCCGACAGGGCCAGACACAGCAGCGTCGGCACGAAGCCGCCCCAGACCGCGAAGTACACCAGCCCGAAGATCGCCACCCCCAGCGGCGTTGCCGCCTCCTGAACGGTCATCAGCACACCCGACGCCGCGCCCGTGTGCCGGTGGTCCACGCTCGCCGTGACCGACGCCGTCAGCGCCCCATTGACCAGCGCCTGACCAGCCCCGGCGACGACCAGGCCGACAGCCAGAACCAGCCATGCGCCGAACCCGCCGACCATGCCCGACGCCGCGAGCACCGCATACCCGGCCGTCAGGACCAGCGCGCCGAAGGCGGCGACGACCACGCCGTAACGGTGCGTCAGCTTCGCCTGAACGAACGACATGAGCAGGAACCCGGCGTTCAGGAACGCGAACACCCCGCCAGCGGCCAGCACGGACAGGCCCTTGACCTGCTGCAAGTACAGCGACAGCACCACCGACAGCACACCGCTACCGGCGTACAGCACGCCGACGCCCGCCAGACCCGCGCCAAAGCCCCGGTAGTCGAAGACCGTCAGATCTAGCAGCGGCGTACGGCCCCGACGCGCACGGCTCCCCTGGTGGCGAACGAAGATCACCAGAGCCGCGAGCGCCGCACCCAGCACCGCGAACGACCACAGCGGCCAACCGGACTCCCGCCCCTGAACCAGGGCCAGCACCACGCCCGCCAGACCCGACGCCGCGAGAACCGCGCCGGTGAGGTCCACGCCGCGCCCCGAATCGGCGGCGCGCGACTCGGGGATGCAGCGCCACGCGGGAACCAGCGCGAGCAGACAGACGGGGACGTTGACCAGGAACACCAGCCGCCAGCCCAGGTGTGCCACATCGGCGGTGATCAGCAGACCGCCGACCAGTTGACCGCTGACGCCTGCCGCGCCGACCACGGTGTTTTGCAGCGCGAACGCGCGGCGGCGGGCATGGCCGGTGAACATGGCGGACATGAGCGCGAGCACCTGCGGACCCATCAGGGCGGCGGCGACGCCTTGCGCGATGCGTGCGCCGTTCAGGACGGTGACGGTGGGAGCCGCCGCGCACGCCAGCGATGCCAGGGTGAACGCGACGAGCCCCCAGAAGAACACGACGCGACGCCCCAGGAGATCACCCAGCCGCGCGGCGATGATCAGCGCGGCGGCGAACGCCAGCCCGTAGCCCGCGCTCACCCATTCCAGGGCTGCCGTGTTGGCGTGAAGATCGGCGGCCAGCGCGGGCAGTGCGGCGGTGGTGACGAACAGGTTCAGGACCACGATGAACGTGGACCCGAGGAGGACCGCCAGCGCCATGCGGGGATGGGGCGAACGGGGATGACTGCGGCTCATGGTCGTACTCCCTGGTGAAGGGCCAAGCAGGGTGGTGAACCCTGATGCTTCAATAATAGCGCATGTTTACCTGTATGTCACTAGTTTTTCCTGCGGAGTTGGCCGCCGGGCGGGCGAATCTCCGGGCGGGGGTGGGGTTTCCGCGCCGGGTGGCGGTGGGCGGTCATTGCCTTTTTCGCCCCCGCGGCCCCCTCTGCCGTGCGTGCCGTCGGGCATGCGGGGTGGTGGAGGTCGATAGTGCGCACGGTGTTGCGGAATGGCACGCTATGACATAGTATTGAGTAACCAACTCGGGATTACCACCCCGGAGAGATGGCGGATCGCTTGCGCCGTCTTCGCCAGGAAGGACGCACCATGATCGCGAACCTCGGCTCTGTCGCCCGCACCACCGTGGAGGAGAACCCGATCACGGTTCGCCCGTACATGATCACCGAGAACGACCTGTCGGCGATCGGTCACGCGCGTTGCCACTTCGGAGGTGCCGGGTGCTGCTCGTCCGAGGTTCCGGCGTGGCTGGTGAATGGTTGGGCGTCGTGTGACGGCCACCTGGCGAACGTGGTCCGCGATGCGGCGCACTTCCAGAAGTGGCATGGCGTGTGGAAGTTGGAGGATGCGCGCGCGGTGTAGCGCCCGAGCGGACGCGCGGCCGAGCTCCGCGCCACCGGGGCCGCTGCGGGCGCGGGCGCGCCCGCAGCGGGTTGGCGTCTACGGCTGCCGGAGGTAGGCCAGCAGCGCCTCGGCGACGACCGTGACGCCTCGGTCCGCCTCGGCGGTGGCGATGGCGTCCCCTCGGCGTCCTTTGCCGTCGATGGGGTACAGGCCGAACGACTGGCCGCCGTTGGTCACTTCGACCAGATAGGCGGTGCCGTCGTTCCAGACGTGTGCGCCGGAGGCGGTGACGTGTCCTCGGGCGGGGCTGCCGGTGGCGTTGGCCTGCCTGCCGATCTCGCGGGCGATCTGAACGGGGTCCATGAGTGGTCTCCTTCGGGGTGGTGAGCCCTTAGTGGTATGTCTAAATAATAGCGCACATGAGCCGTTCGGTGTGTCGCTCTGCGCGAATCCGGCGCCGACCGGGCCCGTCCGGCCTCCCTCTCCCCAACGTCCCGGCTGCGGAGGCCTTGAACGCCATTACCCGTATTGACGTATCCTCAGAGTATCGCTATGATTGACGCATCACTTCGGTTCGCTTGTGGAGGTCTCCCATGCAGCTGCCCGCCGCTCTCGCCGCCGAGGTGGCCGCCCTGCGTGCGGACGGTGCCGTGTGCGTCGAATGGGACGGCATCGAGGCGACGGTCGCGCGGATGCGGGCGCTGCTGCCGGAGCCCTTCACGGCGACGGTGGGGGAGCTGTACGGCGAACCGGCTGTGTTCGTCGACGGCGACATCGACCCTGAGAACTTCTCGCGCATGTCCCTGACGCCGGGCGGGTTCCTGATCATCGACCCGCGTGCGACCGGGCTGGACGCGGTGAGCGTGCGCTACGTCGTGGAGGAGTGGGAGATCCGCGAGGCGCTGAGGGACGAGGGCGAGGCGGACGAGGTGGCGCGATACGAGGACGGGTTTTCGCTGTCGGAGTGGATGTATCGCGAGACCCGTTGATCGGTTACCGCCCCCACGGGGCGCCGCCGCGCTCCGCACGCCGTCATCCGCCGAGGGTCACCACCCGGCCGGACGTTCACCACTCCCCGGAAGGACATCCCCCATGAGCATTTATGAGCAGTGGAACGAGATCCAGGAGAGCGCGACCCGGACGGCCGCCAGCAATCCGCGCACCGCCCACCTGGTGGACCGCGACCAGCCGACCGAGCACCTCGCCGCACTGACCGCGCGTCTGCCCGTGGACCTGGGAGCCTCCGGGGACGGGGAGGCCATCGCCGTCAACACCCGGCGTTTCGCGCTGGTCTGGCAGGCCATCGGGGGGCTCATCCTGTTGGTCGACGCGGACGAGCTGACGGCGCCGCCCCTGGCCGCGTTCGCCCCCTCCGACTCCGACGCTTGCATCATCGAGCGCTGTGCGGACAAGGTCCGCCGCCGCTCCTGAAGTGTCCGCCTCCGCTGCCCTCGGGCTCGCGCCCGCGCGCGGGGGAGGAGGCGCCCCGCGCTCCCGCCCTCTCCCCGGCGCCCCCGTGGGCGCGGTGGTTTGCTGTGGCGTGCTGATGCCGCTGGCCCCGGCGCACGGTGTGCGTCGGGGCCAGCGGCCTCGTCGGGTGGCCGTCCTGGCCGTGCCCGTCCGTGGGTGGGCGGGCGCGGCCAGGACGATGGGTCAGCGGCTGAGGTTCAGGTCGTCCGCGATGACGCCCCGGGGGTTGTTCCGGGAGGACGACGGCCCGTTCTTGACCTTGATCTCGCGGGTCAGCTCGATGAGCACGGTGCCGCTGGAGTTCTCGGCGAAGCCGTCGCCCTGCATGCTGAAGCCCGCGTTGTAGCGGTCGTTGATGTACTCGACCAGCTGGCGCAGGGACGTCATGGGTCCTCCAAGTTGGTGGCACCCTCCGGGGTGGTTTCCCCGTCGTGGTGATGTGTAAAGACTATGTCATGTGCTTACCTTTCGCAACCCCCCGTACTCCCGTCCTTCTGGCCTCGGCTCGCGGAAGGCCGGGCCCGTCCGCCCTCTCCCCCGCGCTCCGGCGCTCCGGCGCTCTGGCGGTCGGCTGGGCGTGCGGGGCGCGATTAATGGTTGCGACGACTCTTAACTATTGCTATTCTTTAAGTGTCACCATATGGGCCAACCGGTCCCCGGGGGCATCCGACCAATCACCTCCCTCACCAGGAGATCGACTATGAGCGACAGGCAGCAGCGGCGCGTGATTCCGATCGCGGCAGAGGTCCGCAGCATTCTGGGCAACGAGGCCAGGGGCGAGGGGCCGCAGATCGTCTTTCGCGGCCTGCGCTTCGGCGTGCTGTGGGACGAGGAGGCGGGGAACTTCATCGCGCGGGCGAGTCGCGATGAGCGCAACCTGGCCGCCGTGCCCGCCCGGCACAGCAACGCGGAGATCGCCCAGACGATGGCCGACGTGATCGCCTCGTGGGCCAACCGGCACTAGCGCCGCCACGCCGGAGCTTGTCGCCACCCGAACCGCTCGGGTGGCGACAGGCCGTCAGGCGGTCAGGCGCGTCCGATGCGGTCAGGCAGTTCGCTCACGAACTCGGCTTCCCTGATCCGGAATGACTTCTTCAGGCGTATGACTTCGCGGTTGTAGTGGCCGGTGTCGCTGCCGACGTCGTATTGCCACTGATTGACGCGCGTTCCCGCGTCGTTGTAAGCGCCGATGGCGTGAGCCTTCTTCATCTGACCCATGGCGGGGCTCCCTTGGTGGCAGGGTGGTGAAACCCGCGTGGTGAACTGATGCCTAAAGGTTAGCATACGGAGCAGTTGATAGGGGCGTGATCGGCGAGTTCGCGCATGGGTCGGGTCGCCCCCCTGTACCCGCCGTCGCCGTCGCTGGGTGTGACGGGTCGCCGGGGTGTGCTTGCTTGGGCGCGCGTGGCGTGCGCGGCCGGGGAGTTGTGCGCGCGGGCGGAGCGGCCCCGGCCGGGGAGGCGTCCGAAAGCGGACCCGGTGAGGCCGGGTGCGCCCGTCCCGATCCGCCGGTGTCCGATCCGCCGTGTCCCCCCGGCGCGTTGCCGCTCGGCGCACGCGGTGCACCCCCGCCCGCGCGCCCCACGCGGGAAGGGGAGGCCAACCGCCAGCCGAACCCCCTAACTCCGCTCGCGCGCGGCCATCCGCCGCCCGTACAGCCACGACAGGCCCGTCTGAGCCACGGCCGCCGCGATCAGCAGCACCGACACCCACACCAGGCCCAACGCTGCGGTTCGCGCGCCGAAGTAGGCGATCCCGGCCACGGCCACGCCCAGCGCGGAACCGTTCTCCTGAATGGTGTTGGTCAGCCCGGACCCGGTACCGGCGTGGCGCTCCGGGACCGCCGCCGTCGCGTCGTCCCACACGGCGGCCATCGACAGGCCCATGCCGAGCCCCGCGACCACCAGACCGGCCATGAACAGCGGCACAGACCACGCCAGCGCCACCGCGCCGACCATGCCGAACCCCGCGATCATCAGCAGACCACCGGGCACCGCCACGGACACGGACGGGAACCGCTTGCGGAAAGGCTTCTCCACCAGCGGCGGGCACAGGAAGCCGATGTTCAGCACCCCGAAGACGGACGCCACTTCGAGCGCCGACCAGCCGCGCGCTTCCAGGTACAGCGCGTAGCCGAGGGCGGACCCCGACAGGATCACGAAGTACACCGCCACCGAACCCAGCGCGGGCACCAGCCCCGGAGAGTGCGCGAACACCCGCAGGTCCAGCAGTGGCACCCGCCCGCGCGCCGCGCGGTACCGCTGGTGCGCGGCGAACAGCGCGATCAACGCGACGCCAGCGCCGATCATGGCCCACGTCCACAGCGGCCAGCCGTCGTCACTCCCGAGCGCGAGCGGGAGTGTGATCCCGACGAGACCGGCGGAGACCAGCAGCGAGCCGAGCACGTCAAGGCGTCCGGATTGCACATGCGGCGTGCGGACGTCCGGCAGGGCACGCACGAACCACAGTGCGGCGATACCGGCAACGGCGTTGAGGGTGAACGCCAGCCGCCAGCCGACCGCCGGGGGAGTGAAGGTGATCAGCGCGCCGGTGAGCAACTGCCCGGCCAGTCCCGCCGATCCGGAGATGGCCGAGTACAGCGCGACCGAGCGCGTCAGGTGGGGGCCGGGGGCGTAGACCAGCCGCATCAGCGCGAACACCTGCGGGCACATCAGCGCGGCGCTGAATCCGAGGGTGACGCGTCCGATGATCAGGACGAGTGCGGAGGGTGCGAGCGCGCACACGGCGCACGCGATGATGAACAGAATCAGGCCGTAGCGGAATACGGCTTTCTGTCCGATGCGGTCGCCGAGTTTGGCGGTGAGGATGCGCGGTGCGCCCGATGCGAGGTTGTAGCCGAGAATGGCCACGGTGATCATCGCGGCGGTTGCGCCGGTGCTCGCCTCGATTCCGGGGATGCCGAGGTTGAGCGCGAATTCGAGCAGGGTCGTGCTGGACCCGGCGAACATGAGGGCGGCGAGGCCCAACCCGATACGGGGGGCGGGATGGTTGGTCCCAGACATGGGCGGTGACTCCATGAGGTGCACGCGGCTGGTAGACCGCTGGGGGAACGAAGGGTGGTGAGCCCTACGCTAGTATGTCTAGTATATAGCAACTAGGGTAATTCCGCAATGACATTGCACGAGCGCGACACCACCGCGAACCCACCCGCATCCGCCGCCCAAATACCCGGCCCCGGACGCCCTTTCCCTGGCGGCTCGACGTCCGCGGCCGACGCGCCCGAGACGGGGGCGGGGCCCCGGCGTTGCCGGGGCCCCGCAACTGCCGCGCGGCGTTACTTCGACGGCGGGGTCTTCAGGTGTGTCGGGCACACCTGGACCAACTTCCCGTTGACCATGCCCGGAATGGTCCCCGCCTGGTTGTCGCAGCCCTTGACCTGGCACTTGATGTGCTTCCGGCGGTGGCTCCCGGTCTTCTTCACCATCGCAAAACCCCTTCTCTCGCTGGTTGGTGGTCCATCAGGTGGTGAACCTGACAACTAAAGAATAGCGAATTAGCGACCGCGAAGTCTCGCCGATGTGAGCGGGGCCACATCCGACTCAACCGATTCAGGCATCCCAGTGGTACGCTTTAGGCGTCATGCGGGTGGAGGTCACTCGCGTGACGCCACCAAGTTGACCCCCTCACCAGGGAGATCGGGAGATCCAGATGTCCAGTGCAGATACTCAGGTCGGGCGGCTGCTCGTCGCGCTCCGGGACGCGCTCCGCAAGCAGGGCCGCCGTGCGGACCTCGATCGCGGCACCCTGACGGTGGACGGCAAGCCGTTCGGCATCAACCAGCACGGGGGCGGGTTCATGCTCGTGCAGTACGAGACGGGCAAGGCGGACGGCTTGAGCCGCCGGTACGCCGAAGCCTCGAAGTCGGAGGCGGACACCGTCGCCGACTACTGCGCCAAGGTGATCGGCCTCCTGAACAACGGCTGACGCCGCGCCTGCCATGCGGCCCCGCACCCCCGGGTGCGGGGCCGTTCGGGTCGTCCGGCTGTTCCCCCGAGGGGGAACGGGCCGCTCCGTAGGGCTCGGGGCCTTCGATTGATGCCGGGTCAGTTCCGCGCCCCGGAACCCTCTCCCGGGCGCCTCCGGTGCTGTCGGCCGGTGCTGTCGGCCCGTGCCGTTGGCCGGGCCGGAAGGCGGGGAGGGGGCGGACCTGGTCCGTCCCCTCCCCGCCCGATCCGGCGTCTTACAGGTCCGCCTCGCGCTTCAGCGTGGCGAGGATCTTCGCGGGGGTGTTGGACTGGCCGATGCTGAGGTCGGTGAGGTTCCCGGACGTGTCCATGAACATGTAGATGCCGCCGCGCCGCAGGGCCTTCGCGGTCTTGCCGGAGTGGGTGACGGTGACGTCCTCGCCGCTGACGGTCGCGGTGTAGCCGTCGAGGCCGTTGACGTAGTTGGCGACTTCCTGAGGGGTGGTGGGCATGGGTGCCTCCCGAGCGGTGTTGGTAGGGCGGTGGTATCCACCCTTTGACATCTCAACACTAGCATAGAGGGGGCTTGTCTGTCAGTGCCGTGCGCAGTCGCGCGCAACTCGCCCGTGGGCGGCAGTCGCAGAAACCTCACCCCTCTGCCTCCCGCCCCGGTTCCGCGGTGTGCCGCGTCTCGGACGCGACACACCGCACACCGCGCAGAGCTGCCTACGCCCGGTGTTCCGGCGAGGCCAGCAGCCCCGCCCCGAGGACGATCCCCGCGCCGGATCCGGCGAGGAAGAGCGGGCCGGTGGTGACGGTGGTGACGCCCAGGAGGACGATGACGGCCAGGATCACGATCAGCGTGGGCGGTTCGGGCTTGGTGGCGGCGCGGAGCGCGATGGCGGTTCCGGCGAGGGCGGCGCTGACGGGTCCGTCGATGGACCAGGCGACGGCGGCGGCCGCGATGGTGCTGGCGAGGGCGAGCCGGACGCGGAATTGCGTGGTGGTCCAGTTGGGGCCGAGGTGCTTGCCCCAGCGTGAGGGGACGCGGGTGGGGGCGGTGGGCGTGGTCATCTGCTGCTCTCCTGGTCGTCGGGCTGGTGAGGCCGTGAACGGTGCGGGCCCGCGCCCGGGTTGGGGCGCGGGCCCGCAGGTGCCGCGCCGGTTACAGCAGCGACTTCCGCAGGAAGTTGATCGCGAAGTCGTTGGCGCTGGTGTCGCGCGGGAAGGTGAGGGCCGGGCGGTTGCCGGGCAGGGCGTAGCCCTCGCTGATGGTGACCATGAAGTCGTCGCCCTGCTCGGTGATGGTGTAGGTGGGGACGTTCGCGCGGGTGGCGGTGACTGTCAGGCGGCCCGGGGTCGGCACGATGGTCAGGTCCGCCGCGTGCTCGCGGGGTACGCCCTGGTTGACGCCGTTGCGGGTGTCGCGGTCGTCGAGGTTGCGCGCTTCGGCGGTGTGCTGGGGGTTGGTGCGCGCGGCGACGAGCGCGGGGCCGAGGTCGTTGAGGGTCAGCATCGACATGGTGAGTGTCCTTGATCTCCGGTGGTGCCGGGGCCAAGTGGCGAGGTGTCCCGACCACTTGGCGTGACATGTAAAGAATAGCATCAATGCTCTTCAGTGTGAAGCCTGTTGGGGAGGGTGTTCCGTGCGATGCGGGCGGGACCGCGTCCCGGAGGCGGCGCCCTCCCCAGGGCGCCCCGCACGCGCTGCGCCAACGCGACCAATCACCATTATCGACGTCACAAGAATAGCCATTGGCGCGCGCGGCATAGGAATACATCGATACGCCATTTGAGGCGCCATGATGCCGCGAGAAAAGTGAACCTCAGAGTAACAGAAAGCCCGTTTCGATAGCTAACTGTTCACCCGCATTGGCTCCTTCGTACACTCCACGTGAGAGCCACATTTGCTATGCTATAAACATCACCAATTGGGGAGTCACCGCCCCCGGTCATGGAGGGTCACCCATGCAAACGCTCATGCTGCTTATCGTCGTGCTCGCGTCCGCCTCGATCGGTTCCGCCGCGTTCTACGCCCGAACCAAGGGCGACAGCAACAGTCACGCGATCAGCGGCATCAACGACGTCATCAAGCGCATCCGGGACCACGCCCGAGGCGACGAACAGCAGAGCAGGGCCGCAGAGGTCATGGCCGCGCACGTGCTGACGTTCCCCGGACTCACCCGTCACCACCGGTCTTTCGTCAATTCCCTGATGTCCCAGTCGAAGAGGACGAAAACGAGTGAGTGAATACCTGAACCCGCCCGCCCGAAGCATTCCATCAGAAAAGGAGCAGGGGAAATGAACTACGTCATTCAGCGCGCGATGATCTATGTTGGTAGCGCCTTGATTGCTGTCGCAAGCGCCTATTTCACATACAAATTCCGGGTGCGTACACACCGCGCGCGTCTTGGCAAGGGGGAGGCTCTGAAGGTCTTCGACGAGGCTATGTCTGCGACGGGCGCCGAAGCGATCGAGGACGCGATTCATTATCTCCTTTTCATTATCGGTGGAATCAAGGACAAGCTTTTTGTCGAAATGATGAAAGAGGTCGTGGCGGGGCCGTTGAATTCGCGACTCGCCAATATCGCGGAGATCTCCGCTAAGGCGAAGGAGAAGAAGGAAGCGGAGGCGGAGGAGGAGCGGAAGAAGATCGCGGCGGCGGTGGTCGTGCAGTTGGAGGCGAGTACCGCGCCATAGGGGCGGGGCGGGGCGGGGC
>NZ_MLCF01000112.1 GCF_001879105.1 Mangrovactinospora gilvigrisea | reverse complement strand
GGTGGCGGTGGAGGCCCGGGGGGTGAGGCGGGGGGTGGGGGCGAGCGCGTGCGCGGGCGCCGCGCCGTCGAGGCGGGCCAGCAGCAGCGCCGTGGCCTCGCGGCCGAAGGCCGCACTGTCGCGGACCAGCGCCGCCAGTTGGGGATGCATCAGCCGGCACAGGTCGGAGTCCTCGAAGGCGACCACCGAGAGGTCGTCCGGCACGGTCAGACCGCGGCCCGTCGCCGCGTTGACGCCCGCGACGGCCATCACGTCGTTGTCGTAGATGATCGCCGTCGGCGGCTGCGCCCGTCCCAGCTGCGCGCGCGTCGCCCGCGCGCCCTGGGTGTCGGAGTAGTCGGTGGTGAGCGAGCGGGCCTCGGTCAGCCCGTAGCGCTCCGCCGCGTCCCGCAGCGCCGCGATCCGGCGCTCGGTGTGGGCGAGGCCGGGCAGCCCCGCGATGTGCACGATCCGCCGGTGCCCCAGCCCGGCGAGGTGCGCGACCGCCGCCTCCATCGCCCCCGCGTCGTCCGCGCTGATGGTGGCGAGGCCCGGCGCCTCGTCCGGGACGCCGCCCACCACCACGGCGGGCAGCCCGAGTTCGGTGAGCAGCGCCGGCCGCGGGTCGTCCGTCCGCGGGTCGACGACGATCACGCCGTCCACCCGGTGCGCCGCCCACCAGCGGCGGTAGAGCGCCACCTCGTCGTCCGCGCTCTCCACCATCTGGAAGAGCAGCGCGGCGCCGCGCGGCGCGAGGGCCTGCTGGACGCCGGAGAGCAGTTGGAGGAAGAAGGAGTCCGGGCCGAGCGTGGCGGCCGGCCGGTTGAGGACGAGCCCGATGGACCCGGACCGCTCCCCCGACAGCGCCCGCGCCGCCGAGTTGGGCTGCCAGCCCAGCTCCTCGGCGACCCGCCGGACGCGCCGCCGCGTCCCCTCGCTGACGCCGGGGCGGTCGTTGAGGGCGAAGGAGACGGCGCTCTCGGAGACGCCCGCGCGGCGGGCGACGTCCTTCATGGTCGGGCGCTTGCGCGCCGGGGGCACGGTCATCGGTCGTCGCCTCGCAAGGGCAGGGGGATGGCGGGGCTGTAGGCGGTGCGGCCGTCGTGGACGGCCTTGAGCAGCAGCCAGTATTGCCCGGGGGACGCCGTGTTGGTGCTGTTCAGCGGAATGTTGACGGCGGCCGTCTCGCCGGGGGCGAGGGCGAACGGGATCTCGGGGCACGGCACCGCGTCCCAGCTGCCGATCGGGGAGGCGGCGAGGAGGCGGCCGCGGACCGGCTCGGCGAACGGGTTGTGCAGGGTGGCGGTGCCGTCCTGGTCGAGGTGGACGGTGAGGCGGGCCGGGGCCTCGTCGGCCCCGCCGCCGCCCGGGACGGTGAGGGTGGCGGTGTCGGTGACGGGTGCGCCGTCGGCGGGGGTGAAGACGGCGCGGAGCAGGTGGTCGCCCGGGGACGCGTCGGCCGGCGGGGTGACGGTGACGGTGCGGGCGGCGTGGCCGCCGGGGGCGGCGGTGATCGGCAGGGGGGCGGCGGTCGCTCCCCAACCCTCGGGGGCCTCGAAGGAGATGGTGCCGTCCGGGGAGGTGCCCGGGGTGTTGGCGGAGACGGTGGCGGTGAGCGTGATCGGCTCTCCGGGCGCGGCCGCGGCCAGCTCCGGGGTGAGCGCCAGGGTGTGCGGGGCGTTGCCGAGCGGCGCGGTGCCGGTGTTGTGCAGCCAGTAGCGGGAGTGGCGGGGCTCGGCCGGCGGGGCCGGCGTCTCGTCGGCGACGGGGACGGCGAGCGGGACGGTGCGGGTGGTGCAGCCGTTGCGGTCCGGGTCGTGGAGGCGCAGGAGGAGGGCGGTGCCGTCCGCGGTGGGGCGGACCGACTCGATGAGGGCGGGGTCGTCCAGGAGCGGTGCCTGCCGGGGTTCGGCGGCGGACGGCGCCGTGGCGGTCGCGGTGAGCGGGGTGCTGAAGGCGCGGCCGCGGCGGGCCAGGTCGACGTCCCGCCAGTCGCCGGGGCCGCCGACGAGGGCGTGCTCGAAGGTGTGCGTCCAGTGCTGGAGCTGGAAGGAGGAGCCGTCGGGGGCGGTGCGCACCGGCGGGTCCATCCACTGGCCGCTGGGGCGTCCGGTGGAGGAGCGCAGCAGGTTGCTGTGGAGGCGGCCGGCGGTGTCGACGACGAAGCCGGGGGTGCCGCGGACCAGCAGGGCGGTGGTGCGCTCGGCGAGGTCGTCCGCCGGGTGCAGGTCGTCGGGGACGGGCAGCACGGCGTCCAGCGCGGGCTCGGCGTCGAGGCGGCCGGCGAGGCGGGCCAGCGCAGCTGACGGATCGTCGGCCGGGAGCAGGACGACGGCGGCGGGCAGGTCGCGCAGGCCGGTGAGGTCGCAGCCGGGCGTCCAGGCGGCGCGCAGCGCGCGCTCCGCGGGGACCCAGAGGAGGACGGCCTCGCCGGAGGCGTCGGCGGTCGCCTGCGCGTCGGCGGCGGCGCGGGTGTAGGCGTCGCCGGCGGCGGCCAGGACGTCGGCGCTGAGGGTGTTGGCGGCGGCGCCGCCGAGCAGGAGGCGGGCGTCGGGCAGCGAGCTGTCCGAGCGGAGGTCGCCCCAGCGGGGGCCCTTGGAGCGGGTGGGGGTGGCGGTGACGCCGCGGCGCGCGAGGGCGGTGGTGAGGGTGCGGAGGCGGTCGGGGGCGCCGGCGTCGATGGGGATGCCGTGGCCGGGCAGGCCGCCGTCCGGGAGGACGATCTCCACGGCGCCGAGGGCCTGGGTGCCGACGCGCCGTCGGGTGTCGGGTTCGCTACCGGGTGTCGGGTCCGGGGTGCTCACTCGCGCGGTTCCCCGCGCCCCTGCGGGGCGCCCCCGTTCCGAAGCGTGCAACCGGACCTTGAGCGTGTGGCCCAGGGCGAACCAGTTGAGGCAGGGGCTGTCGAGGGTCCAGGGGGCGCGGGTGTGGTCGGCGCCGGTGTCCGCGTCCGGGAAGCCGAAGCCGCGGCCGACGACCGCGGCGGCGGTCTCGGCGAGCGGCAGGCCGCCGGGCACGTCCGCCGGGACGCGCAGCCGGAGCAGCTGGTCGCTGCCGGTGAACTCGTCCACGACGGTGGTCAGTTCCAGCCGGTCGAGGCCGTTCCACAGGGTGTGGTGGCGGGTCCAGCGGGCCGGGCCGGTGCGGCCGGTGGCGGTGAGGCGGGCGCCGAGCGGGCCGTGCTCGACGGTGACGCGCTCGGCGGGCGCGTCCGCGGAGCCCTGCGAGGCGCCGGTGGGCAGCAGATGCCAGGGGCCTTCGCCGAAGTAGGGGTGGGCGGAGTACTCCTCGGCGACGACCACCTCGCTGACCTGGCCGGGCGTCAGCAGCTCCTGGCCGTCGGCGCGTCGGGTGACGGAGGCGAGGCCGCCGCCGCGGGCCGGGTCGAGGGCGGCGCTGAGGTGCTCGTTGGCGATCCGCGGGTCGGCGCCCTCGGGGGCGGCCGTCCAGCCGCCGGAGAGCGGTCGGCCGGCGTCGACCAGGCGCAGGGTGCGGGTGCCGAGTGCGGGGATGTCGCGGGCGAGCAGGGTGATGCGGACGCGGCCGACGGTGCCGTCGGCGCCGAGCTCGGCCGAGTCGAGGTGGACGGCCTCGGCGGGGCCGTCGCCGTGCCGGACGCCGAGCCGGGCCGGGTCGGCGAGGCCGAGCGCGCTGACGTCGGCCTCGGCGTGCAGCACGTCGGTGCGCGGCCAGGAGAGGGAGTTGGCGGCGGTGAGCGGCACGCCGTCCCCGGCGGGCGGGGCCGCGGCCAGCGCGGCGATCGCCTCGTCGCGCACCGCGGCGGCCAGGTCGTGCGCCTCGCGCCAGGTGGGCAGCAGGTCGATGTAGACCTGGTCGGAGAAGGATCCGGTGACGCCGTCGTGGTGGGCGGCGTGCAGCAGGTGGCGCCAGGCGAGGTCGAGGCGGGCGCGCGGGTAGGGCGCTCCGGTGCGGACGGCGGCCAGCGCGGCGAGCGTCTCGGCCTCCTGGACGAGCACCTCCCCTGCCCGGTTCGCCCGTTTGATATCGGAGTAGGAGACGTCCTTGCCGGTGTAGACGGGCCCCAGGTCGCGGGTGACCGGCAGCGGGCGCTCGCCCCGGGCGGCCAGCTCGGCGCGGACGGCGGCGAAGTAGTCGCGCGGCGTGGAGTAGGCGATCCGCGGCCACAGGTACCGGGCGTTCCAGCGGCGGCGGACGGCCGGCGCCCAGCGGTGCGGCCAGGAGAAGTCGGTGCCGACCGGGACGAGCACGTTGCGGGTGGCGGCGGCGCCCTTCAGCAGCCCGGCGAGGTGCAGCAGCTGGGCCTCGGCCTCGTCCAGGGTCGGGGCGGCGTTGGAGAACCAGCCGGCCGAGTAGTGGGCGGGCAGGTAGTGCAGCAGCAGGCCGTCGCCGGAGGGGGAGATCCACTCGTGCTCGGCGGGGTACTGCATGGCGTCGGGGGCGCGCAGCGCCTCGCCCCAGCGGTCGAACATCGGGCCCCACTGGTGGTGGGGGCCGCGGGCGAGGACGGCGGAGTCGAGGCCGGCTTCGGCCATCAGTCCGGGGAAGGCCGGGTCGTGCCCGAAGACGTCCAACTGCCAGGCGGTGCGCGGGTCGCCGCCGACCACGCCGCGGTGGAAGGCGAGGCCGTGCTCGGCGCTGCGGGCGGTGGACTCGGCCGAGGTGAGGTTGGTGGACGGCTCGTTGTAGGTGCCGCCGACGAGTTCGAGCCGGCCGGAGGCGAGCAGCGCGCGCAGCTCGTCGCGGGCCTGCGGGTGGGCGTCCCAGAACGGCTTGAGGTAGTCGATCTCGGAGAGCACGAAGCGGTAGTCCGGGTCGTCCGCGGCCTGCTGGAGGTGGAGCGGGACGAGGGTGAAGGCCGGGACGCCGGTGTACTCCCAGGCGGGCTCGGGGGCGCCGGGGCGGATCGGCCGGTCCCACTCGGAGGTGTAGGCGGCCTGGGTGTTCCACCACATCGGGTCGTAGTGGAAGTGCGGGACGAGGTGGATCGTCCAGCCGGGCCGCTCCACCGTCAGATCGAGCTCGGCGGAGGCGAGTTGCGTGCCGCGGGCGTCGGTGACGACCACCCGGCCGGGGAGCACGGTGCCGGGGGCGGCGGCGCCGGTGTCGACGGAGACCTCGACGGTCTGCTCGGCCGACGCGGGCGCGGCGGGGCGCTCCTCCGCGGCCTCGTCGCCGCCCCCGCCCCCGGCTCCGTCGCCGTCCCCCGCGCCGTCGCCGTCCACCAGGGCGAAGGCCTCGGCGCTGCGGGCCAGCAGCCGGCGCGGGCGGGGGGTGGCGAGCCCGGGGCCCTCGACGCGGACGGCGAGCGGGCCGGCGGGCCGCAGGTGGCGCAGCCGGACGCGCACCACCTGCAGCGGTTGCTCCTCGGTGCCGGTGAAGCGATCGGTGGGCGTGCACTCGACGACGGCGACGGCGGCGGGCTCGGTCTGCATGACGGGCGATCGTAGCCTCTGGCGGGCGAGTTGACTAAGGCGCATTAGTCGTCGGAAGCTAAAGCGCCTTAGTTGTGACCAAATCTTGATAGATGCAAGGCTCTGACCTGCATGTTCATCGCAACGTGGGCGAGATGTCCGATCGTTGTTGACTAAAGCGACGGGTATGCCGCACTGTGATCGCGGCACAAAGCTGTGTGTACTTCCGATGAGGAGTCAGTCATGCCTTTCTCCGGCAAGCTTGCGATACGGACCGCGATCGGCCTCGGTGCCGTTGCGTCGCTCACGGCCCTGACGGCCTGCGGCAGCGGGGGGAGCGACTCGTCGTCCAGCTCCTCCGGAAAGATCACCGGGCAGATCAGCTTCCAGACCTGGAACCTGCGCGCCGGATACAAGGACTACTTCACGGGCCTCATCAAGGACTTCGAGAAGCAGCACCCGGGTGCCAAGGTCAAGTGGATCGACCAGCCGGCCGACAACTACGCCGAGAAGCTGAGCTCCGACGCCTCCGCGGGCACCCTGCCGGACGTCGTCAACGTCTCCCCCGACCTGTCCTCGCCGCTGGCCAAGGCCGGCGTGCTGCTGAACCTGGACAAGGACCCGGTGGCCGCCAAGTACAAGGCGCAGTACACCGACGCCGCCTGGAAGGGCGACGCCATCCCCGGCCAGGACGGCACCTACTCCTTCCCGTGGTACCTGAACACCGGGCCGATGTTCTACAACAAGACCCTGTTCAAGCAGGCCGGGCTGGACGCGAACAAGCCGCCGAAGACCTACGACGAGCTCTTCCAGGACGCCAACAAGATCGCGACCAACAGCCACGGCAAGATCGCCACGCTCGCCGGCACGCCCACCATCGAGGACTTCGGCCAGTACGGTGTCCAGCTGATGAGCGCGGACGGCACCAAGTTCACCTACAACAGCGCCAAGGGCGTGCAGCTCCTCACCCAGTACAAGAAGCTGTACGACAACGGCGGCCTCGACTCCCAGGCCCTGACGTCCACCCCGGACCAGAAGGGCCAGAAGTTCAAGGAGCAGAAGGTCGCCATGAACCCGGGCAGCGCCTACAACCTCCAGGACTTCAAGGAGAACGCGCCCAGCCTCTACAAGAACCTGGGCATCAGCAACGTCCCGAACAACACCGGGCACCAGAACATGTACGTCCAGTCGCTGGGCGTGAGCAAGACCGCCAAGAACAAGGCGACGGCCGTCGCCTTCGCGGCGTTCGTCACCAACCAGAAGAACCAGGAGGCGTTCGCCCACAAGGTGACCGTCTTCCCGAGCACCAAGGGCTCGCTCGACAAGCCCTACTGGTCCAAGGAGGACGGCACCGACGAGGGCCGCGTCCGGGTGGCCTCGGCGAAGCAGCTGAAGACCGCGATCAACTACACCCCGCCCGTGATGACGGACGAGATGAAGACGGTCCTCCAGCAGGAGATCGCCAAGTGCATGCAGGGCAAGGAGAGCCCGAAGCAGGCCCTGGACAACGCCGTGGCGCAGAGCAACAAGCTGCTCCAGCAGGGCTGATCGGGTACATCACCGTGGCCCGACGCCCTTCCGCGACCCGAACGCACGCCGCGTCCAGCCCCTGGCTGTTCCTTCTGCCAGGGCTGGTCGTCACCGCGGCGTTCAGCCTCTATCCGTTCGTCTCCACCGTCTGGAAGTCCTTCACCGACGCCCGCACGCTCAGCGCGGGCACCTGGGTCGGCCTGCAGAACTTCACCGACATGGTGCACGACGACCAGTTCTGGACCGGACTGCGCAACTCACTGCTGTACGTGGTGTGCGTGGTGCCGTTCACCGTGATGCTCCCGCTGCTGCTGGCGATGCTGGTGCGGCGGTACGTCCCCGGGATCTCGTTCTTCCGGGCCGCCTTCTACACCCCCGTGGTGGCGTCGGTGGTCGTCGTCGGACTGATCTGGGTGTGGATGCTGGACGACCGAGGGCTGGTCAACGGCATGCTGCACGCGGTCGGCGCGGGCCCGGTGCACTTCCTCTCCAACCAGTGGCTGCTGCTCTTCTCGGCGATGGCCCTGACGGTGTGGAAGGGCCTCGGCTACTACATGATCATCTATCTGGCGGCGCTCGCGAACGTGCCCAACGAGCTGCACGAGGCCGCCCAGATGGACGGCGCCGGGGCGATCCGCCGCTTCACCACCGTCACGGTGCCGGCCATCCGCGGCACCATGGCGCTGGTCGGGGCGCTCTCCTCGGTGGCGGCGTTCAAGGTCTTCTCCGAGATCTACCTGCTGGCGGGCCCGTCCGGCGGCCCCGGCGGCGAGGACACCTCGCTGGTGATGCTGGTGCAGCGCACCGGCACCGGGCTCACCGGGCGCACCGGCTACGCCTCCGCCATCTCCGTGGTGATCTTCGTGATCACGCTGCTGCTGATGCTGCTGGTGCTGCGGCTCGACCGGAAGGACAAGGAGTGATGTCCGGAACCACGACGACGGGGTCCGCGACTCCGGCGGGTGCGAAGCAGGAGGGGAGCACCCGCAGGACGCGCCGGCGGGCCCGGCGCGCGGAGCGGATCCGGGACGCCGGCGGGCAGCTGCCCACCCGCTCCCTGGTGCTGCGGTACATCCTGCTGCTGGTGGTCTTCGCCATCTGCATCGGGCCGTTCCTCTGGCAGCTGTCCACCTCGCTCAAGGGCACCACCGAGGACATCTACACCTTCCCGCCGCGCTGGTTCCCGAGCCACCCGACGCTCGGCAACTACGACAAGGTCGCGCAGATCATCCCGGTGTGGGACTACGCGCTCAACTCGCTGAAGGTGGCGGCCTCCAACGTCGTCACCAATGTGATCGGCTCCTCGATGGCCGGGTACGCCCTGGCCCGGCTGCGCTTCAAGGGGCGGAAGCTGGCGGGCGTCGCCTTCGTCATGGCGATGCTGGTGCCGCTGGAGTCGATCATGATCGCGCAGTTCACCACCATGCGGGAGCTGCACCTGAACAACACGCTCATCGCGGTGGTGCTGCCCGGCTGCATCGGGGCGATGAACGTGCTGCTGATGCGGAACGCCTTCGCCAACCTGCCGTACGAGATCGAGGAAGCCGCGATCATCGACGGGGCCAACGTCTGGCAGCGGTTCCTGCGGGTGGCGCTGCCGTCCGTGAAGGGCACCATCGCGGTCGTCGCGATCTTCGCCTTCATGGGGGCCTGGGACGACTTCCTCTGGCCGCTGATCGTGCTCAGCGACACCTCGAAGTTCACCCTGACCGTCGGCCTGAACTACCTGAACGGCACCTTCAACACCAACCCCCGGGTGGTCGCGGCCGGAACGATCATCGCGGTGCTGCCGCTCATCGTGATGTTCGCCTGCCTCCAGCGGTTCTTCTTCCGCGGCGTCGGGGAAGGGGCGGTCAAGGGCTGATCCGCCCGCCCGTCTCCCACCACCGTGCGAGGAGACGCTGCGCGTCGCGGCCGCCCAGCCACCGCTCTCCGCTCCACCGTGATCCTGAAAGGGACCCATGACCTCCTCCGGCCCCGCCGACAACGCTGTCCACGCCCCCCGGTTCGGCGTCAACTACACGCCCACCCGCGGCTGGTTCCACCACTGGCTCGACTTCGACCTCGACGAGGTGCGCGCCGACCTGGACTCCATAGCCGCGCTCGGGCTCGACCACGTCCGGGTCTTCCCGCTGTGGCCGGTGTTCCAGCCGAACCGCACCCTGATCCGGCCGCGCGCGGTGGAGCAGCTGGTGGCGATGGTGGACGCGGCCGCCGAGCGCGGCCTGGACGTCAACGTGGACGGGCTGCAGGGCCACCTGTCCAGCTTCGACTACGTGCCGGCCTGGATCCGCACCTGGCACCGCCGCAACATGTTCACCGACGAGACGGTGATCGGCGGGCAGGAGGCGTATCTGCGCACCCTGGCGGAGGCGCTCGCGGACCGTCCCAACTTCCTGGGCATGACGGTCGGCAACGAGGTCAACCAGTTCTCCGGCGCCCCGCACCCCGACCCCGACCCGGCCACCGTCGCCGAGGCCGACGCCTGGCTGCGGCGGATGGTCGACGCCTGCCGGGCCGGCGCCCCCGGCAAGATGCACCTGCACGCCGAGTACGACGCCGCCTGGTACCTCGACGGCCACGCCTTCACCCCGCGGCAGGCCGCCGTCCTCGGCGACCTCACCGCCGTGCACTCCTGGGTCTTCAACGGCACCGCCCAGGCGCACGGCTTCGACGGCGCCGCCAGCGAGCACCACGCCGAGTACATGCTGGAGCTCTCCAAGGCCTGGGCGACCGACCCGGACCGCCCGGTGTGGCTCCAGGAGGTCGGCGCCCCCGCCCCGCTGGTGCCGCCGGAGCAGGCCGCCGCCTTCACCCGCGCCACCGTGGAGAACGCGCTCACCAGCGAGAACCTCTGGGGTGTCACCTGGTGGTGCTCCCACGACGTCTCGCGCGAGCTCGCCGACTTCCCCGAACTCGAGTACTCCCTCGGCCTGCTGAGCAACGATCGGCAGGTGAAGCCGGCCGGCGCGGAGATCCGCGACCTGGTCGCCGAGGCGCGCGCCGGCTTCCGCGCCCCCGCCCGCCGCACCCTCGCCGTCGCGGTCGACGTCGGCGGCGACGAGGACGCCCCGCACCGCTCGGTCTGCGGCCCGGGTGGCGCGGTCTTCGAGACGTGGGCGAAGCTTGCCGCGGACGGCGCCCGGCCCGCCCTGGTGCTCGCCTCCCGCGCGCAGGACGCCGCCCATCTGGCGTCCCGCGGCATCACCGAGGTCGTCCAGCCCTGAGCACCAGCCCTGCTCCGCCCCTCCTTCGGACCGTCGAAACGAGACCCACGCCATGCATGACGACCGCGAACTGATCGAGCGCCGGCTCGCCCGCGTGCTCGAGGAGCGCATCCGCCCCGCCCTCTACCCGGAGTCCGTGCCGCTGGAGGTGGCGGTCTGGGACGCGCCCGGCGAGCCGGTGCCCGTCGAGGAGGGCCTCGCCGCCGCGTACGCGCCGACCGCGGCCGGCGCCGCGTGGGGCCCGCCGTGGGGCACCAGCTGGTTCCGGGTGCGCGGCACCGTCCCCGCCGAGTGGGCCGGCCGCACCGTGGAGGCCGTCCTCGACCTGGGCTTCAACAAGCTGATGCCCGGCTTCCAGTGCGAGGGCCTGGTCTACCGGCCGGACGGCTCCCCGGTGAAGGGCCTCAACCCGCGCAACGACTGGGTGGCGGTCGGCGACCCGGCGTTCGGCGGCGAGCAGGTGGAGCTCTACGTGGAGGCGGCGGCCAACCCCGTCATCCTCGACGTCCAGCCGTTCAAGCCCACCGACCTGGGCGATGTGCGCACCGCGCACCGCGAGCCGCTCTACCGGCTGGCCCGGATGGACCTGGCGGTGCGCGACACCGAGGTCTGGGAGCTGATCCAGGACCTGGAGGTGCTCGGCGAGCTGATGCCCGAGCTGCCCATGGACGGCGCCCGCCGCTGGGAGCTGCTGCGCGCGGTGGGCCGCGCGCTGGACGCGATCGACCTCCAGGACGTGGGCCGCACCGCGGCCGCCGCCCGCGCCGAGCTGGCCGGGGTGCTGGCCGAGCCGGCCGGCCCGGGCGCGCACCGCATCTCGGCGGTCGGCCATGCGCACATCGACTCGGCGTGGCTGTGGCCGCTGCGCGAGACGGTCCGCAAGGTGGCCCGCACGACGGCCAACATGACGGCGCTGCTGGAGGACGCGGGCAGCGAGGAGTTCGTCTACACCATGTCCCAGGCGCAGCAGTACGCCTGGATCAAGGAGCACCGCCCCGAGGTCTACGCCAAGGTGAAGAAGGCCGTGGCGGAGGGCCGCTTCGTCCCGGCGGGCGGCATGTGGGTGGAGTCGGACACCAACATGCCCGGCTCGGAGGCGATGGCCCGTCAGTTCGTCCACGGGAAGCGGTTCTTCCTGGAGGAGTTCGGCGTCGACAACGAGGAGGCCTGGCTGCCGGACACCTTCGGCTTCGCCGCCGGCCTCCCGCAGATCATCAAGGCGGCGGGTTCCAAGTACCTGCTGACCCAGAAGATCTCCTGGTCGAAGATCAACACTTTCCCGCACCACACCTTCCGCTGGGAGGGCATCGACGGGACCCGGATCTTCACCCACTTCCCGCCGGTCGACACCTACAACTGCTCGATGCTGGGCCGGGAGATCGGCCACGCGGCGCGCAACTTCAAGGAGAAGGGCGTCGCGTCGCGCTCGCTGGCCCCGACCGGCTGGGGCGACGGGGGCGGCGGCACCACCCGCGAGATGATCGCCAAGGCGGCCCGGATGAAGAGCCTCAACGGCTCGGCCGAGGTGGTCTGGGAGCGTCCCGCGGAGTTCTTCGCGGCCGCCGAGGCGGAGTACCCGGAGCCCCCGGTGTGGGTCGGTGAGCTCTACCTGGAGCTGCACCGCGCCACGCTGACCAGCCAGGCCGGCACCAAGAAGGGCAACCGGCGCAGCGAGCACCTGCTGCGCGAGGCCGAGCTGTGGGCGGCGACGGCCGCGGTGCGGGCCGGCGCGGCCTACCCGTACGAGCAGCTGGACCGGATCTGGAAGACGGTGCTGCTCCACCAGTTCCACGACATCCTGCCGGGCTCCTCGATCGCCTGGGTGCACCGCGAGGCGCGGGAGACCTACGCCCGGGTCGCCGCCGAGCTGGAGGAGATCATCGGCACCGCGCAGCGGGCGCTGGCCGGCGAGGGCTCCGCGGAGCTGGTCTTCAACGCGGCGCCGCACGGGCGCGGCGGGGTGGCGGCGCTGGGCGCGGCCTCCCCGGAGGCGGCGGACGCGGAGGCGGTCGAGGCCGAGGAGCGGGCCGGCGGGGGCTTCGTCCTCGACAACGGCCTGCTGCGGGTGGAGGTCGACGGCCGCGGGCTGGTCGTCTCCGCCTTCGACCGGGAGGCCGGGCGGGAGGCGATCGCCGACGGGCGGGCCGCCAACCTGCTCCAGCTCCACCCGGACTTCCCCAACGAGTGGGACGCCTGGGACGTCGACGCCTTCTACCGCAACACGGTGGTGGACCTCGACGGCATCGACGCGCTGGCGCTGGACGGCACCGCGGTGCGGATCGAGCGGACGTTCGGTTCCTCGCGGGTGGTGCAGACGCTGCGGCTGGCCGCCGACGCGCCGCGCCTCGACATCGAGACCACCGTCGACTGGCACGAGACCGAGAAGTTCCTCAAGCTCGCCTTCCCGCTGGACGTGCACGCCGAGCGGTTCGCCGCGGAGACGCAGTTCGGGCACGTGCACCGCCCCACCCACACCAACACCTCGTGGGAGGCGGCCAAGTTCGAGGTGTGCGCGCACCGCTTCGTGCACGTCGACGAGCCCGGCTGGGGCGCGGCGGTGGTCAACGACGCCACCTACGGCCACGACGTCACCCGGGACGTGCGCGCCGACGGCGGGACGTCCACGGTGGTGCGCGCCTCGCTGCTGCGGGCGCCCCGCTTCCCCGACCCGGAGACCGACCAGGGCGAGCACACCTTCCGGCACGCGCTGGTGGTCGGCGCGGACATCGGCGACGCGGTGCGCGAGGGCTACGCCGTCAACCTGCCCGAGCGGGTGCTGGCCGGGGCGGCGGCCGGGACCGAGGTCGCTCCGCTGGTGACGGTGGACGGCGACGAGGACGGCGACGTGGTCGTCTCGGCGCTGAAGCTGGCGGACGACGGCTCGGGCGACGTGGTCGTCCGCGTCTACGAGTCGCGCGGCGGGCGGGCCCGGGTGCGGGTCGTGCCGGGCTTCGAGGCGGCGTCGGTGGAGGCGGTCGACCTGCTGGAGCGGCCGGTCGACGAGCCGTCGCTGGATGCGTCGGCGGACATCGACGCGGGTGCGCCGCTGTCGCTCCGCCCGTTCCAGCTGGTGACGCTCCGCTTCACGCGGGCCTGATCCGCCGCCGGACGCCCGGCGCCCCCTCGGCCCGCGACGCGGGCCGGGTGGGGTGCCGGGGCGGAGGGGCGGCGGACCCGGCACCGTACAGACCGGGCGAAGCATGTCGGACCCGGCCCGTACCGTAGGTCCCGTGCCCCTGTACCGGCTGCCGTACCCCGACTCCCCGATAGGCCCGCTGCACTTCCTGGCGACGGACCGCGGACTCGTCCGCGTCCTCTTCCACGCCACCCCCACCACCGTCGCCGGCATCGAGAAGGCCGACGCCGGCCGCCTCGCCCTGGACCCGCTCCCCGAGGCCGGCCCCCACCTCGCCGCCCTGCGGCCCCAGCTCGACGCCTACTTCGACGGCCGCCGCACCGCCCCCTTCGACGTCCCCCTCGACTGGTCCCTCGCCTCCGCCTTCAACCGCGGCATCCTGGAGACCCTGCTCGCCCGCGTCCCGTTCGGCGCCACCACCGGCTACGGCCGCCTCGCCGACTGGGCCGACGTCCCCGCCGAGCGCGGCACCGCGGCCGCCCGCGCCGTCGGCACCGCGATGGGCGCCAACCCCGTCCCCGTCGTCGTCCCCTGCCACCGCGTGGTCGAGGCGGACGGCGGCCTCGGCGGCTTCGGGGGCGGCCTGGAGACGAAGCGTCAGCTCCTCGCCCTGGAGGGCGTGCTGCCCGACACGCTCTTCTGACGCCCCCTCGATCACCGCATATCCGACGAACCGTCACCCGCGTGCCGATCTTCACCGGCCCGGCGGCCCCACTCGGGATGCGCATATCCGATGATGGGGTTGTATGGAACGTGTGCGGGCGGTCCGCCCGCGCGCTGCTTGCGACGCTTTTGACCAGTCCACGGAGAGGCGGTGTTCGGGCCGGATGTCCCAACCAGCTCCCCCGCGCCGGAACGACGACAAGCCCTGGCGGTCCGAGGGGGCCCCGCCCTCCCCGCCGCCGAAGCGCCCCATCAGCTGGGGACGGCTCATCGTCACCGCGATCATCGTCTTCCTGCTGGCCAATGTGCTCTTCAATGTCTACGGCGGCTCCAGTACCACCACGATCACCTATACCGAGTTCACCAAGCAGCTCGCCGCGGGGAACGTCAGCGACATCTACGCCAAGGGCGACGCCATCCAGGGCGACCTGAAGAAGGCGGTCGACAAGCCCGACGACGGGCGCGGCACCTATACCAAGTTCTCCACCCAGCGGCCCTCGTTCGCCAACGACAACCTCTGGTCGCAGATCGAGAAGCAGAACGTGCAGGTGAAGGCGGAGCCCGTCACCCAGCAGCGCAGCTTCCTGTCGAACCTGCTGCTCTCCCTGCTGCCGATCCTGGTGCTGGTGGGCCTGTGGGTGTGGATGGCGCGGCGGGTCAGCGCCGGCCTCGGCGGGGCCGGCGGCGGGCTCGGCGGGATCGGGCGGAGAAACCCGCCCAAGCCGGTGGAGGCCGCCCCGGGCGGGCAGCGCACCACCTTCGCCGACGTCGCCGGGATCGACGAGGTCCGGGACGAGCTGACGGACATCGTCGACTTCCTGAAGAACCCGGACCGCTACCGCAAGATGGGCGCCAAGATGCCCAAGGGCGTGCTGCTGGCCGGCCCGCCCGGCACCGGCAAGACGCTGCTGGCGCGGGCCGTGGCCGGCGAGGCCGAGGTGCCGTTCTTCTCGGCGTCGGCGTCCGAGTTCATCGAGATGATCGTGGGGGTGGGCGCCAGCCGGGTGCGCGAGCTGTTCACCGAGGCGCGCAAGGTGGCCCCGTCCATCATCTTCATCGACGAGATCGACACCATCGGACGAGCCCGCGGCGGCGGGGGAGGCCTGGGCGGGCACGACGAGCGCGAGCAGACGCTCAACCAGATCCTCACCGAGATGGACGGGTTCACCGGCTCCGAGGGCGTCGTGGTGGTCGCGGCCACCAACCGGGCCGACGTGCTCGACCCGGCGCTGCTGCGGCCCGGCCGCTTCGACCGGACGGTCACCGTCAGCCCGCCGGACCGCAAGGGCCGCGAGCAGATCCTGAAGATCCACACCCGGGAGATCCCGCTCGCCAACGACGTCGACTTCCCCGCGCTGGCCAAGATGACGCCCGGGATGACCGGCGCCGACCTGGCCAACCTCGCCAACGAGGCGGCGCTGCGGGCCGTCAAGGGCAACGAGAAGACCGTCGACCAGGAGGACTTCTCGCAGGCGCTGGAGAAGGTGCAGCTGGGCACCGAGCGCGCGGTCGTCATCCCGGACGCGGAGCGCAGGCTGACGGCGTACCACGAGTCCGGCCACGCCCTGCTGGGGATGCTGCAGCCGGGCGCCGACCCGGTCCGCAAGATCACCATCGTGCCGCGCGGCCGGGCGCTGGGCGTCACGCTCTCCACCCCGGACACCGACAAGTACTCCTACACCGAGGAGTACCTGCGCGGCCGGATCATCGGGGCGCTCGGCGGCATGGCGGCCGAGCAGGTGGTCTTCGGGACGATCACCACCGGCTCGGAGAGCGACCTGGAGACGGTCACCAACATCGCCCGCGGGATGGCCGGCCGCTGGGGCATGAGCCCCAAGGTGGGCCGGCTCAACATCATCCCGGCGACGTCGGACTCGCCGTACGCCCTCTCGGCGGCGTCGGACACGGTGGACGAGGTGGACGCGGAGGCGCGCCGCATCGTCAACGAGTGCTTCGAGGAGGCCGTCCGCAAGCTCGGCGAGAACCGGGACCGGCTGGACGCGCTGGCCACGGCGCTGCTGGAGAACGAGACGCTGGACGAGGACGCGGCGTACCGGGCGGCGGGCATCCCGCGGGCGGAGGGCTCGCGGGACGAGTCGTCCGGGCGCTCGGAGGATGTCAGCCTGCTGAAGGAGATGCCCGGGGCCGGGGCCGAGGAGGCCGACGGGGCTGCCGGGCACGCCGGGCCCGGGAACGCCGGGACCGTCGGGCGTGGGGACGCCGGGAACGCCGGGGCCGAGGGGACGGCCGACGACAGCGAGGGGGAGCGGGGAGCCCATGGCGCATGAGCACCGACGACGACCCGTCCATCCCGCCGCGGCCGGACGAGCCGCCGCCCGCTCCGGCGGGGCCGGCCTCGTGGTGGCCGTCGGCCTCGCCGCAGCCGGCCGGGCCTGACAGCGGCGTTGGGCGTGCCGGCAGGGCTGACCGTGCCGACACCGCAGGCAGCATCACCCGGGGTGACCGGCCCTGGCACCAGCAGGCCTGGTTCCGGATCTTCTGGATCGGGCTGGTGCTGTGGCTCGCCGCCGTCGGCGTCACCTACTGGACTGCCAACGCCAACCTGATCCCGACCATCGTGCTGCTCGGCAGCTTCCTGGTGCCGGTGACGTTCGCGTCCTGGTCGTTCGAGCACAGCCGCCGGGAGAACCACCTCACCATCGAGCGGATCCTCGCCGCGTTCCTGGTCGGCGGCGTGATGGGGGTGCTCGGCGCCTCCGTCCTGGAGAGCTACCTGGTGCACCCCTCGACGTGGATGTACCTGGTGGTCGGGCTCATCGAGGAGGGCGTCAAGCTCGCCGCGGTGTGGCTGATGGCGCGTCGGCTGGCCGCGCACTCCACGCTGGACGGCATCGTGCTCGGCGCCGCCGTCGGCTTCGGCTTCGCCGCCTTCGAGAGCTCCGGCTACGCGCTGACCGCGCTGATCACCGTGCACGGCCTCTCGCTGCGCGACCTGGTGTCGACGGAGATCCTGCGCGGCCTGCTGGCGCCGCTGGGCCACGGCCTGTGGACGGCCATCCTGGGCGGCGCGCTCTTCCGCACCGCCCGGCGGACCGGCCATCTGCGGCTGACGGGCGCCCTCTTCGCCAGCTACCTGGGCGTCTCGGTGCTGCACGCGCTGTGGGACTCGATGCACGGCATCGCCCTCGCGCTCACCCTGGTGACGACGGGCGCGCAGTGGCAGTGGCGGCTCATCGACCTCGGCTACGACCCGCGGCTGACCAACCAGCAGGCGGTGCTGCTCACCGTCTACCAGTGGATCGGGCTGCTGGCGATCTCCCTCATCGGCCTCGGCTGGCTGCGCCGGGAGCGGGCGCGGGGCCGGCGCGAGGAGGCCGTCACAGGGACGGCGTCACCGACCATCCTCGGCGCCCCTCCTATGGAGTGACGATCCGTGGCAAACGGGTGAGGGGCGGGGCATGGCGCCCACAGTTCGCGGTGCGGAAGCGGTTGGGTCGGGCGGCAAAACGACGCAGTCGATCCGTACAGGAGATACCAAGCAGATGAGCTCCACCAAGCGTGTGGCCGCGGCGGCGGCCGTGGCAGGCGGACTGGTCCTCGCCGGAGCCGGAACGGCCGCGGCGCACAGCGGCGCGGCCGGTGCCGCGATCGGCAGCCCCGGGGTCGGCTCCGGGAACGCCGTCCAGGTCCCGGTGAACGTCCCGGTGAACGCCACCGGCAACACCGTCACCGGCATCGGGGGCCTCAACCCGACGTTCGGCAACAAGAGCGCCAACAACGCCGGCGACATGGACGCCGACGACATGGCCGCCCCGGCCGCCCCGCAGGCCCCGGCGCCGGAGGCCCAGGCCCCGGCCGCGGCCCCGGCCCAGGCCCCGGCGCCGGCTGCGGCGCCGGCTGCGGCGCCGCAGTCCTCCAGCCCGCTGGGCCAGCTCCCGCTGGTCGGCGGCCTGGCCCACGGCCTCCCGGGCCTGGGCGGCTGACCAACCGTCCGATATCCGGGGCTTCTCGCCCCGAACTCTCCGCGTCTCACGGCCGGTTCCGGAAATCACTCTCCGGAGCCGGCCGTAGTCGTTGCTTTGAACTGACTCTGAGTCATCCCAACTGCGACGAACGTGACGTGGTGGAAGTCATAGGGATTCTGAGCACGACCCGGCACTCCTGGTCAGAAAACGAATATTCGCGGAAGAACCCGCCAAGCGATCCGCATACGGACGGTTCCGGAAGGCGTTGTGGCACTCTGCGCCAGGACCTCGGAGCGGTGGGTAACAGCGCAGGTCGTCCGGTTCACTCGAAGCTATGACGCAACGTCAAGCAGTAGTAAAAGCAATGCAGTTGACGTTCCGCTGTCACTGCCAGTGATTCGCTGTGCACGCGCCAACGCACATGCGTGTGCACGTGCATCGCGCTAGACTCAAGCTCAGTGCGGCGGACGCCGGGGCTTTGCGTGGGGATCGCGCGGGCCGCACATGGAGAATGCCGATCACAGCACAGCCAGGGAGACACCAATGAGTCACACCTACAACGGCATCAAGGCGACCGAGCTGGATGGCGCAGTCTGGCGCAAGAGCAGCTACAGCAACGCGAACGGCAACTGCGTGGAGTTCGCCAGCCTCCAGAACGGCGACGTCGCGATGCGGAATTCGCGTGACCCCCACGGACCTGCGCTGATTTACACCCGTTCCGAGATCGAGTGCCTGCTGCTCGGTGCCAAGGACGGCGAATTCGACGATCTGGTTTGAGCCGGAGGGTGAGCTCCGCGGGCAGCAGCGGAGCTCACCGCCTGAACAATGAAGCGGCCCCGGGGAGTTGATCTCCCCGGGGCCGCTTCGCGCATCCCCCTGGCTTGTCGAGTCGGCCGTCCGCTCCCGGTCCGTAGCGAGGACCGAGAGCAGTGACGAACCTTCACACCTCAGTAGCGGTGGAAAGCAGCCAGACCGCGGAAGTCGGAGTGAGCCGCCTCCGCCCCGATGCCGGGAAGGTCCGTCCCGTCGAAGAGCGCCCAGACAACCTTTCCCGTGCCCGACAGCGGGTGCCAGCCCCAACGGTCGCTGAACGACTCCACCAGGTGCAACCCGCGGCCGGCCTCGGCCTGTTCGTCGACCGACTGCGGGATCGGGCCGGCGGGGCTGGGGTCGCGCACGGCGCAGACCACCCGTGCCGCGCGGCGCGCCATGCTGATCCGCAGCTGCGACGACTGCTCTATGGGCGGCATCGATATCGCGTGCTGGTGCCGGTTGACCCGCATGGCGTGCCGCAGCGAGTTGGTCACCAACTCCGAGGCGACCACCGCGACATCGTCGAAGAGCGGGGAGAGGCTCCAGCGGCCCAGTGTGGTCCGCACGAAGTTGCGCGCATCGTGCACCGACTCGTAGCGCGGAGCCAGGCGGCAGGAGACCAGCAGCGCACCCGAGGTGCCCAACTCCTCAGGCGCCAGCAGCTCTTCCCATAACGGTTCGAGCACCGCCGTGCCCCCAGTCCTCATGCCTGGCACCTCCGTGGCGCGAGTGGCCGTTGCGGCCCCCGCGAGCTCTGCGTGCCTCCATCGGGCGTGCATGTGCACGTGCACCATGGTCCCCAACGCCAACGACGAATGCAAGAGCGGATTCACGTGCACACGCGATCTGTGCCGATGCAGACGCAGATTCACGTGCATCCGACTGGATTTATCGGTCCCGGAGGCACTCAGCGAGGCCACCAGGTGGCAGACTGTGCAAGGCCATCGGGTTGAGGGGTAGGAGAGATGACGACGATTCAGCAGGGCAGCGGGTCGGTAGTGCGCCGCATCCTGCTTGGGTCGCAGCTGCGCAAGCTGCGGGAGTCCAGAGGGATCTCGCGGGAGGACGCCGGCTACTCGATCCGTGCCTCCGAGTCGAAGATCAGTCGTATGGAGCTGGGCCGCGTCTCCTTCAAGGAGCGCGATGTCGCTGATCTGCTCACCCTCTACGGCATCGACGACGAGGGCGAGCGCAAGGCGCTGCTTCGCCTGGCGAGGGACGCCAACGCCGCCGGGTGGTGGCACGACTACGGTGACGTCCTCTTCAACTGGTTTCAGACCTACGTGGGTCTGGAGGAAGCGGCGTCTCTGATCCGCACGTACGAGATGCAGTTCGTCCCCGGTCTGCTGCAGACCGAGGAGTACGCCCACGCCGTCAACATCCAGTACCGCCCCAACGCCTCCAAGGAAGAGGTGGAGAGGCGAGTCGGGATGCGGATGCGTCGCCAGAAGCTTCTCGTCGACGAGAACGCTCCGCGGTTGTGGGCGGTCCTCGACGAGGCGGCGCTGCGCCGGCCCATCGGCGGCCGGGATGTGATGCGGGGTCAGGTCGAGAAGCTCATCGAGGCGACCGAGAACCCCAATGTCGTGCTGCAGATCATGCCGTTCAGATTCGGCGGACACGCCGCCCAGGGCGGCGCCTTCACGTTGCTGCGCTTCCCCGAGGCGGACCTGCCGGACGTGGTCTACCTGGAGCAGCTCACCGGCGCGCTCTACCTGGACAAGCGTGACGATGTCGACGAGTACGCCAACGCCATGGAGCGGCTCTGCGTTGACAGCATGTCGCCCGAGCGCTCGCTCAAGCTGCTCCGGAGCATAAGGGACGAACTGTAAACACCTCGGTGCATGCCGTGACTGCGCCCCGGCAGCCGCCCAAGTGGCGGCCGCCGGGGCACAGATCGTTCAGGGTGTCGTCAGCGGTTCTCAGGCGCCGTTCGCGTTGCTGGTGGACGTCGTCTCGTGCTTGTCCAGCCGGCGCATGGGGACGACGATCGGCGTGCTGGGCATGGCAGCTCCTGGTGTCGAGGTGAACGACTGAGCATGTGCAGCGATCAGATCTGACCTCTTGCCATTGGGCCATGTGCACACCATCGTGTCAACGAGTGTGTACGACGGGTTAGGGGATTCAGGTGGGCAACCAGGTTCTGCGAGTGGCCGACTTAGCACGTCCTCGGATCAAGCCGGAGTACACCCGCTATCGAACCGTTGACGGAAATATCCGGCTTGGCGGATCCGTCCATGGGATCGGCGTGGAGATCGAGGACCCGGAGGGGTGGCTGTGGCAGGTGGTTTCCGCCATGGACGGTTCGGGCAGTGCGGCCGAGATCGTGCGGGCGGTACCGGGCACACCCCCGGACGTCGTGGAGACCGCGATGGACGAGCTGCTCGCCGCCGGCTTCGTCGATGACGCCGCGGCTCCCGTGCCGGAGTCGCTGACGGAGCGCGACCTCGATCGGCACTCCCGCAGCATGCCGTTGCTGCGGTGGATGGACGCCGTGCCGCGCGCGACACCGTGGGAGGCCCAACTTCGGTTGCGGGCAGCGCGGGTGCTCCTGGTCGGAGTCGGCGGGACCGGAGGAGCAGCTGCGCAGATCCTTGTCGCCTCCGGGGTGGGGGCGCTGCACCTGGTCGACCCTGACGAGGTGGAGCTTTCGAACCTGGGGCGCCAGACGCTGTTCCGAGAGCCCGACATCGGGAAGCCGAAGATCGAGGCGGCCCTTGCCGCGCTTCGCGCGCTGAACACCGATGTCCGGATCACGGGTGAGCAGCGGATGGTCAGCGGCCACGACGACTTCGGCACGCTGTTGGACTCTGCCCCTGGTTACGACGTCCTGGTGCTGTGTGCGGACAGCCCGCCCGAGATCCGGCGGTGGGCGAACACCGCGTGTGCGGGTGCCGGAATCAACTGGGTGGTCGGTGGCTACCACGGTCCGTTGGTGACGGCCTCGCTGGTGGTCCCCGGAACGGGGCCCTGCTGGGAGTGCCTGCACGACGGCCTGGCCGACACGGCGGACCTCCGTCTGCCCGACGACGCGCCAGCCGACGCGTTGCGCCCACGGCTTCCCGTCCACCCGGTGAACGCGGTGAGCGCGTCCATGTCGGGAACGCTGGTCGGCCATGCCGCGCTGGCGTCACTCACCGGCGTCCCGGTGCTCGAACCGGGGACGGTGTTCGGGTTCAACCTGGTGCTGCCGGGAGAGTCGGTGCTTGAGCGGGCCGAGTCGCGGCCGGGTTGCAGAGTCTGCGGTGGCGTCTCCTGACCACTGCCAGGATTGGCCCAACTCAGCGAGGGAGAGCCCCTGTTGGGCGAAGCGGAACCATGTAAGAGTGTCCGGGTTGCTCGATGACCGGGTTGATGGCCTACGTCGGTGCGCGCTTGGAGGTGGTGGACCCGTTGGGCATCATCCATGTCTCGGAGCTGGTCAAGGACTTCCGGCGGCCGAAGCGGATCAAAGGTGCGCTCGGCGGGCTGCGCACCCTGGTCACCAGGGAGTCCGTCATCAAGCGGGCCGTGGACGGGATCGACTTCACCGTCGACGAGGGCGAGTTCCTCGGTTATCTGGGGCCGAACGGCGCCGGCAAGTCGACGACGATCAAGATGATGACGGGGATCCTGCAGCCGACGTCGGGGAAGATCGAGGTCGCCGGAATCGTGCCGTGGCGGGAGCGGCAGCGCAACGCGCTGAACATCGGGGTCGTCTTCGGGCAGAAGTCGCAGCTCTGGTGGGACCTGCCGCTGCGCGAGTCCCTGCAGATCATCGGGAAGCTGTACGCGATCGACCCGGCGCGGCACCGGGCGAACGTCGACTGGTTCGTCGAGCTGCTCGACCTGGACCCGTTCTTCGACACCCCGGTGCGACAGCTGTCCCTGGGCCAGCGGGTGCGGGGCGATCTGGCCGCGGCGATGCTGCCCGAGCCGCGGATCCTCTTTCTCGACGAGCCGACGATCGGGCTCGATGTGGTGGCCAAGGAGCGGATCCGCGGCTTTCTGTCGGCGTTGAACCGCGAGGCGGGTACCACTGTCGTACTGACGACGCACGATCTGGACGATGTGGAGCGGCTCTGCCGGCGGATCATCCTGATCGACGGGGGCAAGGTCACCTACGACGGCGACGTCGAGTCGCTGAAGTCGCGGTTCGTTCAGCAGCGGCGGCTGGTGGTGAAGCTGGCCGCCGGGGTCGAGTGGCGTGGCGTCGGAATCCCCGGAGTGGCCGAGTCGATCGGTGACGAGGCGGTCGAGCTGGCCTTCGACCCGGCGGAGATCCAGGTGTCGGAGCTCATCACTGCAGTGTTGGCCGACCATCAACTGACGGATGTGGCCATAGTCGAACCGGAGCTCGAGAACGTCGTCCACCGCATCTATGCATCCGCGGGAATGGCATGAGCGGGTCGGCGCTGACCGTACGGCAGCGGCTAGCGGCCTACGCGGGGCTGGCGAAGATCCAGATCTCCGCCCAGACGATCTACCGCTCCAACTATCTGGTCTCGCTGCTGGGCCTGCTGTTCAAGGTGTATCTACTCAAGGAGGTGTGGGTCGCCGCGTATCCGCACTCCCGGGCGACGATGGGCCACGGCCAGCAGATCTCGCTGTCGGCGCAGATCGCCTACTCGACGCTGGCCTCGGTGCAGTACTTCGTCTTCAATCCCTGGACGCTCTCGGGGATCCCGGAGCGGGTGCGGAACGGCCAGGTCGCGGTCGACCTCGCCCGGCCGGTGCGCTACACCGCCCAGATGACGTTCGGTCAGGCCGGTGTGATGATCGCGGGGTTGCCCTTCGTCATTGTGGCGCTGCCGTTCGCGATCCTGGTCGGAGGAGCCGAAGCGCCGGCGTCGGCAGGGGCGGGCCTCGGATACGCCGTGAGCCTGGTCCCGGCCTTCCTCATCACCCTTCTCACCGGCTCCATCGTCGGGATCACGGCGTTCTGGACGCTTGAGACCGACGGAACGTCGATCATCTACCGGATGGTGGCGCAGTTCTTCGCCGGTGCGCTGGTGCCGCTGTGGTTCATGCCGGGCTGGCTGGAAACGCTGGCCAGCTGGCTCCCGTTCCAGGCCACCACCTATACGCCGATCGCGATCTATATGGGGAAGAGCGGCAGCGTGGTGAGCACCATCGGACTGCAGTGCGTGTGGGTGGTCGTTCTGTGGTTGATCCTGCGATTGCTCGCGGTGCGCGCGCTGCGGCGGGTCGCGCTGCAGGGGGGCTAGCGTGACGACAGAGCCGAGGGACTTCGGCCGAGAGCCTGCAGGGCGCCTCATCCCCTGGTGGCGAAGCTATCTGGTGCTGCTCGGGGCGGCCTGGCGCAGCCAGTTCCAGTACCGGGCCAACCTGTTCATCATGATTCTGTCCGGGGTGGCCTGGCAGGGCGTGGGGTTCGCGTTCATCTGGGTGGTGGTGGCGAAGTTCGGCACCATCGGGGGGTGGTCGCTGAGCGAGATCGCGTTCATCTACGGCATCAGGCTTACCGCGCACGGGTTGTTCGTGGTCGTCTCCGGTCGCATCTTCGTGCTGGACACGGTGATCCAGGAGGGGGAATTCGACCGCTATCTGGTCCGTCCGGCAGGGGCGTTGGCGCAGCTGTGGAACCGTCAGTTCTATCTGCCGCACCTGGGCGATCTGCTCTCCGGCCTGGTGATCCTGATTGCGGCCGCGACAGAGATCCCGGCGGACTGGAATGTCCTGACGGTTGGATTCCTGCTGCTCGCCGTTCTGTCGGGCGGGATGATCGAGGGGGCGCTGCAGGTCATCGCGGCGTCGTTCGCGTTCCGGACCATGAACACCCGCCAGATTCGCGGGATGATGGACGATATCTTCAGCAACTTCGGCGGCTATCCGATCACGATCTTCCCGATCGCCATCCGGCTGATCCTGACGTTCGTCATTCCGCTTGCCTTCGTGGCCTTCTTCCCGTCCGCGGTTCTGACCGGGCGGTCCGGCGGGTTGTACGTGCCCGAGTGGCTGGCGCTGATGTCGCCGCTGGCCGGCCCGCTGCTGGTGCTGCTCGCGCGCGAGGTGTGGCGGAGCCAGCTGAAGCACTACAAGAGTTCGGGAAGCTAGCCGTCGAGATCGCGGCGCAGACGGTCCAGCATGTCGGGTCGCCCGGCGAAATGCTCGGCGCAGCGCCGGTGGAACTCCGGCCTGTCGTCTGGTGGTACGAGTCTGTACTGCCGGGGCAGCCCGATCAGCGAGACCTCCAGGATTTTGGTCCGCCACCGGGCGAGTTCGGGGTTGGACGCAATGAATTCGAAGACCCGCTGGTACTGGGTGAAGATGTCGAGATGTCTCGCGTCGGGCCCTCCGGTGATGCTGCCCGGCCGATCCCTTCGGTAGTGCAGACAGACGGCGTCGTGAAGAGCGATGTTCTGTGCGGTGAGGAGGTTCTCCCAGCTCCAGAGCATGTCCTCGTAGTAGCCGTTCGGGAATCCGAACCGGTGCTGGACGATGAACTCTCTCCGGTAGGTCTTGTTCCATGGGGCGAACGGCATGACCAGGATATCCGGATTCTGGCTCAGGGTGAAGACGGCCGGCTGGCCGTTGATCACCTTGTCGGGGAAGCCGTTCGGGGGCTCGATGTTCCCCTCTTCACGGAAGCCTGCGAAGTCGTGGACCAGTACGTCCGGATCCCCGGTCGCCTTGAGGCGGTGGTTGATGGATTCAAGGGCGCCTTCCGGAACCAGGTCGTCGCTGTCGACGAACATGAGGTACTCGGAGATCGCATGGGCGAGCCCGAAGTTGCGGGCCTCGCCCGGGCCCTGGTTCTCGGCCAGGTGCAGCGCGGTGACGCGGGGGTCCTTCTCGGCGTACTGATCCATGATGGCGCCCGAGCCGTCGGTCGAACCGTCGTCCACGACCAGGACCTCGAAGTCGTCGAACGACTGTGCAAGGAGCGAGTCGAGGCAGCTTCCGAGGTAGGCGGCCACTTCGAAGGCCGGCATGACAATGCTGAACCTGGGCATTCCAGCCCTCCGAGGGCGTTGGCATGGAAGTCGTCTCGCACCGTGGCCAGATCTGACGCTGGGCCATCGCATCATGTACACACCATCGTGTCAACGGCCGCGCACGATGGGTGAGGACGGTTACCTTTGGTGACTCGTGCTTGACCGGGCGTCAGTCCATAGGTGCGGCTACTACGCTCCCGGCGCCCGGTGGTGCGGAGCCGGATCTTCCGCGGGGTGCCGTCCAAGTCGCAGGTGGGAGGGGTGGGTTGATGAGCCTGAAGG
>NZ_MLCF01000111.1 GCF_001879105.1 Mangrovactinospora gilvigrisea | reverse complement strand
GTCAGGCGTCAGGCGTCAGCCCTGACGACCCAGCGAGAGCAGCGCCCCCGCCAGCTCCCGCAGCGTCCGACGCGACTCACGGAACGCGAACCCCTTCGCGCCGTGACCGTGGCTACCGTCACCCGGGTGCGACTTCTTGGACATAACAACTCCCCTGGTAGAAGGACAACCGAGATGGTGAATCCCGGCCCGCCACCCGGAAGATCCCTACTTCCTGATGACATGTAGAGCATAGCATCGAGAGCAGATAAAGCGCAACCCTCAAGCGCGCGCACGAACGCGCGCCCAGGCTTCGGGACGTTGGGCACAGGGGTGCGCGGGGGCCACCGTTTCGCCTCCGCGGTCCCGCCCGTGCCGACTGCTTCGCATGCGACGGCAGCGACCCCATGCCCTTGATCGCCGACGCACTCCCAACCGACGCCACCCGCGCCCCAGAAGCCCGCCCACGCCCCCTCTTTACAGAAGCAAACGCATTCGCTATACTAAAGATATCAACCAAAGGGGCTCACCACCCCGAGACCAGGAGGTTCACCATGCCCCCGACCAACATGCTCAGCCTCGCCAGCATGACCACCGCCGCCCAGTGCCCCGACCCCGAGTGCGACGGCGAACTCCAGCCCGCAGGCGAAGGCGGCGGCCGCCAGCGCTGCGACACTTGCGGCCTCACCGTCGGCTAACCGACACCCAAGACCAGCGGCCCCCGCGACTGCGGGGGCCGCTGGCATTCCCGCCACACGAATTGCGCACGTGTTGTCATCGCAGCTGGCACACACGGGACCTGACGGCCAACCAGTTGCATTCCAGGGCGGCCCGCGGGCCGCCGGGCGGTGCGTGCCAACAGGCGTGCGGGGTACAGGGGGGCGGGGAGGCGCCCCCAGTCCGGCCGCGCCCCTTCACCTCTCGGCCATGGCGTTTTCGTGAGAAAAATACTATGCTTTTAGTGTCACGAAGAGGTAGGGCTCGCCGCCCCGCCTCTCCCACCACCAAGGAGGCACTCACCATGCCGCTCGTCACCGGACCCCGAAGCGCCGCCGCAGCCCTCGCCTTCGCCGCCACGGTCACCCTCGGGGCTCTCCTCGCCCCCAGCCCCCACCCCCACGCCGCGGCGCCCGCCTCAACCACTGCGCCCGCCAACGGGAAGCACCCGACGACACCCACCACATCGCCCACCCGGTAGGACCCCCATCGGCGGGCACCCGGCGCAGCTCGGCGCGCCCGCCGTGGTCGGCGTGGTCGGCCTGGTCGGCGAACACAGAAAGGCCCGGGGCCCGAACCATGGGGCAAGCAGTCTTGGGGGTCGCTTGCACGGCGGTTCGGGCCCCGGGTACGCGCCACTACGTGGGGGGTGTCTAGCAGCGCCGCAGGCCCGGATGGGAGGTTCCGAAGAACTCCGGGCCGATGACCAAGAGTGTACTACCGAAGTGTCTAGACACAGTAACCAACGGACCCCACTTCCGTCCGCGTCCGGCACGCGGCGCCCTCGGGAAGGCGCACGCCCGCGGGGGCGGCGGGGAGAGGGGGCAGCAGTTCCGGCCACCAGGCCCACGCGCCTCCCCCGCCCGCGTCGCCAGGGGCGGCGCGGGCGGGGGAGGTGGCCCGGCGTCAGATGTCGCGTCGCATGGTCCGCAGGTGGGCGTCGAGGTCGCCGTCACCGAGGTTGCGCAGCTCCGGGTACTCGGTCCGCGCCCAGGCGCGCAGGGCCGCGTCGTTGTTGGGCCGGTCGCGCAGCTCGCGGAGCTTGTTGGCGAGCGCGGCGAAGATCGTGCGGATGCCCTTGGTCATGGCTGGCGCCTTCCTGGCTGGTGAAGCCGGTTTCCGGTGGTGAGCCGGTCAGCCCGTCCGAACTGATGCCTTAAGCATAGCAAACGACTTGCCAAGGGTCTAGCCTGATGCTAGTTTTTAGCAATCACCAATTGCGGTCACCAGCCGCGCGAGGAGAGAGGCAGCCCCATGCCCGAATTCGCAGACGGGACGTTCAAGGTGAACGGCCAGACGTACACGATCCGCACCAGGGGCGGCGTCACGCGCCTGCTGCGCGCGGACGGGACGACGGTCCCCGGCAGTGAAGTCAGGGAGCCCACGACCACCGTGGCGCTCGTCGAGAAGTACACGAAGCTGATCACCGAGGGCTGACCGTCCCGGCGCGGCGGCGCCCCCCAAGACTCAGGGGCGCCGCCACGCGCGCGGCCGCGGCAACACCTCGAGCCAGACCGCCAGATGAGGGGACGGCAGGCATAGGGGACTCCGGGGGGCCACCGAGGCTCGACGGTCAATCCCCGGGGCGCTTCGGTGCACGCGGGCCGCCGAAAGCCGCAGGTCCGCACGCCGGACCCCCGCCGGACCCCACGCCAGATGGCATGACATATTGAGGTCAATGCGCTATGATTGATAAATCAGGGTTCACCACCCTTCGACCGCGCGGGCCGCCACCCCGCACCCCTCACCAGGGAGCACGCACCAATGAGCCGCATCACGTCCCGATCGCCCCACCCCACTTGGGCGCTCGCGGTCCTCCTCGGGTCTACCTTCATGGTGGTCCTCAACTTCTTCGTCACCACCGCCGCCCTCCCCTCCCTCGCGACCGACCTGCACGCCAACACCGCCGCGCTGCAATGGATCAGCGCCGGATACGGCCTCGCCTTCGCCGCCGGACTGATCACCTCCGCACGGCTCGGCGACCTCTACGGCCGCCGCAAAGTCTTCGTGTGGGGCCTGATCGTCTTCACCGCCGCATCGGCGGCGTGCGCCGCCGCTCCCACCATCGGCATCCTCAACGGCACCCGCATCGCCCAAGGCATCGGCGCCGCCCTGATGGGGCCGCAAGTCCTCGCGTTCTTCTCCGCCATGTTCACCGGCCACGCACACCGCCGCGCCGTGGCCTGGCAAAACACCGTCGTCGGCGCGGCCAGCATCGGCGGCCAGATCATCGGCGGCCTCCTGATCACCGCCAACATCGCCGGACTCGGCTGGCGTTCGGTCTTCGTGATCAACGTCCCCCTTGGGCTGATCGCCATCGTCCTCGCCCTGCGCTGGGTCCCCGAATCCCGCGCCGCCAACGCCGGGCGCGGTCTGGACGTGGCCGGAACCCTCATGACGGTTCTGGGCCTGGTCGGGGTGGTCCTGGCGCTGGTCCAGGGACGCGAGACCGGATGGCCGCTGTGGTCGTTCGTCGTCCTGGTCGCCGCCATGCTGGCCCTGGTGATCTTCGTCCGTCACCAGCGCATCCGCACCAAGCGGGGCCGCACACCCCTTCTCGACCTCGCCGTCTTCCGGTACTCCGGATTCAGCTCCGGTCTGGGCGGGATCGGCGTGCTCTACGCCGTCACCGGGGTCATGTCGGTGGTGCTGTCCCTGTACTTGCAGCAGGTCAAGGGCCTGACCGTGCTTGAGGCGGGCGGCATGTTCGCCGTGCTGAACGTCGGGTTCCTGCTCACCTCCACCCGACAGGCGAAACTGACCACCCGTCACGGCGTCAAGGTCGCCGTGTGGGGCGCGCTGATCCTCGCCATCGGATACGCAGTACTCGCCGTCTCCGGCACCACCGGCGGAACCCACGGATGGCTGATCATGGCGGCGGGGCTCATCCTGGCGGGCGCGGGTCAGGCTCTCGCCAACGGCGCGCTCACCTCCTCCGTCACCGCCACCGTGGAAGGCCACCACGCGGGCGCGACTGCCGGGGTCCTGATGACGGTGCAGGAAGCGGCGGGCCCGGTCGGCGTCGCACTGCTGGGAGTCGTCTACTTCGCAACCTGGGGCGGCTTCACCGCCGCACTCGCGGCCATGTCCCTCGCCGCGCTCGTCTCGGCGGTGTTCGCTCGCCAGCACGCGCGAGCCGTCAATGCCCCTGACGCGCCCGATGGTTCCGAGGCTCCCGGCGCTCCTGACGCTCCCGGCGGTTCGGCGGGAGGCCGCGCGTAGCGCGGGGGTGCGCCGCCCCAGGGACGGGGCGGCGCACCCCCGCGCTCCCAGGTCCGCCTACGCAGCGTTACCGCTGCGGGGCGGGCGCCGCACCCGCACCGGGCGGGGCCGACTGACCACCGCCGCGCCGGGCGGCACTACGCAGGCCGCGATGCAGCTGCGGGGGCGACGGGTACAGGGGGTCGCCGCAGGGGCGCAACGCAACGGCGGGTCGGTCAAGTAGCGGCAGCGTCACATGACACTTACCTCCCCGCCTGAACTATGTATCCCTGTTGGTCATTATTTGCTGATGTTAATCCTCATAGAGTCTTAAGTGTCAGGTCAAGGGGTCACCACCCCAAAGACACCAAGAGGCTTGAAAGGGGATCGACATGACCGCATCCGACATCGCCAAGGCCGCTGCCAACAAGGCGCGCGTGGCTGCCGCGAAGAAGAAGATCAACAAGCTTGAGGCGGAGCTCTCCGAGGCGCGGGCCGCGCTCAAGGAGGTCAAGAAGGTCGCGCAGGAAATGCACCGCAAGGGCTACAAGGAGCAGGCGAAGACCTACGCCAAGCAGGTCGGCCGCTGGACCGGGACCGTCTCGAAGCTGGAGAAGGAGATCAAGAGCAATCAGCAGACGATCGACAAGCTGAGCTAGCCGCCAACGGGCAAACGGCTACCCGCCATGCCCCGCAGGGCCCCGGCCATACGGTCGGGGCCCTGCGGGCAGTGACAGCCGGATCCGCCCGTCCAGGAAGCGAGGCCGTGGCTGGACTGCCGTGGAGAGGGCGGCTGGGAGCCCAGCAACGCCCCCTCGGACCCAATCCGTGGGGAAGCCCAATCGGGCGCCGCCAATCCGGGAGAGCCGGGAGACCAGCACGGAAACTATGCTATAGTTGTCATCAGAAGGGGTTACCAGCCCGGACGAAACGGAGCACTCACCATGCCCAGCACCAGCCTCACCGCGATCCGCAACGCCATCGAGGCCGAGCGCGACACCGCAGGCCCCGGCCCCCACCCCAGCAACGTCACCCCCAACACCCTGATCGTCTCCATGGGCACGAACGCCCTCTACATCTGCAAGTACAGCGGCGGCCCCGTGTACGCCATCACCGACAGCGGCGGCAGGTTCGCCTTCAACGAGAGCCAGCAGGCCCCCACGCGCACCCTCCCCAACAACACCCCCGCCGCCGACGTCGCCCGGCTGTTCCTCGGCGAGTTCCACCTCTGACCTTCACCAAGGCACTGCGGCCCGCCCCCGGTTCGGAGGCGGGCCGCGCCGGACATTCACGCCACAGAGCCCCGCGGGGCGCCGCGGGGCGCCGCGGGGACGCCCTGCAGAGGGGCCCTCCTGCGCGGATAGGACAGTGGCGGCGCGCGATCGACCACATCCCGCACATTTACGACTCATCTCATATTTGCTATACTTGAGTCATCACATTGTCGTCCGGTTCGCCCGGCCGACACACCACCTGGAAGGGGGATGATGAACCTCAAACGATCACTTGCGGGCATGGCGCTCTTCGCGGCGTTAGCCCTCACCATCGCGGGATTCACCTGGGGGGCCGCCGGAGCCCTGACCGTCGCCCTACTGGCGATCATGGAGACGTCGGAGTCATTCGACAACGCCGTCATGAACGCGAAGATCCTGCGCAAGCTCAGTGCCAAGTGGCAAAAGCGGTTCATGACCTGGGGGTTCGCGTTCGCCGTGGGCGGTATGCGGCTGGTGTTCCCGGTCCTGATCGTCGCCATCACCGCACACATGAGCCCCGTGCACGCGGTCATGCTCGCGCTGCACGAGCAAGACCGCTATCAGCACCTCGTGACCGCCGCACAACCGGCCATCAACGGATTCGGCGGGACCTTCCTGCTGATGATCTTCCTGGACTTCCTCCTGACGAGCCGTGACCTGGCCTGGCTGACGGCGATCGAACGACCCATCGCCAAGCTCGGCAAGATCGAATCGCTGAGCGTGGTCATCACCCTCGCCGCGCTGCTGGCCACCTCCGGAACCCTCGCGCACCACTCCGCCAACGGCGGACACGACGTCAGCGGAACCGTCCTGATCTCCGGGATCGCGGGCCTGATCACCTACCTGATCGTCAAGGGCGTGTCCGACTACTTCGAGAGCCGCGTCAACACCGACGGGGACGACGGGGACAACGGAAAGCCGAGCAAGAGCACCGGCGGCGTGGGCCTGGTGGGCGGCGCGGCCCTCGCGATGTTCATGTACCTGGAGACGGTTGACGCATCGTTCAGCTTCGACGGTGTGATCTCCGCGTTCGCGATCACGCATCAGATCTTCATGATCGCGATGGGGCTGGGCGTGGGCGCGCTGGTCGTCCGCTTCCTGACCGTCTACATGGTCCAACTCGGCACCATCGATGAGTACGAGTACCTGGAACACGGCGCGCACTACGCCATCGGGGCACTCGCCGTGATCCTCGGCGTGGGCATCCGCTACGAGGTCCCCGAACTGATCACGGGCCTGGTGGGCGCGCTGTTCATCGGCGCGGCGTTCGTCTCGTCCCTGGTGCGCAACCGGCGGCGACGCGCCAACGGCGGCGGGCACTCAGCACAGGGTGCGCCCGAGACTGGCGCGGGCTCCGCAACCGTCACCGGCTGACAGATCAGCGCATGGCTGCGCCCGCCCCGGTTCCGTCCGGGGCGGGCGCAGACGCGTCGAGACGCGTCCCCACGCCGATCCTTCGGCCCACTTGGGCGACATCGGCCGGGGCGCCCGCAGGTGCGGAAAGGAGAGGGGGCACGGGGCCGCCCCGCAGACCCGCGACGCCAACGTCGGCGCCGACGTGATCCGCGTCCCGCGCGGGGCAGAGAGGTTGTGGCGCGGCCGCGCCCCCGGCGCGCCGTCGAACGCATCACGCGGCGCACGGCGCACCGGAGGCCAACCCGCGGCGATCAGACGAACGTCGGGACGTCCAACCGCTCCAGCGCCTTCGCCAGCAGCGTCATGGGGGTAGCCGCCGTGAAGGCGCCCCCAACCCGCTTCCCGGCCTTCAGCGCGTAGAAGGTCGTCCCGCCCGCGTGCTCGATCCCGTACAGCGTCCCCAGGTAGTAGAACCCGAGATACCCCCCACCGGGGGGACCGTACGGGCCCACGCGGTCATGCCCGCACGCGACCAGTTCGTCAGACACGGCTTTCAGCGCTTCGCTCGACGGCATAGCCCTACTCCGTTCCGGCTGGTGAAACCGAATATGGTGACGTGAATAAGGTAGTGCATATAAGGCTCTTTGCGCAATGACTTGCCAGGCGGGACGGGGGAGCATCAGCACGAAGGCCCGGGCGCGCCGGTTCGTTTGATCCGGGCGCCCGGGCCTTCGCGGTGGCGGAAGCCCGCCGCTTGGTTGCGCATCACCGGCCGAAAGGCGGTGAGGGCGCGTCAGCCGCGCGGGGACAGGCCGCGCAGCACACGCGGAGCCCGGCCCACCCCCGTTGGAAGGTCCGATTCCGGTCTGATCGCGAAAATGTACATGATAATTGCGCCGTAAGTGATATGTAGTTGCAATAGGCATTAATATAAATCAGGTGACGTTCCGTCAGAATCAGTCAGTGAGCTCCCCGGAGGGACCAGGGCGCCGGGCAAGGGGGGGGTCGGGCCGGGTTCGAACCTCACCCGCCACACGAGCGGGCCCCGGCGCACAGCGCCAGGGCCCGCCGCTCACAGCCTCGCGGAACCGTCAGACATCCGCCGGAAGGCCCAGCCGCTCGATCGCGAGACGCGCGATCGTCACGCCGTCACGCGTGTCGGGCAGCGGGCCGCCCACCTCCTTGCCGTCCATCATCGCGAAGAAATCCATGCCCACCGCCTTGATCGCGTACGCCGCGCCGTCGTGGAACCAGCCGACCGTACCGTTGGCCCGCGCGGTGGCGCTGTAGCCGCGAGCGTTGATGTTGCCCATCGCCACTCGAAGCGGCTGCGTCAGACCGTCATTACCCATGACCGAACTCCATTCCCGGGGTGGTAACCCCACTTGGTGACCCTCAAAAGATATCAGTTGGCGTTCGTCGACACCAGCCTCAAACGCGCCAACCAACCCGCCCGGCACAACAGGGGCGTTGGGCAGAGGGAGGCTGCGGGGCGACGTCGAGCGGCGACACACCGCCCCCCGCGTCGTCCGGTGCTGGGGTCCCCTCCCGACGCCCCCAGCACCCCGCCCCCCGCCCCGCCCCGCCCCGCCCCTA
>NZ_MLCF01000110.1 GCF_001879105.1 Mangrovactinospora gilvigrisea | reverse complement strand
GGCCCCCGACGTCCGGAGCACCGCTCGAAAAACAGAGCACCGCTCTCGACAATCGCCAACCCCCGCCCGATACTGCAGACATGACCGCCGCCCCCACGAGGGCCCTCGCCCGCGCCGCCGTCTCCACCGCGATCCTCGACTCCGCCCGCCGCCACCTCGCGGAGAGCGGCCCCGCCGCCCTCTCGCTGCGCGCCGTCGCCCGGGACATCGGCATGGCCTCGTCCGCCGTCTACCGCTACTTCCCCTCCCGCGACCGCCTCCTGGAGCGGCTCATCGCCGACGCCCACGACGCGATGTCCGCGGCCGCGGAGGCCGCGGAGACGGCCGTCCCCCGCGACGACCTCCCCGGCCGCTGGACGGCCGTCCTCACCGCCGTGCACGGCTGGGCCCGCGCCCACCCCCACGAGTACGCCCTGGTCTACGGCACCCCCGTCCCCGGCTACCGCCCCCCGGACATGACGATGGACGACGCGGGCCGCGTCGGCCTGCTCATCGTCCGGATCCTCCAGGACGCCGCCCGCGCCGGCCGCCTCCACCTCGACGCGCTGCGTGCCGCCACCGCCGAGGCCCCGCCCTCCGACCACCTCCGCCACGAGCTCGACATGCTCACCGCCGAGGTGCTGGGCGCCGCCGAGGCCGCCGAGAACCCCGTCCCCCCGGAGGCGGTCGCCGCCGCCGTCGCCGCCTGGACGCACCTGTTCGGCACCGTCAACTTCTCCGTCTTCGGCCAGTACGACTCCCTCTTCTGCGACAGCGACGCCTATGTCGCCTTCTCCGCACGCCAGTTCGCCGCACTCCTCGGACTCACCTGAAACCTCACCCGAAATCCGGCCAGGAGGTCATCCCGCCATGAGCACCGCCGCCCGCCAGACCGCCCGAGCCACCGCCGGCACCCCGGGGGAGGCCCGCTCCGGCGGCCTCCGCCCCAGCGCCCTGCTCGGCGAACTCCGCCTCGGCGCCCGCCTCGCCACCCAGCAGGTCGCCGGCAGCCTGGTCGCCCGCCGCGGCGACCTGCTGGCCCGACTCGACCACCTGCCCTGGAAGATCAACCCCTACCCGGTCTACCGGGAGATCCGCGAGCGCGCGGAGGGCGGCCTCTACCGCTCCACCTTCGGGCTGTGGGTCACCCCGGACCACGCCCTCGGCCACGCGGTGCTCCGCGACCGCCGCTGGAAGGTGGCCGGCGACCCCTACGACGCCCTCACCGAGGACCGGGAGGCCCGTGCCGTCCCGGAGTTCGACCTCTCCTTCCTCGCCATGGACGCCCCCGACCACACCCGGCTGCGCCGCCTCGCCCGCCCCGCGTTCAGCCCGCGCCGCATCGACGCCTACCGGCCGCTCGTCGAGCGCGTCGCCAACCGGCTGCTGGACGACGTGGAGCGGCGCGGCCGCCTCGGCGAGGTCGACCTGATGGCCGACTTCTGCGCGCCGCTGCCCATCGCGGTCATCACCGAACTGCTCGGCATCCCGGACGTGGACGCCACCCGGTTCACCGCCTACGGCCGCGTCGTCGGGGGCGCGCTGGACGGCGTGCGCAACCTGCCGCAGGCGCACCGGCTGCGCGCCGCCACCCGCGACCTCAACGCGCTCTTCAACGACATGATCGAGCTGCGCCGCCGGCAGCCCGGCGAGGACGCGATCTCGCTGCTCGTCTCCGAACTCGACGGCGGGGAACCGGCGATCACCGCCGCCGAGCTGGTCGGCGTCTGCAAGCTGCTGCTCATCGCGGGCTTCGAGACCACCGTCAACCTGCTCGGCAACGGCCTGCTGGCGCTGCACCGCACGCCGGGGCAGTGGAAGCAGCTGGTCGCCGACCCGGGTCTGGCCGCGGACGCGGTGGAGGAGACGCTGCGCTACGACGCGCCGGTGCAGATGACGTCCCGGCTGGCGGGCGAGGAGATGGAACTGGCCGGCCGCACCATCGGCAAGGGGCACCTGGCGATCGTGCTGATCGGCGCGGCGGGCCGCGACCCGGAGGCGCACGACCGCCCGGACGTCTTCGACATCGCCCGCACCCAGCGCACCGAGCACCTGGCGTTCTCCGGCGGCGTCCACTACTGCCTGGGCGCCCCGCTGGCCCGCATGGAGGGCGAGGTGGCCCTCCGGGTGCTCGCCGAGCGCCTCCCGGACATGCGCATCACCCGCCGCCCCAAGCGCCGCCGCACCACCACCATCCGCGGCATCACCGAACTCCCCGTCAAGACCGCCTGAGGCCGGACCGCCTGACGGTGCTCCACGGCCGCTACCGGCCGGGCGGGGTGCCGGAGGGGGTCCCTCCGGACGCGGCCGGGGGGAGCAGGGGCGGCAAACCCCGCACCGCGCGAGCCGCCAGCCGCCCCGCCCGGCTCGCCCCGATCGTGCTCGCGGACGGCCCGTACCCCACCAGCATCACCCGCGGCTCGTCCGCAACCCGCACCCAGTCGCGCATCCGTATCCCGCCCCCGGCGCCCCGCAGCCCCAACGGCGCCAGGTGGTCCAGCGCCGCCCGGAACCCCGTCGCCCACAGCACCGCGTCCACCGCCTCGAACGACCCGTCCGCGTCCCACACCGCGCCCCCCTCGGTGAACCGCGAGAACATCGGACGCCGCACCATCGCCCCCGCCTCCCGCGCCGCCCGCACGGCGGGCGTCATCGCCACCCCCGTCACACTCACCACGCTCTCCGGCGGCAGGCCGGCCCGCACCCGGCGCTCCACCTCCGCGACCGCCTCCCGCCCGGCCTCCTGCGTGAACTCCGACTCCCGGAAGACCGGCGGACGCCGCGTCGCCCACACCGTCCCCGCCGCCACCGGCGCGATCTCCGCCAGCAGCTGCGCCGCCGAGTTGCCGCCGCCCACCACCAGCACCCGCAGCCCGCGGAACTCCTCCGCGTCCTGGTACCGCGCCACGTGCAGCTGCCGCCCCCGGAAGACGTCCGCGCCGGGGTAGTACGGCACGAACGGCCGGGTCCACGTCCCTGTGGCGTTCACCACAGCGCGCGCCGTCCAGCTCCGCCCGTCCGCCGCCTCCACGACCAGCGGCCCCGTCCGGTCGCCGGCCCCGGTCGCGCCGTCCGCCGCGTCCCGCACCGCCGCCACCCGGACCGGCCGCACCACGCCGAGCGCGAACTCCCGCTCGTAGCGCGCGTAGTACTCAGACACGACCTCCCGCGCCGGACGCGCCAGATCCGCCTCTGACGGCTCCATCGGCAGCCCGGGGAGGTCGGCCACCCCGTGGGCCAGATCGAGCCGCAGCGACCGCCAGCGGTGCTGCCACGCCCCGCCCGCCGCCTTGTCCCCGTCCAGCTGCACGAACGGCACGCCGTAGCGGCGCAGCCAGTACGCGGTCGACAGGCCCGCCTGCCCCGCCCCGATCAGCACCGCGTCCACATCCGCATGCCGTGTGCCCATGCCCCGCGCAACGCCCGAAGGGCCGGAATCCTTCCCGTCCGTCAACCGGGCGCGTACGCTGCCGAAGGTCTCGATCGGGTTGCGATACCCGGGGATTTCTCCTGACAGGGCGTCGGATTCCGGGGGTTGGTGGGGCGCGGATGGCTGAGAGGTACTAGTTTGCTGTCCCTACGGTGCTTCAACTCCGCCGTAGGACCGCCGCGGTGACATCGCAGTGGGGATGGGGAAACTGATGGCAGAACGGATGCAGATACCGGCGAGGCCGGTCATGCCCGGAGTCGGGCACGGCATGGCCTCCGCCGGCAGGCGCGTGGACAGCTACCTGTCGGTGCTCGCCGGTCCTGCCCCCGCGCAGGACAGCCAGGCGGACGCGACGGCGCTGATGCACGAGCTGACACGCCGACGGCCGGCCGCCGAGCCCGCCGCTGCGACCGCCGCCTCCGCGGCGTCCGCGGCGACCGCTCCGCAGACCAGCGCGCGCCCGACGAACCCGCTGCGCCGCAAGGGCCTCTGGCTCTTCGCGCCGCTGCGGAAGCTTCGCCGGAACCTCTTCGGCGGGCGGGCCTGACGGTCCGCCCCCGAGCACCGGGCCGCCGGCGCCTCGCACCGAGGCGTCAACGGCCCGGTTTCCGGCGTGCGTAGACCTGCTTGCGCACCCGGGCGACGACCGTGCCGTCCGCCGCCACCACCTCGGTGTCGAACCAGACCAGCGCCTTCTCGCCGTCCGCCGTGCGGGAGCGGATCTCGGCCAGCCGGTCCTCGGTGAGGCGGAAGTCGGCGTAGACGGGGCCGCGCCCGGGGGCGACGTACTCGATCTCGGCGGCCTTGTCCCAGACGATGTGGTCGGTCCCCAGGTTGTGGAGCACCATCAGGCCCCAGAACGGGTCCGTCATGGAGTAGAGCGAGCCGCCGAACTGTGTGCCGGCGTGGTTGCGGTTGAAGCGGCCGAGGCGCAGCCGGACCCGCGCGTGCCGGTAGTCCTCGGAGAGGCCGACCACGCGCACGCCGGCGCCCAGGAACGGCGGGTAGACATTGAGCGCCAGGCGCATCGCGCGGGCCGGGATTCTGCGAACAGCCATACCGGGAACGCTACCGGACGCGGTTACCCGTCAGTAGCCCCGTCTCGGCCGCTGGTCGGGCCGCGGCCGCCGGTCAGACCAGCGCGCCGTGCCGGGCGCCGACCCGGCCCCCGGCCACCACCAGCGACGGCACCGGACGCGAGACGACCGCCTCCGCGGCGTTCCGCACCGGCAGCGCCACCAGGTCCGCCACCGCGCCCTCGACGACGCCGAACTCGCCGTCGCCCAGGCCCAGCACCCGCGCGCCGCCGAAGGTGGCGGTGTGCAGCGCGAGCTCCAGGTCCTCGTCGAGGCGGCCGCCGAGCGCGTGCGCCAGCATCATCGCCCGGTCCAGCATCCGGCCGTCGCCGAACGGCGACCACAGGTCCCGCACGCCGTCGTTGCCGGCGCCGACCACCCCGCCGGCCGCCCGCATCGCCTTGATCGGCAGCTGGCCGCGGGACGGTGCCACCGTGGTGAGCGAGATCCCGTTCGCCGCGAGCCCCGCGACCAGCTCCTCCACCAGCGCCGGGCGCCGCTCCTCGACCGCGTCGGAGAGCGCGAAGGCGTGACTGATCGTCACCCGGCCCTGCAGGCCGAGCGCCTTGGTCCGCTCGATGATCTGCCGGAACTCCCAGGCGCCCAGCGAGCCGCCGTCGTGCAGGTGGATGTCGAGCTTGGCGCCGTGCCGCTCGGCGATGCCGAAGATCACGTCCAGGTGGCGCACCGGGTCGTTGTCCAGCCCGGCCGGGTCGATCCCGCCGACGGCCTGGACGGCGCCGCTGCGCACCGCCTCCTCCAGCAGCTCCTGGGTCCCGGGCTTGCGCAGCATGCCGCGCTGCGGGAAGGCGACCTGCTCGACGGCGATCCGCCCGTCGAGGTTCCGCGCCGCCTGGGCGACGTTCTCCACGCCGCGCAGACCGACCCCCGGGTCGACGTCGGTGTGGGTGCGGATCCGGGTGGTGCCGGAGGCGGCCATCTCCCGCAGCAGGGCGGTGGAGTTGTCCACGCTGGGGACGCCGTAGCGGTGCCGGTTCTCCTCCTCGTGGGTGACGCGCGCGACGAGGTCCGGCGCGGGGGTGTGCGGCACCCAGTCGCCGCTCCACAGCGTCTTGTCGACATGGCAGTGCGCGTCGACGAGACCGGGGATGACCAGCGCGCCGTCCAGGTCCTCGACGGCGCCGTCCTCGACGGCGCCGTCCCCGGCCGCGGCGGCGAGGCCGCGGCCGACCTCCGCGATGCGCGTGTCGGCGATCCGGATGTCCCACCGGCCCTCGCGACCCCAGATGTTGGCGTTCCTCAGCAGCACGATGCGGCTCCTCAATAGTGGTATACCGTTCAGGTTGAGGTATACCACTTCTGTGGGCGCAAGTGATGAGACGTACGAGGCACTGCTGGAACGGATCGTCGAGGGCGGCCTCCGTCCGGGGCAGCGGATGGTCGAGCGCGACCTCGCGGCCGAGCTGGGCGTCTCCCGGGTGCCCGTCCGCGAGGCGCTGCGGCGGCTGTCGGTGGAGGGGCTGGTGGTCCTCGTGCCGCGCCAGGGGGCGCTGGTCGCGCCCTTCACCCCGGCGGACGTGGAGGACCTCTTCGACGTCCGCGAGCGCCTGGAGGGGCTCGCCGCGCGCCGCGCGGCGGAGCGTGCCGACGCGGACGACCTGGCGGCGCTGGGCGGGCTGCTGGACGCGGCGCGGGCCGCGCGCGACGCCGGCGACGAGCGGGACTTCGCCCGCGCCAACGCGGGGTTCCACCTGGCGGTGGTGCGGGCGTCCGGCAACGCGCTGCTGGAGCAGATGACGGCGCCGCTCGCGCAGAAGCTGCGCTGGCTCTTCCGGTTGACGGCGGACCGCGACGGGGCGCAGCAGTGCGCGGAGCACGCCGCGCTGCTGGCGGCGGTCTCGGCCGGGGACGCGGACCGCGCGGAGGCGCTGGCCCGCGAGCACGCGGCCTCCGGCCGGGCCGAGTCCATCCACGCGGCCTCCGCCTGGGCCGACCCCGACTTCGACCCGGTCACCCTCACCAAGACCCGCCGCCGCACCCGCACTTGACCGCAGCCTTGCTGCCGCGGCGTGGGCGCGGGGGGGCGCCGTGGGGGGGGCGCGCGAAGCGTCGTGGCTCCGCCATGCGGGCCCGACGGCGCTTTGCTGCCGCGAGATGGGCGGGGTGCCGGGGTGGGCGCGGCGGGGGC
>NZ_MLCF01000011.1 GCF_001879105.1 Mangrovactinospora gilvigrisea | reverse complement strand
TCCTCGGCGTCGTCCTCCGGGGGCGGGGGCGCGTCCTCCGGGGGGGCCTCCGCCGATTCCGGCGGGGGAGGCGGGGGCGCGTCGCTGATGTGGTCGCTCATGACGGCGCGTCACCCGCGCCCGCGTGCTTGCGGTACAGCCGCACCCAGGGGAGCGTCTTGCGCGGCCACGCCGCCCGCGCCGCGTGGACGAAGACGCAGGCGCGGTAGTCGGCGAGGGCCGCGGGGTCCGGCGACGGCGGGGCCACCGCGTCGCCCACCTCGGCCGTCCACACGGCCGTCTCGCGCCACCATGCCGCCCGCTCCGCCGCGGACTGCGGGTACGCCGCGACGCGGCGCCGCAGCTCGGGGCCGTGCTCGTCCGGCCACACCGCCGTCGCCGCCCGCGTGCGGAAAGCGCAGCGGTGCGCGCACCCCTCGCACTCCTCGAACGGCGCCACCGCCGCGTCCACCTCGGGGGTCGCCGACGTCCACGCCGCGAACCTCCCGCGCAGGTCCGCGCCGGACGCGAGCCGGGCGTGCCCGCCCCCCGCGGACGCGGCCCGCACGTCCGGCACCCGCACCAGCGCCGGGCGGTCCAGCGCGTCGTGGTGGGCGAACGCCGTGAACCGCTCCAGCGTCGCCGCGTACCGCTCCTGGTCCGCGTTCATCCGCATGGTGCCGCCGAGCAGCAGCCGGTCCTCCTCCGCCGGGAGCCGGTGCATCACCTTGAGGTTGGTGTTCTTGTAGGCGTCCTCGACCAGCTTCCCCGGCACCTGCTCGACGATCACCAGCCCCTCCCCGTACTTGCGGTTCTCCGCCAGGGAGTTGGCGAACGCCTCCGCCGCGCGGGCCCGGGCGTTGCCCTCCCGGGCCTCCCCGGAGGAGCCGGCGTCCGACCCCCGTCCCAGCAGCCGGTGCGCCTCCTCCAGCACCGTCACATGCGCCAACCCGCCCCCGCCGCGCGCCAGCGCCTTGTACCGCGAGGTCAGCGCCTGCAGCAGCAGCGCCGCCACCAGCGACTGCTCCTTCTCGTTGTCGCCGACCGCCGCCAGCTCCAGCACCACCGGACGCCGCAGCAGCTCGTCCACCGGGAAGGACCGCGCCACGTCCAGCGTCGTCCCGCACGCCCCCTCCGCCAGCTGCTCCGCCCGCAGCCGGGACGCCGCCACGATGTTGTCGCGGACCTCCCCGCTGTAGTCCAGCGCCTCCGTCACCTTCCGCATCTCGGTGACGAACGCCCGCAGGGTCGGCCACCTCCCCAGGTGCTGCGGGCCGGCCGGCTCCGAGGCCACCAGCCCGGCCCGCGCGTACATCTGACGCAGCGCCCGGTTGTAGATCCCCGGCAGCGGGTCCCACAGCCCGAACGCCGCGTCGAAGCAGGCCAGCAGCCCCGCCGCCCATGCGCCGATCCGCACCCCGTCCGGCGGCTGGAACGGGTTGAGCCGCAGCGGCGCCACCTCCTCGTCGCCGACCGTCAGCACCAGCAGGTCCTCGAAGCCGGGGCGCGTCGCCAGCCACCGGTAGTCGTCCAGCTCGGCGTTGACGGGCTCCACCACCAGGAACGGCACCCGGTGGTCGCGCCACAGCTGCTCGCAGAAGGCCAGCGTGGAGTTGGTCTTTCCGGTGCCGGTGGCGCCCGCGAAGAGCGCATGGCGGGTGAGCGCCTCCAGCCCGATGCCCAGCGGGCCGGCCTCCCGGTCGTGCACCAGCTGCCGGCCCAGCGCGACGGACGGCCCGTCGGGGCGGTAGTCCGCCTCCCCGGGCAGCCCGGGCCGCCGCACCGCGATGCCGGGCAGATGCCCGGCCGCCGCGGCCGGCAGCCGGAACGCCTGGCCGGCCTCCCGCGCGTCCACCAGCTCGGCGAGCAGCCGCAGCTGCGGCGAGAGCGGCTCGGGCAGCCGCCACGCCGCGTCGCCGCCCCAGCGGGCGTGCTCCAGCGTCGTCAGGTTGTGCCAGGCGGCCGGCGCCTCGATGCCGGGGACGGGACGCACCGTCAGATGCGCCGGCCCGCCGAACGTGCGGGTGAGGACGCCGCCCGACTCGCGCCCGTCCCGCTCCGGCGGGGCGATCACCGAGCCGGCCAGCTCGCCCAGCGACTCCGGCAGCGGCGCGGGCGAGGCCAGCGCGATCCGCACCCGGAAGGCCCGCTGGACGTAGCGGCGGGCGGCGTCGGCGAAGACCCGGGCGGCGTCCACCGCGAAGGCGTCCGGCGTCAGCTCCACGGCCGCCGACCACAGCCCCTCCGGCAGCCGCCCCTGCTCGGCGAGGCGCCCGTACTGGCTCGCGATGCGGTGCAGCGCGGGCCCCAGGTCGTCCGGCACCCGGTACGGCTCCAGGCCGACGCTGAGCAGCACGGGGTGCGGATGCGCCGCCAGCGCGCCGAGCAGCGGGTCCCAGGCGACCGGGCCGCCGCCGAACGGCTGCGGGGCGAGGTAGTAGCGGACGCCCGCGTCGGGGCGGCTGGGCAGCGCGGTGCGGAACCGCTTGCGCACCTCCAGCAGCCCGCCGGCGTCCGGCTCGGGGAACGGGCGCAGGGCCAGCGCCACCTCGGCCGCCGACGCCACGGGGGCGGTCTGCACATGGGCGGGCGCGTCGGCGAGCCGGTCGCGCAGCGCCAGCGCGGCGGCGGACGCCTCGCCGCTGCCGGCGGCGGTGGTGCGTCCCAGCAGATGGACCGTCAGCCGGCGGGCCGCCGGGTCGGAGAGGAACCGCAGCTCGATCCGGGGCGCGTGCTGCTGGTCCCAGAGCCCGGCGAGCCAGGCCGCCTCCGCCTCGGCGGCGCGGGACCGCCGCCCGTCCTCGGGGAGCTCGGCGTACTCGGTGAGCTCGGTGAGATCGGCGGCGGCCTCGATGCGGACGGCCGTCCACGCCCAGGCGGTGCCGCCGGACTCGGCGGTGAGCACCCCCGGGGCGGTCACGACCCCGACCCGGTGGGCGGCACCGGGGGAGCGGGCGGCTGCGGGGGCAGCGGCATCGGCGGGAGGGGCTGCGCGGGCTGCGTCGGCGCGCTGAGGTCCTGCACCGGCAGCTCCTGCCCGAACGCGGAGGCGATGCTCACCTCCAGCCCGTTGACGACCGTCTCCACGCCCTCCCGGGTGGCCGAGTGGACGGCCTCCCGCATGGCCCGCGCCCGCTCCGTGCGGAGCATCTGCCGGACGGTGTCGGAGCGGCCGACCAGCGCCCCGAGGAGGTCCTTGAGGAAGACGCCGATGAGGACGGCACCGCGCCGGCTGCGCCACATCGTCCAGCCGACGTAGAGGCCGGTGCCGTAGGCGAAGACCGAGACGAACGCGGAGTAGCGGCCGCTGCTGACGACCAGTCGGTTGTTGACGATCTCCCGCCCGATGATGTCGGACCGGATGCGGGAGGGCACCGCCGAGACCGGCACCCGGCGGTGCGCCAGGGTGCCCCAGATCGCGGCGTAGGCGGAGTCGGCGGCGGCGGAGCGGCCGTCCAGCAGCGTCTTCCACTCCGAGATCGGCTCGTCGAGCCGGTAGAGCAGCAGCACGGCGAGGAAGACGATCAGGCCGATGCCGTAGGAGACGAGCAGCCCCTGGACGAGGCCGCTGCCCGGGTCGCCGGAGGAGTAGCCGTCGTAGCCGTAGGAGCCGCCGCCGCTCTCGTCGCTGATGTAGTTGATCAGGGTGACGAGGGCGCCGACCAGGGTGACGGCGAGCCCGGTGAGCGCGGCGACCGCCCACAGCCGCAGCAGCGTGCGCAGCCGCACCGACTCGTCGAGCTTCATCTCCATGTCGATGTACTGCAGGGAGGCCGATCGCGCCTCCCCTGGCCCCGCCGCCCCCCAGGCGCCTGCCGCGGGACCGAACTCGCCGGACATCTCCCACCCCCCGAATGACCGCAACCGCCGGTGTGTCCACCACATTGTGGCGGCAGGGACCCAAGTGGGGGAAGCGGCAGGGATGGTGACGCGTCGTCGGGAGCCGGTCGTTCGGTCGTGCGTGCGCCGTTGTGCGGTGCGGGTTTCGTCAGGACACTGGGCTCCACTGCCGGAGCGGGGCGAGGTGGTGTGGAGAGATGGGCGGTGTGCGGCTGGTCGTCGTGGACGACCATCGGCTGCTGGCGGAGGCGCTGGCGACGGCGCTGGGCCGGCGCGGGCACCTGGTGCTCGGCGTGGGCGCGCCGGTGGACACGGCGCCGGAGCTGGTCTCCGGGCGCCGTCCGGAGGTGTGCGTGATGGGGGTCGGCGACCCCCTGGAGCCGGGCGCGTTCGCCGCGCTGCGGCGGATCTCCCGCGAGCGGCCGGGGATAGCGGTGGTGGTGATGGGCCCGGTGGCGGAGCCGGCGGGCGTGGCGGCGGCGTTCGCGGCGGGCGCCGGCGGGTACGTCCGCCACGACGAGCGCGTCGAGGGCGTGGACCGCGCGGTGCGGCTCGCGGTGGCGGGGGAGGCGGCGGTCGCCCCGGAGCTGCTGCGGGCGGCGTTCGGCCGGATGGTGCGCCCCGACGCGGCGCCGGCGCCGCCCGACGACGAGGCGGCGCGCCTGCTGCGGGTGCTGACGCCCCGTGAGCGGGAGGTGCTGGCGCGGGTGGTGGACGGCGAGGGGACCCGTCAGATCGCTGAGGGGATGGGCATCGCGCTCTCCACGGCGCGGACGCATGTGCAGCGGGTGCTCACCAAGCTGGGGGCCCGTTCGAGGCTGGAGGCGGCAGCGACGGCGGCGCGGACGGGTCTGCTGGAACGCATGCGGCCCGCTGCCGCCTGACGCGCCCGCGGGGCGGTCGGGGTGCCGGGGCGCAGGGGCGGCAAACCCCGGCTCAGGGCACCTGAAGCCCGCTCAGCAGCCGGTCCACCACCACGCCGGCGTCGTCCCGCCCCTGCACGGGATCCTCGCAGCGCGCCATGTAGAGGCTCGCCTCGGAGATCAGCCCCGCCATCATCCGGGTCAGCGGCGCCACCGGCAGGCGCGCGATCCGCCCCTCCTCCATCGCCTTCTCCAGCCACTGCGCCAGCAGGCTGTACCCGTGCTTCTCGACGAGGCCGTCCCACGCCTCGTGCCCGAAGACCGACGGGCCGTCGACCAGCATCACCCGCTGGAAGTCGCCGTTCTCCAGACAGACGTCCAGAAATGCATGGATTCCGTCGCAGAGCTGGTCCCACGCGTCCACCTCGACGTCCTCGCGGGCACGCTGGAGTTCACGGTCGATCAGGGATTCCGCCATCTCGGTGGCGACCTCCTCCATGACCGCCCGGAACAGGTCCGTCTTGTCCTTGAAGTGGTGGTAGAGCGCGCCGCGGGTGACCCGGGCGCGGCTGACGATCTCCTCGGTGCCCGTCGCGGCGAAGCCCTGCCCGGCGAACAGCTCGCGGGCAGCCGTTATCAAAGCTTGACGGGTATCCGCAACGTGTTCGTCTCGACGGGTGCGTGCCATGCCCCTATCCTCGTACATACAGCCTGTATGTTGCAGGCCGGCAGTCAGGAAAGCGCAGCGGCTGCCGACATCAGCTCGAAGGGAGTCGTGAGGGCCGATGGGTCTGCCGATGCATCTGGTTGCCAAGCAGGGCGCGTACCTGGTCAAGCAGAAGATCAAGGGAGTCAAGAAGTTCCCGCTGCTGGTCGAGGTCGAGCCGCTGTTCGCGTGCAACCTCAAGTGCGGAGGCTGCGGGAAGATCCAGCACCCCGCCGCGCTGCTGAAGCAGCGGATGCCGGTGGAGCAGGCGGTCGCCGCGGTGGAGGAGTGCGGCGCGCCGATGGTGTCGATCGCGGGCGGCGAGCCCCTGATGCACCCCCAGGTGCACGAGATCGTCAATGAGCTGATCCGGCGCAAGAAGTTCGTGGTGCTCTGCACCAACGCCGTGCTGATGCCCAAGCACCTGCACAAGTTCACGCCGAACAAGAACTTCGCGTGGATGGTGCACATCGACGGCCTCAAGGACGTCCACGACGAGGCGGTCTCCAAGGAGGGCGTCTTCGACCAGGCGATCGAGGCCATCAAGCAGGCCAAGGCGGCCGGGTTCCAGGTCTACACCAACAGCACCTTCTTCAACCTGGACTCCCCGCAGGACGTCATCGACGTCCTGGACTACCTCAACGACGAGGTCGGCGTCGACCGGATGCAGATCTCGCCCGGGTACGCCTACCAGAAGGCCCCCGACCAGGACCGCTTCCTCGGCGTGACGCAGACCCGGGAGCTGTTCAAGAAGGCCTTCGGGCAGGGCCGGCGGAAGAAGTGGCGGCTCAACCACTCCTCGCTCTACCTGGACTTCCTGGAGGGCAAGAAGGACTTCGAGTGCACCCCGTGGGGCATTCCGTCCTACTCGCTCAAGGGCTGGCAGAAGCCCTGCTACCTGCTGGACGACGGCTACGCCGAGACCTACCAGGAGCTGCTGGACACCACCGACTGGGAGAACTTCGGCCGCGGCAAGGACCCTCGCTGCGACAACTGCATGGCGCACTGCGGCTACGAGCCCAGCGCGGTGATGGCGACCATGGGTTCCCTCAAGGAGAGCCTGCGCGCCCTCCGCGCGACCGCCTGAGCCGCACAACCGCCGTTCAACGCAAGGAACTGCGCGAGTCACCGGTGTTCTCCGGTCACTCGCGCAGTTCCTTGCGCCCCTTGCGGGGCGCCTACTCGGTCACTCGGTGGACGTGCCGTCCTGCTCGGACGCCTCGGCCGCCGGGACCTTCTGCGGGTTCAGCTTGGCCCACAGCAGGAACACCACGCCCAGCACCAGCATCCCCACGCCGGTCCACAGGTTGATGTTGATGCCCTGCGCCTTGTCGATCTCCGCCTGGCCGTCCGTCAGGCCGACGATGCCCACGATCACGCCGTAGAGCGCGAAGAGGCCGCCGATCAGCAGTCGGATGTCGAAGAGGCGGGAACTGGCGGACTTGCGCTCGAGCTCCTCGACCTCACGCTGGAGTTCGCTCATGATGACGATCTTCCTTTGGTAGCGGCGGGTCAGAAGGAGAAGGGCAGGTAGAGCAGGATCGCCAGCACGATCGCGCTCCAGCCGAGCAGCGCCGGGCGGCGGTACCACTTGCGGTCCGCCGCGTCGACGACCTCCTCGACGCCGGGCGCCTTGGTGCCGTAGACGAGGCCCGCGATCTCCTCGACCTTCCGGGGCTTGGTGACCAGGCTGACCACGACCATCACGACCGCGCCGGCGACGAAGCCCGCGATGGCCGAGACGAAGTTGGCGCCCTGGTCGCTCGGGATCGAGATGACCCCGGTCTTGTAGAGCCCGAAGTAGTTGACCATCGCCGCGGTGGTGCCGGCGACGAGGCCCCAGAACCCGGCCGCGGCCGAGGCGCGCTTCCAGAACAGGCCGACGATGAAGACCACGAACATCGGCACGTTGAAGAACGAGAAGAGCGTCTGCAGGTACGACATGATGTTCGACGCGTGCGAGGCGATGAACGCCGTGGCGATGGAGACGATCACGCCGATCGCGGTGATCCAGCGGCCGAACTTCAGGTAGTACTCGTCGGGGCGGTCCTTCTTGACGTACTTCGCCCAGATGTCGGTGGTGAAGACGGTGTTGAAGCCCGAGACGTTGGCCGCCATGCCGGCCATGAACGCGGCCAGCAGACCGGTGACGGCGACGCCGAGGACGCCGTTCGGCAGCAGCTGCTGCATCAGTGCGGGGATCGCGTCGTTGTAGCCGATCGAGGAGCCGGGGGTGCCGATCTTCGGGATCACGACGGCGGCCACCAGGCCCGGGATCATCACCAGGAAGACGATGAACATCTTCGGGAAGGCGGCGATCAGCGGGGTGCGCTGCGCGGCGGAGAGGTTCTTGGCGGAGAGCGCCCGCTGCACCTCGGCGAAGTTGGTCGTCCAGTAGCCGAAGGCCAGCACGAAGCCGAGGCCCATGACGATGGTGAACCAGTTGGCGCCGAGCGCGTTGGGGTGCCCGATGCCGGTGCCCTCCCAGGCGTGCATGAACGCCGAGCCGTGGCTCTTCGTCAGCGAGTGCGACAGCCCGTTCCAGCCGCCGACCCGCTTGAGGCCGAGGATGGAGAGCGGGATGAGCGCCGCGAGGATGACGAAGAACTGCAGCACCTCGTTGTAGATCGCCGAGGAGAGGCCGCCGATGGTGATGTACAGCAGCACGAAGACGCCGCCGACGACGATGGCCACCCACAGCGGCCAGCCCAGCAGGGCCTGGACGACGAGGGCCAGGGCGTAGAGGTTGACGCCGGAGACCAGCAGCTGCGCGAAGGCGAAGAGGATCGCGCTGAGCAGGTGGGACGAGGCCCCGAACCGCTGCTGCAGGAACTCCGGGACGGAACGCACCTTCGACTTGTAGTAGAAGGGCATCATCACCAGGCCGAGGAAGACCATGGCGGGGATCGCGCCGATCCAGTACCAGTGCACGACGGAGACGCCGTACTGCGCACCGGTGGCCGCCATGCCGAGGATCTCGGTGGCTCCCAGGTTCGCCGCGATGAAGGCGAGACCGGTGATCCAGGCGGCCATGGACCGGCCGGAGAGGAAGAAGTCGAGGCTGGTCTTGACGCTGCGCCGGGCGGCGAAGCCGATGCCCAGCACCACGACGAAGTAGATCGCCAGGATCGCGTAGTCGATGCCGTTGACGGACAGCCTGAGTCCGGAGGCGGCGAGTTCGTTCATGAGGGTCTTTCCGTTCCTAACCGGCCCGTCCGCACTGAGGGGCCGTTCGAGGGCCCAAACACCGTAAGCGCACATCATCGAACAAAGGAACACACGCAACCGCTTTGTGATGTACATATCTGCCCGCTGTGCGATCCGTGGGCGGAAGTAGGTCCAGAGTGTTGACAATTGTTGGCTTGTGTTCGAACCTGCTGGCGTAGGGTGTGGCCCCGGAGCAGGAGGAGACTCAGTGAAGAAGACCGCCACTTCGTTGGCCGACGGTCGCGAGCTCATCTACTACGACCCGGACGACGGCACCGTCCGCGACGCCGTCGACCGGCGCCCGCTGCCCGTCACCCACACCGAGTCGCAGCTGCGGCACGACCCGCTCCTCGACGAGTGGGTCGTCCTCGCCTCCCACCGGCAGAGCCGCACCTTCCACCCGCCGGCGGACCAGTGCCCGCTCTGCCCCACCCAGGGCGACCGGCTCACCGAGATCCCGGACTCCTCCTACAACGTCGCGGTCTTCGAGAACCGGTTCCCCTCCCTCTCCGGCGGCCCCGAGGGGCCCGTCACCGGTGAGCCGTTCGCCTCCCGGCCCGGGGCCGGCCGCTGCGAGGTGGTCTGCTTCACCGACGACCACACCAAGTCCTTCGGGGACCTGACGCCGGCCCAGGCCCGCCTCGTCATGGAGGCCTGGGTGGACCGCACCGGGGAGCTCTCCAGCCACCCCGGCGTCGAGCAGGTCTTCTGCTTCGAGAACCGCGGCAAGGAGATCGGCGTCACCCTGGCCCACCCGCACGGCCAGATCTACGCCTACCCCTTCACCACCCCGCGCACCGAGCGGATGCTGGCCTCCGCGGCCGCCCACCGCCGCCGCACCGGGCGCAACCTCTTCGAGGACGTCCTGGCCGCCGAGAAGGCGGACGGCAGCCGGATCGTCGTCGCGGGCGAGCACTGGACGGCGTTCGTCCCGCACGCCGCCCACTGGCCCTACGAGGTCCACCTCTACCCCAACCGCCGGGTCGGCGACCTGCTCGCGCTCGACGAGGCGGAGAAGGAGGAGTGGTCCGAGATCTACCTCGACCTGCTCCAGCGCTTTGACGGGATCTTCAGCGACGGTGAGCGCACCCCCTACATCTCCGCCTGGCACCAGGCCCCGTTCCGCGGCGGGGAGGAGTTCGCCCTCCACCAGGAGCTGTTCACCATCAAGCGGGCACCCAACAAGCTGAAGTATCTTGCGGGCTCGGAGTCCGGAATGGACGTGTTCATCAACGACGTCCGGCCTGAGGCCGCGGCGGAACGACTTCGGGAGCTCGGAGCATGAGCAGCAGCACCAGCAGTACCGCCGGCAGCGGCGAGAAGGTCCTGGTCACCGGCGGGGCCGGGTACGTCGGCAGCGTCGTCGCCGCGCATCTGCTGCGCGACGGCTACGCCGTCACCGTCCTCGACGACCTGTCCACCGGGCACCGCGGGGCCGTCCCGGCCGGCGCCGAGTTCGTCGAGGGCCGCATCCAGGACGCCGCGAAGGTGCTGGACGGCGCGGGCTTCACCGCCGTGCTGCACTTCGCCGCCTCCTCGCAGGTCGGCGAGTCGGTCGCGAACCCCGAGAAGTACTGGACCAACAACGTCGCCGGGACGCTGGCGCTGCTGACGGCGATGCGCGCGGCCGGCGTCGGGCGGCTGGTCTTCTCCTCCACCGCCGCCGTCTACGGCGAGCCCGCCACCGTCCCCATCACCGAGGACCTGCCGCAGGCGCCCACCAACCCGTACGGGGCCACCAAGCTGGCCATCGACCACACCATCGGGTCGTACTGCGCCGCCTACGGGCTCGCCGCCACCAGCCTGCGCTACTTCAACGTGGCCGGCGCCTTCGGGGAGTTCGGCGAGCGCCACGACCCGGAGAGCCACCTCATCCCGCTGGTGCTGCGCGCCGCCGCCGGGCTGCGCGAGAACGTCGCCGTCTTCGGCACCGACTACCCGACGCCGGACGGCACCTGCATCCGCGACTACATCCACGTCGCCGACCTCGCCGAGGCGCATCTGCTGGCGCTCCGCCACTCCACCGCGGGCGAGCACCTGATCTGCAACCTCGGCAACGGCGAGGGCTTCTCGGTGCGCCAGGTCATCGACACCGTCCGCCGGGTGACCGGCCGCGAGGTGCCGGTCGTCGAGGCCGACCGCCGGGCCGGCGACCCGGCCGTGCTGGTCGCCTCCTCCGAGCGCGCCCGCAAGCGGCTGGGCTGGCAGCCCACCCGCACCGACCTCGACGGCATCGTCGCCGACGCCTGGCGGTTCTTCGTCCAGGCCCACGGAGTGGAGGAGCAGAGTTGAGCGAGCCCGTGCAGCGCACCGCGGCGGAGGTCGCGGCCGCCTTCGGCGAGGTCTTCGGCGGGGAGCCCGCCGGCGTCTGGGCCGCCCCCGGGCGCGCCAACGTCATCGGCGAGCACACCGACTACAACGAGGGCTTCGTGCTGCCCGTCGCCCTGCCGCACGCCGCGTACCTCGCGGTGCGGCCGAGGGAGGACGGCCGGCTGCGGATCGTCAGCGCCCAGATGGCCGTGGACGGCGCCGGAGCCGCCGTCATCGAGGCGGACCTGGACGCCGTCCAGCCCGGCAGCCCGGCCGGCTGGGCCGGCCACCTGGCCGGCGTCGTCTGGCAGCTGCGCCGCGAGGGGCACCAGGTGCCCGGCGCGGACCTCTACCTGGACTCGACGGTGCCGGTGGGCGGCGGGATGTCCTCCTCGCACGCCATCGAGTGCGCAGTCGCGCTCGCCTACGACGAGCTGTTCGACCTGGGCCTGGACCGGCCCGAGCTGGCCCGGGTGGCCCAGCACGTGGAGAACGACTTCATCGGCGCCCCCACCGGGATCCTCGACCAGATGGCGTCGCTGTGCTGCACCGAGGGCCACGCCATGTTCCTCGACACCCGCGACCTGTCGTCGCGTCAGGTGCCGCTGGACCTGGTGGGCGAGGGGCTGCGGCTGCTGGTCGTCGACACCCTCGTCAAGCACTCGCACGCGGACGGCGAGTACGGCAAGCGCCGGGCCGGCTGCGAGGCCGCCGCGGCGGCGCTGGGCGTCCCCGCGCTGCGGGACGTCCCGCTGGACGGGCTGGAGGCGGCGCTGGCGCGTCTGGACGACCCGGAGCTGCGCCGGCTGACGCGCCATGTGGTCACCGAGGACGCCCGGGTGGAGCAGGTCGTGGCGCTGCTGGACGCGGGCCGCGTCCGGGAGATCGGGCCGCTGCTGGTCGAGGGGCACGCCTCGCTCCGCGACGACTACCGCGTCTCGGTGCCCGAGCTGGACACCGCCGTGGAGGGCGCCCTCGCGGGCGGCGCGCTGGGCGCCCGGATGATGGGCGGCGGCTTCGGCGGCTCGGCGATCGTCCTGGCGGACGCGGACGCGGTGGAGAAGGTCGCGGAGTCCGTGAAGGCGGCGTTCGCCGCGGCGGGCTACCGGGAGCCGCGGGTCTTCGAGGCGGTGCCGTCGGCGGGGGCGCGTCGCCTGGGCTGAGCCGCCGCGGGCGGCGCGGCGCCTTGTTGCTGCCGCCCCTTCGCCCCGGCACCCACCCGCCCTGCCGCGCAGGGCAGGGGGTGCCGGGGCGACGGTGTGTCAGCCGCGGGTCGCGCGGCGGCGCATCAGCCAGGCGCCGGCGGCGACCAGCACCGCGGCGACGCCGGCCAGCCCGGCGTAGAGCGGGCCGTTGCTGCCGGTCTCGGCGAGCGAGTCACCGCCCGTGGACGGGGACGGCGCCGGGGTGGCCGTGGTGTCCCCCGCCGGGGCCGTAGAGCCGGGCGAGGACGCCGAGGCGGACGGCGCGGTGCTGCCCGCGGGCGTGCTCGGCGACGCGGTCGGCGTGGACGTCCCGCCGCCGGCCGGCGGGGTGGCGGCCGGCGTGCTCGGGGTGGTGGTCGGCGGGGTGGCGCTCGCCGACGGGGAGGGCGTCGTGGTGCCGCCGCCGGAGGTGCCGCACTCCACCCAGAACACCTTCTGCTTCGCCCGGCCGTGCTCGCCGTCGAAGTTCCAGTACAGCTTGTAGTGCCCGTCGGGCAGCGTCATGACGTCGGTGCGGCCCTGGCCGGCGGCGTCCAGCGTCAGCGAACCGGTCTTCACCACCTCGCCCTTGGGGCCGGTGGGCGCCCAGGCGGCGATCCGCCAGTCGACCTTCTGGCTGCCGTCGAAGTTGAAGCCGTCCAGGTAGAACGCGCAGACATGCGGCTCGTTGCGCTGGTCGTCCGGCGGCGTGCTGTCCTTGTGGATCTTGACGTCGCCGTTGTCGCCCGGCGCCGCGGCGAACGCGGAGGGCGCGGCCCAGACCAGGCCGGCGGCGAGCGGCAGGACCGCCGCGACACGGGCCGAGCGGCGTATGAAGGGGATGGTCATCGAGATACCCCGGGGATTCTCTTGTGGCAGGGAAGAGTTGACCGTGCATGGGATGTTCAGGACAAAAACGCACGGAGGGGTGGATGCGGCACACCCCCACCTATCTGGATTCGCGCCGTCCGCGCAAGGTTGCGCAACGACGGTCACAGATGGATCACAGAATCCCCAGCGCCCCGCGGGCCTCTAGCGCCCCAACCAGGCCGCGCCCAGCACCACCGCACCCGCCAGCGCCAGCGCCCCCGCAGGACGCGGCAGGCCCGCACCCAGCCGCAGCAGCAGCCCGCCCAGCAGCAGCGCCCCGCCGAACACCACCCAGGCGAGCAGGAATCCGGCCACTCCGGTGCGCACCGCCACGTTCGTCCCGGGGCGCAGCGCCACCGCGACCTTCTCGCCCTTGTGCGCCGCGATGGTGGAGATCCGCACCGTCCGGGGCGCGCTGTCGCCGCTCCTGTCCGGCGTGAACGTCCCCGTGCAGCCGCTGGTGGTGGAGCAGGCGGCCACCGCCATGCTGCCGCGCACCCGCGTCGAACCGGTGGCGTCCTGGGTGCCCTTGACGCCCATCCAGAAACCGGACACCAGCAGCACCAGGACCACCAGCTCGAAGAAGACCACCTTCAGGCGACGCCCCGCCGCATTGCTCTTGACCATGGTCCGCCGATCCTTCGGGAACGGGGGACGGATGTCAACGCGAGGGACGGGCCATCACTCCTGAGCGGAGGCTCAGGAGTTGAACGCGGACTGCGCCCGCTCCAACCCCTGGGTGATCAGCGCCTCCGTGGCGTCCGCGGCCCGGTCCACGAACCACTCCAGGTCCTTCTTCTCGGTGGAGGAGAAGTCCCGCAGCACGAACGAGGCGACCTCCATCCGGCCCGGCGGGCGGCCGATGCCGCAGCGCACCCGGAAGTACTCCGGGCCCAGCGCCTTGGTGAGCGACTTCAGCCCGTTGTGGCCGTTGTCGCCGCCGCCGCGCTTCAGCCGCAGCGTCCCGTAGTCGATGTCCAGCTCGTCGTGGATCGCGATCAGCCGGGACGACGGGATCTTGTAGAAGTCCAGGAGCGCGGTGACCGGCCCCCCGGAGGTGTTCATATAGCTCATCGGCTCGGCGAGCACCAGCCGCGGCCCGCCGATGCCGAGCCGGCCCTCGGCCACCCGGGCCCGCGCCCGGTGCGCCTTGAAGGACGCGCCGAGCCGCTCGGCCAGCAGGTCCGCGACCATGAAGCCGATGTTGTGCCGGTTCCCCGCGTACTCGGGACCGGGGTTGCCGAGCCCGGCGACGAGCCAGGGGCCCGCGGTGTCCGCGGGCCCCTGGGCGTCACCGGCGCGCGACGAGGTGGACGCGCTCACGATCTCTTGAACTCCCGTTCGGGATCGGGCCGGATGAAGAGGAAGACGAAACCGTCCGCCGGGCTCAGGCCTCGGCGGCCTCCTCGCCCTCGGCCGCGGCCTCCTCGGCCTCCTCGGCCGGGGCCTCCTCGGCCTGCGCGGCCACGACCTGCAGCACGACGTCGTCGCCCTCGATGGCGAGCGAGACGCCCTCGGGCAGGGTGATGTCCTTGGCCTGCACGGCGTCGCCGGCGGCCAGGCCCTCGACGGAGACCGTCACGGACTCGGGAATGTGGGTCGCCTCGGCCTCGATGGGGAGGGTGTTGAGGACGTGCTCCAGCAGGTTCGGGCCGGAGGCCAGCTCGCCCTCGACGTGGATCGGGGCCTCGACGGTGACCTTCTCGCCGCGCTTGACGACGAGGAAGTCCACGTGCTCCAGGAAGCCCTTGAGGACATCGCGCTGCACGGCCTTCGGCAGCACCAGCTGGTTGTCGCCGCCCTCGACCTGCAGCTCGATGAGCGCGTTGGAGTTCTTCAGGGCCATCATCAGCTCGTGGCCGGGAACGTGCAGGTGAACCGGCTCGGAGCCGTGGCCGTAGACAACGGCCGGCACGCGGGACTCGGCGCGCAGGCGGCGCGAGGCGCCCTTGCCGAACTCGGTGCGGGACTTCGCGGGAATGTTGATCGCGGCCACGGGGGCTCCTTGCGCTGCGGGGTCGAACTGCGTCGAACCGGACGGAGGGTCTGCTTCGCCAGGCGAGCGTCCGAGCAGCACAGCAGCGGCACGAGCGGCACAGCACGTCGATCACGGACACGCGTCCTGGACGGCCTCGCGGTCGACCGGGCGCGCTCCCTCGCCGGGCATCCCGGGGAGTCTACCCGGAAGGTGCGGGATGCCGGAAATCCGCGGCCGTGCGGGCCGCGGATCCCCGGCGGGTGCCCTACTTCGGGTCGAAGAGGCTGGTCACCGAGCCGTCCTCGAAGACCTCCCGGATCGCCCGCGCCACCAGCGGCGCGATGGAGAGCACGGTGAGCGTGTCGAAGTGCCGCTCGTCCGGGATGGGCAGCGTGTTGGTGACCACCAGCTCGCTGATGTGCGAGTTCTTCAGCCGGTCGACGGCCGGGCCGGAGAGCACCGGGTGCGTCGCCGCCGCGACCACCTTCGCCGCGCCGTTGGCCATCAGGGCCTCCGCCGCCGCGCAGATCGTCCCCGCGGTGTCGATCATGTCGTCCACCAGGACGCAGGTGCGGCCCTTCACATTGCCGACCACCTCGTGGACGGTGACCTGGTTGGCCACGTCCGGGTCGCGCCGCTTGTGGACGATGGCCAGCGGCGCGCCCAGCCGGTCGCACCACTGGTCGGCGGTGCGCACCCGGCCGGCGTCCGGCGACACCACGGTCAGCGACTCCCGCTCGTAGCGGTCGCCGACGTAGTCGGAGAGCATCGGCAGCGCGAACAGATGGTCGACCGGGCCGTCGAAGAAGCCCTGGATCTGACCGGTGTGCAGATCGACCGACATCAGCCGGTCGGCACCCGCGGTCTTGAACATGTCGGCGATCAGACGGGCCGAGATCGGCTCCCGCCCGCGGTGCTTCTTGTCCTGCCGGGCGTAGCCGTAGAACGGCATGATCACGGTGATCCGCTTGGCGGAGGCGCGCTTCAGCGCGTCCACCATGAGCAGCTGCTCCATGATCCAGTTGTTGATCGGCGAGGTGTGGCTCTGGATGACGAAGGCGTCGCTGCCGCGCACCGACTCGTCGAACCGCACATAGGTCTCGCCGTTCGCGAAGTCGATGGCCTTGGTGGGAACCAGGTCCACCCCCAGCTCCGAGGCCACCTCCTTGGCCAGCGCGGGATGCGCGCGGCCGGTGAAGAGCATGAGTTTCTTCTCGCCGGACGCGGTAATGCCGGTCACTGCACGTCTCCTCGCTGCGCTAGCGCCCGTCACGCGCGGGTGGGTGTCCGGTCGCCGGTGGGGGGTGTACCAGACAACCCTAACCGCGATCTTCGGGCGATTCGTCCCCGGCATCCCCGACCGGGCCCGCGGCCGCCGCCCGCTCCGCCGCCTCCGCGGCCGCCGTGCCGGCCCGCTTGCGGAGCACCCAGCCCTCGACATTGCGCTGCTGGCCGCGGTTGACGGCGAGCGAACCGGACGGAACGTCCTTGGTCAGCACCGAGCCGGCGCCGGAGTAGGCGCCGTCCCCGACGGTGATGGGCGCCACATACATGTTGTCGCTGCCCATCCGGCAGTGCGAACCGACGGTGGTGTGGTGCTTGTTGACGCCGTCGTAGTTGACGAAGACCGAGGCCGCGCCGATGTTGGTGCCCTCGCCGATGGTGGCGTCGCCGACGTAGGACAGGTGCGGCACCTTCGAGCCCGCGCCGATGTCGGCGTTCTTGGTCTCGACATAGGTGCCGATCTTGCCCTTGGCGCCCAGCACGGTGCCCGGCCGCAGGTAGGCGTAGGGGCCGACGGTGGCGCCGTCCCCGATCCGGGCGCCGAGCGAGGTGGTGTTGCTCACGGTGGCGCCGGCGCCCACCCGGGTGTCGGTGAGCGTGGAGTTGGGGCCGACCTCGCAGCCCGCGCCGAGGTGGGTGGAGCCGTGCAGCTGGGTGTTGGGGTGCACCACCGCGTCCGGCTCGAAGGTGACGCCCACCTCCAGCAGCGCGGTGGCCGGGTCGACGACGGTGACGCCGGCCCGCATCGCCGCCTCGACCAGCCGCTCGTTGAGCAGCCGGCGGGCGGCGGCGAGCTGCACCCGGTCGTTGACGCCGAGGAACTCGCGGTGGTCGGCGCCGAGCGCGGCGCCCACCCGGTGGCCGGCGGCGCGCAGGATGCCCAGCACGTCGGTGAGGTACTCCTCGCCCTGGCTGTTGTCCGCCCTGACCTGGGTGAGCGCCTCGGCGAGCAGCTTGCCGTCGAAGGCGAAGATGCCGGAGTTGATCTCGGTGACGGCGCGCTGCTCCGCGGTGGCGTCCTTGTGCTCGACGATGCCGGTGACGGACCCGTCGGCGTCCCGGACGACGCGGCCGTAGCCGGTGGGGTCGGCGACGTCCGCGGTGAGCACGGTGACGGCGTTGCCGTCCGCGGCGTGCCCGTCGGCGAGGCGCTGCAGCGAGTCGGTGGTGAGCAGCGGGGTGTCGCCGGTCGAGACGATCACCGTGCCGTCGACGCTCTCCAGCGCCTCCAGCGCGATCCGGGTGGCGTGCCCGGTGCCGAGCTGCTCGGCCTGGTAGACGGCTTTGACCTCGGGGAACGCCTCGGCGAGGTAGGCGGTGACGGTGTCGGCCTGGCAGCCGACGACCACGGCGAGCTGCTCCGGCCCCAGCCCCTGCCCGGCGGCGGTCACATGACCCACCAGCGGCCGCCCGGCGACGGCGTGCATCGTCTTGACGAGCGCGGACTTCATGCGGGTGCCGTTGCCTGCGGCGAGGACGATGACGGCGGCCGGTCGGACGTGGGTCACGGCGGAGGTCTCCTCGGCGTCGTTGGTTGTGCTGATGGGACGACAGACCGAGGGTATCGGGGGCGAGTCGCCGGGACTCGAACCGACTGAGGTTCCGCCGCCTGGACTCGAACCAGGACAAACACCTTCAAAGGGTGCAGTGCTGCCAATTACACCACGGCGGATCATTTCGCCCGAAACGGACATCATGCACTTGTCGCGCGCTGATTCGCCTCGGCGCCCTCTACTATGCCGTACCACCACCCCTCCATGCGACGGTACCGGTCTCTGCTCTGGACAACCGAGACCGTCAGGCAGCCTCGGTAGTGCTCGCCGGTGTTCTTGCGGGCCGTCGTCGGGTTGTGCTTCTTGAGATTGGTCTTGTTGAGGTCCTCGACGCGAACCCCGACCCGCTCGGCCCAGAACCGCTCGGCCCCCGCCACGTCGGCGCGCTCGTGGATCGAGACCCGGAACCTGCGGTCCTCCCTGGCGACACCCATCAGCTCCAGCCATCGCAGGTGCACATCGATGACGTCGGGGTCGCTGTTGATGAACACCAGTCTCTCGAACCGCCGGTACGGCTTGTCCTTCGCGCCCTCCGCCCAGTAGAGCGCCGCGCCGATCAGCATCAGCTCACGATCTGTCAGCGCGCCCACCTCGCTCGCGGCCTCGCGCTTCACCCGCTGCCGCTCGATGTCGCGGATGCGGTTGACCTCGTCCCAGTTGGCCTGGATCGCCTGCCGCCGCTGCTCCAGGCCCTCCGGCGTCACCGTCGGGTGCGGCAGATCCCGGACCCACAGGGAGACCGAGCTCTTCGACACTCCCAGTTCCGCCGCGATCTGCGGATACGTCCTCCCCGCGAGGCGCAGCTCCCTCGCCCGCTCCCGCACCTCGTCCTTGGCGTTGGGCCGCCGTGTCCACCCCGGCGCGGGGATGCCCCTGCACCAGTCGCGGACCGTCGACAGCGGCACCCCCGTCGCGGCCGCGATGCCCTGGCCGCTGAGGCCCGCGCGCCGGAGGCGGCGAACCTCCTCGCGGATTTCGTCTGTGTGTGGCATGGGGTGAGCCTCGGGCAAGTCAAGGGCGGTCGGCGGGAATTGTGCGGTTCTCCCTCGTTCGAGTGGATCCGGGACGCCACAGGTGTCACCTGCGGCTACTGACGTCACAGGACGGCCCGGCCTCTTCCCAGATCACCGGGGGCGGCTGCCATACTGGCCGCGCCGAGCGTTATGGATTCGTAGCCTCGGTTCCTCTACCGCGAAGGACGCCCATGTCTGCTCCGACCGACGTGCTCCCCAGCATGACGCCCGGCGACGGTGAGGGCGGCGCCGACGACACCAAGCTCGGCACGCTTGCGTCCGACACCCGATCGGTCCTGCAGCGGGTCACGCTCGGCGCGTTCATCTTCACCCCCTTCGTCGCCCTGCTGGCGGCGATCCCGATCGCCTGGGGGTGGGGGCTGAGCTGGCTGGATCTGGTCCTCGGCATCGCCTTCTACTTCATCGGCTGCCACGGCATCACCATCGGGTTCCACCGCCACTTCACCCACGGGGCGTTCAAGGCGAAGCGGGCGCTGCGGGTGGCGATGGCGATCGCCGGCTCGCTGGCCCTGGAGGGGCCGGTGATCCGCTGGGTCGCCGACCACCGCAAGCACCACAAGTTCTCCGACCGCGACGGAGACCCGCACTCCCCGTGGCGCTACGGCGAGACGCTGCCGGCCCTGATCAAGGGCCTGTGGTGGGCGCACATGGGCTGGATGCTCGACAAGGAGCGCACCGACCAGCGCAAGTACGCCCCCGACCTGATCAAGGACAAGGCGCTGCGCCTGGTGTCCCGTCAGTTCCTGCTCTGGGTCGGCGTCTCCCTGCTGCTGCCGCCGCTGATCGCCGGCCTGGTGACGTGGTCCTGGTGGGGCGCGCTCTCGGCGTTCTTCTGGGCCTCGCTGGTGCGCGTCTCGCTGCTGCACCACACCACCTGGGCGATCAACTCCATCTGCCACGCGGTGGGCCGCCGGCCGTTCAAGTCGCGCGACAGGTCGGGGAACGTCTGGTGGCTGGCGGTGCTCTCCTGCGGCGAGTCCTGGCACAACCTGCACCACGCGGACCCGACCTGCGCCCGGCACGGCGTGCTGAAGGGGCAGATCGACTCCTCGGCGCGGGTGATCAGCTGGTTCGAGCGCTGGGGCTGGGTGCACGACGTCCGCTGGCCGAGCGCCGAGCGCATCGACGCCAAGCGGGCGGTCGCGTCCTCCTAGCCGCCGGTCGGCTCCAGGAACTCCAGGCGGTTGCCGACCGGGTCGTAGCTGTAGAAGCGGCGGTGGCCCGGGAGGTTGTCGTCCCACTCGACGTCGGCGCCGTGCTCGGCCAGCCGCGCCGCGAAGGCTTCGATGCCGGTGACTCGGATGCCCGGGTGCGCCTTGCGGGCGGCCCGGAAGTCCTGCTCGATGCCGAGGTGGAGCACGCAGCTGCCGGCGCCGAACCAGCAGCCGCCGCGGGCGGCCAGCACCGGCGGCTTGACCAGTTCGGTCATGCCCAGAGCGTCGCGGTAGTAGCCGCGCAGCGCGTCCTCGCTGCCGGGCGGGGCGGCGAGCTGGGTGTGGTCGAGCGCGCTGATCATGCGTCAGCCCTCCTTGGCGGAGCTCGCTGTGGTGTTCGCGGTGGCGCTCTTGGTGGCGACGACGAAGACGCGGCGGAACGGCAGCACCGTCCGGCCGTCGACGGACGGGAAGGCCGGGCGCAGCCGGGCGCCGTACTCCGCGAGGAAGGCGGTGCGGTCCGCGTCGTCGTGCAGGGCGCTCAGCACGGGCCGCAGCGCGGTGCCGCGCACCCAGTCCAGGACGGCGTCCTCGCCGGTGAGGACGTGCTGGTAGACGGTCTCCCAGGCGTCCACCTCGCAGCCCAGCGCCATCAGCCGGTGCAGGTACTCGGCGGGGGCGAGGACCTCCCGGTTGAACTCCCCGAGCCCGGCGAGCTTCTCGCGCCAGCGCGGCTGGTCGATGGTCTCGGCGAGCAGCAGGCGCTGCGGGCTGTCGTAGTTCGCCGGCACCTGGAAGGCGAGCGTGCCGCCGGGGGTGAGCCGGTCGACCCACCGGGGGAAGTGCTCGGCGTGGTCGGGGAGCCAGTGCAGCGCGGCGTTGGAGATGATCAGCTGCTGGTGGTGGGCGGGCTGCCACTCGACGATGTCCGCCAGCTCCAGGTCGAGCCGGCCGCGCCGGCCCTTGCCGCGCCCGTGGACGGGCCCGGCGACGCCGGCGGCGCGGCGGAGCATCTCGTCCGAGGAGTCGACGCCGGTGACGAGCGCGTCGGGCCAGCGCTCCAGCAGGTGGACGGTGGTGGTGTCGGCGGTGCCGCAGCCGAGGTCGGTGATGCGGTGGCGGAGACCCGACGACGGCGGAGCGAGGTCCGGGGGCTCGGGGACGCGGGCGAGCAGGTCGTGGAAGGGCCGGGCGCGGTGGTCCGCGTGACGAAGGTATTGCTGGGGGTCCCATTGAGCGCGCATGGTGGCTCCTCACGCCGTGTGCTGACGACGTGACGACCTTCCCGCGAAACTCTCTTGATGTCAAGAGACTTTATGTCGACAGAACGTCTACACTGATCGCATGGAGGATGAGGTCGATCGACTGGTCGCAGCGTGGCGGCGGGAGCGGCCGGACCTGGACGTCGCCCCGCTGGAGGTGCTGAGCCGGGTCAGCCGGCTGGCACGCCACCTCGACCGCGCCCGCCGGGCCGCGTTCGCGGAGCAGGGGCTGGAGTCCTGGGAGTTCGACGTGCTGACCGCGCTGCGGCGCGCGGGGGAGCCGTACCAGCTCTCGCCGGGGCAGTTGCTGACGCAGACTCTGGTGACGTCCGGGACGATGACCAATCGCATCGACCGGCTGGCGGCGAAGGGCTTCGTGGAGCGCCAGCCGGATCCCGCGGATCGCCGCGGCGTGCTGGTCCGTCTGACGACGGTGGGGCGGGACCGGGCGGACGAGGCGCTGTCGGAGCTGCTCGACCACGAACGCGAGATCCTCGGTGAGTTGACGTCCACTCAGCGGAAGGCGCTCGCCGGCTTGCTCCGGACGCTCGTGGCGCCCTTCGACAACTAGCCGCTCACCGTCCGCCGCCCCTCCGCCCCGGCACCCCACCCGCCCCGCGGGGCCGGGCCCGCGCGAACCGCCCGGCCGCGTCCCGCCGCGGCGGAGCCGCGGTTGGGGGCGCGGGGAACTGCGCGAGTGAGAACAGCGGACCGTTCACCCGGCAGCAAACCCCGCACCCCGCGGCGCGTTCCCGCCGGCGTCAGCCGGTGTTGCGGAGGCCAGCGGCGATGCCGTTGACGGTGAGCAGCAGCGCCCGCGCGATCTGCTCGTTCTCCGGGCTCTCCATGTCTTCGCCCGCCTCCGCCGCGTCCCGCTGCCGCCTCAGCAGCGCGACCTGCGCATAGGAGATCGGGTCGAGGTAGGCGTCCCGCACCCGCAGGGTCTGCTGCAGCACCGGGTCGTTGTCGAGCAGCTCCTGCTCGCCCGTCAGCGCCAGCAGCTCCTTCATGGTGCGCGCGTGCTCCGCCTCGATGTCCGCGAAGACGTGCCGCAGCTCCTCCGGCACGAGCGTCTCCACGTACTGCCCGGCGATCCGCAGGTCCGTCTTGGCCATCGTCATCGCGACGTTGGAGAGGAAGTTGCGGAAGAAGTGCCAGTGCCCGTACATCTCCTCCAGCACGTCGCTCAGCCCGGCCTCGCGCGCCGCCGCCAGGCCCGCGCCGACGCCGAACCAGCCGGGGACGATCTGGCGGGACTGCGTCCAGCCGAAGACCCACGGGATGGCCCGCAGCCCCGACAGGCCCGCGCCGGAGTCGGGCCGGCGCGACGGGCGCGAGCCCAGGTGCAGGTTGGAGAGCTGGTCGACCGGCGTGGAGGCGAAGAAGTACGGCGGCAGGTCGGGGTCGTCCACCAGCTTCTTGTACGCCGTGAAGGACGCGTCCGAGACCAGGTCCATGCACGCGTCCCAGCGCGCCAGTGCCTCCTCGGACTGCCGCGGCTTGGTCAGCAGCGACGCCTCCAGCGTGGCGGAGACCGTCAGCTCCAGGTTCTCCCGGGCCAGCGACGGCACCAGGTACTTGTCGGAGATGACCTCGCCCTGCTCGGTGACCTTGATCGAGCCCTCCAGCGTGCCGTACGGCTGCGCCAGGATCGCGTCGTAGGTCGGGCCGCCGCCGCGGGCGACCGTGCCGCCGCGGCCGTGGAAGAGGCGCAGCTTGACGCCGTGCCGGTGCGCCACGTCGCGCAGCCGCCGCTGGGCGCGGTGCAGCTCCCACTGGGAGGTGGTGATGCCGCCGTCCTTGGAGGAGTCCGAGTAGGCGAGCATGACCTCCTGGAGGTCGCCGCGCAGCGCCACCAGCCGACGGTAGGACGGGTCGGAGAGCATGTCGTCGAGGATCGCGTCGGCGGAGCGCAGCTCGTCCGTCGTCTCCAGCAGCGGCACGATGCCGATCCGGGCGGTGCCGGAGTGCAGGTCGATCAGGCCGGCCTCGCGGGCCAGCACCACGGCGGCGAAGACGTCGTCCGCGGCCCGGCACATCGAGATGATGTACGACTCGATGATCTCGTCGCCGAAGGTCTCCAGCGCCTCGCGCATGGTGTGGAAGACGCCCAGGGTCTTGGCGCCGGCCGGGTCCAGCGGGGCCGGGGTCGGCGACAGCGGGCGGCGGGAGCGCATCTCCTTGGCCAGCAGCGCCTGCCGCTCCTCGCGGGGCATGTCGGTGTAGCGCCAGGACTCCTCGCCGAGCCGGTCGAAGAGCTGGCCGAGGGCGTGGTGGTGGGCGTCGGCGTGCTCGCGGACGTCCATGGTGGCCAGCTGGATGCCGAAGGCGGCCAGCGTGCGCACCACCCGGCCGAGCCGGCCGTCGGCGATCAGCTCGCCGCGGTGGGCGCGCAGCGAGTCCTGCATCACCGTCAGATCCTTGATCAGATCGGCGGATCCCAGGTAGTCGCGGCCGGCCTGGTGGGGCGTGCCGGAGATGAGGCGCTTGCGGGTGTTGAGCAGCTTGTGGCGGATCGCGGTGGCCTTGAGCCGGTAGGGCTCCTCCGCGTTGATCCGGCGGTAGCGGGCCGGGATCTCCGGCAGCGCCTCCAGGTCGGCGCGGAGCGAGTCCAGCAGCTCCTGGTTGGCCTCGGCGTTGCGCAGCGAGGACGACAGCGAGGAGCGCAGCTCGTCCACCATGGCGAGCGCGTCGTTGATGCCGTGCTCGTGCTGGAGGTTGAGCACCTGCCGGGTCACCTCGGGGGTGACGTTCGGGTTGCCGTCGCGGTCGCCGCCGATCCAGGTGCCGAAGGTCAGCGGGCGGGCGGTGGCCGGCATCTCGATGCCGATCTTGGCGAGCTGGGCGGCCAGCTCCTCCAGGACGTCGCCGGCGGCCTCGGCGTGCAGCTCGTCCAGGTAGTAGACGGCGTTGCGGGCCTCGTCGGCGGGCTCGGGGCGGTTGCCGCGCAGCTCGTCGGTCTGCCAGAGCAGGTCGATGATCTCGGCGAGGCGGCGGCCCACATGGTGGCGGTCGATGCCCGCCGGGTCGGCGTCGAGCAGCTCGGCGAGCTTGCGCTGCTTGGTCAGCACGCTGCGGCGGGCGGCCTCGGTGGGGTGCGCGGTGAAGACCGGGCGCACCTCGAGGTTGGCGGCGACCAGGCGCAGCCGCTCCGGATCGGCGTCCTTCAGCCGCTCGGCGGTGCGGGAGAGGATGCTGCCCTCCGCGGCGCTGCGGGCGCGCAGCTCGCGGCCGCGGTGCACCTGCTCGGTGACGTTCGCGAGGTGGAAGTACGTCGAGAAGGCCCGGACCAGCTTGGCGGCGGTGGCGGGTTCGACGGTGGCCAGGTGACGGGCTGCGGCCTCGCCGTCCGATCGGGTGAGGGCGCGCACGCGCTCCACCAGATCCAGCAGCTCGGCGCCCTCCTGGCGGACGAGGGTCTCGCCCAGGAGATCGCCGAGCCGGCGGATGTCGGCGCGGAGTGCGGCATTGGCGCGCAGGGTGGCCTCGTCCGGCGTGGCGGAAGCGGGGGACGGGGCAGGGGACGGAGCGTCCGGAGCGGTCATCGAATTCCTGGTTCCTTAGAGTGCGGCTCTCTCAGGGTGTGCGGACCGCGCTGTCCACGCATGCATACCTTATTAGGTTTACCCATTGTGTCGATGGAGCGTTCACCGTGCGGACCGCAGGCGCGGAAAGTGATCACGTAGGGTGACCGGCATGGAGGCGGCAGGCGTGGCGGCTCGCGGGGCGGAACTCCGCAGAGCCATGGGGTGGGAGCACCGGCGCAGCCTGGTGCTGGACGCGGTGCTGGCGCTGCTGTCCGGGGTGGAGTTCGCGGCCGAGCTGCCGATGTTCGCGCAGCGGTTCGGCGTGCCCGTGTGGGTGTCGACCGTGCTGGGGTTCCTCCTGGGCGCCTCGCTGCTGGTGCGGCGGCGCTGGCCGGTGCAGCTGGTGCTGCTCTCGGCGGCGACCTCGCCGACGTCGTCCGGCTATCTGCTGGGGATCGTGGCGCTGTACTCGCTGGGCGTGTACTGCCGCGACCGGCGGATGGTGCTGGGCGTGGGCGGGATCGCGCTGGCGGCGGCGCTGGTGGTGGTCTTCACCGTCGACCTTAGGCAGCGCGGCGGGGCGGCGGCGCATCTGCCGCTCTGGCAGTGGACCGTGATCGGCCTCCTGATGACGGTCGGCGGGATCGTCACCCCGGTGCTGCTGGGCCTCTACTCGGGTGCCCGGCGCCGGCTGGTGGCCGGTCTCCAGGAGCGGGCGCGGGCGCTGGAGGCGCAGCAGCGGCTGCTGGCCGAGCGGGCCCGGACGGAGGAGCGGGCGCGCATCGCCCGGGAGATGCATGACGTGGTGGCGCACCGGGTGTCGCTGATGGTGGTGCATGCGCGGGCGATCGAGGCGGTGGCGCCGCGGGACGCCGGACGGGCCGTGGAGAGCGCCAACCTGATGGGCGAGATCGGGCGGCAGGCGCTGGACGAGCTGCGGCAGATCCTGGGGGTGCTGCGGTCGGACGGGGCCGCGGCGGCGCCGGTGCTGGCGGACGTGGAGGCGCTGGTCGCGGAGTCGCGGGCGGCGGGGATGGACGTGGTGCTGGAGGTGCGCGGGGAGCCGCGGCGGATGCCGGGTGACGTCGAGGGGGCGGCGTACCGGGTGGTGCAGGAGGCGCTGACCAATGTGCACAAGCATGCGGTGGGGGCGGCGGTGCACGTCGCCGTCGCGTACGGGGACGGGGTCGCGGTGACGGTGGTGAACGCCTGCCCGCCGGGGGCGGGGGGCGCGCTGCTGCCGAGCGGGGGGAACGGGCTGCGGGGGATGCGGGAGCGCGTGGAGGCGCTCGGCGGGCGCTTCGCGGCCGGGGCGACCGAGGAGAGCGGCTTCCGGGTGCACGCGGCGCTGTGACGGCCCCGGCCGCGGGTCGCGGTCGGCGCTAGGCGAACAGCAGGCGCAGCGGTCTGCGGCCCAGGACGAGGGTCGTGACGGCCTCGGCCGTGGTCTCGCCCAGCAGCCACTCGCCGGTGTGGTCCAGGCTGTGCACGCGGCCGGACTCGTCGATGGCGAGCACCGCCTGCCCGCCCTCCTCCTCGCCGAGCGGCGCGACCCGCGAGCCGAGCGAGCGTCCGAAGTCCGTGAAAGTGCGCGGCAGATGGAGGCCGGCCAGCGGGTCGATCCGGAAGCCCGTGCGGGCCACCTCCACCCCCGGCCCGTCCAGCCGCAGGGCCAGCCCGCCCCACTCGGCCCACGCCTCGACCGCGGCCGGGAAGATGCTGTGCCGGTGCCCGTCCTCTCCGCTGTGCGCCGTGAGGCGGTCCGCCCATGCCTCGGCCTGCTTCATGTTCCACTGCCCGGGAAGCCAGCCGGTGGCCCGGAGGAGCTGCTCGACCTCGCCGGGAATCTCTGTCGATGCCACCCGAGAACCGTAATGGACCGAAGTCGGCCATGATCATCGGATCCCGGAATTGATCGGGGTTTCTCCCCGGTTTCAGGGAATTGATCAGGATTCGACCGTTCTGACCCCGAGATGTTCCAGCAGCGCCGCGCACGACCGGCACGGCGCCTGGTACGTGCCGTGGTCGGGGTCGCCGGTCTCGCGTATCCGCCGCAGCGTCAGCTTGGCGCCCTTCAGCGCCTTCCGGGCGTCCTGGTCGGTGAACGGCTTGCGCGCCGCGCGCCGTCCGCGGCCGGCCTCCGCCTCGGCGAGGTGCCGGGAGAGCAGCACCGCCTCCGGGCAGCGGCCCACCCAGCGCTCCCGCGCCCGCACCGGCAGGGCGTCCAGGAACTCGGCGATGACCGGGTGCAGCGTGGGAGGCTCGCTCTCCTTGCCGGAGGCGGCCGTGCGGGTGCTGCCCTTGACCGACAGCGCCGCGGCCACCGTCGGCAGCAGGCTCTCCCTGGGTCTCACCAGTAGCGGGCCCGCCGCCGCCCCCTCGGTCGTGCTGGTGCTCACGGGTGTGCGTCCTCCCCGGACCGCCGTCCTCGCTGGTCCTCGCCCAGTGACGATACCTCTCGCAACCCCCTTGGCAGGCCCGGGTATTTCTTAAATAGCCGCCACCTCGCGCGGGTGTGCGGGCTAGCGTGGTCGCACGGCTACGAGGCGTCAGGGGGAGGCGCGGGGAAGGGGCGACGGTGGGCGCTGTCTCGCTCGCGGGGGCCCGCTGCCTGGTCACGGGCGGCGCGGGCACCATCGGTTCCGCGGTGGTGGACGGCCTGCTGCGGGCCGGCGCGGCCCGCGTCACCGTGCTGGACGACTTCAGCCGCGGCCGCCGCGCCAACCTCGAGCCCGCCGGCCGCCGCGGCCTGCGCGTCGTCGAGGGCGATGTGCGCGACCGCGCGCTGGTCGACCGGCTGATGCCCGGCACCGACGCCGTCTTCCACCTCGCCGCGCTGCGCATCACCCGGTGCGCCGCCGAGCCGCGGCTCGCGCTCGGCGTGCTGGTCGACGGCACGTTCGAGGTGGCCGAGGCGGCGGCGGAGGCCGGGGCGGGCCGGCTGGTCTTCTCCTCCTCCGCATCGGTGTACGGGGCGGCCGAGGAGTTCCCCACGCCGGAGAGCCACCACCCCTGGGCGGACGACACCCTCTACGGCTCGGCGAAGGCCTTCGGCGAGGGGATGCTGCGCAGCCTGGCGGCCACCCGCGGGCTGGACGCCGTCTGCCTGCGCTACTTCAACGTCTACGGGCCGCGGATGGACGTCCACGGCCGCTACACCGAGGTGCTGGTCCGCTGGATGGAGCGGATCGCGGCGGGCCGGCCGCCGCTGCTGCTCGGCGGCGGCGCCCAGACACTCGACCTGGTGCATGTCGCGGACGTGGCCCGCGCCAACCTCGCCGCGGCGAAGGCGGAGTTGGGGCCGGGCGCGCCCCGGGCGTTCAACGTCGGCGCGGGCGCGGAGGTCCCGCTGCGCGAGCTGGCCGGGCGGCTGGCGGCGGCGATGGGGGCGGAGGGCATCGGGGTGGAGCACGGCCCGGCGCGCGGCGCGGGCGGCGGGGTGCCGCGCCGGCGGGCCGACACCGCCCTGGCGCGCGCCGCGTTGGGCTGGAAGCCGGAGATCGGGTTGGACGAGGGGCTGCGCGGGCTGGTCGCCTGGTGGCGGTCGGCGACGAAGGGTGCACGGTCATGACGGAGCTGCAGGAGGCCGTTGCGGCCGGGGCAGTGGACGAGGCGACCGACGGAGCGACGAGCAGGGCGCCGGAGGCGGCCCCGGACGGGGCGGGGCGGCCCGCCGAGCCGCCGGTGCCGCTGATGGTGCCGTGGCTGGGCGAGGAGGAGGCGCAGGCCGCCGCGGAGGCGGTGCGCTCCGGCTGGGTGGCGCAGGGCCCGCGGGTGGCCGAGTTCGAGCGGTGCTTCGCCGCCGCGGTCGGCGCGCCGCACGGGGTGGCCGTCTCCTCGGGGACGACGGCGCTCCATCTGGCGCTGCTGGGTGCCGGGGTGGGGCCGGGCGACGAGGTGGTGGTGCCGTCCTTCTCCTATGTGGCGACCGCCAACGCCGTCCGGCACGCGGGCGCCGAGGTGGTCTTCGCCGATGTGGAGGAGGCGACGGGCAATCTGGCGCCGGCCGCCGTCGCCCCGCTGCTCGGGCCGCGGACGCGCGCGGTGGTCCTGGTCGACCAGGCCGGCGTCCCCGCCGATCTGGACGCCATGAGGGCGCTGTGCGATCCGCGCGGGGTGGCGGTGGTGGAGGACGCGGCGTGCGCGGCCGGATCCCTGCTGCGCGGGTGTCCGGTGGGCGCGGGCGCGGAGTTGGCGGCGTTCTCCTTCCATCCGCGCAAGCTGCTCACCACCGGCGAGGGCGGCATGGTGCTCTGCGCGGACGGGGCCGTCGCGGAGCGGCTGCGGCGGCTGCGCGAGCACGGCGTCAGCGCCGGCGCGCTGGCCCGGTTCCGGGCCTCGGGCGAGGGCCGGGCGGTGGTGGAGAGCTACGACGAGGTGGGCTTCAACTACCGGATGACGGACATCCAGGCGGCCGTCGGGCTGGTGCAGCTGGGCCGGCTGCGGGCGGCGGTCGCCGAGCGGCGGCGGCTGGCCGAGGCGTACCGGCTGCTGCTCGCCGAGGCGCTGCCGGGCTGGCGGATGGTGGGCGATCCGGCGTTCGGCGAGGGCAACTACCAGTCCTGCTGGGTGCTGGGGCCGGACGGCTTCGGGCGCGCCCGGCGGGACGCGGTGCTGGGCCGGATGGCGGCGGCCGGCGTGGCGGCGCGGCGCGGCATCAGCGCGATCCACACCGAGCCGGCCTACCGGGGGACGGGCGTGCGCGGGGCCGGCCTCCCGGCGACCGAGCGGCTCGCCGACGGGTCGCTGGTGCTGCCGCTCTTCCACGGCATGGGCGCGGCGGTGCAGCGGCGCGTGGTGGCGGCACTGGCGGACGCGGCCCGCGGCTGAGCGGGCCCGGCCCGCGCCGGCGGCCCGCGCGCGCCGCCGCACCCCTGCGGCCCGAATCCAGAGCACCTTCAGAAGTTGACGCGTCCGGGACGGAACCATCGGCGGGCGCGACGGCGTCAGCACAGCCGAGGGATTCGGAGGGGAGAGCGACGTGGCCGGCCCGCCGGTCTCGTCCGTGAATCGCGCCCCTCGCCCGGGTTTGGGCGGGGGCGCGATTCCGCATGCGGGGATCCACATCGCGGAGCCCCATGTCACAAGTCGTTCGGGACGTCCTAGGCTGGGGCAACAACCAGTGACGATGACAGGTGTTCAGGGACAGAGCAGCATGGGGGCAGTGATGACGCCAGGCCGGCCCGGAGCCGTGACGGCGCCCAATCTCGCGTATGCGGGACAGGTCGTGCACTTCCCCGACCCGGTCCGCCACGCCCAATTCCCGGACGGCGTGCGGATCGACGACCGGGGTTTTCCGAACTTCTCGCCGTACGCCCGCGCGGCGGCCGAGATCGACGACCCGCCGCAGGGCTTCGGCGTGGACGAGCTGCGGCTCACCGACTACGTGTCGGCCAACGCCGTGCTCGCCGCGTCCGGCCACAAGCTGTGGGAGGGCCTGGACTGCCCGGTCGCGACGCCGATCGGCTGGACGTGGCACCACGTCCCCGGCAGCCGGCGCCTGGAGCTGGTGCCGACGCCCGTCAAGGCGCTGCTGCGCCACCACGGCGGCGTCGCCACCAGCGCGGCCGACCAGGGCAAGCGCGGCACCCGCCCGCTGCAGGACCCGCGCCCCGCGCACCTGCGGCTGCCGGAGGGCCCGCAGCCGGTCAGCGAGCAGCAGGTGCGCTCCCTGGAGGAGTCGCTGGGCTACCAACTGCCCGGCCCCTACCGGGCGTTTCTGAAGGTCGCCGGGGGCTGCACGCCGGTCGGCACCGCCCTGGACCCCGCCCACGGGATCCTCGTCGACCAGCCGTTCCTCACCCTCCGCGGGCAGCACTCGCTCGACGACCTGCACTACGTCAACAAGTGCCTGCGCGAGTTCCTCACCAAGGACTACCTGGGCATCGCCTATGTGCAGGGCGGCCTGCTGGCGCTCAAGGTCAAGGGCGAGGGCGCCGGTTCGGTGTGGTTCTCGCCCTGGGACGACGCCCGGGACTACGACGGCTACCCCGTCGAGCAGCGGGTGCGCGAGCTGCTGCTGCCGTGCGGCGACGACTTCGACGATTTCCTGACCCGGCTGGCGGGCCGTCCCCCGGAGCTGGAGACCGTGGCCAAGCTGATGGTGGACGGCGGATTCGCCCGCGCCGTCCCGGTGGAGGTGCGCTGAAGTGGCCGACCTGGCAACGGCGCGGGAGCGCGCCGAGACGTGGATCAACGGCGAGGTGCCGTCCTATCTCAAGCGGACGGTCCGCCTGCAGGAGTTCTCCGGCGGCTTCGTGGCCTGGGGCGAGACCCCCGGCGGCGGCTCCGAGGCGGAGGGCGCCCGGATGCGGATGGTCGTCGACCGCTCGAGCGGCGAGGCCACGCTGTGGCCGGGGCTGCCGGTCGACGAGGTGATCCGCCGCTGGGAGGAGTCCTACGGCCACCGTGAGGCGCCGCCGGAGCCGGTCGCCCCGGAGTCGGCGCGCTCGACCGCGGAGGCCACCTCGTTCCTGATCCGGCCGCCGGAGCTGGGCGGGCCCCAGCCCGCGCCGTCGCCGGTCCCGCCGACTCCGGCACCGATGTCGGCACCGATGTCGCCCCCCGTGCCGCCGCCCGTGATGCCGCCGGCGCCCGAGCCCGGGCCCGCCCCGGCGTTCGAGCCGGAGCCGTCGTTCGGCGGGTCGTCCGGGCTGTCGTTCGCCAAGCCGTCGCCCGCGGCCCCGGAGCCGGAGGGCTCGCTGCCGATGCCGCCGCCCCCGGCGCCCGCGCCGTTCGCGCCGGCCGCCGAGGAGTCCTTCGGCACGGGCTCGTCGGGGCTGTCGTTCGCCAAGCCGGCGGGGGAGGCCTCCGGTGCGGTGCCGCCGCCGCTGCCGGCGCCGGGTCCGGCTCCGTCGCTGGACGGGGGCGCCTCCGGGCTGTCGTTCGCCAAGCCGGCGGGTGAGGAGGGGGCGCGTCCGACGCCGCCGCCTCCGCCGCCGTTCGCCTCGCAGGGCGGGGACTCGCTGGGCGGTGCCTCGTCCGGCGGCCTGTCGTTCGCCAAGCCGACCGGGGAGCCCGAGCCGCTGGGCGGTGACAGCTCGTCGGGGCTGTCGTTCGCCAAGCCGGCGGGGGAGTCCGGTGCGGTGCCGCCGCCGCTGCCGGCGCCGGGTCCGGCTCCGTCGCTGGACGGAGGCGCCTCGGGGCTGTCGTTCGCCAAGCCGGCGGGTGAGGAGGGGGCGCGTCCGACGCCGCCGCCTCCGCCGCCGTTCGCCTCGCAGGGCGGGGACTCGCTGGGCGGTGCCTCATCCGGCGGCCTGTCGTTCGCCAAGCCCGCCGGGCAGCCGGCGCCCGAGGAGTCGTCCTCGCGCTCCTTCGCCCCGCCCGAGCAGGCGTCCGGCGCGCCCGTGCCGCCGCCCCCGCCCGGCCCGGTCGGCGGCGGAAGACGCCCGCCGTCCTCCGAGGCGGCCACCGAGCTGATGCGCCCGGACAGCATGCCCGGCCTCACCCCGCCGCCCGCCGCCCCGCAGGAGGACGAGGAGGAGGGCCCGCAGCAGCTCCCCACCATGTTCGCCAGCCCGCTGCCGGACGACGGCCCCGAGCCGCCGCCCGCGCCGCCGGCCACCGTGCTCGCGCCCCCGCCCGGCCCCGCGCCGAGCCTCTCGCCGGCCCCGCCGGCGCCCGGCCCGGCGCCCGGCCCGGCGCCCGAGCCGACGGGGACGTCCGCCGCGCCGCCGCTGCCGCGCACCACGCTGGAGCCGCGCGTCGAGGAGCCCCCGGCGGCGCCGCTGCCCGCGATGCCGCCCGGCACGCCCGCCGTCGGCCCCGGCTACCTCGCAGTGCTCCGCTACCGGGCGCAGGACGGCAGCGAGCAGCAGATCATCCACCGCAGCGAGCTGGGCAAGCCGCACCCGGAGTGGCGCATCCTGCACGAGCTGCGGCAGCAGAACGTGCAGCCGCACCAGGTGCTGGAGCTGCACACCGAGTTGGAGTGCTGCTCGCTGCCCGGCGGCTACTGCAGCCGGATGGTGCGGGAGACCTGGCCCAACGTGCGGGTCAGCCACACCGCCCCGTACGGCCGCGACCACGCCTCCCGCCAGCAGGGCGTCCAGCATCTGCAGGAGCACCACGGCGAGCTGGCCACCCACGCCGAGGCGCCGCAGCGCCCGGCCGCCGTCCGGGTGCCGCTGCCCGCGCCGGGCTCGGTGCAGAAGGAGCAGCTGCCGCCGCCCGAGGTGCTCACCCAGCAGCTTCAGGCCGCGTTCGGCCCGCAGCGGGTGCACCGCTGGGAGCAGCGGGCCGTGGCGCGGCAGGGCGTGCCCGAGGTGGTCGCCCATGTGCTCGTCTGGGTGGGCCTGCCCGCCGAGTTCGCGCCGTTCTTCTGGCCGCAGGCGCAGCCGGGCCGCCCGGTGCCGACCCTCGGCGAGCTCGCCCAGGAGCAGGGCGTGCAGGCCGGCCCGAACGCCGCCACCTACCTGGTGCTCGGCAACGACTGGGGCCGCCAGCTGTGCGTCGAGTACGGCACGGCGCACATCGTCGCCGTCGACATGCAGGGCGGTCCCGAGCAGGACGCGCCGCGCTTCGTCAACAGCGGCATCGTGGAGTTCGCGCGCTGCCTGGCGATCCTCGGCGAGATGTGGCCCCTGCGGCTGGGCCTCAACCCCTACGAGGCCGGACGCTGGACGACGGATCTGCAGGCCCGCCTCGTGGCGGCCGACCCGCAGGCGATGTCGGCGCCGGACACCTGGTGGGCGGTGCTGGTGGAACAGATGTGGGACGGGTTGCTCTGAGGGGCACGGGTGTACGGCAGGGCGGGTCCCCCCGACTCGCCCTGCGTCGCCGACCGGTGACGCAGCATCACGATCGGTGACCGACTCGTCACCGGCCTGCGCATTACCCCGGAGCGCTGCGAGACTGGGGGCAGGACGGCAGGCAACGGCACCGGCAAAAGGCAGGGAAGACATGAGCGACGCCGCTTCACCGCACGGTCTGCGTGTCGAGAAGCGCGGCGGCTACCACCGCGAGCAGGTCGACGAGTACCTCGCGCGGCTGTCCGCCGACCGGGACGGCCGCTGGCAGCGGGTCTCGGAGTTGGAGAAGCGGATAGCGCAGGCGGAGGAGCGGCTCGCCGCGCTCCGGCGCCACAACGAGGAGATCGTCCCCGAGTACGACGCCCTGGGCAGCCGCGCGCAGCGGATCCTGGGCCTCGTCGAGGAGCAGGCCACCGCGCTGCGGCAGGAGGCCGAGGCGGCCGCCGAGCGCGACGACGCGACCGCGCGCGACGAGGGCGAGGCCGCGCTGAACCGCGCCCGCGAGGAGGCGGACGCGTACCGCGCCGCGGCCGACGAGCGCGGCGAGGGCGTCGTCGAGCTGGCCCGCCGGGAGGCCGGCGGGCTCACCGACGAGGCCACCGCGGAGGCGTCGCGGCTGCGCGACGAGTCCGCGGCGGCGTACCGCTCGGCGCGCGAGGAGACGGCGCGGACGGTCGCGGAGTTCGAGGAGGGCCTGAAGCGGCGCTCCGAGGAGCAGGACACCGCGGCGCGGCGCAAGGCGGAGGAACTGGACGCCCGCATCGAGGGGCTGACGCGGCGCGCGGAGGAGATCCTGGCGCGGGCCGAGGCGGAGCGGACGGCGGCGGAGCAGCGCTCGCGCGAGCTGGAGGAGTCCTCCGAGGCGGAGGCGGAGCGGCTGGGGGCGGAGTCGCGGGAGCGGGTCTCCTCGATCCGGTCGCAGAGCGAGCGGTCGCAGCGCGAGCATGTGCGGCGGGTCGACGCGATCAACTCGCACCTGGACCACATCAAGCAGATGCTGGCGACGCTGACCGGGGCGGGCGCGGCGAGTGCCGCGGCGGCGGCGATGGAGGCGGAGGCCGACGCCGGGGCGGCGGCGGAGGCGGCGGCGCCGGTCGAGGACGAGGTGCCGGCCGAGGACAAGACGATGGTCTTCGAGACCGACGCTCCGATCGACCCCCGCAGGGCGTACCGCGGGTAGCAGCCGGGACGGCGGCCGCCCGCCCGGCGCGGTGCCCTGTCCGCGCCGCCCCTCCGCCCCGGCACCCCACCCGGGGCGGGCGCGGCGCGAGCGCCGTCGGCGGCCGCCGGGCCCGCGCGCGAAGCGCCGCGGCTTCGCCCGGCGCCCCACCCGGCTCTGGGTCACCAGGTGTGCGGTCACCCCGCGGACCCCGGGTGGGGTGCCGGGGCGGAGGGACGGCGACGCAGCGGGCGGCGTCTCGGCGTACGCTGGGACGGCGATCCCACCCGACACCCCCCTTCCGCGAGGTGCCGGGCGATCCGCGTTGCGCCCGCGTCGCCCCGTCGCGCCCACGTCCAAACCGAGAGGTGCCGCACCCGACCATGAGCCTCAACGGTCTCCTCGACGTCCTCGCGGAGGACCCCGCCCTCGCCGAGGCCACCGCCGCCGCCGGCCGCGGTGACCGCCCGCACCTGGACCTCATCGGCCCGCCCGCCGCCCGCCCCTTCGCGCTCGCCGCCGCGGCCCGCTCGGGCCGCCCCGTGCTGGCCGTCACCGCCACCGGGCGCGAGGCGGAGGACCTGGTGGACGCCCTCGCCTCGCTGCTGCCCCCCGACACCGTCGTGGAGTACCCGGCCTGGGAGACGCTCCCGCACGAGCGCCTCTCGCCGCGCTCCGACACCGTCGGCCGCCGCCTCGCCGTCCTCCGCCGGCTCTCGCACCCCGCCGAGCATGGCGGGCCGGTCTCGGTGGTCGTCGCCCCCGTCCGCTCAGTGCTCCAGCCGCAGGTCGCCGGCCTCGCCGAGCTGAAGCCGGTGGCGCTCAAGGCCGGCCAGGACGTCGCTCTCGACGACACCGTCGAGGCGCTCGCCGCGGCCGCCTACACCCGGGTGGAACTCGTCGAGAAGCGCGGCGAGTTCGCCGTCCGCGGCGGCATCCTGGACGTCTTCCCGCCCATCGAGGAGCACCCCCTTCGGGTGGAGTTCTGGGGCGACACCGTCGAGGAGATCCGCTACTTCAAGGTCGCCGACCAGCGCTCCCTGGAGATCGCCGCGGACGGGCTCTGGGCGCCGCCGTGCCGTGAGCTGCTCCTCACCGACCAGGTGCGGGCCCGCGCCGCCGAGCTCGCCGAGGAGCACCCCAACCTCCGCGAGATGCTCGACAAGATCGCCAACGGGATCGGCGTCGACGGCATGGAGTCGCTCTCCCCGGTCCTCGTCGACCGGATGGAGCTGCTCCTCGACGTGCTCCCCGCCGGCGCCCTGGTGGTCTCCTGCGACCCCGAGCGGATCCGCACCCGCGCCGCCGACCTCGTCGCCACCTCCGCCGAGTTCCTGCACGCCTCCTGGGCGGCGGCCGCCGGCGGCGGCGAGAGCCCCATCGACCTGGGCGCCGCCAGCCTCTGGCCGCTCGCCGAGGTCCGCGCGCACGCCGCCGAGCTGGGCATGCCCTGGTGGTCCGTCAGCCCGCTGGTGCAGGACGCGGAGCTGGCCGCCGAGGACGACAACGGTGCCGACACCCTCACCCTGGGCCTCCACGAGGCCTCCCCCTACCGCGGCGACACCGCCCGCGCGCTCGCCGACACCAAGCAGCGCCTCGCGGACGGCTGGCGCTGCGTCTTCGTCACCGAGGGCCACGGCCCCGCCTCCCGCCTCGTGGAGGTGCTCGGCGGGGAGGGCGTGCCGGCCCGCCTCGCCTCCGCGGACGGCCGGGCCGGCGACCTCGCCGGGCCGCCCGAGCCGTCCGTCGTCCTCGTCGCCACCGGCGGCATCGACCACGGCTTCCTCGCGGAGGAGCTGAAGCTCGCCGTCCTCACCGAGACCGACCTCGCCGGGCAGAAGTCCTCCACCAAGGACATGCGCCGGATGCCGTCCCGGCGCCGCAACGCCGTCGACCCGCTGACGCTCAACCCCGGCGACTACGTCGTCCACGAGCAGCACGGCGTCGGCCGCTACATCGAGATGGTGCAGCGCACCGTGCAGGGCGCCACCCGCGAGTACCTGGTGCTGGAGTACGCGCCGGCCAAGCGCGGCCAGCCCGGCGACCGGCTCTTCGTCCCCACCGACCAGCTGGAGCAGATCACCAAGTACGTGGGCGGCGAGTCCCCGTCGCTGCACCGCCTGGGCGGCGCGGACTGGACGAAGACCAAGTCCCGCGCCAAGAAGGCCGTCAAGGAGATCGCCGCCGACCTGATCAAGCTCTACTCGGCGCGGATGGCGGCGCCCGGCCACCCCTTCGCCCCCGACACGCCCTGGCAGCGGGAGCTGGAGGACGCCTTCCCCTACGCGGAGACGCCCGACCAGCTCTCCACCATCGCCGAGGTGAAGGGCGACATGGAGAAGCCGATCCCGATGGACCGGCTGGTCTGCGGCGACGTCGGCTACGGCAAGACCGAGATCGCCGTGCGGGCGGCGTTCAAGGCGGTGCAGGACGGCAAGCAGGTGGCCGTGCTGGTGCCCACCACGCTCCTCGTCCAGCAGCACTTCTCGACGTTCTCCGAGCGCTACGCCAACTTCCCCGTCGTCATCAAGGCGCTCTCCCGCTTCCAGACGGACACCGAGGCCAAGGCCGTGCTGGAGGGGCTGCGGGACGGCTCCGTCGACCTGGTCATCGGCACCCACCGGCTCTTCTCCTCGGAGACCAAGTTCAAGGAGCTGGGCCTGGTCATCGTCGACGAGGAGCAGCGCTTCGGCGTGGAGCACAAGGAGCAGCTGAAGAAGCTCCGCGCCAACGTCGACGTGCTGACGATGTCGGCGACGCCGATCCCGCGGACGCTGGAGATGGCGGTCACCGGCATCCGCGAGATGTCGACGATCACCACCCCGCCGGAGGAGCGCCACCCGGTGCTCACCTTCGTCGGCCCCTACGACGAGAAGCAGATCGCCGCCGCGATCCGCCGCGAACTGCTGCGCGAGGGCCAGGTCTTCTACATCCACAACCGGGTGGAGTCGATCGACAAGGCCGCCAAGCGCCTCGCCGAGCTGGTCCCCGAGGCGCGGATCGCCACCGCGCACGGGCAGATGTCGGAGACCGCGCTGGAGAAGGTGGTCGTCGACTTCTGGGAGAAGGAGTTCGACGTGCTGGTCTCCACCACGATCGTGGAGTCGGGCATCGACATCTCCAACGCCAACACCCTGATCGTGGAGCGCGGCGACACCTTCGGCCTCTCCCAGCTGCACCAGCTGCGCGGCCGGGTGGGCCGCGGCCGGGAGCGCGGCTACGCCTACTTCCTCTACCCGCCGGAGAAGCCGCTCACCGAGACCGCGCACGAGCGGCTCGCCACCGTCGCCCAGCACACCGAGATGGGCGCCGGCATGTATGTGGCGATGAAGGACCTGGAGATCCGCGGCGCCGGCAACCTGCTCGGCGGCGAGCAGTCCGGGCACATCGCCGGCGTCGGCTTCGACCTGTACATGCGGATGGTCGGCGAGGCGGTGGCCGAGTTCCGCGAGGGCCTGTCGAAGGGCGGCGATGCGGCGGCCGCCGAGGAGGAGCTGCTGGAGGTGAAGATCGAGCTGCCGGTGGACGCGCACGTCCCGCACGACTACGCGCCCGGCGAGCGGCTGCGGCTGCAGGCCTACCGGTCGATCGCCTCGATCTCCACGCCCGAGCAGATCACCCAGGTGCGGGACGAGCTGGCGGACCGCTACGGCCCGCTGCCCGAACCGGTGGAGAACCTGCTGATGGTGGCGGATCTGCGGATGCTCGCCCGGCGCTGCGGCATCACCGACGTCACGCTGCAGGGCCCCAATGTGCGCTTCGGCCCGGCCGAGCTGCGGGAGTCGCAGGAGCTGCGGCTGAAGCGGCTCTACCCGCGCTCGGTGATCAAGCGGGCGACGCACCAGCTGCTGGTGCCGCGGCCGGCGGCCAAACAGATCGGGGCGAAGCCGGTGGCCGGCCGCGAACTCCTCGCCTGGACGCGTGAGTTCCTGACAGCCATCTTCGAGGAGCTCGCCGTCAAGGACGGCTGAGGACGGCCCGGCCCGGCGGGACTCCGCCGGGCGGGCCGCTACCGTTGGCGGCATGGCACTTGCACTGACCGCGGCGCTGCTCGCCGCGGCCTGTTTCGGGGTGGCGACCGTCCTCCAGGCGATCGGCGTGCGCGCCAACGGCGCCGTCCGGGCGATGGTCTCCGCACCGTTCATCGGCGGCCTCGCCCTGGACGGCCTCGGCTTCGTCTTCGAGCTGGTGGCGCTCCGGATGCTGCCGCTCTACCTGGTGCAGGCCGCCGTCGCGGGCAGCCTGGCGGTCACCGCCGTCACCGGGGCGGTGCTGCTCAAGTCGCGGCTCGGGCGCGCCGAGTGGGGCGGCGTCATCGCGGTCTGCGCCGGGCTGGCGCTGCTCGGCATCACCTCCGGCGAGGAGGGCCACCGCCACCCCGGCCCGGCCGTGCACTGGGTCGGGCTCGGCGTCGCCGCGCTGCTGGGCGTGCTGGGGCTGCTCGCCGCCCGCGGGCTGAAGGGCGCCGGACGGGCCGCGGTGCTCGGCGCGATCGCCGGCCTCGGCTACGGCGACGTCTCGCTGTCGGTGCGTCTGCTGCCCGAGCTGCACATGCCGTTCTGGTCCGGGACGGTGCTGCCGCTGCTGCGGGAGCCGGCCACCTATGCGCTGATCGCCTCGGGGGCCGTCGCCTTCGCCCTGCTCGCCCAGTCACTGGTCGGCGGGCGGGTGGCGGTGGCCACGGCCGGCCTGGTGCTGGGCGAGACCGCGGTGCCGGCGGTGCTGGGCGTCTGGCTGCTGGGCGACACCACCCGCCACGGCATGGTCCCGATCGCCGTCCTCGGCTTCCTCCTCGCGGTCGCCGGCGCTCTCGCCCTCGCCCGCTTCGGCGAGGTCGACGCCCCCGGCGACGCGCCCCGTGAGGGGAACGAGGAACCGCGCGAGGGAGCCCAGATCACCGGTCAGCCGGCGGCGGACCGCGAGTCGCACGGCGAACCTCCGTCCCAGTAGTAGATCCGGCGAAGCATTGCGCATAGCCTCGTGAGCCGAGTCACAAGCTGCATCGACCCGGGAGGTCGCATGTCCGCTCGTCGCACGTGTTCGCTCGCCGTCCTCGCCTGCGCGGGCATGCTCGCGCTCAGCGGCTGCGGGGGGACGCCCCACCCGGGCGCCGCCGCGGTGGTCGGCGGCCACCGCATCACCGTCGCCGCCGTCCAGTCCCAGGCGGGGCAGCTCCGCGGCGCGGTCGGCGCCGACGCCAAGACCGTCAACCTGCCGCGCTTCACGCTCAACCGGATGATCAACGACCGGGTGCTGGACCGGGCCGCGACCGCGCAGGGCATCACCGTCCAGGCTTCCGACTGGCGCCGCCTGGAGGCGGCCGACGAGAAGACGGTCGGCGGCCGCGCCGCGCTCGAGCAGACGCTCCTTCAGCACGAGGGCCTGCTGCCCGGCCAGATCGACGACTTCTACCGCCAGCAGGCGGAGTGGCAGCAGCTGCAGGCCTCCACCGGTCAGCCGGCCGGCAGCAAGGCGGCGGCGACCGCCGGACGCAAGATCCTCGCGGACACCGCCGCCGGGCTGCACATCGACATCAACCCCCGGTACGGATCGTGGGACGTGGCGAAGATGCAGCTGGGCAAGGCGTCGGAGCCGTGGCTGAAGCAGGCCTGATCGCGTGACGAGGGGATCGCGGTAGGTTCGGGCGTGTGAGTGACAACAACCCGGGCCGGCTCGTCCTGCTCAGCACCACCCATCGCGTCGCCCCCGGCCTGCTCTCCTGGCCGGCCTGGCGGACGCTGCACGAGGCGGCGGCGGTGCGGGTCGCCGACGAGGGCCACCCGCTGCTGCCGGCGCTGCGCGAGGCGGACGTCGCGGTCGAGGTGGGGCCGTGCGCGGCGCTCGCGCTCCTGGAGGAGGCGCGGGCCGCGGACGGCGACGTGGTGTGGGTGCTCGGCGCGGACGGCGAGCCCGGGCTGGTGACGGGGCTCGCCTCGGCGGCGGTGCGCGGCGAGACGCTGCCCGAGGTGGAGATGCTGCCCGCGTCCTACGACCTGCCGGGCGCGCGGCTGCTCGACCTGGTCGCGGTGATGGACCGGCTGCGCTCGCCGGGCGGGTGCCCGTGGGACGCGCGGCAGACGCACGCCTCGCTGGTGACGTATCTGATCGAGGAGTGCTACGAGCTCGTCGAGGCGATCGAGGACGGGGAGCGGGCGGATCTGCGCGAGGAGCTGGGGGATGTGCTGCTCCAGGTGGTCTTCCACGCGCGGATGGCGGAGGAGGACGAGGACGAGCCGTTCTCCATCGACGATGTGGCGGGCGGGATCGTCGAGAAGCTGATGAACCGTCATCCGCATGTCTTCGGGGATGTGGTGGCGGACTCGGCGGACCAGGTGGCCCGCAACTGGGAGCAGCTCAAGGCGGAGGAGAAGGGGCGGGCGTCGTCGATGGACGGCGTGCCGATGGCGCAGCCGGCGCTGTCGCTGGCGGGGAAGCTGATGTCGCGCGCGGAGAAGGCGGGGGTGGCGGTGGACGTGCCGCGGGGCGGTTCCGCGGCGGACGGCGCCGCGCTCGGGGATCTGCTGCTGGGCATCGTCGCCGACGCGCGCGAGCGGGGCCTGGACGCGGAGGCGGCGCTGCGCGGGGCGGCGCGCCGGTACGCGGAGCGGGTCCGCGGGGCCGAGCGATGACGCCGTTGCCGCCCGGGGTGGGCGCGGTGCAGGCGCCGTCGGTGCCTCTCGGAGCCGGGGCGGAGGAGCGGCGGGGGTGGCCCGCCACCGAGCGGGAGGCGCTGGCCGAGCAGGCGCGGCTCAGGCCGCTGGCGGTGCTCGACGCCGAAGGCCCCGCGCGCCCGCGCACCCTCGCCGGCCTGGACGTCGCCTACGCCGGCACCGGCGGTCCGGAGGACCGCGTCGCCGGAGCCGTCGTCGTGCTGGACGCGGCGACGCTCGACGTCATCGAGGAGGCCACGGCCATCGGCCCGGCCCGCTTCCCCTACATCCCCGGCCTCTTCGCCTTCCGCGAGGTCCCCGTCCTGCTCGCCGCCCTGGCCAAGCTCACCGCCCCGCCCGACCTGCTGCTCTGCGACGGCCACGGGCTCGCCCACCCCCGCCGCTTCGGCCTCGCCTGCCATCTCGGCGTCCTCACCGGCCTGCCCACCGCCGGCGTCGCCAAGACCCGCCTGATCGGCACGCACGCCGAGCCCGGCCCCGAGCGCGGCGACCACGCCGACCTCGTCGACGAGGCGGACGGCGCGGTCCTGGGACGCGTCCTGCGCACCCAACGCGGCGTCAAACCCGTCTACCTCTCGGTCGGCCACCGCGTCGGGCTGGACGACCTCACCCGCCACGTCCTCGCCGCCGCGCCCCGCTACCGCCTCCCGGAGACGACCCGCCGCGCCGACCGCCTCTGCCGCGACGCCCTCGACGCCGACACCCGCAACGCCGACACCCGCAACGCCGACACCGAAGCCCGCGCATGACCGAGCTCTTCACCCGCGCCTTCGCCGACGACCCCTACCCGGCGTACGCCGCCCTCCGCCGCGACGCCCCCGTGCACCGCACCACCCTCCCCAGCGGCGTCGACGCCTGGCTCGTCAGCCGCTACGAGGACGCCCGCTCCGCCCTCGCCGACCCGCGGCTGAGCAAGAACCCCGACACCCACAGCCGCGCCGCGCACGCCGCCGGCAAGGTCGGCATCCCGGGGGAGCGCAGCTCCGGCCTGATCACGCATCTGCTCAACATCGACCCGCCCGACCACACCCGGCTGCGCCGGCTCGTCTCCCGGGCCTTCACCCCGCGCCGCGTCGCCGCCTTCGAGCCGCGCGTCCAGGCGCTCGCCGACGGGCTGCTGGACGCCTTCGCCGCCCGCGGCAGCGCCGACCTGATCCACGAGTACGCCTTCCCGCTGCCCATCTACGCGATCTGCGACCTGCTCGGCGTCCCGGGCGAGGACCAGGAGCAGCTGCGCGACTGGGCCGGCCAGATGATCCGCCACGGCGCCCGCGCCCCGCGCGGCGGCGTCGCCCGCGCGGTGAAGCGGATCCGCGGCTACCTCGCCGAGCTGATCCACCGCAAGCGCTCCGACCTCGGCGACGACCTGATCTCCGGGCTGATCCGGGCGAGCGACCACGGCGAGCACCTCACCGAGTCGGAGGCCGCCGCGATGGCGTTCATCCTGCTTTTCGCCGGCTTCGAGACCACCGTCAACCTGATCGGCAACGGCACCCGCGCGCTGCTCGACCCCGTCCACGGCGCCCAGCGGGCGGCCTTCGAGAAGTCCGTCGCGGACGGCGACGCCGCCGCCCAGACCGCCGCCGTCGAGGAGCTGCTGCGCTTCGACGGACCGGTGGAGATGGCCACCTGGCGGTTCGCCAGGGAGGACCTTGTTCTCGGCGGACCCGGCGGACCCGGCGGGCCGCGCATCGCGGCCGGCGAGCCGGTGCTCGTCGTGCTCGCCGCCGCGGACCGGGACGGCGCCCGCTTCGCCGATCCGGACCTGCTGGACCTGGCCCGCGCCGACAACCCGCACCTCGGTTTCGGCCACGGCATCCACTACTGCCTGGGCGCCCCGCTGGCCCGCCTGGAGGGGCGCGTCGCGCTCGCCGCGCTCTTCCGCCGGCTGCCCGACCTGGAACTTTCCGCCGACCCCTCCGAGCTGCGCTGGCGCGGCGGGCTGATCATGCGCGGGCTCCGCGACCTGCCGGTCTCCTTCGCCCCTTTGTCCGGGTTGCTCCATGGACCTGACGGGGAGTCCTGACATGTGCTCACTAAGCGGACGCGATGCCGCCGCTGACGAGGCGTCACCTTAAGCCATTCTGAAGTGATGCGCGTGTGACGATTGCTATACAGGCTTGTGATCATCTGAGTCAGTCGTTACCGTTCCCGTTGGCCTGCACCCGCGGGCCCTGCCGCCGGACCGCCCAATCCTGCCGTCGGCGGCAGGCAGACAGGGCGCACCGACAACCCGAAGGCAGGAGCGGGGGAACCAACGTTCCCGCCGGCCGCAGACCCGCTGTCCGCACGGACAACGGGCAGGCGGACGGCTTGGGGTGAAGCCGAGTCAGGCCCTCGGGCCGGGCCCGGCCGGGCCATCCTCCCGGCCCGAACCCGACAGCTCACCTCGCAGGCGTCGGAGAGGGACGGAACGTCCATGCTGCAGTCCGGAAACGGGCGACACCGTCGCCCCAGGCCGGTCAACCGGGTCGTGCTCAAGGCGGGCGTCGCCGGAGCGGGAGTCGCACTCCCGCTGCTGGGCGTCACCACCGCGCACGCCGCGGACTCCACCACCTGGCAGAAGGTGGCGGACTGCGAGAGCGGCGGCGACTGGACGCTCAACTCGAGCAACGGCTTCTACGGCGGCCTGCAGTTCACCCAGTCCACCTGGGAGGCCTTCGGCGGCACGCAGTACGCCGAACGGCCCGATCTGGCCACCGAGTCGCAGCAGATAGCCGTGGCCGAGAAGGTCCTCGCCGAGCAGGGTCCGGAGGCGTGGCCGGTGTGCGGCGCCACGGCCGGCCTCTCCGACGACGGCAGCGGCGGTGACGGCTCGTCCGCCTCGCCGTCCCCCAGCTCCTCGCCGTCCTCCTCGGCCTCCCCGTCCCCGTCCTCCTCGTCGTCCTCCTCCGGCGGCGACCAGGGCAAGCGGCACCACGGGCACTCCGGCGGCAGCGGCTCGGACGACTCCTTCCCGTCCCCCTCCGCCACCCCCTCGCAGACCGGCACGCCCACCCCCACGCCCTCGGCGACGTCCCCCTCCACGCCGCCGTCGACGTCCCCCGGGCAGGGCGGCGGCAGGCACGCCGGACCGTCCGGTGACGGCGGCAGCACCGGCTCCGACGACGGCGGCCAGGGCGGCGGCAAGCACGCCAAGGGCGGCGCCGAATACACCGTCAGGCCCGGCGACAACCTCTGGGACATCGCGCACAGCCACGGTGTCGACGGCGGCTGGAAGAACCTCTACCGCGCCAACAAGTCGACGGTGGGCGACAACCCGTCGCTGATCCTGCCGGGCCAGCACCTCGCTCTGGACGGGGCCGACGGCTCCGACGGATCGGACTCCTGACCGACGCCCCGGCGAGCGGGCCCGACGTCCCATCACCCGGCGGGACGCGGGTCCGCGCACCGGCCCGTCCGCGGCCGGTTAGGCTCGTGTCCGCAGTACGTCTGCGAAACGAGCATCCACTCTCTGTAAGGAGACAGCCGTGCCCTCCATCGACGTCGTAGTGGCCCGGGAGATCCTCGACTCTCGAGGCAATCCCACCGTTGAGGTCGAGGTCACGCTCGACGACGGGAGCTTCGGCCGCGCCGCCGTCCCGTCCGGCGCCTCCACCGGCGAGTTCGAGGCCATCGAGCTGAGGGACGGCGACAAGGGCCGCTACCTGGGCAAGGGCGTCGAGAAGGCCGTCACCAACGTGCTCGACCAGATCGCCCCCGAGCTGCTCGGGTACGACGCGGACGAGCAGCGCCTCATCGACCAGGCGATGCTCGACAAGGACGGCACCCCGGACAAGAGCAACCTGGGCGCCAACGCGATCCTCGGCGTCTCGCTCGCCGTCGCCAAGGCCGCCGCGGACGCCGCCGGCCTGGAGCTCTACCGGTACCTGGGCGGCCCCAACGCCCACATCCTGCCGGTGCCGATGATGAACATCCTGAACGGCGGCTCGCACGCCGACTCGAACGTGGACATCCAGGAGTTCATGATCGCCCCGATCGGCGCCTCCTCGTTCCACGAGGCCGTCCGGATCGGCACCGAGGTCTACCACTCCCTCAAGGGCGTGCTGAAGGAGCGGGGCCTGTCCACCGGCCTCGGCGACGAGGGCGGCTTCGCCCCCAACCTGGACAGCAACCGCGAGGCCCTGGACCTGATCCTCGACGCGATCAAGAAGGCCGGCTTCACCCCCGGCAAGGACGTCGCGCTCGCCCTGGACGTGGCCGCCTCCGAGTTCTTCGACAAGGACTCCGGCACCTACAGCTTCGAGGGCAAGGCCCGCACCGCCGCCGAGATGACGGCCTACTACGCGGAGCTCGTCGCCGCGTACCCGCTGGTCTCCATCGAGGACCCGCTGTTCGAGGACGACTGGGACGGCTGGAAGACCATCACCGCCGAGCTGGGCGACAAGGTCCAGCTGGTCGGCGACGACCTGTTCGTCACCAACCCGGCGCGGCTCAAGCGCGGCATCGACGACGGCGCCGCCAACGCGCTGCTGGTGAAGGTGAACCAGATCGGCTCGCTCACCGAGACGCTGGACGCGGTGGAGCTGGCGCAGCGCAACGGCTACCGCTGCATGATGTCGCACCGCTCGGGCGAGACCGAGGACACCACGATCGCCGACCTGGCGGTGGCGGTGAACTGCGGTCAGATCAAGTCCGGTGCGCCGGCCCGCTCGGAGCGCGTCGCCAAGTACAACCAGCTGCTGCGGATCGAGGAGGACCTCGACGACGCGGCGGAGTACGCGGGCGCGAAGGCCTTCCCGCGCTTCTCCTACGACGCCTGACGCCCCGTCGGTCGGGCTTCGCCGCCCTTCGCCCCGGCACCCCACCCGGACGGCTTCGCCGTCCGGAAGGGTGTCGGGGAGGTAGTTTGATCCCTATGGTCCGCCGCCGCCTCACCTCGCGCGCCGCCGTCCTGGCCTTCGTGCTGGCCGGCCTGGTCATCGCCCTCGCCGTGCCCACCCGCCAGTACATCGCCCAGCGCGGCCAGATCGCCGATCAGCGCCGTCAGGCGGCCGCCGCCGACCGCGAGGTCAAGACGCTGCGCCGGGAGGCCGCCCGCTGGCAGGACCCGTCGTACGTCGAGGCCCAGGCCCGCGCCCGGCTGCACTTCGTCCGGCCGGGCGAGACCGGCTTCGTCTTCCCGCAGGGCAGCCCCGGCGGCGGGGACGCGCCGGTGCCCGGCGGCGGCGCCTCCGCGTCCGGGCAGCTGCGTCCGCCGTGGTACCAGTCGATGTGGTCGTCCGTCGACAGCGCCGCCGCGACCGACGCGGCGTCGGACCGCACCACCCAGAGCCGATAGAGGACCGTTGAGCACCCCCGAACCGAGCATCACCGACGCCGACCGCGACGCCGTCGCCGCCCAGCTGGGCCGCCCGCCGCGCGGCCTGCGCGGCGTCGCGCACCGCTGCGCCTGCGGGCTGCCCGACGTCGTCGAGACCGCGCCCCGCCTGGAGGACGGCTCGCCGTTCCCGACGCTCTACTACCTGACGTGCCCGCGCGCCGCCTCGGCGATCGGCACGCTGGAGGCGGACGGGGTGATGAAGGAGATGACGGCCCGTCTGGCCGAGGACGAGGACCTCGCCGCGCGGTACCGCGCGGCCCACGAGGACTACGTGCGGCGGCGGGACCTCATCGAGGAGCTGAAGGGCTTTCCGAGCGCCGGCGGGATGCCGGACCGGGTCAAGTGCCTGCACGTCCTGGTGGCCCACGCGCTGGCCGCCGGGCCGGGCGTCAACCCGCTCGGCGACGAGGCGCTGGCGATGCTGCCGGAGTGGTGGCGCAAGGGCCCCTGCGCCGAGGCCGCGGCGGAGTCCTGACGGCCGCGGCGGCCGCCGTCGGCCGCCGTCCCGAACCCCGGCACCCCGACCGGCGCGCGGCGCGCGCCGCGAACCCTGGAGAGGCATGTCCGAGAGCACGCGCGTCGCCGCAATCGACTGCGGGACCAACTCCATCCGCCTCCTCGTCGCGGACGTCGACCCCGTCGACGGCACGCTGAAGGACCTCGACCGCCGGATGGAGATCGTCCGCCTCGGCCAGGGCGTCGACCGCACCGGCCGCCTCGCCCCGGAGGCGCTGGAGCGCACCTTCGCCGCGTCCCGCCGCTACGCCGAGCTGATCGCCGCGCACGGCGTCGCCCCCGACCGGATCCGCTTCGTCGCCACCAGCGCCTCCCGGGACGCCGAGAACCGCGACGAGTTCACCGCCGGGATCCGGGAGATCCTCGGCACCGACCCCGAGGTGATCAGCGGCGACGAGGAGGCCCAGCTCTCCTTCACCGGCGCCACCCGCGAGCTCGCCGGCTCCGCGGACGCGCCCGGCCCGTACCTGGTGGTCGACATCGGCGGCGGCTCCACGGAGTTCGTGGTGGGGACGGAGTCCGTCGAGGCCTCCCGCTCCGTCGACATCGGCTGCGTCCGCCTCACCGAGCGCCACCTGGCCCGCAACGGCACGCTCATCGACCCTCCCACCCGTCGCCCGACCACCACCCCTCAAGGACAGGCTTCGCCTGGCTGGGTCACCCGTCGCCCGACCACCACCCCTCAAGGACAGGCTTCGCCCGGCTGGGTCACCCGTCTCCCGACCACCCCTCAAGGACAGCCTTCGCCCGGCTGGGTCGAATCCGAGGCGATCGCCGCCATCGAGGCGGACGCCGACGCCGCGCTGGACTCCGCCGCGGCGGCCGTCCCGCTGGCGACCGCGCGCACCTTCGTGGGTCTCGCCGGGACGGTGACCACGATCGCCGGCATCGCGCTCGGGCTGGACGCCTACGACCCGTCCCGCATCCACCACGCCCGGATCGGCCGCGAGCAGGTCCGCGACGTCACCGGGATGCTGCTGGTCGCCGACCACGAGCAGCGCGCCGCGATCCCGGTGATGCACCCCGGCCGCACCGACGTGATCTGCGCCGGAGCGCTGATCCTGCTCCGCATCATGGACCGCCTCGAACTGCCCGAGGTGGTCGTCAGCGAGCACGACATCCTCGACGGGATCGCCTTCTCCGCGGCCGCCGCGGCCGGCTCCCAGGGGCCCGTCTCAGGGGGTGGACGGGCACCGGAGTGAATCCCTCCGAAACTCGCTCGTGAAATACTTCACATGCGACCTCGCCCGCTTTGCCCCTTAATGTGACCGAATGCTCCGGTCTTCTGACGTCCTATCAAGGGCCGTCGGACCCCGGGAACCATCCCCCGACCCCGATCGTTGCTGCTCATTGCCCCCTACCCGCGGTTGCCCCGCCAACCCCCCGGGTGAAACCGCGCAGTTTAGCACCACCCGCGACCCGGCAACGTCAGGGGCGCCCTCGTGCTGCTCCAACCCCTGTTGGATACTTTCCATATGAGCACCTCGGAGCGTCCCCGCATCCTCATCATCGGAGGCGGATACGTCGGTCTGTACGCCGCGAAGCGCATCCTCAAGAAGATGCGCTACGACGAGGCGACCGTCACGGTCGTCGACCCCCGGTCGTACATGACGTACCAGCCCTTCCTGCCGGAAGCTGCCGCCGGGTCCATCTCGGCGCGCAACGTTGTCGTCCCGCTGCGCCGCGTGCTGCCGCGCGCGGAGATCCTGACCGGCCGAGTCACCAGCATCGACCAGGAGTCGAAGAAGGCGACCATCGCCCCGGTGGCCGGCGAGCCCTACGAGCTCCCCTTCGACTACCTGGTGCTGTCCCTCGGCGCCGTCTCCCGGACCTTCCCGATCCCGGGCCTGGCCGAGAACGGCATCGGCGTCAAGAGCGTGGAGGAGGCCATCGGCCTGCGCAACCACGTCCTGGCGCAGATGGACAAGGCCGACTCCACCACCGACCCGGAGATCCGCAAGAAGGCTCTCACCTTCTGCTTCGTCGGCGGCGGCTTCGCCGGCGCGGAGACCCTGGCCGAGGTCGAGGACATGGCCCGCGACGCGGCCAAGCAGTACAACAACGTCCGACGCGAGGACATGCGGTTCGTCCTCGTCGAGGCCGCCAACCGCATCCTCCCCGAGTTCGGCCCGGACATGGGCAAGTGGGGCCTGGAGCAGTTCAAGCAGCGCGGCATCGAGGTCTACCTGGAGACCTCGATCGACTCGGCCGTCGACAACCACATCGTGCTGAAGAACGGTGTCGAGTTCGACGCGTCCACGCTGGTCTGGACCGCCGGCGTGAAGCCGAACCCGGTGCTCGCCGAGTACGGCGTGGCGCTCGGCCCGCGCGGCCACATCGACGTGGCCCCGACCCTTCAGGTCGCCGGCACCGACTACGTCTGGGCCGCGGGCGACAACGCCCAGGTCCCCGACCTGGTCGGCCGCAAGGCGGGCAACGAGAACGCCTGGTGCCCGCCGAACGCCCAGCACGCGCTGCGTCAGGCCAAGGTCCTCGGTGACAACGTCATCGCCGGGATGCGCGGCTTCCCGCAGCACGAGTACGAGCACAAGAACCTGGGCGCCGTCGCCGGCCTGGGCCTGCACAAGGGCGCCTGCATCCTGCTCGGCAAGATCAAGCTCAAGGGCCGTCTCGCCTGGTACGTGCACCGCGCCTACCACGGCATGGCGATGCCGACCTTCAACCGGAAGTTCCGGATCGTCGCCGAGTGGACGACCTCCGCGTTCCTGAAGCGCGAGATCGTCAACCTGGGCGCGATGGAGAACCCGCGCGCCGAGTTCGAGGCCGTGGCGCTGCCGTCGCCGGCCAAGAAGCCCGAGGAGACCCCCGCCCCCAAGGCGGAGGCCCCCAAGGCCGGAGAGAAGGTCGCCTCCTGACCGGGGCTCACCCCGGGTGAGCCGGTGAGTATGGGCCGACCCCACCCGCCGCTCCGCGGTTGCTCCCCCTAACGGCGGGAATACCTGCACCAGCCATCGGCTTACCCGTGAAAGGGCCGGTACTGTCCCAGACAGTACCGGCCCTTTTCTGTACATTCCTGTCCTCGGATTTCACCGGAGGTGCCCGGTGTCGACCACGGCCGACCGGCTCACCACCCTGTTCACCGACACGCTCGGCGTGGAGCTCCCCGTCCGCATCCGCGCCTGGGACGGCAGCGAGGCCGGCCCGCCCGACGCCCCCGTCCTGGCCCTGCGCAAGCGGCGCGCGCTGCGCCGACTGCTCTGGCGGCCGGACGAGTTGGGCCTCGGCCGGGCCTGGGTCTCGGGCGACCTCGACGTCGAGGGCGACCTGTACGACGCGCTGCACCGCTTCGACCGGCTCGCCGCCCAGCTCTCCGACGTCAAGGTGCCCGTCCGCGAGGTGCTGAAGGCCGCCGTCGGGCTCCGGCTGGCGGGGCCGCCGCCGCGGCCCCCGGCGGAGGAGGCCCGGGCCGTCGCCGGCGCCGGGAGCCGGCACAGCAAGGCCCGGGACGCGGCCGCCATCAGCCACCACTACGACGTCGGCAACCGCTTCTACGAGCTGGTGCTGGGCCCGTCCATGACCTACTCCTGCGCCTACTGGGGCGCGGACCGCCGGCCCGGCGACCTGGCGGCGGCGCAGGCCGCCAAGTTCGACCTGGTCTGCCGCAAGCTCGACCTGAAGCCCGGTCAGCGGCTGCTCGACGTGGGCTGCGGCTGGGGCTCGATGGCCGTCCACGCGGCCCGCGAGTACGGGGTGTCGGTCACCGGGGTGACGCTCTCCAAGGAGCAGGCCGCCTACGGCCGCAAGCGGGTCGCCGAGGAGGGGCTCGCCGAGCGGGTGGACATCCGCGTCCAGGACTACCGGGACGTCGCCGACGGGCCCTACGACGCCGTCTCCTCGATCGGGATGGCCGAGCACGTCGGCGCCTCCCAGTACCGCGTCTACTGCGCGGACCTCTTCCGGCTGCTGCGGCCGCAGGGGCGGCTGCTCAACCACCAGATCGCCCGCCGCCCGGACCACCGCGGCGGGAACGGCAAGCGGGAGCCGTACCACCTCAACAAGTTCATCGCCGGCTACGTCTTCCCGGACGGCGAGCTGGCGCCCCTGGCGGGCACGGCGGCGCTGCTGGAGGAGGCCGGCTTCGAGGTGCGGGACGTCCAGGCGCTGCGCGAGCACTACGCGCTGACGCTGCGTGAGTGGGTGGCGAACCTGCGGGAGCACTGGGACGAGGCCGTGCGGTTGACCTCGCCGGGGCGGGCGCGGGTGTGGCACCTGTACATGGCGGCGTCCGCGGTCTCCTTCGAGACCAACCGCCTGGGCGTCAACCAGGTCCTGGCCGTCAGGCCGGACGCCTCCGGCGCCTCCGCGATGCCGTTGGTGCGGAACTACTGACGCGACCGCCCCGGCACCCGCGGACCGCGAAGCGGTCCGGGCGGGGCGCCGGGGCGAAGGGGCGGCGCACACGGCACCGCCCCGACCGCGACGGTCAGTCGGACTTGATCGCCTCCAGGGCGTTCAGCCGGGCCGCCCGCCGCGCCGGCCACAGCGCCGCCAGCACACCGACCACCAGCGCCGCCCCGAAGAAGATCCCGTACTGCGACCACGGCACCTTCATCGCGTACGTCGCGAAGCTCGGCTTGATCAGCCGCCCCGCCGCCCACGCGAGGAACGTCCCCGCGCCCATCCCCAGCAGCGCGCCGAAGACGGAGATCACCAGCGACTCCAGCCGCACCATCCGCTTCACCCGGCGCCGGTCCAGGCCGATCGCCCGCAGCATCCCGATCTCCCGGGACCGCTCGAAGACCGACATCGCCATGGTGTTGACGACCCCGATGACGGCCACCACCACCGACATCCCCAGCAGGCCGTACACCATGTACAGCACCTGGTCGATCTGGGTGTTGAAGGAGTTGAGCAGGTCGTCCCGGGTCTGCACCTGGACGATCGGGCTGTTGCCGAGCGCCTCCTTGATGTCCGACTTCAGCGCGGACCCCGCCTTGCCCGGCGCGGCCTTCACGAAGACCCGCTCCACCGGCTCCTTGAAGGTGTGCCCGGAGAGCATGGTGCGGTCCACCATCGTGGCGGGCAGGCCCGGACCGCCCTTGTAGGTGCCGGAGACGACGGCCTGCCGGCTGCTGCCGTCCGGCAGCTTCACCGTCACCGACTGCCCGGTGCGCCAGTGCTCCTTGGCCGCCGTCTTGTCGGAGACCGCGATCTGGGACGGGCTCAGCGCCCCGACCGTGCCGCTGATCCGGTCGACGTGGAACAGCTGGCTGAGCACCGTGGTGTCCATCGCGTTGACCTCGGGCTGCTTGCCGTCGATCGTGACGTCCGCGCGCTCGGTGCCGCTGGCCGCGGCGATCCCGGGCACCTGCTTCACCTTCGCCACCACCGACTGGTCCATCGGCGTGAAGTTGGCGTTGCTGATCGAGTAGTCGGCGCGGATGCCGTCGGTGGCCGCCGCCGCGATGCCGCTCTTCAGCGAGGTGACGACGACGCCGAGGGCGCTCATCAGGGTGAGCCCGATCATCAGCGCGGTGGCGGTGGCCGCCGTCCGCCGCGGGTTGCGCAGCGAGTTGCGCTTGGCGAGCCGCCCGGAGACGCCGAACATCGACAGCAGCGGGGTGAACGCGCCGATCACCGGACGGGAGATCAGCGGGGTGAGCACGATGATCCCGACGAGGCCGACGGCCGCGCCGCCGCCCAGGGTCAGGGCCTTCTGGCCGGTCGACCCGGAGGAGTGCAGGCCCAGGGCGATCAGCGCACCGCCGACGGCCACGAAGAACGCGCCGATCGCGTTGCGGACGATCAGGCTGCGCTGCTTCGGCGGCGCGTCCGAGCTGCTCATCGCCGCCACCGGCGGGATCTTAGCGGCGCGCCGGGCCGGCAGCCACGCCGACAGCACGGTGATGACGATGCCCACCGCGAGCGCCGAGATCACCGAAGTAGGCGTGATCACCAGCGGGTTGTTCGGCAGATTGCCGCCGTTGCTGCTGATCAGCGAGCGCATGCCGAGCGAGAGCCCGAGGCCGACCAGATAGCCGACCACCGACGAGACCACGCCGACGATGACCGCCTCGATGAGCACCGAGCGGGTCACCTGGCGGCGGCTCGCGCCGATCGCCCGCAGCAGCGCCAGCTCACGGGTGCGCTGCGCGACCAGCATGGTGAAGGTGTTGGCGATCAGGAAGATGCCGACGAAGAGCGCCACTCCCGCGAACGACAGGAAGATGGTGTTCATGGTGCTCATGCCGGCCGAGATCTGCTTGGCCTGATCGTCGATCAGCTGCTGGGCGGTCTTCGCCTCCAGGCCGCTCTGGCCCTTGATCGCGGTGTTGACGCGGTCCAGCAGCTGCTGCTGGGAGGTGCCCGGCGCGGCGCGCAGGTTGACCCCGCCGGAGAGGCCGGGCGCCAGGAACAGCTTCTGCGCGGTGGCGGTGTCGAAGAGGGTGAGCGTGCCGCCGGAGGCGACGTTGCCGTCCTGGGTGGTGAAGATGCCGGCCAGCTTCTCGTGCATCACCGGGCCGGTGACGGCGACGTCCACGGTGTCGCCGACCCGGTACCCGCCGTCCTTGGCGGTCTTGGCGTCCAGCGCGACCTGCCCGGCGCCGGTGGGCGCCGCCCCGGAGGTGAAGTGGTAGCGCGGGTCGGTGTGTCCGGCGCCGACCGGGGCGTAGTTGCCGCCGTAGGTGCCGAAGCTGCTGCCGCCGATGAGGTTGTGCTTGGCGTCGGCGACCCCGGTGAAGCCGGTGAGCACGGGCTGGGCGGAGGCGACCCCGTCCAGCCTGCCGAGCCGGCCGAGCAGGGCGTCGCTGACGCCGTCGGGCCGCTTGCCCTGGTCGGCGTCGCGGGCGGACGCGCCGGTGGTGGTGACGGCCACCGATATGCCGGCGTAGTCCTTGCTGGAGCTGTCGCGCAGCCCCTTGTCCATGGTGGCCGTGAAGACCAGCGTGCCCGCCACGAAGGCGACGCCGAGCAGCACGGCGAGCATCGTCATCAGCAGGCGCAGCTTGTGCGCCAGGACGGTGCGCAGCGCGGTGCGGAACATGTCGGATTCTCCTGAATGCCTGGAAGCGTCTCGAGTCGGCGCTGCGTCAGCTCGTCCGGCCCTTGCCGTCGAACTGCTTCATGCGCTCCAGCACCCGGTCGGCGCTGGGCGCGACGAGTTCGTCGACGAGACGTCCGTCGGCGAGGAAGAGCACGCGGTCGGCGTAGGAGGCGGCGACGGCGTCGTGCGTCACCATCACCACGGTCTGGCCGAAGCTGCGGGCGGACTCCCGGAGGAAGGAGAGGATCTCGGCGCCCGACCGGGAGTCGAGGTTCCCGGTGGGCTCGTCCGCGAAGACGATCTCGGGACGGCCGGCGAGGGCGCGGGCGCAGGCGACGCGCTGCTGCTGGCCGCCGGAGAGCTGGCCGGGGCGGTGCTTGAGGCGGTCGCGGAGGCCGACGGTGTCGACGATCTGGTCCAGCCACTGGCTGTCGGGCTTCCGCCCGGCGATGTCCATGGTCAGGGTGATGTTCTCGATCGCGGTGAGCGTCGGCACCAGGTTGAAGGACTGGAAGACGAACCCGATGCGGTCCCGGCGCAGCCGGGTGAGGTGCTTGTCCTTCAGCCGGCTCAGCTCGACGTCCCCGATGGTGGCGGAGCCGGAGGTTATCGCGTCCAGGCCGGCCATGCAGTGCATCAGCGTCGACTTGCCGGAGCCCGACGGCCCCATGATGGCGGTGAACTGGCCGCGGCTGAACTCGACGTCGATGCCGTCGAGGGCCACGACGCGCGTCTCGCCCTCGCCGTACACCTTGGTCAGGGCCGTGGCCCGCGCGGCGGCGCTGCTCTCGCCGGTCGTCGCGAAGGGGGGCTGGGTGGTGGTCACGCGTGGCTCCTCGATCCTCGGATCCATGGGTCTTGTCCGGACTCGACCATCTTCGGTGCCCGCCGGGGGTCCTCGCGTCGCCCGCAGTGACCGACTGCGGGGCATCCGTCGGCGTACCGCGGGGCGCGGCCGTTACTACCCAGGTATGACCGCACCGCCCCGGCCTCCCCGACTGCGTCTCCGGGACGTCCCCCGGTCCACCGCCACCAGCAGCGCGGACGCCGCGCGCCGGGGCAGGCCCGCGCCCGGCCGGGGGCGGCGGAGCATGGTAGACCCCCGGGCCAGGTGACTGTGCGTCAATTTCCTTCCTCCACAGGACTTTCCCTGTCGGAGCACTCCCCTCCGGTGCACCTGCCCCGCTACGCTCAACTCCGCTGTCATGCCCCGGGAAACAAAGTGGTGTCTCGGCATGGGGGGACGCCGGGGAGCTGTGCGGGGGCACGGCGCGGCAAGGCTCAACGAACGCCCGGATGGTGGAACGCAGACACGGGGGCCTTAAAAGCCCTTGGCCGCCAGGCCGTGCGGGTTCGAGTCCCGCTCCGGGCACGACTGCCCGCGGGCCGCTGCGGCCCGCGGGGAGGGTTCGACCGGTCCTAAGGTGGCTGCATGGCCGATTCCCCCGCCAGTCCCGACACTGCCGATCCCGCGGACATCGGTGCCGCACCGACGGACAACGATTTCGACTTCGTGGTGGTCGGCAGCGGTACGGGGATGCTCGCCGCACTCGCCGCCGCCGAGGCCGGGCTGCGGGTGCTGGTCGTCGAGAAGTCCCGGTACTTCGGCGGCTCCACCGCGCTGTCCGGGGGCGGCTTCTGGGTGCCCGGCAACGGCCTGCTGCGGCGGGCCGGGGTGGTGGACGCGCCCGGCAGGGCCCGCGAGTACCTGGCGAACGCGACCGCCGGGGAGACGCCGGAGAGCCGCTGGGGCACCCATCTGAAGCACGGGCCGGCCGCCGTGGAGCTGCTCGCCCGCCGCACCCCGCTGCGCTTCGCGCACATGGCAGGGTACGCCGACTACTTCCCCGAGCTGCCCGGCGGCTCGGCGGTCGGCCGGGCCATGGAGCCGCGGCCGTTCGACCTGCGCCGGCTGGGACGGGACCGCGCCCGGCTGCGGCCCGCGGCGCTCGCCGCGCCCGTCCCGATGCCGGTCACCGGCGCCGGCTACCGGGCGCTGAACCTGGTGGCCCGGAGGCCGCGCGGGGCGCTCACCGGGGCGCGGCTGCTCGGCATGGGCCTCGGCGGGATGGCGCTGGGCCGCGAGTACGCGGCCGGCGGGGCGGCGCTCGCCGCGGGGCTCTTCGCGGCGGTGCGGGCGGCCCGGATCCCGGTGTGGTTCGAGGCGCCGCTGCGCGAACTGGCCGTCGAGGACGGCCGGGTGACGGGCGTCGTGGTGGAGCGGGGCGGCCGCCGGGTGGCGGTGCGGGCCCGGCGCGGGGTGCTGCTCGCCGCGGGCGGCTTCGACCGCAACACCGAGCTGCGGCACAGGCACCAGTCCGCGCAGCTCGACCCCGCGTGGTGCTTCGGCAACCCGGAGAACACCGGCGACACCCTCGGGCTCGCCCGGCAGGCCGGCGCGGACACCGCGTTCCTCGACGAGGCGTGGTGGTTCCCGGCGCTGCCGCTGCCCGGCAAGGCGCCCGGCATCCTGCTCGCCGAGCGGTCGCTGCCCGGCCAGATCATCGTGGACCGCTCGGGCCGCCGCTTCATGAACGAGGCGGTCAACTACATGACGGCCGGTCAGCTGATGATCCGCCGGGAGCTGCCGGTGTGGATGGTCTTCGACCAGCGCTACCGCAACCGCTATCTGCTGGCCGGCGCGGTCTTCCCCCGCCAGCCGCTGCCGCGCGCCTGGTACGACGCCGGGGTGGCGGTCCGCGCGGGCAGCGTCGCGGAGCTCGCCGAGCGCGTCCGGCTGCCCGAACTGCCCGCCACCGTCGACCGGTTCAACCTGCTGGCGGCCGCCGGCCGGGACGACGACTTCCACCGCGGCGACAGCGCCTACGACCGCTACTACGGCGACCCGACGATCCGCCCCAACCCCTGCCTGGGCCCGCTGGACCGCGGCCCCTACTACGCGCTCCAGGTCGTCCCGGGCGACCTGGGCACCTGCGGCGGGGTGCGGGCCGACGGCCTGGCGCGGGCGCTGCGCCCGGACGGCACCCCCGTCCCCGGCCTCTACGCCGCGGGCAACGCGGCCGGCAACGCCTTCGGCCGGGTCTACCCAGGCCCCGGCGCCACCATCGGCCAGGGCCTCGTCTACGGCTACGCCGCCGCCCGCCACGCGGCCGGCCGCCTGCCCGACCCCGAGGGGGCGGCATGAGCGCGGAGGACCGGATCGCGGCGGACCGCCAAGTGGTGACCGACCATCTGGAGGGGCGGGTGACCCCGGAGACCGATCCCTGGATCTACGACGACGACGTGCTGTACTTCGCGGCGCTGCGGCTGGCGAAGGCCGACCGCGGCTGGCTGGAGGAGCGCGCCGCGGACCCCTCCCGGCCGGCCTCGCGCCGCAGCTGGCTGCGGTCGGCGCTGCAGGTGACGGCGCCGGGCGCGGGCGCCACCGCGGTGATCGGCTTCCGGGCGGCGGACGGGGGGCTCGCCACCGAGGCGCGTACCCGCCGCGCCGGCGGCCCGCAGGAGCCGGAGGGTGAGACGGACGGGGAACGGCATTGATCGGGGGGCCGGGGCTCTGCTCTGATGGGGCTTCGACGTTCTCCTGACCCCCGCCGACCCGTCCCAGCCCGAGGTGCCCCCATGCCCGTCGTCCCCCTGCGGCCCTGGCGCAACGCAGTCTTCGTCGCCTTCGCCGCCTGCGGGTTCGCCTTCGCCAACTGGGTGGCGCGCATCCCGGCGGTGCGCGACTCGCTCCATCTGTCCACCCAGGACATGGGGCTGGTGCTGCTCTCGCTCTCCGGCGGCTCGGTGATCGGGCTGACGGCCGCGGACGCGGTGACGCAGAAGCTGGGGCCGCGCCGCACCATCCGGTTCACCATGGTCCTCGCCGGGGTCGCGCTGGTGGTCGTCGGGCTGGGCGCCAGCGCCTTCCCGGCGGTGCCGCTGATCTGCGTCGGCCTCGCCGCCTTCGGCATGGGCTACGGCGCCTGCGACGTCGCCATGAACGTCCAGGGCGCGCTGGTGGAGCGCGAGGTCGGAAAGACGATCATGCCGCTGCTGCACGCCACCTTCAGCCTCGGCACGCTCGCCGGGGCCGGGCTGGGGGCGCTCGCCTCGGCCGCCGGCGTCCCGGTCGCCGTCCACCTCGGCATCGTCGGCGTGCTGGCCGGCGCCTCCGTGGTGGTGACGGGACGCCACTTCCCGCAGCAGCTGCCCGGCGGCGGGCAGTCGGCGCAGGACGGCCCGCGCGGCCTCGGCGCCCGGCTCGCCGCCTGGGGCTCGGTGTGGGCGGACCGCCGGATCCTGCTGATCGGCGTGGTGATGCTCGGCATGTCCTTCGCCGAGGGCTCCGCCAACGACTGGATCTCGCTGGGCTCGGTGGACGGCCACGGCTTCGACAACACCGGCGGCGCCCTCGCCTACGCAGCGTTCGTCGCCTTCATGACGGTCGGCCGGCTGCTGGGCGGCCCCGCGCTGGACCGCTGGGGACGGGTGCCGGTGGTGCGCTGCACCGGACTGCTGGCCGCGATCGGCCTGGCGCTCTTCATCTTCACCTCCTGGCCGCCCGCGGTGATCGTCGGCGCCGCGCTGTGGGGCGTCGGCGCCTCGCTCGGCTTCCCGGTGGGCATGTCGGCGGCGGCGGACGACCCCGAGCGGGCCAGCGCCCGGGTGGGCGCGGTGGCCACCATGGGCTATGCCGCGTTCCTGGTGGGGCCGCCGCTGCTGGGCCTGCTGGGGCAGCACTTCGGCATCCTGCACGCGCTGCTGGCCGTGCTGGCGCTGATCGCCGCGGCGTGCGTGGCGGCGCCGGCGGTGGCGCCGCCCAAGCCCGGCCCGGCGGCGCGCAGTTCGCGCGACGGGAGCGCGGTCCGCTCAGGGTGACTTCAGCCCGTCGGCGAGGTGGTCGAAGGCCTCGCCGACGAGGGTGAGCAGCGCGTCGGCGCCGTCCTCCGGCGTCCAGGCGACGAACGCCGAGCGCATTGCGGTCATCGCCGAACCGGCCAGCACCTGCGGATAGACCGTGGTCGGGGGGACGCCGAGGCGCTCCGCGACGGCCTGGGTCAGCTCCTCCTCGCTGCTGCGGATGACATGCGCCAGCCGCGCCTGCAGAGCGGGGTGCGCGGTGATCAGACGGGTGCGTTCCGGCCAGTCGGCGTCGGTGCCGAACTCCGGAAGCGTCTCCAGCAGCGCGTGCCGCACCGCGGTGAGCGGGCTCTCCCGCCGCGGGCGGGCGGCCAGGTGCCGGATCATCTGCCGGGTCAGCCTGCGGTCCCAGCCGAAGAGCGCCTCCTCCTTCACCGCGAAGTAGTTGAAGAAGGTGCGCGGCGAGACGCCGGCCGCCGCGCAGATCTCGCTGACGGTGACGGCCTCCGGCCCCCGCTCCAGGGAGAGCCCGATCGCCGCGCGGCGCAGCGCCGCCCGGGTGTCCGCCTTCTTGCGCTCCCGCAGGCCCGGTTCGTCCACGCCGACCACCGTACCCGTCCACGCCTTGATTGCATCCCTGCATGTTTGCATGACTGCAAGTTTTGCTACGGTCGGAGCATGGCAGCCCTTGCTTCCGCACCCGCAGCACCCGCAGCACCCGCACCCGCGCGCGTCCGCACCCTCGCCGAGGCGCTCTGGCTGCCGGCGCTCTTCCTCGCCGGCTTCGTCTTCTCCTACCTGGTGGCGTTCCACCACCCCGTGCCGCACCACGTCCGGGTCGCGGTCGCCGCCCCCGCGGCCGCCGCGGGCCGGATGCAGCACGGCCTGGACGCGGCGCTGCCCGGCGGCTTCGACCTGCGCCCCGCCGCCGGTCCGGCCGCCGCCCGGCACGCCGTCCTCGACCACGAGGTGCCCGCCGCCGTCGCCGTGCACGGCCGCGACCTGGTGCTCTACGGCGCCAAGGCGGACGGCGCCGCCCTGGAGACCGTGCTGCAGCAGGCCTTCACCGGCGTCGCCCGGCACGGCGGCGGGCAGCTGCGGTTCACCGAGCTGGTGCCGACCGCGCCCGGCGACGGCATCGGCAACGCCGCCTTCTACCTCGTCCTCGCCTGCACCCTGCCCTGCTACTTCGCCGTCGTCGGCCTGCAGCGCGCCGTCGGCTTCGGGCTCGGCCGGCGCCTCGCCGCCTACGCCGGGGTCGCCGCGGTCACCGCCGCGATCTGCTGGTTCTTCCCCGTCTACGGCCTGGACGCGCTGCCGCGCCAACCCCTCGCGCTGGTCTGCCTCTTCCTGCTCTGCATGGCCGTGTCGCTCACCTCGCAGGCGCTGGTGCCCTTCCTGGGACGGTTCTTCCCCGGCGCCGCCGTGCTGGTCTTCATGATCCTGGGGATGCCGGCCAGCGGCGGCGTCGTCCCGGTCCCGCTGGTGCCCGGCCTCTTCCGGGCGCTGCACCCGGTGCTGCCGCAGGGCAACGCGGTGGACGCGCTGCGCTCCGTCGACTACTTCGACCGCACCGGGCTGCTCCGCCCCGTGCTGGTGCTGCTCGCCTGGATCGCCGCGGCGCTGCTGCTGCTCCCGGTCGGCGCCGCGCTGCAGCGCCGCCGGCTGGCCCGCTCGGTCGCCGCCGCGGACGGCGTCCCGGTGCCCGAACCGCCCGTCGAGGACCCGGACATCGAGCTGCCCCGCCCCACCGCGCTGCCCACCGGGCGGCGCCCGCCCGTCGCCCACCACCACCCTTCCAAGGAAGCGCTGCGCGCCTTCTTCAGTGATTTCGGCGCCCCCGAGCCCGAGCTGGGCGGGGTGGTGACGGACGGCCGCGGGCACCCGCTGCCCGACACGGTGATCACCGTGACCTCGGCGCAGGGCCGCGCGCTGGTGCGCACCCGCACCGCGGCCGACGGCCGCTACGCGGTGGCGGGGCTGCCGGACGGGCCGCTGCTGGTGCTCGCCCGCGCCGAGGGCCGGCATCCGGTGGTGCACCGCGCGTCGCTGCGCGCGGCGGCCGGACCGCTCCGGCAGGACTTCGCGCTGGACGCCGAGCTGGTGGGCGCGGCGGGCGCGCCGGACGGGGCGGGCACGGCGACGGCGCCCGCTTCCCGAGGAGTCTGAGGGTGGGTCGCGGGCGCCGCGGGCCGGTCGGTTCGGTGGGCTACTGCAGCCTCCGCGCTGCGCGGCGCATCTCGTGTTCGTGGACGAGGGCCTTGGCGTAACCGTGCGGGAGGTTGTGGGCCTCCTTCAGGTACGTGACCTTTTCTTCGATGCGGAGCAGTGCTGGACCGTCATCCACCGCCTTCATCCAGTCGCAGATCTCCCGCCCGGTGACTGAGGGGATCCGGGCGAGCATGCTCTCGTGGACCTCGGCGGAGTGGAGATGGGACATGGGCGCCTCCGGTAGAGCGTTCCGTGACCTGACTGTGCCTGAGCGGCTACCTGTTGGCAATCCCCCCCGTCGCCTCCGCGGGCGCCAAGTGGCGCGGACCCGGCGCGCGGGGCGACGCATGCGTCGGGTGGGGGTTTGGGGACGCCTTAGCCTTGCCGACATGGGCAATCAGGAGGAGCTGGCGTCGCTCTCGGCGGCGGTCGACCGGCTGGCGGACCGCTACCGCACGATGCCGGAGAGCAGGCTGCGGCGTTTCGCGGGGGACGGGCTCGCCGTCGCCCGCGCGCTGGCCGCCGCCGCGGCCGGGCTGGAGGGCGTGGAGGCGGGGGCGGAGGTTCCCGACGAGGGCGGGTTCGTGATCGGCGATCAGATCGCGGTGACCGGACACGACCTGGTCGAGGCGGCCCGGGGCCGCGACGACGCGGGCGGGGTCGTGGCGGCGGAACTGGGGCGCGTGACGGAGCTGTTGGGGCGCGCGTAGCCGCCGCGCCCCTGACGGGGCGCGGTCCGCCTACTGGGCGGAGGCGACGACGCGGTCCGCCAGGAGGTAGACGGCGGGGGCGTCGGGGGTGTCGGGGGCGGCGATCTCGAAGGTGAGGGCGAAGGACCCCGCGATCGTGGAGCCGCCGAGCATCCGCACCGCGTGGCCCGCGCGCAGCGCGTCGACGAGGCGCTCGGTGACCTCGCGGTCGCCGGGGATCACGCAGAGCGTGGTCTCGTCCTCGAAGACGTAGAGGTCGAGCGTGCCCAGCGGGCCCGGGCGGACGTCGGCCAGCGGGGTGCCCTGCGCGCACAGCTCGGTGAGGCGCCGCTCGGTCCACGCCTGGTCGGGCGTGTTCGGCACCCAGGCCGGGTTGGAGGGGTGCCGCATGGGGTCGGGGACGCCCGGGCCGGCGGGGCCGGCGTCGGGGCCGGTGCCCGCGGCCGCCGGGGGGACGGCCGGGCCGGCGAGGTCGGAGTCGGCGATGTCCTCCAGCGCGTGGCGCAGCGCCGCGGCGAACTCCGGGTCCATGTCGGCGTCGAGGGGCAGCAGGTCGTCGACCGCTATCCGCTGCTCGGGCATGCCCGCCTCGTCCTCCAGCTCGCGCCGCCGCTGCTCGTTCCAGTAGGCGCGGGCCTCGGCGGACTCGCGGTCCCGCTCGGCGGCGAATTCCGCCGCGACGGCGGACCGGACGGTGTGGCGGAGACCCCGCGCGGCCGCGGCGATACCGGCGGCGACGACGGGCACGGCGATGAGCAGGCGAGCGAGCTTCACGGCGGTTCTCCTCGTAAGGCGGGGCCCGGGCGGAACGGACATATTGGTCTACTCCACAGTGCGACGGTTGAAGTCGTCGCACCAGGGGTAAAGGGTCCTTTTTGTCCTAAATCACACCGCGGTGCGCCCTTCGCGGTGGCGTGGTGTTCCCCACGCCACCAACGACCCCGCCGTCCTGCGGGTTCCCCGCCGCCCCGCCGCCCGCCCGGCTGCCGCCCGGCGCGTCAACTCATCCGCTCCAGAACCATGGCCATGCCCTGGCCGCCGCCCACGCACATGGTCTCCAGCCCGAACTGCTTGTCGTGCCACTGCAAGGAGTTGATCAGCGTGGTGGTGATCCGGGCGCCGGTCATCCCGAAGGGGTGGCCCACCGCGATCGCCCCGCCGTTGACGTTCAGCCGGTCCAGGTCGATGCCCAGCTCCCGGTAGGAGGGGATGACCTGGGCGGCGAAGGCTTCGTTGATCTCCACCAGGTCGATGTCGGAGACGCTCAGCCCGGCCCGGGAGAGCGCCTGGCGGGAGGCCTCCACCGGCCCGAGGCCCATGATCTCGGGGGAGAGCGCGGAGACCCCGGTGGCCACGATCCGGGCCAGCGGCGTCAGCCCCAGCTCGCGGGCCCTGGTGTCGGACATGACCACCACGGCCGCGGCGCCGTCGTTGAGCGGGCAGCAGTTGCCGGCGGTGACGGTGCCGTCCGGGCGGAAGACCGGCTTCAGCCCGGCGACGCCCTCGGCGGTGACGCCCGCCCGCGGGCCGTCGTCCTTGGCGACGACGGTGCCGTCCGGCAGCGTCACCGGCGTGATCTCGCGGGCCCAGAAGCCGTCCGCTATGGCCTTCTCGGCGAGGTTCTGGGAGCGCACCCCGAAGGCGTCCTGCTCCTCGCGGGTGACGCCCTTGGCCTGCGCCAGGTTCTCCGCGGTCTGGCCCATCGCCAGGTAGACGTCCGGCAGCAGGCCGTCCCGGCGCGGGTCGTGCCAGGTCTCCGCGCCCGCCTCGGCGCGGGCCAGGCTGCGCGCCTCGGCCTCGGCGAAGCGCGGGTTGCGGGTGTCCGGGAGGGTGTCGGACGTCCCCTTCACGGCGCGCGAGACGCACTCCACGCCCGCCGAGACGAAGACGTCGCCCTCGCCGGCCCGGATCGCGTGCAGCGCCATCCGCGTGGTCTGCAGCGAGGAGGCGCAGTACCGGGTGACGGTGCAGCCGGGCAGGTCGTCCAGGCCGAGCAGGGTGGAGACCACCCGGCCCATGTTGAAGCCCTGCTCGCCGCCGGGCAGGCCGCAGCCGAGCATCAGGTCGTCGATGTCGTGCGGGTCGAGCTCCGGGACCTCGTCCAGGGCGGCGCGGACGACGGTCGCGGCCAGGTCGTCCGGGCGCAGCTCCTTCAGCGACCCCTTGAAGGCCCGGCCGATCGGCGAGCGGGCGGTGGCGACGATGACGGCCTCGGGCATGGCTTCCCCTTCGATCCCTCGACTGGCGCGGAGGCGGATCCGCGGCGGTGCGGCCGCCGCGGACTCTTCCGGGACGGAATGTTACCCGTGGGTAGTCATTCCGCCTCGGCGAGACTAGCCGGGGCCCCGCGCGCCGTAAAGAGCTGCCGCAGCCGACGCCGCTTGAGCTGCGCCCAATGCGAGCGCGGCGTGCCGGCCACCTCGGTGCCGGCCGTCTCCACGGCCTCGGCGGCCGCCTCCGCGACCGGCAGCAGCGCCTCGCCGCGGGCCGGCTCCAGCACCTCGACCGCGGCCTCCTCCTCCGGCCACAGGCTCAAGCAAGCGCCCAGCGTGGGCAGCACCGCCATGGCCGCCGTCAGATAGCCCTCCGCGGAAGGGTGGAAGCGGTCCGGGCCGAACATCTCCGACGGCCGGGCCGCGAACTCCGGGCCCAGCAGGTCGCCCAGCGACACCGTCCGCCCGCCGTTCTCCACCACCGCGATGGTCTGCGCCGCCGCCAGCTGGCGGGAGGCCCGCCGCGCCAGGTAGCGCAGCGGCTGCTTCACCGGGCGGACCGTGCCCAGGTCCGGGCAGGTGCAGACGACCACCTCGGCGCCCGCCTCGCGCAGCGCCCGCACCGCGTCCGTCAGCAGCCGCACCGACTCGGCCGGCTTCACCCGGTGGGTGATGTCGTTGGCCCCGATGATGACGACGGCCGCGTCCGGGCGCTCCGCCAGCGCCAGCGGCGTCTGCCGCGGCAGGTCCGTCGAACGCGCCCCCGACAGGGCCACATTGACCAGCCGGACGGGACGCTCCGCGAGCGCCGCCAGCCCGCCGGCGAGCAGCGCCCCCGGCGTCCGGCCGGGCTCGGCGACGCCCAGGCCGGCCGCCGTCGAGTCGCCCAGCACCGCCAGGGTCAGCGTCCCGGCCGCCCCCGGCGGCACCGCCTCCAGCGCCGCCGAGCGCTCCCGCTCGGCGAACCCGGCCCCGTAGAGGCCGTCCGCGTTCGGCGCCCGGCCCTCGGTGATCCCGATCGCCCTCATGGCCAGCCGCGCCTCCGCGAGCAGCAGACCGATGGCGGCACCGCCCAGGACGCCGATCCCGCCCCCGCCGACGGCGGCCGCCGCGGCGATGCGGCGCGCAACACGAGCCCGCGACATCTGCCCCTCCTCTCGCCCGTTCATCACATTCCGGCACGTGTGCGAATCATGTCGTGCCGTGGGTGATTTCCCCGGAGACGCCCCCGCCGAACCGTCCGCACCCCGACGACCAGTCAGAAGCGGCACAGGTTTCGCCCGATGGGACGCCGCGCGTCATAGGGTGTTCGCGTGCGCTACCACGACTCGATCATCGACCTCGTCGGCAACACCCCGCTGGTGCGGTTGAACACCCTCCCCGCAGCGGGATCCGCACCTCTGCTGGCGAAGGTCGAATACTTCAATCCCGGCGGCTCGGTGAAGGACCGCATCGCGGTCCGCATGATCGAGGCCGCGGAGAAGTCCGGGCAGTTGGCCCCGGGCGGCACCATCGTCGAGCCGACCTCCGGCAACACCGGGGTGGGCCTGGCGATCGTGGCCCAGCAGAAGGGCTACCGCTGCGTCTTCGTCTGCCCCGACAAGGTCTCCACCGACAAGATCAATGTGCTGCGGGCCTACGGGGCCGAGGTGGTGGTCTGCCCGACCGCCGTCGCCCCCGAGCACCCCGACTCCTACTACAACGTCTCCGACCGGCTGATGCGGGAGATCCCCGGCGCCTGGAAGCCGGACCAGTACTCCAACCCCAACAACCCGCGCTCCCATTACGAGTCCACCGGGCCGGAGCTGTGGGAGCAGACCGAGGGCCGGATCACCCACTTCGTCGCCGGCATCGGCACCGGCGGCACCATCTCCGGCACCGGGCGCTACCTCAAGGAGGTCTCCGGCGGCAGCGTCCAGATCATCGGCGCGGACCCGGAGGGCTCGGTCTACTCCGGCGGGTCGGGCCGGCCGTACCTGGTCGAGGGCGTCGGCGAGGACTTCTGGCCGGAGGCCTACGACCGCGACATCTGCGACCGGGTCATCGGCGTCTCCGACAAGGACTCCTTCCAGATGACGCGGCGCCTCGCCCGCGAGGAGGGCCTGCTGGTCGGCGGCTCCTGCGGGATGGCGGTCGTCGCCGCGCTCCAGGTCGCCAAGGAGGCCGGGCCGGAGGCCGTGGTGGTGGTGCTGCTGCCGGACGGCGGCCGCGGCTACCTCTCCAAGATCTTCAACGACGAGTGGATGGCCGACTACGGCTTCCTCGGCGGCAACGAGGGCAGCGGCCCGCTGGTCAAGGACGTGCTGGACCGCAAGGTCGCCATAGAGCAGGCCGGCATCCCCGAGTTCGTCCACGTCCACCCGACCGAGACGGTCGGCGAGGCCATCGAGGTGCTGCGGGAGTTCCACGTCTCGCAGATGCCGGTCGTCTCGCCCGGCGCCGGGCACCCGGACGTGATGGCCGGCGAGGTCGTCGGCGCGATCGCGGAGCGCGAACTGCTCGCCGCGCTCTTCGCCAAGCAGGCCGAGTCCGGCGACCCCCTGGAGCGCCACATGTCCCCGCCGCTGCCGGTGGTGGGCAGCGGGGAGCCGGCCACCGCGCTGATGAGCGCGCTGGAGAAGGCGGACGCGGCGGTGGTGCTGGTCGACGGCAAGCCGGCCGGCATCGTCACCCGCTCCGACCTGCTCGCCTACCTCGCGGCCGAGAAGGGCTGAGAAGTGGCCGTCCGGCGGCCTAAGCTGACGCATCGGCAACAGGAAGCACAGGGGGAGTGACGGACGATGCCCACCAGGCCACCGCTCACCGCGACGGCGCTCGGCGTCGCGCTGCTGCTCGCCCTGGCCTGCGGGGCCGGTGCGACCGGCCTCGCGGCCTACGCGACCGACGTCCCCGTGCTCGCCGAGACCGGCTTCGACCGCAGGCCGTACGTGATCGGCGGGGCGGTCTTCCTCGTGGTCGGCGCCGCCGCCCTCGGCCTCGCCCTCTGGGCCCACCACCGCGCCGCCCTCCAGGCCGAGGGCGCCGAGGACTGGCCGGACGACGGCGACGACGCCCCGCAGGGGCGCGGGGAACTGCACGAGTGACCGGACACGGCCGCGACCCGCACACCGGATCGCGGCCGTCACGGCGCCGCCGCCGCAAAAAAGCTAGGCGCGGGAACCGCCGCACTCCTGCCGAGGCAGGAGCGGGACGACGGCGGTTCCCGCGGCAGGCCGCCGGGCCGGATGTCAGAGACCGGACCCGGGCGACCGTGAGACCGGCGGCGCGCACGGGAGCCGCTCCGTGTGCTCGCGCCGCCACCCCTGCTCCGGGGGGCTCACGGGAACCACTCTGCCCGCCGCGTGTTACGCCGGTGCTGCCGCTCGGTGACGCCCGGGTTCATTCTTCCGGCAGCTGCGCCTCGATCGCCGCGACCAGCTCCGGCGCCTCCGGCTCGGTCCGCGGGCGGAACCGGCCCACCACCTCGCCCGCCGGCGAGACCAGGAACTTCTCGAAGTTCCACTGGATGTCGCCGGCCGCGCCCTCCGCGTCCGCCGCCTTGGTCAGCTCGACGTAGACCGGCTGCCGCTCCGCACCGTTGACGTCCGCCTTCTCGTACATCGGGAAGGAGACGCCGTACGTCGCCGAGCAGAACGTCGCGATCTCCTCCGCGGTGCCCGGCTCCTGGCCGCCGAACTGGTTGCAGGGGAAGCCGACGACGCTGAACCCGCGGTCGGCGTACCGCTGCTGCAGCCGCTCCAGCCCCTCGTACTGCGGCGTCAGCCCGCACTTGGAGGCGACGTTCACCACCAGCAGCGCCTTCCCGGCGTGGTCGCCGAGCGAGCCGGCCCCGCCGTCCAGGGTGCGCAGCGGGATCTCGTGGAGTGTGCTCATCGAGGTCAACCCCTCACTGTGGACATGTCCTTGCCCGCCATCCTCACACGCGGCGCCTGCTGTAGAGCACGGCCCGGTACGGGCCGTCGTCGAACTCGCCCTCCCTGCGCATGCCGAGGCGCTCCATCACCGCCGTCGAGCGGGTGTTGGCGACGTCGGTGAAGGCCACCACCTCCTGCGCGCCGAGGTCGCGGAAGGCGAAGTCGAGGCCGGCCGCGCCGATCTCGGTGGCCAGGCCCCGGCCCCACACCTCGGGGAGCAGCGCCCAGCCCAGCTCCAGGCGGCCGGGGACGCCCGCCACCTCGCGGACCGACAGGCCGCCGCGGCCGACCGGTCGCCCGGTCGCCCTGGAGTAGGCGATCCACTTGTGCACGCCGTCCGCGTCCCAGGCGTCGCCCCACGCCGCCGCGGTCCCGGCCGCGTGCGCGGGCGTCCACGGCTCCTCGCCGTAGGCCCGCGCCACCTCCGGGCGGGAGTGGATCCGCCACAGGTGCACCGCGCTCCGCGGGCCGGCGGGCTCCAGCCGCAGACGCTCCGTCAGCCGGGTGCGGGCGGCGCGCGCGATCAGCTCGGCGAGGCGGCGGTCGCCGTCCGTGCGGCCCTCCATCAGCCAGTCGAAGTCGGACGCGCGCAGCGCGCCCGGCCCGCCCGCCCAGCCGGAGGCGTCGTGCTTGCCCTCCTCCAGCCGGGGCGCCGCCAGGTCGCCGTCCACCTCGACCAGGTAGTCCAGCTCGCGGCGGTGCCGGCCGTCGTCGCCCGTCCACTCCCAGTCGGCGATCTGCGCCTCGACGCGGGACAGCCGCCAGCCGGTCTCCTCCTCGATCTCCCGGGCCAGCGCCTGCTCCGGCGACTCGCCGGCCTCCAGATGGCCGCCGACCACGTCCCAGGTGCCCGGCAGCAGCCGCCGCTCGGCGGTACGCCGGTGCACGTACACCCGGCCCGCCGGGTCCCTGATGAGCGCTCCCACACAGTCGATGTCCATCCCGGCAGCCTGGCACAGCCTCACCCGGTCGGACGCCAGGGGACGGTCCGGGGCGCCCTGGTGACGGAGGATCAGAGCGGAACCCGGAGGCGGAGGCGGAGGGGGCGGCGGATGCGAGGGCGGCGAGTGGCCGCGCGCTTGCGCAAGGTCGGGCGGCCGACGGGCGCGGATGTGGCGTCGGGCCTGGTCACCGGGTTGTTCTCGATCCCGGAGGGAATGGCGTACGCGGCCATCGGCGGCTTCAGCCCGATCGCCGGCCTCTACGCGGGGGTGGTGCCCGCGGTCGTCGGCTCGCTGCTGGCCCGCACCGTGCTGATGGTCACCACCCTCACCAGCGCCATCGCGCTGACCTCGCAGAGCGTCCTGGCCGACGCCCACCTCGACCCGCACGCCGCGGGGAACATCGCGCTGCTGGCGGTGCTCGCCGGCGTGGTGATGCTGCTGATGGGCGTGCTGCGGCTGGGCGCGGTGATGAGCTTCGTCTCCAACGCGGTGATGACCGGGTTCTCCACTGGCATCGCGCTGCAGATCATCACCGGGGTGCTCAAGGACGCCACCGGCTACGCCCCGCACGGCCACAACCGCCTCGTCCAGCTCGGCGACTGGCTCGTCCACCTGCCGCACTGGGACGGCACCGCGACGGCGCTCGCCGCCGGGACGGTGGCGGCCTGGGCCGCCGCGCACGCGGTGAAGGCGCTGCGGGCCACCGCGCTGCTGCTCGCCATGGTGGCCGCCTCGCTGGTCTCCGGGCTCGCCGGGCTGGACGTGGAGACGGTCCGCGACATCGCCCGCATCCCCGCGGCGCTGCCGCACTTCACCGCCCCCGACCTCGGCGCTACGCCGCACCTGATCGGCGGGGCCGTCTCGGTGGCGCTGGTGGCGCTCGCCCAGGCGGCCGGGATCGGGCCGACGGTGCCCAACCCGGACGGCTCGCGCTCCTCGGTGAACGGCGACTTCCTGGCGCAGGGCGCGGCGAACGCGGTCGGCGGCCTCTTCCAGGCGCTGCCGGTCGGCGGCTCGCTCTCCCGCACCGGGGTGGCGGTCGCGGCGGGCGCGCGCACCCGCTGGGCGGGGGTGTTCTCCGGGGTGTGGCTGGCGCTGATCGTGCTCGCCGTCGGGTCGCTGGCCGAGCGGATCCCGATGCCGGTGATCGGCGGGCTGATCCTGGTGGTCGGGGGCGAGCTGATCTGGGGCAAGCGCGCCGACATCGCGCTGGTGCTGCGCACCTCGCCGCTCTCCGCGGCGGCGATGGTGCTGACCTTCCTGGCCACCACCCAACTGCCGCTGCAGCGGGCGATCATCCTCGGCGCGGTGCTGTCGCTGCTGCTGTACTGCGCGCAGGCGGCGCGGCGCGCCCGGCTGGTGGCGCTGACCCCGCAGGACGGGCACTGGCGGGTGGCGGAGCCGCCCGCGGAGTTCCCGTCCGGGGCGGTGACGGTGCTCTACTACGACGGCGTCAGCCTCTTCGCGGAGGTGCCGCGGATCGACGCGGCGTGGCCGCGCACCGCGGCGGGCTCCCGCGCGGCGGTGGTGCTGGTGGTTCGGGGCATGCCGGACGTGCCGTCCTCGGCGGTGGTGAAGGTGCTGCGCCGCTACGCCCGCACGCTGCGCGACGGCGGCGGCCGCCTCACCCTCGCCGGCGTCGAGCCCCGCCTCGCCCGCATCCTCGCCGCCACCGGCGCCACGGCGGACGTCGCCCTCGTCCCTGCCGAACCGACGCTCTTCGCCCCGCTGGAGAAGGCGGTGGCCGACGCCGAGGCGTGGCTGGCGGAGCCGCCCGGGCGGTGACGCCGCCGACGGGGCGTCAGCCCGTCAGTGCGGTGATCGCGTCGCCGAGGTACTTGGCGCCGAGCACGGCGAGGACCGTGATCATGATGGCCGCGTTGTGCGCGCCCAGCCAGGACTTCCAGCCGTCGAGGACACGGGCCGCACGGCTGCCGCCGCACAGGTAGACGCCGAGCGGGAGCAGCGCGCAGAGCGAGCCGATGACGACCATGACCGCGGCGGCCACCGCCGTGCCGCCGCCGCTCGCGCCGCTGGAGGCGATCGCCAGCGCGCCGCCCACGGCGAGCACCAGGTTCTTGGGGTTGAGCGCGGCGAGCGCGGCGGCCAGCCCCGCCGACCGCACCGGGGTGAACCGGTCGATCGCCGCCATCCACCCCGGGGTGCTCGGCTGCTGCCCGTCGCGCGGCCTGCCCCGCCACTGCTGCGCGGCGAGCAGCAGGAAGACGAGGCCCAGCGCGAGCTTGAGCCAGGCCGCCCAGCCGCCGGTGCCGTGCGCGTGCCCGGCCGCGTCCGCCCCGCCGGCGGCCGCCGTCACCGCCCCGACGACCACCGCCAGCGCGACCACCCAACCGGCGGTGAAGGCCAGCCCGTTGGCGCGGCCGCGCGGCGTCGCCAGCATCAGGATGACGGCGATCAGCGGGAGCGGACTGATGGCGATGCCGACCGCGGAGGCCAGCATCTGCCCGATGGCGTCGCCCATGTCGGAGGCATCCTTGCGGCGTCGGTTCCCCCAACCTCAGCCGCACCCGCCGCCGTGGCGACCCCGATGACCCGATCGGGTCTCAGCCGTCCGTCCGCGCGATCCCGATCGGGCACGACGCGCCCTCGATGCCGCCGAGGCCGCAGTAGCCGTTGGGGTTCTTGGTCTCCGCGAGGTACTGCTGGTGGTACGGCTCGGCGGGCCAGAAGGTGCGGGCCGGGGTGATCTCGGTGGTGATGGCGGGCTTGCCGAGGCCGTCGAGGACCTTCTGGAAGGCCTCGCGGGAGGCCTTCGCCGCGGCCTCCTGGGCCGGGCCGTGGGTGAAGACGGCCGAGCGGTACTGGGTGCCGACGTCGTTGCCCTGGCGGTTGCCCTGGGTCGGGTCGTGCGACTCCCAGAAGACCTTCAGCAGCTGCTCGTAGGAGACCTTCGCCGGGTCGAAGACGACCCGCACCGCCTCGGCGTGGCCGGTGCGGCCCGAGCAGACCTCCTCGTAGGTCGGGTTCTCGGTGAGGCCGCCCTGGTAGCCGGCGAGCGTCGTCCGGACGCCGTCGGTCTGCCAGAAGCGCCGCTCGGCGCCCCAGAAGCAGCCCAGCGCGAAGTCGGCGGTCTCCAGGCCGTCCGGGTACGGCGCGGCGAGCGCGGTGCCGAGCACCTCGTGCCGCTCGGGGAGGGTGAAGGTCGGCTCGGGGCGGCCCGGGAGGGCCTCGTCGGGGGCCGGCAGGCGGTCCTTGAAGTTCTGGCGGTGCTGGAACATCCGTCCGGCTCCTTCGGGGTGGGGGGACTCCATCTCACCATGTCCAACACGCGAGGGACCGCCCGTTGTTTCCGGCCCGGCGGCCCGGTCCGCCGCTATACCCTCGGGCAGCATGAGCAACGACGACCAGCATCCGCACGGCTTCGAGACTGTCGCCATCCACGCAGGCCAGGAGCCGGACGCCCTGACCGGGGCGGTGGTCCCGCCGATCTACCAGGTGTCCACGTACAAGCAGGACGGCGTGGGCGGGCTGCGCGGCGGCTACGAGTACAGCCGCTCGGCCAATCCCACCCGCACCGCGCTGGAGGAGAACCTCGCCGCGCTGGAGCAGGGCCGCCGCGGGCTGGCCTTCGCCTCGGGGCTGGCGGCCGAGGACTGCCTGCTGCGAACGGTGTGCAAGCCCGGCGACCACGTGGTCATCCCCGGCGACGCCTACGGCGGCACCTTCCGGCTCTTCGCCAAGGTGCTGCAGCGCTGGGGAGTGGCCTGGACGGCCGCGGACATGACGTCCCCCGAGGCGGTGCGCGCCGCGCTCCGCCCGGAGACGGTGGCGGTCTGGGTGGAGACGCCCAGCAACCCGCTGCTCGGCATCGCCGACATCGCGGCGCTGGTGCAGGTGGCGCACGGCGCGGGCGCGCTGCTGGTGGTCGACAACACCTTCGCCAGCCCGTATCTGCAGCAGCCGCTGGTGCTCGGCGCGGACGTGGTCGTCCACTCCACCACCAAGTACATGGGCGGCCACTCGGACGTGGTCGGCGGCGCGCTGGTGGCGGCGGACGCCGAACTGGGCGAGCAGCTGGCGTTCCACCAGAACTCGATGGGCGGCGTCTCCGGCCCGTTCGACTCCTGGCTGGTGCTGCGCGGCATCAAGACGCTCGGGGTGCGGATGGACCGGCACTGCGCGAACGCCTCGAAGGTGGCCGAGTTCCTGGCCGGGCATGCGAAGGTCGCGCAGGTGCTCTATCCGGGGCTGCCGTCGCACCCCGGCCACGAGGTGGCGGCGAAGCAGATGCGCGGCTTCGGCGGGATGGTCTCCTTCCGGCACGCGGACGGGCCGGACGCGGCGGTCGCGATGTGCGACCGGACGCGGCTGTTCACCCTCGGCGAGTCACTCGGCGGGGTGGAGTCGCTGGTCGAGCACCCGGGCCGGATGACGCACGCCTCGGCGGAGGGCTCCCCGCTGGAGGTCCCCGCCGACCTGGTGCGCCTCTCGGTCGGCATCGAGTCCCTGGACGACCTGCTGGAGGACCTCGGGCAGGCCCTGGGCTGACCGGTCGGCCGCGCCGCGTTCAGAACGGCCGCATGCCCTCCAGCGGCAGCACCCCCGGCGGGCGGGTGAACCACCACGCCAGGAAGGCCGCCCCGGCGAACAGCGCCAACCACGCCACCAGCGCCGCCCAGCGGCGCCAGGCGCGGAGCCGCCGGGCCCGTCCGAAGACCTCGCGGGCGAGGCCCGCCGGCGGTGCCGGGTCGGGCGCGGCGAGGGCGCGCCGCGCGCCCTCCTCGCGGCGGTCGGGGAAGCGCGTCCAGTTCTCCCGGACGTCGCACCCCGGCATCCCGGTGAGCCCGCGCGCTCCCGGCTGCCCTGCCGTTCCCTGCATCCCTCCCACCGCCTCCCTCACCCCACCAGGCCGAGCCGCGGCCCCGCGGCGGGCGCTCGGTCGGGGAGCATCGCGCGGACCGCGCTCTCGGCGAGCCGCTCCACCTGTTCCGGCTGCATGCCCAGCGCCGCCGCGGTGGCCTGGACGTCGAGGTTCTCGAAGTAGCGCAGCACCGCGACGGTGCGCTCCCGGGCGCTGAGCCCGGCGAGCGCGGCCGATCCGGCGAGGCCGGTCGGCTCGCCGCGCGGACGGATCCGGCGCGGGGTGCGGGCGCGCAGCCACAGCCCGGGGACGCGCCGGGTGTACCCGCCGAGCAGCTGCTGGCGGGCGTGGGCGTAGGGGTCGCCGCCGCGCAGCGCGGGCCAGGAGAGCCAGGTGCGGGTGAGCGCGCCGCGCAGCACCGCGCGGGCCACCGCCCGGTCGCCGGTGAGGAGTTCGGCGACGTGCAGCAGCCGCGGGGCGGCGCCGGCGACGAAGGCGCGGAACTCCTCGGCGGGCTCGGCGGGTTCCGCCGGAAGGCCGGGGCGGCGCGGCGGAGAGCTCATCTCATCCGACCCTCCTCCCGGGTGTCAGCCGGCCGCGGCCGGCGCGGGACGTTCGTCGGACTCGTCCGACTCATCGGCGGCGGCGGGCTCGTGGGTCGCGGGCGGCGCGTCCTGCGGCGCGTCGCCCTGCGGATAGCCCAACTGGCGCTGCCTCAGCCGCAGATTGAGGCGGGTGAGCAGTTCGGCGAAGTGCTCCTGCTCGTCGCGCGTCCAGCCCTCGGTGAGCTCGGTGAGCAGCGCGCGCCGCGAGGTGCGGACCTCTTCGAGGCGGAGCCGCCCCGCCGGGGTGAGGGCGAGGACGACCGCGCGGCCGTCGTCCGGGTTGGGCACCCGGCGCACCAGGCCCTGGTCGACCAGCGGGGCGACCTGCCGGGTGACCGTCGAGGAGTCGATGCCCATCGCGGCGGCGAGCGCCTTGACGCCCAGCGGGCCTTCGCCGTCGAGCCGGTGGAGCAGCAGGAACGCGGCGCGGTCCATGACCCCGCGGCGCTGGTCGACTCCACCGATGCGGCTCTGCTCGGCACGGCGTGCGAACAGGGCGACCTGGTACTGCAGGTCCTCGAGGAGGGTGTCGTAGTCCGTCATGGGCTCGCGTTCCGTCTCGGCCGGATGGATGGGTACCACTGTGGCATCGCGCCGCGCCTTCCGGAAGCCGCTCGGGAAGGTCTCGGAAGGGTCTCGGAACGGGAGATGTCGGACCCCCCGGCTACCGTCGGAACCGGTGATGGGTCACCCGGTCGCGGCGCTCCGCTGGAGTGCCGCGACCGGTGCGGCGACCGTTGCACCACGTGGGCCGAACGGGTCCCGAAGCGGGTGTATGCCGCATGGACAGTTGACGCGATATATCGCGTCTTTCATACTCTCGACGCGACACATCTCGAAGAGCCGCACGCCACGAAACGAGGGAATCATGGAGGCTGCCATCCGAGCCGAGGGGCTGGTGAAGACCTTCGGCGACGTCCGTGCCCTGGACGGCGTCGATCTGGAGGTCCCGCCCGGCACCGTCCTCGGCCTGCTCGGCCCGAACGGCGCCGGAAAGACGACCACCGTCCGATGCCTCACCACGCTGCTGCGGCCCGACTCGGGCACCGCGCACGTGGCCGGCGAGGACGTGCTGCGCCACCCCGACCGGGTCCGCCGGCTGATGGGCCTCTCCGGCCAGTTCGCCGCCGTCGACGAGTACCTGACGGGCCGGGAGAACCTGGTGATGGTCGGCCGCCTCTACCAGATGCCGCGGCGCGCGGCCCGGGCCCGCGCGGACGAGCTGCTGGAATGGTTCAACCTCGCGGACGCCGGGGACCGCATCACCAAGAACTACTCCGGCGGCATGCGCCGCCGCCTCGACCTGGCCGCCGCGCTCGTCGTCCGCCCCCCGGTGATGTTCATGGACGAGCCCACCACCGGCCTCGACCCGCGCAACCGGCTCGCTCTCTGGGACGTCATCAAGAGCCTGGTGGAGGAGGGCACCACCCTCCTGCTCACCACCCAGTACCTGGAGGAGGCCGACCACCTCGCCGACGACATCGCCGTCGTCGACCACGGCCGGGTGATCGCCCGCGGCACCGCCGACAAGCTCAAGGCCCAGGTCGGCGGCGAGCGCGTGGAGGTCGTCGTCCGGGATCCCGCCCGGCTGGACGACGCGCGCGCCGCCCTCGTCCGGCACGCCCAGGGCGAGCCGGTCGTCAACGAGCGGATGCGCCGCATCACCGTCCCGGTCAGCGGCGGGGCCGGGCTGCTCGCCGAGGCCATCCGCGACCTCGACGCGATCGGCGCCGAGCTCGACGACATCGGGCTGCGCCGCCCCACCCTCGACGACGTCTTCCTCTCCCTCACCGGCCACGCCGCCGAGCAGGGCAACGGCGAGGGCGCCACCACCGAGGGCGGCGACGAGGATGCCGACGCCGCGAAGGACAAGAAGAAGGACCGGAAGGACCGGGTGAGCCAGCGATGACCGTCGTCCACCACGAGGCCTCCCCGGAGCTGCGGCTGGGCCGCCTCGGCGGGCTCTTCCACGACACCTGGGTGGTCGCCCTCCGCAACACCCGCCGGATGCTGCGCATCCCCGAGATCTTCATGTTCGGGCTGCTCCAGCCGATCATGTTCGTGGTGCTCTTCACGTACGTCTTCGGCGGCTCGATGAAGATCGGCAACACCACCGACCCCAACGTCTACAAGAACTTCCTGATGGCCGGGATCTTCGCGCAGACGGTGACGTTCGCCACCGCCGGCGCCGGCGCCGGCATCGCCGAGGACATGCACAAGGGCCTCGTCGACCGGTTCCGCTCGCTGCCGATGGCCCGCGGCGCGGTGCTCACCGGCCGCACCGTCGCCGACCTGGTGCAGACCGCCCTGACGCTGGTGGTGCTCGCCGGCGTCGCGCTCATCGTGGGCTGGCGACCCGGCTCGATGAACCCCACCGACATCGGCAGGATCCTCGGCGGCTTCGGCCTGCTGCTGCTCCTCGGCTACGCCTTCACCTGGATCGGCGCGCTCATCGGCCTCTCGGTGCGCACCCCCGAGGCGGCCACCTCCGGCGGCCTGATCTGGCTCTTCCCGGTGACGTTCATCTCCAACGCCTTTGTGGACTCCAGCCAGATGACGCCCTGGCTGCGGCACATCGCGGAGTGGAACCCCTTCAGCGCCACCGTCCAGGCGGCCCGCAAGCTCTTCGGCGACCCCGGCCTCTCGCAGTCCCACGCCTGGCCGATGCAGCACCCGGTGTGGGCCTCGCTGATCTACTCGGTGCTGATCATCGTCGTCTTCCGCACCTTCGCGGTGCGCAAGTACCGCAGCGCGGAGGGCTGAGCCGGCACCCCCGCCGGCGGGGGAACACCGACGCCCCGGCCCCGGACGCGAGTTGGGCGCGTCCAGGGGGCCGGGGCGTCGGCGGCGCCGGGTGACGGGGCGTCAGCCGGAGTACGGCTTCGCCTCCAGCACCTTCACGGCGGCCTTCTTGCCATTGGGCAGCTCGTACTCGGCCTCGTCGCCCACCTTCTTGCCGGTGATGGCGGAACCGAGCGGCGACTGCGGCGAGTAGACGTCGAGGTCGCCCTCGGCGTACTCGCGGGAGGCCAGCAGGAAGGACATGGTGTCGTCCGGGTCGCCGTCGAAGGCGATCGTCACGACCATGCCGGGGTTCACCACGCCCGTGTCGGCGGGCGCCTCGCCCACCTTCGCGTTCTGCAGCAGCTGCACCAGCTGGCGGATGCGCGCCTCCTGGTGGCCCTGCTCGTCCTTGGCCGCGTGGTAGCCGCCGTTCTCCTTGAGGTCGCCCTCCTCGCGGGCGGCCTCGATCTTCTTGGCGATCTCAACGCGGCCGGGTCCCTTCAGATACTCCAGCTCGGCCTTGAGCCGCTCGTACGCCTCCTGAGTGAGCCAGGTGACGCTGTCGCTGGTCTGAGTCACGGGTACTCCTCGTCGGTCGCTCGGCTGCCTTATAAATCAACGCCCCGGTCCGAAGAACGGGGCGAAACCATCAGCCTAACAATTCCTCCCTCGCGGCGAGCGGATGCAAACGCCGCGCCTGCGCCCCCGGACGCCCCCGCGCGCCCTCCGCACCGGCCCCCCGCCAGGGCCTCTTCAGGCCCTGGTCAGCCCCCTGCCGAGTGCCGGTTCAGCCCTTGGAGCAGCCGACCAGCTCGGCGTTGGTCGCCTTGGACGTCGTCCGCAGCGATACCCACTCTGTCACCGAATCACGGTCCTTGGCGATGGGCACGGTGCGACGTCCCACCTCGCTGCCGTCCCGGGCCCGGGAGCGCACCGTGCACGAGGCCGCCATCCCCTTGCTCTTGTTCACCTGCAGCAGCGCCCGCACCTGGTGCCCGTTCTGCACCTGGTAGGAGACCAACTGCCCGGAGACGTCGTCGCGCTGCAGGTAGGAGACACCCGACCAGCCGACGAAGGCGAGCAGCGCGGCGCCGAGCAGCGCGCCGAGGATCTTCAGCCCGCGGTTGGAGCCGGATCCGCCGCCGGAGCCCGGCCCGCGGCCCGCGCGGCCGTAGCGCGCGGGAATGTCGGTGGTCGCCATGCGTGTTCCGATCCGTGGACGGTGTGCGTCGGATGCGGTGCCCGGTGCACGGGGTCGTGCGGGGAATGTCGCACCCGTCCGTCACTATAGGAGGCGACCACCTACTGCCCGGAGGGACCCGGCCTTGACCGACCACCTGAGAATGATGGCCGTGCACGCGCACCCCGACGACGAGTCGTCCAAGGGCGCGGCCACCATGGCCAAGTACGTCGCCGAGGGCGCGGATGTGCTCGTGGCGACGTGCACCGGGGGCGAGCGCGGCTCGATCCTCAACCCCAAGCTCCAGGGCGACCCCTACATCGAGGAGCACATCCACGAGGTCCGGGCCCATGAGATGGACGAGGCCCGCCAGATTCTCGGCGTCAAGCAGTCGTGGCTGGGCTTCGTCGACTCCGGCCTCCCGGAGGGCGACCCGCTGCCGCCGCTGCCCGAGGGCTGCTTCGGGCTGCAGGAGGTGGACGTCGCGGCGGAGCGCCTGGTGAAGCTGATCCGCGAGTTCCGTCCGCACGTGATCACCACGTACGACGAGAACGGCGGCTACCCGCACCCCGACCACATCATGACGCACCGGATCACGATGGCGGCCTGGGAGATGGCCGGCGACCCGGAGGCGTGCCCCGACGCGGGCGCGCCGTGGACGCCGCTGAAGCTCTACTACAACCAGACGATGTCGCGGCAGCGCACCGTCGCCCTGCACGAGGCGCTCACCGCGCGCGGCCTGGAGTCGCCGTACGGGGAGTGGCTCAAGCGCTGGGAGGACCGCAAGCCGCGCGAGCTGACCACGCGGGTGCCCTGCGCGGACTACTTCGGGGTGCGCGACAAGGCGCTGCTGGCGCACGCCACGCAGATCGACCCGGACGGGCCGTGGTTCCGCGTCCCCATGGAGGTCCAGCAGGAGGTGTGGCCCACGGAGGACTTCGAACTGGTGAAGACGCGCGTCGACACGACCCTGCCGGAGGACGACCTGTTCGCTGGGGTCACACTGGAGGGGTGAACACCGCCATGCCAGTCGTGCAGCTCGCCCTCGACGCGAACAAGGTGACGCCGGGGATCCTCGGATTCGTGGTGTGCCTGGCCGTCGGCCTCGCGCTCTGGGGCCTGCTCAAGTCCATGAACAAGCAGATGCGGAAGATCGACTTCGACGAGGGCCCGGCGGACGAGGGCCCGCGCAAGCAGCCGCGCGGCCTGCGCGCGCACCGGATCGCGCAGCAGCAGGCGCAGCGCCAGGCGATGGGCGCGTCGGACCGGCCCGCGAAGTAGCGGGGCGCCCGCCTCGCGGGCCTATCCGTTGACGCGGGGCCGGTGCTCGTCGCGCCCAGCGGGCCGCCCGCTGTGCGGCGACGGTCTCCGGCCTGCCCCGCCGCGCCCGCCGTTCCCCCTCCGCCCGGCGAGTCGTCGGACGGGTCGGTGGGGGGTTCGATCTGATGGTGCATCAGGAGCGTGGTGCGCGGCCGCCGCCATTCGGGTGCGGGTCCCGTGTCGGGCCCGGGATGGCTTGTCATGGCACCGCTGAGAGCGATTTGATCGGAAACCGCCGGAACCGTCCCGGCGCCCGATGCGTTCTCCGGGTTCGGGCGGTCGTCCGAGCGCCCCGCCCGCCGAGTCAGGACGGAGCTGGTGCAGGTGACCCGAGCCGCTGTGCCGGCGACAACCCGTCCGGCGCTTCGCGCGCACGGCGCGAGCGCGATCGCGGTGAGCCGCGCCGACCTGCTTCGGCTGCGCGTTCCGCTGATCGCGACCGCCGCCGCCGTCCCGCTCTACGGGGTGTGGGCGGCGTTCCTCGCCACCGGCGGCGGTGATCTGGCGGCCCAGGACGTCTGGGCCTCCTTCGTCTCCCGGCACCCCGGCTCGCTCTACGACCTCGCCTGGTACGGGGGCAGCAATCTGGCCAACTACAGCCTGATGTCGCCGTATCTGATGGCGCTGTTCGGGGTGCGCCCGGTCGCGGTGCTCGCCGGGCTCGCCACCACCTGGGGGGCGGGCGCCGCGCTCGTCCGCACCGGAATGTCCCGCCCGCTGGGGCCGGCGCTGCTGGCCGCGTTCGCGGTCTGGTGCGATGTGGCGTCCGGGCGGACAACGTTCGCGCTGGGCGCCGCGTTCGGGATCGCCGCCTGCCTGGCGGCCGGCCGCACGCCGCGCCGGATCGCCGGGGCGGCGGCGCTCGCCGCGCTGGCGACGCTGGCCAGCCCCGTCGCCGGGGTGTTCCTGGTGGCGGTGGGGGCGGGCTGGTTCCTGGTGCGGGACCGCCGCCGGGGGGTGTCGGTGGCGGTCCCGCCGCTGGCGGTGATGGCGCTGGTGGAGGTGGTGCTCTTCCCCATCTCGGGGGAGCAGCCGATGGAGTTCGTCCGGCTGTGGCCGCCGCTGCTGCTGGCGCTGGTGGTGGCGGCGTGCGCGCCCCGGCGCCGGCGGGCGGTGCGGGCGATCGCGCTGGTGTACGCGCTCGGGGTGGTCCTGGCGTATGTCGCGGACTCGCCGCTGGGCACCAATGTGGAGCGGCTTGCCGAACTGGCCGCCCCCGCGCTGCTGCTGGCCTGCGCGCTGGAGCGGCCCGGGGGGCGGCCTGAGGGGCGGCAGGACGGGCGCCGGGACGAACGACGGGCGGGGCGGTTCGCGGGGCTTCGGCGGCTGCGGCTGCCGGTGCTGCTCACCGCGCTGGTGCTGTCGCTGGTCTGGGTCGGCGTCAAGACCGAGCAGGACCTGGTGGCCAACACGGCCGTCCCGGGGTGGGCGGCGCGCTCCGGCGGGGTGGTGGCGGAGCTGCGCCGGCTCGGCGCCTCGCGCTCGCGGGTGGAGGCGGTGCCCACCCATGCGCACCGGGAGTCGGCGCTGCTGGCGCCCTACGTGAACCTGGCGCGCGGCTGGAACCGGCAGCTGGACGTCGTCCGCGGCCGGCTCTTCTACGCCGACGGCCCGCTCTCGCCCACCGCGTACCGCCGTTGGCTGGACGGGCACGCGGTCGGCTATGTGGTGCTCCCCGCCGGCCAGCCGGACGACGCCGCGGTCGCCGAGGCCGCGCTGGTCGGCGGGGCGCACCGGCCCGGCTGGCTGCAGCCGGTGTGGCGGGATGCCGGCTGGCGCGTCTTCAGGGTGCGCGACGCCGCCCCGCTGGCGGTCGGGGCGGCGGTGGTGCGCTCGGACGAGGCCGGGCTGGTGCTGCGGTTCGCGCGGCGCGGCTCGGCGGTGGTCCGGATCGCCTACTCCCGCTGGATGCGGGTCGACGGCGGCGCCTGCCTGTCACGGGACGGCGACTGGACGCGGGTGACGGTGGCGCACGCCGGCACCTACCGGATCGGCTCCGGCTACCGGCTGCCGTGGGGGCGTGCCTGCTGAGGCGCCGTCACCACGCCCGACCGTCGCCGCCGGTGCCCGTGCCCGCGCCGGTGCCGCGCCGCCGGACGGCCCAGACACCCAGGCCGGCGCCCGCGGCGAACAGCGCGGTGTCGATCAGCAGCGCCAGCTCGGCGGGGGCGCCGGACTGCGCGGCCAGCGGCAGGCCGACGGCGAGCACCAGCGCGGCGAGCGGCAGCCAGCGCCGGGAGACCGCGAGCGCGAGCGGCATCGCGACGGCCGCGATGTCCATCGCGACCCGCACCACCGGCCCGAAGGCGGGCGTTTGATCCTGGTGGGTCATCAGGAAGAGCAGCACGGTCAGCGTGCCGCGGTCGGCGAGGAACGCGGCGGCCAGCAGCGCCAGAAGCGGCGGGACCCGGCGGGCCGCGGTCTTCGGCAGCAGGTCCGTCGGCGCGGCCAGCAGCCCGAGCAGCCCGAGCACGAACGGCAGCAGGGACGCGACCGCGAACAGCACGCCGGACGCCGAGGAGCCCGACCCGAGCATCCAGCCTGCCTTGCCCCAGCAGCCGACGAGCAGCAGCGGGACGGCGACCAGCCGCGCCGCCCCCCACCGTCCGGCGAGCAGCGTGACGAGCAGCGCCGCGCCGAGCACGAAGGTGGCGAGCTGGGCGCCGTAGGCGGCGTCGGTGTGCCAGCCGGGGTCGGAGAGCATGGTGACGCTGTAGAAGGTGCCGACCATCATCGGGACCACCGCGGCGGCGGCGAGCAGCGGCCCGAGCGCGGCGGCGAACCGTCCGCCGGGGTGACGGGAGGTCAGCCGCAGCCGGACGCGCAGCAGATGGCCGGCGACGTCCAGCGCCTCCCGCCACACCGACCAGGTGCCGGCGCCGTCCGCGGTGGCGGCGAAGACCCCGGCGATCTCGTCGCCGCGCTCCCGGCGGTAGGCGGCGGGGGTGAGCCGCAGCGCGGCGTTGACGGTGCTGTGCGCGAGGCTCATGCGAGCCCCCCGGCCTCGGCGCCGGCGCCCGCGCCGCCCCGCTTGAGCCGGCGCGCGGCCTCCGCGGCGACGGCCTGCAACCGGGCCGCCTCGGCGGCGAGCACCTCGCGGCCGGCGCCGGTGAGCGCGTAGCTGCGCCGCGCCCGCCCGTCGACGATCTCCTCCTTCTGCACGGCGATCAACCCCTGCTGCAGCAGCCGGTCGAGCGCCCCGTAGAGCGTCCCCGTCCGCATCGTCACCCGCCCGTCGGAGATGGCGGAGACCTCCTGGATGAGCGCATAGCCATGCCGGGGCGCATCGGCCAGCGCGGTGAGCAGCAGCAGGGTGGGTTCCTGCAGGGATCGATTGACCATGGCCCTGATATATATCGTCGAACGACATATGCCGTCAAGGAAGCAGTGGCGCGGCGGGGCGCTTCGGCGCGCCATCGGCGGTGCGTCAGGATGGGAGGCATGACCAACCGGCTCGCGCACTCCACATCCCCGTACCTGCTGCAGCACGCCGAGAACCCGGTGGAGTGGTGGGAGTGGGGCGACGAGGCCTTCGCGGAGGCGCGGCGGCGGGGGGTGCCGGTGTTCCTCAGCGTCGGGTACTCGAGCTGCCACTGGTGCCATGTGCTGGCGCACGAGAGCTTCGAGGACGAGGCGGTGGCCGCGTTCATGAACGAGCACTTCGTCTCGGTGAAGGTGGACCGGGAGGAGCGGCCAGACGTCGACGCCGTCTACATGACGGCGCTGCAGGCGGCGACCGGCCAGGGCGGGTGGCCGATGTCGGTGTTCCTGACGCCCGATCAGCGGCCGTTCTACTTCGGGACCTACTACCCGCCGAAGCCCCGGCACGGCATGCCGTCCTTCACCCAGGTGCTGCAGGGCGTCGCCGAGGCGTGGCGGACCCGGCGGGACGAGGTCGGCGAGGCCGCCCAGCAGATCACCGGCCGGCTCGCGGAGGCCTCCGGCTTCGGGGAGGCGGCCGGCGACGGCCCGCCCGGGGCGGCCGACCTGCACACCGCGCTGCTCGGCCTGGCCCGCGAGTACGACGCCGGCAACGGCGGCTTCGGCGGGGCGCCCAAGTTCCCGCCGTCCATGGTGCTGGAGTTCCTGCTCCGGCACCGCGCCCGCACCGGCAGCGACGCCGCGCTGGAGATGGCGGAGCACACCTGCGCGGCGATGGCCCGCGGCGGCCTCCACGACCAGCTCGGCGGCGGCTTCGCGCGCTACGCGGTGGACGCCACCTGGACGGTGCCGCACTTCGAGAAGATGCTCTACGACAACGCGCTGCTGCTGCGCGTCTACACCCATCTGTGGCGGCTCACCGGGGACCCGGAGGCGCGGCGCGTCGCGCTGGGCGCGGCGAGGTTCCTGATGGACGAACTGCGCACCGCGGACGGCGGGTTCGCCTCCGCGCTGGACGCGGACAGCGAGGGCGGCGAGGGCGCGTTCTACGTCTGGACGCCGGAGCAGCTCGCCGAGGTGCTGGGCGCGGAGGACGGCGCCCGGGCGGCCGCCCTCTTCGGGGTGACCGAGGAGGGCACGTTCGAGCACGGGGCGTCGGTCCTGCGCTGGCTGGGCGACGGCGACGCGGACACCGCGTTCCTGGAGTCGGTGCGGGGCCGGCTGCTGACGGCCCGTGAGGCGCGGCCGCGTCCCGGGCGGGACGACAAGGTGGTGGCCGCCTGGAACGGGCTGGCGATCGCCGCGCTCGCCGAGGCGGGCGCGCTCTTCGGGCGCCCGGAGCTGGTGGACGCGGCGGTGGCGGCCGCCGACCTGCTGGTGGGCGTCCACCTCGACGAGCGCGGCCGGCTGCGGCGGACGTCCAGGGACGGCGCGGTCGGTGCCTCGCCGGGTGTGCTGGAGGACTACGGGGACGTCGCCGAGGGCCTGCTGACGCTGTACGGGGTGACGGGCGAGGCGGCGTGGCTCTCGCTGGCCGGGGCGCTGCTGGGCGTGGTGCTGGAGGAGTTCGCGGACGGGGAGGGCGGCTTCCACGACACCGCGGCCAGCGCGGAGCGGCTGATCGTGCGGCCGCAGGACCCGACCGACAACGCCGCGCCGTCCGGGTGGACGGCGGCGGCCGGGGCGCTGCTGACCTACGCGGCGTACACCGGGTCCTCGCCCCATCGGGAGGCGGCGGAGCGGGCGTTGGGCGTCGTCTCGCTGCTGGCGGCGCGGGCGCCGCGGTTCGCCGGGTGGGGGCTGGCGGTGGCGGAGGCCGCGCTGGACGGGCCGCGGGAGGTCGCGGTGGTGGGCGCGGTGGGCGGCCCGCTGCACGCGGTGGCGCTGGCGGGGGCGGCGCCGGGGCTGGTGGTCGCGGTGGGGGAGGGCGACGCGGAGGGCGTGCCGCTGCTGGCGGGCCGCACCCGGGTGGGCGGCGCCGAAACGGCGTACGTCTGCCGGGGGTTCGTCTGCGAGGCGCCGACGGCGGACGCCGAGGCGCTCGCCGCCTCCGTGGGACCGAGTCTCGGGTAGCGGCGCCGTCCCGCGCGCGGCCGGGTTCAGTGCAGCAGTTCGGCGAGGCCCCGCATGGAGGTGTCGAAGAGGGTGGCGAGGTCGTCGGTGGCGCCGGAGTCGACCCAGTCGAGGACGACCTCGGTCATCGCGCCGATCAGCGCGCCCGTCGCGGCGCGCACCGCGAGGTCGTCCGCGGTGCGGCCGGTGCGCTCGGCGAGCCAGTCGCGGAGCATGTCCCGGGTCTCGTCGCTCGCCTCGTACATCATGACCCGCAGCGCCGGCACTTCCTTGACCAGTCGGACGCGCAGCAGCAGCGCGGCGCGGTCCTCCTCGACGATCTGCCGCAGCGGCGCGAGCACCGCGTGCCGGAGCGAGTCCAGCAGCGGCTCGTCGGCCGGCCGGGCGCGCAGCTCCGCGGCGATGATCGGGTCGTAGTCGTCCGAGAGGACGAGCTGCTCCTTGGTGGCGAAGTAGCGGAAGAAGGTGCTCGGCGAGACCTCCGCCGCGGCGGCGATCTGCTCCGTGGTGGTGGCCTCCCAGCCCTGCTCCTCGAAGAGCCGGAAGGCCGCCGACCGGATGGCCTCGCGGGTGCGGCGCTTCTTCCGCTCCCGCAGGCCCTCCTCAGGAAGCGCCGACGTCCGACGGCTGCTGCTGCTCACGCTGCTCATGGTCGCCATTGTGGTCCGGTCGGGGGCTGCGGCCCAAGGCGGACGGCATGAAGACCAGGACCGCGAGCATCGTCGCGGCGGAGACCGCGCCGCAGACCGCCAGCACCGTGGTCATCCCGGAGACGAACGCGGCGTGCCCGGAGGCGATCAGGTCGGGGCGGTGCAGCGCCGCGCCGATCCGGTCCGAGGCCACCACCGAGGCGCGGGCGGTGCGGGCCGCGGCCGGCGTCAGGCCGCGGACGTCGAGCGCGGCGGTGAACCGCGTGGTGAGCAGGCTGCCGAGGAGCGCCACCCCGAGCGCCCCGCCGACCTGACGGAGCGTCTGGAAGACGCTGGAGCCGGCCCCGGCGCGCTGCGGCGGGAGCGCGGCGAGGGCCGCGTCCAGCGAGGGGATCATGGCGAACCCGATGCCGGCGCCGAGCACCGCCAGCCACAGCGCGGTGGGGGCGTAGCCGTCGGAGGCGCTGGTGCGGGCGCCGAGCAGCGCGCCGACGGTCGCGCCGGCGAGGCCGAAGGCGACCACCCAGCGGGCGCCGGTGCGCGGCACGATCCTGTCGCAGAGCAGCCCGGAGACGAGCAGCCCGCCCATCATGGGCAGCAGCCGCACCCCGGTGCCGAAGGCGTCGTTGCCGAGCACCGCCTGGAGGTAGAGCGGCAGCAGGAAGAGGGTGCCGGACATCAGGAAGGAGACGAGCACCCCGGCGACCATGCCCCAGGTGTAGCCGCGGTTGCGGAAGAGGGCGAGCGGCACCATCGGGTGCGTCGAGCGGCGGTCGGTCAGCAGGAAGGCGGCGAGCAGCGCCAGGCCGGCGACGAGCGGGCCGAGGGTGCGGGCGTCGCCCCAGCCGTGCTGCGGGGCCTCGATGATGCCGAAGACGATGCCGACCAGGCCGGCCGCGGCGAGCAGTGCGGCGAACGGCCGCACCCGCGGGGCGTCCGGGTCGCGCGACTCGGGCAGCAGCAGGGCGATGGCGACCAGCGCGACGGCGAGCGTGCACAGGTTGAGGACGAAGATCGAGCCCCACCAGAAGTGGTTGAGCAGCAGGCCGCCCAGCAGCGGCCCGACGGGCAGGCCGAGCGCGAAGCCGACGGTGACGATGCCGACGGCGCGGCTGCGCTCCCGGTCGACGGGGAAGAGCGTGGGCAGCGCGGAGAGCATCAGCGGGAAGACGACGGCCCCGCCGAGGCCCATCGCCGCGCGCGCCGCGATCAGCGGCCCGGGGCTGTGGACGAGCGCGCCGGCGAGCGAGCCGAGCGCGAAGAGCGCCAGGCCGGCGACGAGGGTGCGCTTGCGGCCGAGCCGGTCGCCGAAGAGGCCGGCGGGGAGCATCGCGGCGGCGAAGGCCACCAGGTAGGCGTCGACGATCCACTGCTGCTGGCCGGTGTCGGCGCCCAGGTCGCGGGCGAGCGTGGGCAGGGCGACGTTGAGGATCGTGGCGTCGAAGCCGATGACGAGGCCGCTGAGGCAGAGCGCGAAGAGCGCGCCCCAGCGGGCGGTTGCGGTCGGTGCGGTCGGTGCGGTCGTCTTCATGGGAGCCACCCCCTGGGAGGTCCAGGAATGTGAGAGCTACTGTCAAGTGACAGTAACTCTCATTTTGAAGTGGCTGTCAAAAACCCCTGCAGGATGCACCTGCAGGGGTCGGCCGGCGTCGGTCCGCCGGCGCCGGGCTGTCGGCCTCGCGGCCTCAGATGGCGATGAGCGAGATCCCGACGAAGTGGACGGCGAAGGCCGCCAGCGTGAAGGAGTGGAAGACCTCGTGGAAGCCGAACCAGCGCGGGGACGGGTTCGGCCGCTTGGTGCCGTAGACCACGCCGCCGATCGAGTAGAGCAGCCCGCCCACCATGATCAGTGTCAGCACCGCGATGCCGCCGGTGCGCAGGAAGTCCGGCAGGAAGAAGACCGCCGCCCAGCCCAGCGCCAGGTAGCAGGGGGTGTAGAGCCAGCGCGGCGCCCCGACCCAGAAGACCCGGAAGGCGATCCCGGCCAGCGCCCCGCCCCACACCAGCCACAGCAGCAGCTGCTTCTGGCCGTTGGGCAGCAGCAGGATGGTGAACGGCGTGTAGGTGCCCGCGATGATCAGGAAGATGTTGGCGTGGTCGAGGCGGCGCAGCACCGCCTGGGCCTTCGGCCCCCAGGTGCCGCGGTGGTACAGCGCGCTGACCCCGAAGAGCAGGCCGGCGGTGAGGCTGTAGATGGCGCACGCGATTCTCGCCTGGAGGCTGTCGGCGAGGGCGGTCAGCACCAGCCCGGCGGCGACGGAGGCGGGGAACATCACGGCGTGCAGCCAGCCGCGCAGGCGCGGTTTGGCCTCCGCGGGGGCGGGGGCGGCGGCGCTGGTCGTGGGGGCGCTCATGCGCGAAGGGTAAGGGGTCGAGGTGTCGCCCTCGGGTAAAACCGTCCGGTTGTTCAGAGGGCGGGCGGGGGTCGGACGGGTGTCAGGGGGCGGAGCCGAGGGCGGCGAGGGCCTCGCTGTGCGCGTCCATCCGCCGGCAGGCGAGCATTGCCGTCCGGGTGTCCTGGCGGGAGGCGGCCGAGACCAGCGCGCGGCCGGCGAGGGCGTGCGCCTGCTCGTGGAGCGAGAGCAGCGAGCGGATCTCGGCGGGCGCGTCGGCGTCCGCGGCCGGCACGCGGGTGCCCTGCCAGAAGCGGGTGCGGTGGCCGGACGGGGCGAGCTGGGCGATCCGCTCGGTGAGGGCCGGCTCGGCGGACTCCAGGTCGGCGAGCTGGGCGCGCAGCGGCGCGGCGAGCGCGTCGTCCGCGTCGTCGTGGCGGGCGAGGAGCTCGGCGGTGAGCCGGCGCAGCACGCCGGTGTGCGGGAGGAGCGCGCCGAGGTGGCCGGCGAGCTGCTCGGCGAGCTGGTCCCGCCGGGCGGCGTCGGCGCGCGGAGCGGCGGGGGCGGGCACGGTGTGGACCGATTTGCCGCGGATGGGCTCGTACACGGGGGGACCTCCTCGTGGGGCGCGGGGTTTCCCGGGGAAGGCCTCATCCTACCCTAGACTTAGACCAAGTCTAAGAAAGTTCGCACCCGTCATGTCCCGAAAGTGCGCCGGTACTGGGCCGGGCTGACCCGCAGCGACGCCGACATGTGCTTGCGCAGCGACGCGCCGGTGCCGAAGCCCGCCTCCCGCGCGACCTGCTCGACCGTCAGGCCGTCCCGCCGCTCCAGCAGCTCGCGGGCCCGCTCCAGCCGCTGGCCGGCGAGCCACTCGCCGTAGCTCATCCCGGTCTCGGAGCGGAACCGCCGGGTGAACGTCCGGACGCTCAGGTGCGCGCGCTCGGCCAACTCCCGCAGCCCGGGCGGCTGCTCCAGCCTGGTCAGCACCCAGGCACGGGCCTCCGCCGTCGAGCCGGACCCCGCCGCCTCCGGCACCGGGCGCTCCACGTACTGCGCCTGGCCGCCGTCCCGCCACGGCGGGACCACGCAGCGGCGCGCCACCGAGTTGGCCACCGCGCTGCCGTGGTCGCGGCGCAGCACGTACAGGCACAGGTCCATCCCGGAGGCGACGCCGGCCGAGGTGAGCACGTCGCCGTCGTCGACGAAGAGCACATCGGGGTCGAGCAGCACCTGGGGGAAGAGCCGGGCGAAGAGGTCGGTGTGCATCCAGTGGGTGGTCGCCCGGCGCCCGTCCAGCAGGCCGGCCGCGGCCAGCACGAAGGCGCCCGTGCAGATCGACACCAGCCGGGCGCCCGGACGGATCCGGGACAGCGCGGCCGCCCACTCCGGCGGGGCGGTGCGGTTCTCGAAGAGGTCCTCCAGCTCGTAGGTGGCCGGGACGATCACCGTGTCCGCCTCCTCCAGCAGTTCCGGCCCGTGGTCGGCCACCACGCGGAAGTCCGTGGAGGTGCTCAGCGGGGTGCCGGGCGGGTACGGCGAGCAGGTCGCGACGCGGTACAGCTTCCGCCCGTTGGGGTGACCCGCGTCCGGTTCCAGGCGGGCCGAGTCGAACACCCGGGAGGGGATGCCGAGTTCGAAGGGGATGACGCCGGGGAGCGCCAGGACGGCCACGCGGTGGCGGCTGTCGATCGGGCGGGAGGACTCCGACGGTGCAGGCATGGCCCGATCCTTGCACATCGCGTCCCACGGGCCGCTGTCATGGACGGAACCCGTGCCCGAGACTCGTCGCATGAGCAACGAAACCGCAGTTCGGCCTGACGCCGAACCCGGCACCCAGCCCCCTCGGCAGCGCCGCGGCCTCCACCCCGCGTGGACGGTCGCGGCCACCGCTCTCGTCGTCCTGCTCGGCGCGGCCGGCATCCGCTCGGCGCCCGGCCTGCTCATCGACCCCCTGCACAGCGAGTTCGGCTGGTCGCGGGGCACCATCTCCTCCGCGGTCTCCGTCAACCTGCTGCTCTACGGACTCACCTCGCCGTTCGCCGCCGCGCTGATGGAGCGGTTCGGGATGCGGCGGGTCGCGCCCGTCGCGCTGCTGGCGATCGCGGCCGGCAGCGGGCTCACCGTCTTCATGACGCAGAGCTGGCAGCTGGTGCTGCTGTGGGGCGTGCTGGTGGGGCTCGGCGCCGGCTCGCTCTCCATGGCGTTCGTGGCGACCGTCACCGGACGGTGGTTCGCCGGCCGGCAGGGCCTGGTCACCGGGGTGCTGACGGCGTCCAGCGCGGCCGGGAACCTGGTCTTCCTGCCCGTCCTGGGCGCGCTGATCACCCATCACGGCTGGCGGACGGCCGCGACGGTGGTGGCGTGCTGCGCGCTGGCCGTCGCGATACCGGCGGCGGTGCTGCTGCGCGAGCACCCGCGCGACAAGGGCGTGCTGCCCTACGGTGCGACGCAGGAGCCGCCCCCGCCGAAGCGGGCGGTGCGGCCCTCCCATGCGCTGCACGTGCTCCGGACGGCCTCCCGCACCCGGGTGTTCTGGCTGCTGGCCGGGGGCTTCGCGATCTGCGGGGCGTCGACGAGCGGGCTGATCGCCACCGACTTCGTGCCGGCCGCGCAGGACTGCGGGATGCCGATGACCACGGCGGCCGGGCTGCTGTCGGTGATCGGGATCTTCGACCTGGTGGGGACGATCGGCTCGGGGTGGCTCACCGACCGGGTCGACCCGAAGCTGCTGCTGGGCGTCTACTACACGCTGCGCGGCGCGTCGCTCTTCCTGCTGCCGATGCTGCTGGGGCCGACGGTGCACGCCACGACGCTGGTGTTCGTCGTCTTCTACGGGCTGGACTGGGTGGCGACGGTGCCGCCGACCGTCGCGCTGTGCCGGAGGTACTTCGGGGAGGACGCGGCGGTGGTGTTCGGCTGGACGTTCGCGGCGCACCAGGCGGGGGCGGCGGTGGTCGCCGCGGTCGCGGGGGTGGTGCGGGACTCGATGGGGACGTACGCGCCGGCGTTCTACGGGGCGGGCGTGCTCTGCGCGTTCGCGGCGGTGATGTCGGTGATGGTGCGGGGCCGGACGGTGGCTGCTGCTTGAGCCGGTGCCCGGTTGCCGCCCCTTCGCCCCGGCACCCCACCCGGGGTGGGGTGCCGGGGCGGGGGATCAGCCGAGGATCTTGTCGATGGCGGCGAGCTCCTCCGGCGTGAGCGCCGGCCCGCGCAGCGCGCCGACGTTCTGGTCGAGCTGCGCCGTCGAGGACGCGCCGATCAGCGCCGAGGTGACGCGCTCGTCCCGCAGCACCCACGCCAGCGCCAGCTGCGCCAGCGACTGGCCGCGGCCGCGCGCGATCTCGTTGAGCGCCTGCAGCCGCCCGACCATGGCGTCGTCGATCCGCGTCGGGTCCAGGGACTTGCCCTGGGTGGCGCGCGAACCCTCCGGGATGCCGGTCAGGTAGCGGTCGGTCAGCAGCCCCTGCGCCAGCGGCACGAACGGGATGCAGCCCGCGCCCGCCGCCTCCAGGGTGTCCAGCAGGCCGTCGTCCTCGATCCAGCGGTCCAGCATCGAGTAGGACGGCTGGTGGATCAGCAGCGGGACGCCCAGGTCGGCGAGGATCGCCGCCGCCTTGGCGGTCTCCTCCGACTTGTAGGAGGAGATGCCGACATAGCGGGTCTTGCCGGACTTCACCGCGTCGGCCAGCGCCCCCATCGTCTCCTCCAACGGGGTGTTGGGGTCGAAGCGGTGCGAGTAGAAGATGTCGACGTGGTCGAGGCCCATCCGGGTCAGCGACTGGTCGAGGCTCGCCAGCAGGTACTTGCGCGAGCCCCACTCGCCGTACGGGCCGGGCCACATGAGGTAGCCCGCCTTGGTGGAGATGACCAGCTCGTCCCGGTACGGACGCAGGTCCTCGCGGAGCAGCCGGCCGAAGTTGGTCTCCGCCGAGCCGGGCGGCGGGCCGTAGTTGTTGGCCAGGTCGAAGTGGGTGATGCCGAGGTCGAAGGCATGCCGGATGATCTCGCGCTGCGAGGCGAAGGTACGGTCGTCGCCGAAGTTGTGCCACAGGCCCAGCGAGATCTCCGGGAGCTTGAGCCCGGTGCGCCCGCTGCGCCGGTAGGCCATCCGGCCGTCGTAGCGGCCGTCGTATGCGCGATAGAGGTCAGTAGAGGTCACCCGGGCGATTCTGGCACCGTGCCGCCCACTTCAAACAGTCGGAGTAACCTGACCTGTCGTCGGGGGTGGGCAGTTCGGGGGCCGGGGAGACAAGGCGAGGCAAATTCATGGGCATCCGCGATCTGGTTTACGGCGCGTACGAGCGGCGACTGGAGCGCAAACTGGACCGCGGCCAGCTGCCCCGCCACGTCGGCGTCATCCTGGACGGCAACCGGCGCTGGGCCACCGCGGTGGGGGGCAACGCGGCGCACGGGCACCAGCAGGGCGCGGTCAAGATCCGTGAGCTGCTGGGCTGGTGTGACGAAGTCGGAGGCGTGGAGGTGGTCACGCTGTGGCTGCTGTCCACCGACAACATGAGCCGCTCCGAGGAGGAGCTCACCGCCCTCACCGGCATCATCGAGCAGACCGTCCAGGACCTGGCGGCGGCGCGCAAGTGGCGGATCCGGATGGTCGGCGCGGCGGACGTGCTCCCGGAGCGGACGCGGGCCGTGCTGAAGCAGGCCGAGGAGGACACCGCCGGCGTCGACGGGATGTGGGTCAACGCGGCGGTCGGGTACGGCGGTCGGCGGGAGATCGCGGACGCGGTGCGCAGCATGATGCTGGAGCACGCGGACCGCGGGGTGACGCTGGAGGAGCTGGCGGAGGACCTGAAGGTCGAGCACATCGCCGAGCACCTGTACACGCGCGGCCAGCCCGATCCGGACCTGGTGATCCGCACCTCGGGGGAGCAGCGGCTCTCGGGCTTCCTGCTGTGGCAGAGCGCGCACTCGGAGTTCTACTTCTGCGAGGCGTACTGGCCGGCGTTCCGGCGCACGGACTTCCTGCGGGCGCTGCGCAACTACGCCGACCGGCACCGGCGGTTCGGGACGTAGCCGCCCTTCGCCGCCCCACGGGTCGGCCCCCCGCCCGGACGCGGTGCGTCCGGGCGGGGGGCCGACGTCGTTCGTCCTAGCCGCGGGCGTTGGAGGTGGCGGTGGCGCCGGGGGACATCATGCCGCCGGTGTCGGTCGGCGAGGGCCGGGTGCTCGGCAGCCCGCCGTTGCCGTTGCCATTGCCGTTCCCGCCGCCCCCGTTGCCCTGCCCGGACGACGGCGTGCCGCTCGGCGTCGAGGACGGCGTGCTGCTCGGCGTCGAACTCGGGGTGGTGGACGGGGACGCCGAGGTGGACGGCGAGGACGTCGGGCTCGGCTTCTGCGTCGGCACCGGCGCCAGCGTGTCCAGCTGGAAGGCCTGCGCCGGCTGGTCGGCGAGCGCCGCCTGCATGTAGCCCGTCCAGATCTTCGCGGGGAAGCCGCCGCCGTTGATGCGCGGCAGCCCGGCGACGCCGTGCAGCGAGGTCTGGCCGCCCTGCTTGGTCTCGCCGAACATCGCGACGGCCGTGACCATCTGCGGGGTGTAGCCGATGAACCACGCCGACTTGTTGTCGTCCGAGGTGCCGGTCTTGCCCGCCACCTGGCGGCCCAGCGCCGAGGCCACGCTGCCGGTGCCGGTGGGGTCGTCGACGACGCCGCGCAGCACCTGCGTCACCGTGTCGGCGGCCTGCCGGGAGATCACCTGCTTGCCGTCGCCCGCCTTGGGCAGGTCGAGCTTCTCGCCGGCCCGCTGGGCGGAGGTGACCAGCTTCGGGGTGACCAGCTTGCCATGGTTGTCGAGCGTGGAGTAGACGCCGGCCATCTGCACCACCGAGGGGGTGGCGACACCGAGGGAGATCGACGGGTTGGCGTGCATCCCGGCGGTGTCGGAGGGCAGGCCCAGGTCGATCGCGGTCTTCCGGACGCTGTCCAGGCCGGCGTCCACGCCCAGCTGGGCGAAGACGGAGTTGACCGAGTTGTTCATGGCCTGCTGCACGGTGATGTCGCCGTAGGAGCGGTCGTCCTCGTTGGGCGGCGCGTACGGCGTGGCCGAGCCGACGACCGGGCGCCCGCTCCTGCCGGAGTAGATCGTGGAGGGGCTGATCGCCTGCCCGTCCTGCGTCTTGGCCGCCTCGTTGAGGGCGGTCGCCAGCACGATCGGCTTGAAGGTGGAGGCGACCTGGAAGTCCTCGCGGGTCGCGTTGTCCACATAGTGGGTGACGTAGTCCGAGCCGCCGTACAGGGCCTTCACCTCGCCGCTGGACGGGTCCATCGAGGCGGCGCCGAGCTGGGCGTTCTTGTTCTTCGCGTTCCCGGAGGACAGCAGCGAGGTGAACCGGTCCTTGACCGCCTGCTCCAGCTGCTTCTCCCTGGTCGGGTCGATGGTCAGCCGGATCCGCCAGCCGCCGGCGGCCAGCGTTTTCTCGTCCACCTTGCCGGTGGAGGTGAGGTAGCTGGTGGCCGCCTGGATCAGGTACCCCTTCTGCCCGGAGACGCCGGTGGTGTCGGCGGCCGAGGGGGCCCGCAGCTTCGGGAAGGAGACGGCGCCCCGGCGGGACTGGTCGAGCCAGCCCATCATCACCATGTTGTCCAGGGAGTTGTTCCACCGGCCGAGGGCCAGCTGCTTGCCGGCGGCCGTCGCGGTGGCCATGTCGTACTGGCTGGGGGCCTGGACCAGCGCCGCGAGGTAGGCGCCCTGTGCGACGGTGAGCTTGCTCGCGTCGACGCCGAAGTAGGCCTGCGAGGCGGCCTGGATGCCGTAGGCGCCGCGGCCGAAGTAGCTGGTGTTGAGGTACCCGACGAGGATGTCGTTCTTGCTCATGGTGCGGTCCACCTTGAGCGAGATGACGAGTTCCTTGATCTTGCGGCTCGCCGTCTGGTCCTGGTTCAGGTAGTAGTTCTTGACGTACTGCTGGGTGATGGTCGAGCCGCCCTGGGTGCCGCGGCCCAGCGCGGTGCTGGCGACGGCCCGCAGCGTGCTGGTGACGTCGACGCCCTTGTCCTTGTAGAACGTCTTGTTCTCCAGGGCGACGAAGGCGTGCTGGACGTCGACGGGCACCTGGGAGAGCGTCACGTTCTCGCGGTTGACCTCGCCGGTCCGGGCGATCACCGAGCCGTCGGACGCCTCCCAGACGTTGGCCTGCTTGGTCGCGGCGGCGTTGGGCTCCGGGATGGAGACCGACTGGTAGTAGATGAAGCCGGCGGCGGCGGCGCCCAGGATGATCACGAAGAGGCCGCCCACCGTCATCTTCCAGGTGGGGAGGAGCCGTCGTATGCCGGATCTGCGCGGCTTGGGACGCCTGCCGCGCCCAGTGGTGCGGTACCCGGTCACTCCGGACTCCCTTCCCGTGTTTCGCCCGTGTCGACTGTGCCCCATTGGGGCCATGGTGCGCCGAAAGACGCTAACACTTGCATCAAACCCTTATTGTGGACAATAAGGAAATAACAGTCAGTCAGTAGCGATGTGGGAGGTGCAGGATCGGTCACACACCCGGCATGACCGGGGCCTCCGCGGGAATACTGACGCCAGAGATCCGCAAGCAGAGGGCGGGCACCAAGCCGCCCCGCGAGGGGGTACATCCACAGGTGCCAGGTGCAATCTCCGCGTCTTCCAAGGCCCGCAGGGCCCACGACCGGCGCACATATGTTCTCGACACCAGCGTGCTGCTGGCCGACCCCGCGGCACTCATGCGGTTCGACGAACACGAGGTCGTTCTCCCCGTTGTCGTCGTCTCTGAATTGGAGGCCAAGCGACACCATCCTGAACTGGGATATTTCGCCCGTCAGGCACTCCGGCTCCTCGACGATCTGAGGATCCGTCACGGCCGGCTCGACGCCCCGGTGCCCATCGGCGACCTGGGCGGCAGCCTCCGGGTGGAGCTCAACCACTCGGACGCCTCGGTGCTCCCGCCGGCGATGATCCGCAACGGCACGGTCGACAACGACGCCAGGATCCTCGCCGTCGCCCGCAATCTGCAGGCCGAGGGGTACGACGTCACGGTCGTCTCCAAGGACCTGCCGATGCGGGTGAAGGCCTCCTCGGTGGGCCTGCTCGCCGAGGAGTACCGCGCCGAACTGGCCATCACCGCCGGCTGGACCGGTATGGAGGAGCTCGCCGTGGCCGGCGAGACCGTAGACCGGCTCTTCGCCGACGAGACGGCCGCCGTCCCGGAGGCCGCCGAACTGCCGGTGCACACCGGGCTGGTGCTCACCTCCGAACGCGGCAAGGCGCTCGGACGGGTCGCCGGCGACGGCAGCGTCCGGCTGGTCCGCGGCGACCGCACGGCCTTCGGGCTGCACGGCCACAGCGCCGAGCAGCGCGTCGCGCTCGACCTGCTGCTCGATCCGGACGTGGGCATCGTCTCGCTCGGCGGGCGCGCGGGCACGGGCAAGTCGGCGCTGGCGCTCTGCGCCGGGCTGGAGGCCGTCATGGAGAAGCGGCGGCACCGCAAGGTCATGGTCTTCCGTCCGCTGTACGCGGTCGGCGGCCAGGACCTGGGCTATCTGCCCGGCAGCGAGTCGGAGAAGATGACGCCCTGGGCGCAGGCCGTCTTCGACACCCTCGGCGCCGTCGCCAGCGGCGACGTCATCGAGGAGGTCATCGACCGCGGGATGCTGGAGGTCCTGCCGCTCACCCACATCCGCGGGCGCTCGCTGCACGACGCCTTCGTCATCGTCGACGAGGCGCAGTCGCTGGAGCGCAACGTCCTGCTGACCGTGCTCTCCCGGATCGGGACCAACTCCAAGGTGGTGCTCACCCACGACGTGGCGCAGCGTGACAATCTCCGCGTCGGCCGCTACGACGGCGTGGTCGCGGTCGTGGAGAAGCTGAAGGGCCACCCGCTCTTCGCCCATGTCACCCTGACGCGCTCGGAGCGCTCGCCGATCGCGGCGCTCGTCACGGAGATGCTGGAGGGCCTGGTGCCCTGACGGGGTCACCCGAACGGGGGTTGATCGAACATCAGTGGCCCGGCCCTCACCTGGGGTCGGGCCACTTCCATGCCCGATCAGGTGATCGTTCGGAGGATCCCCACAACTTCGGGGTAAGGGCCCTGTGAGGTTTCCCACCTTCCCGGAAATTGCCCTGAGAGCGCGTCCGAGGGCTATGGTCTGTTGTCTGTCAGGCCCCGCGCTTGCTCTCGTGTGCCACAAGCGGCATACGGACCCGAAGCACCACCAGCACCACAGCACCTCAGAACTGAACACGGGTCAGGGAGCCAAGCGCCGCCGGAGGCCCGCCCCTAGGGGAAACCCTGGGGACGACCGCCGGCCAGTGCGGACCTCACCCCCGGCTGCAGTACCGCGTGACCGGTAGCCGGAGAGGAGCCCGCCAGTGCCCGGGGCGCGATCGCCCGGACGTCACGAGCCGGAGCAGCTGGAAGGAAACAGCGTGAGTCCGATCTCGGTCCGGGGTGTTGCCGTGGCGTCTGCCACCGCGGTGACCGCCGTGGGTGCCGTCGTGGGTATGAGCACGGGCGCCAACGGCTCCTCGACTCAAGCGGTCCACACGGCCGAGGCCGCAGATTCCACTCTCCTGGCGAACGTCCCCACCGGCGGCGCCCAGGCTCAGACCATCAGCGCCAACATCGCCAAGCAGGCGGACGCGCAGCAGGTCGCCGCCGACACCGCGGCCAAGAAGAAGGCCGAGGAGGCCCGCCGCAAGGCCGCCGCCGAGGCCAAGGCGAAGGCCGAGGCGAAGGCGAAGGCGGAGGCCGAAGCAAAGGCCAAGGCCGCCGCCGCCAAGAAGGCGAAGGCCGCCGCCCAGGCGCAGTCCGCCGTGGTGTCCGCCGCGCCGGGCTCGGTCAAGGCCCTGGCGCAGTCGATCATCGGCGACTCCTCGCAGTTCCAGTGCTTCAGCAACATCGTCACGCGCGAGAGCGGCTGGAACTACCAGGCGACCAACGCCGGCAGCGGTGCCTACGGCCTCGTCCAGGCGCTGCCCGGCAGCAAGATGGCGAGCGCGGGCGCCGACTGGCGGACGAACCCGGCCACGCAGATAAAGTGGGGCCTCAACTACATGAACTCGCGCTACGGCAGCCCGTGCGGCGCGTGGTCCTTCTGGCAGGCCCACAGCTGGTACTGATGCCGAAGGAGCGTCAGGGAGGCGGCGGAACGCGCCGCCCCTGACACCGCCTCCGGAATCCCCCTGACTCGCAACGCGGGTTGGGGGGATTTGTCCGTCTGCGGCCCCAACGCGGCTAGTAACCTGTGCGGCGTGTCTGGACGAGGAACCGGCTGGCTCGACGCGCTGCGGGCGCGCGTGGCCACGGCGCTGGAGAAGCAGCAGGCGGGGGAGCCGAACGAGGAGGCCGCCGGGTATCCTCCGCTGCCCGACCGCGGTCCCGACGACGGGCCGCGGGGTGCGGGCGGCCGCGACGGGGCGGGCGATGCCGTCGATGTGACGAGCCGTCAATCCGCTCATCGGGCCGACGGTCCGGCGTCCGGGCCGCCGTACGGCGGCGATGCCGGCCGGTCCGGCGGCGACGCGGGGCCGCCCCCGGCCTACCCGCCGCGGCCGAGCGGGCCGGCGCCGGTGCCCTCCGCGGCGTCCGCGGTGCCGTGGGGCCTGCGCGTCACCGCCGAGGTGGCCTGGCGGCTGGTGGTCGTCGCCGCCGCGGTCTACGTGGTGCTCATCGTCATCGGCTCGCTCAAGCTGGTGGTGCTCGCCTTCGCCGCCTCGCTGCTGATGGCGGCGCTGCTGCAGCCGACCGTCGCCTGGCTGCGCCGGCACGGCATGCCGCGGGCGCTCGCCGCGGCGCTCACCTTCATCGCCGGCCTCGCCGCGCTCGGGCTGATCGGCTGGTTCGTCTACTGGCAGGTCAGCGAGAACATCGACGAGCTGACCGGCAAGATGCAGGACGCCCTCGGCCAGATGCGGACCTGGGCCAGCCACGGCCCGCTGCACCTGAGCGACAAGCAGATCACCGACATCACCAAGTCGCTGTCGAACGCGCTCGGCACCAACACCGAGAAGCTGACCAGCGCGGGCGTCACCGGCGTCACGGTCATCATCGAGGTGCTCTCCGGCGTCGCGCTGGCCGCGTTCTCCACCTTTTTCCTGATCTACGACGGCGAGCGGATCTGGAACTGGCTGCTGAAGCTGTTCCCGCCGATAGCGCGCGGGCCGGTGGCCGGCGCGGGGCCGCGCGCGTGGTCGACGCTGACCAACTACATCCGCGGCACGGTGGTCATCGCGTTCATCGACGCGGTGAGCATCGGGATAGGGATCGCCCTGCTGGGGGTACCCCTGGCCATCCCGCTCACCGTGGTGGTCTTCCTGGGCGCTTTCGTCCCGCTGATCGGCGCGCTGGTCTCGGGGGCGCTGGCGGTGGCGGTCGGCCTGGTCACGCACGGCGTGGTGACGGCGCTGCTGGTCCTCGCGGTGCTGATCGCCGTCCAGCAGATCGAGGGGCACCTGCTCCAACCGCTCATCCTGGGCCGGGCGGTGAAGGTCCATCCGCTGGCCGTGGTGATGGCGGTGGCCTCCGGCTCGCTGCTCGCCGGGATCGGCGGGGCGGTGGTGGCGGTGCCGCTGGTCGCGGTCCTCAACACGGTGGTCTCGTACCTGATGCGCTACCGCAAGCTGAAGGTCGCGGCGGCGTCCGGCGGCGGGGCGACGACCGGGGCCGAGGCGGAACGGGTGGCGGGGCCGACGCTGGAGCAGGCGGAGCGCGAGGCGGAGGAGGACGAGCCGCAGTAGGCCTGCGGCCGTTCCGCGCTCGGCCCGCGCTCGGCCCGTGGTAGTCAACGGTTCCGTCACGATGGCGTCCGCGATCGGAGACGATCGACGCATACCGCCCACCCGGACCCCTCCACCCCGTACGATCGGTGCCCATGGGTGGAAATGATCAGTGGGGATACGGGGGCGCCGGCGGATATGGCCAGCCCCCGCAGCAGCAGACACCCGGTGGATGGGGCGCGCCCCCGCCGAGCGGGCCGGCGCGTCCGGGCCTCGGCGGCGGCAAGGTCGCGCTGATCTGCCTGGCGGCGGTGATGGTGGTCGGCGGCACGGCCGGCACGGCGCTCGCGCTGGGCGGCGCGGGCAAGGCGCTCAACAACACCAACGCCAAGATCCACGAGGCTGCCAAGCACCCCAAGCCGAAGCCGACCGCAACCCTCCCGGACGCCAGCCCGTCCCCGACCCCGACGCCTTCGCCGAGCTCGTCGGCGAAGTCGCTGGGGACGAACACCTACGCCAAGCGCGGGCCGATCACGCCGAAGATCTACTCGAGCGTGTACCAGTTCGGCGGGCCGAAGATCATCCGTACGTCCACCCGCCAGAGCGCGAAGTGCCTGGACTACGTGCAGACGAAGGCGCCGAGCCGGCCGGACTTCACCGCGCAGGACTGCGAGAAGGCCACCCAGGCCACGTATGTCAGCGAGAAGAAGGACGCCTACATGTCGGTGACCGTCTTCCAGTTCAAGGACCCCGAGCACCGCAAGGCGCTCGAGGACGCCATCGACCTGCAGAAGGACGGCTCGCCGAACATCTACTTCCGGCCGCCGGCGGGCTACGACTTCTCCAAGGTCAACAGCAAGACCACGCTCTACACGGTCTTCAAGAGCGACAGCGAGTGCCTGGTGATCGGTCAGGCCATCTTCGCCGACGGCCGCAACGCCTCCTCGAAGGACGACAGCGACACGCTGCAGAGCTGGGCCAACCTCAGTGGTTCCGACGCGGCGATGAACCTGGCGACGGTCTACCAGAAGATGTCGAACAAGACGCCCTCGTCCTCCTGATCCACCCCCGCCCCCTGGCCCCGGGCGACCGGGGTCAGGGGTGCGTCATGCCCAGGACGTCGAGGGCCGCGTCGAGTTGGGCCTCGGTGAGGTCGCCGCGGGCGATGTAGCCGCGTTCGAGGACGACCTGGCGGATGGTCTTGCGCTCGGCGAGGGCCTGCTTGGCGACCTTGGCCGCCTCCTCGTAGCCGATGTAGCGGTTGAGGGGGGTGACCACGGACGGGGAGGACTCGGCGTACTCGCGGGCGCGCTCCGCGTTCGCGGTGATGCCGTCCACCGTGGTGTCGGCGAGCAGGCGGGAGATGTTGGCGAGCAGCCGGATCGACTCGAGGGTGTTGCGGGCCAGCACCGGGAGCATCACGTTGAGCTCGAAGTTGCCCTGCGCGCCCGCGAACGCCACCGTCGCGTCGTTCCCGACGACCTGCGCGGCGACCATCACCGCCGCCTCGGGGACCACCGGGTTCACCTTGCCCGGCATGATCGACGACCCCGGCTGGAGGTCCGGCAGCGCGATCTCCGCGAGCCCGGTCCGCGGGCCGGAGCCCATCCAGCGGATGTCGTTGGCGATCTTCACCAGCCCGACCGCGATCGTCCGCAGCTGGCCGCTCGTCTCCACCAGCCCGTCCCGCGCGCCCTGCGCCTCGAAGTGGTTGCGCGCCTCGGTCAGCGGCAGCCCCGTCGCCCGCACCACCTCGTCGATCACCGCCGCCGCGAACCCGGGCGGGGTGTTGATGCCGGTGCCGACCGCCGTGCCGCCGAGCGGCAGCTCGGCGAGCCGGGGGAGCGCCGCCCGCACCCGCTCCACGCCGTAGCGGATCTGCGCCGCGTAGCCGCCGAACTCCTGACCGAGCGTCACCGGCGTGGCGTCCATCAGATGGGTCCGCCCCGACTTCACCACGTCGGCGAACTCCTCCGCCTTCCGCTCCAGCGCCTCCGCCAGATGCTCCAGCGCCGGGATCAGATCGCCCAGCACCGCGCCCGTCGCCGCGATGTGGATCGACGAGGGGAAGACGTCGTTGGACGACTGGCTCGCGTTGACGTGGTCGTTGGGGTGGACGGCCCGCCCCAGCCGCTCCGTCGCCAGCGTGGCGATCACCTCGTTGGCGTTCATGTTCGACGACGTCCCCGAGCCGGTCTGGAAGACGTCCACCGGGAACTCGCCGTCCCAGCGCCCCTCCGCGACCTCCTCCGCCGCCGAGGCGATCGCCGCGGCCATGTCCTTCTCCACGACACCCAGCTCCGCGTTGACCACCGCGGCCGCCGCCTTGATCCGGGCCAGCGCCGCGATGTGCGACCGCTCCAGCCGCGCCCCGGACACCGGGAAGTTCTCCACGGCCCGCTGGGTCTGCGCCCGCCACTTGGCATCCTTCGGAACACGGACCTCGCCCATGGAGTCGTGCTCGATCCGGTACTCGTCAGACATGGGGGGACCCTTTCCGTTTGGCTGCCGCTCGGTGCTGCCGTACCCACGTCAACATGCCACGGCCGGGCGCGCTTCCCCGGACCGGCACACTGGGTGGGGGCGACGAGATGCGGGACGCGTACTGAGCGGGCGGAACCGGAGGGAGACCGGGGTGGCGGGACGACGGGGACGGCCATGGGCCGCGGCGCTGGCCGCGGCCGTGCTGGTGCTGGTGGCGGGGTGCGGGTCCGGCGCGGCCGACCCGCCGGCCAAGGCGGGGCGCTCCGCCTCCGCCCAGGCGTCCGCCAGGCCGAAGCCGCCCGCCCGGCCCGCCGCCAAGCCGCTGCCGGCCGGGCAGCGGGCCCTGCTCGCCAAGGAGGCCCGGGCGATGTACGGCGCCGCGTCGGGCGGCGCCGTCCCCGCCTTCGACCGGCGGCGCACCGCGATCGTCGGGATGGGCGACAGCGAGATGTCCGGCGAGGGCATCGGCGACTACACCCCGTCCACCGACCGCCCCTCCGACGAGTGCCACCGCTCGCCGGCCTCGCTGATCGACCGCACCGGCGCCCGCGTCGACACCGCCGTCAACCTGGCCTGCTCGGGCGCCGCCTCCGCGGACGTCCGGGCCGGCGGCGACGCCCAGTACGCCGATCAGCCCGCGCAGGCCGACCAGTTGGCGGTGCAGGCCCGGCTCACCCGCGTCACCGCGGTCGCCGTGCTGGTCGGCGCCAACGACCTGGACTACGGCGAGGTGATGGCCGACTGCGTCACCCGGCGGCTGCGGCTGGGCCGGCCGTGCGCGAAGACGTACGGGCCGGGCTGGGGCGACCGCGTCTCCGGGGCGATGACGCGGGTGCGCGGGGCGGTGGGCAGCATCCGCGAGGTGATGCGGGACGCGGGGTACCGCGAGGCGGACTACCGGCTGGTCCTGATGAGCTACCCGTCGCCGCTGGGCCCGGGGACGGGCGGCAAGGGGCTGGGCTGCCTGGCGTACCCGTCGGACGGGAGGTGGGCGCGGGACACCGCGGTGCCGGCGCTGGCCCGCGGGTTGCGGGCCGTGGCGGGGGAGACCGGGGCCGGGTTCCTGGATCTGAAGGGGCTGTTCGACGGGCACGAGGCGTGCAGTCCCGCACCGTGGGTGCGGGGGTTGCAGCTGGACCTGGGGGCGGGGAAGAACGCGGTGGCGGGGTCGTTCCACCCGAACGCGGCGGGGCACGGGGTGATGGGGCAGTGCCTGGGTGCGTTCCTGCACGGTGGACGCGCCACCGCGGTGTGCACGGCCAACGGCGTGTCGGTACGCCTCGGGCCGGCGTAGCTCGCTGTTCGCCGCCCTGAACCCCGGCACCCCACCCGGGGAGGGGCGGGGCCGTTCGGCGCTTACTCCTTGAGGGCGGTGGCGAGCTTTTCCAGGTCGGACCAGGACGCCGTGCCGACCACCGCGGTCGTGCCGTGCGGCACCGCGCGGACGAGCCCGCGGTAGCCGTGCTTGCCGCCCGTCCACTTCGTCCAGCTCACGCCGGAGACGTCGACGCTGCCGCCGGCCCTGCCGCCTTGAGTCCGCGACTTGGCGAACTTGGCCGCGTTGCCGCCGCCCTGCTCCACCGCCGCGTACTCCCGGCTGCCGGAGAGGTAGAAGCCCAGGTGCCAGGTCGGCGCGAACGCGGTGTCGCCGCCGTCGCCGCCGTCGCCCCCGTCACCGGCGTCCGTGCCCTTGGCGCTGTACGACACCGAGGTGGCCTTCCACCCGGCCGGCGTCGCCGCGGGCGCCATCAGCGGGTACGGCGCCGCGCGCCGCGCCGAGGAGACCGCGTCCTGGTAGGTCACCGCCGGCGGCCCGCCGTTGTTGCTGCTCCGCGGAACGGCGAAGAACCAGACCGCCACGACGAGGCCCATGACCGCCATGGACAGCACCATGTCGCGGACCCGGAACTGCTTCCTCAGGCCTCGGCCCGAGCTGTTGCCTGCTGATGCCACCCCACCATGGTGGCGCATACGCCCCGTGTCCCCGTCATCGGGCCCCGGTTACCATCCAGTGCAAACCCTCGATCGGACCCTGACACAGGGAGGTACGGTCGCGATGACCGCCACCCCGCCCCACGCAGACCCCCACCGCACCAACCATGAAGTGCCGCCCCAGCTGGAGGTGGGTCCGGAAGCCCCGGACCGCAACCTCGCGCTGGAACTGGTCCGAGTCACCGAGGCGGCCGCCATGGCCGCCGGCCGCTGGGTCGGCCGCGGCGACAAGAACGGCGCGGACGGCGCCGCGGTCAAGGCCATGCGCACCCTCGTCCACACCGTCTCGATGAACGGCGTCGTCGTCATCGGGGAGGGGGAGAAGGACGAGGCGCCGATGCTCTTCAACGGCGAGCGGGTCGGCGACGGCACCGGCGCCGAGTGCGACGTCGCCGTCGACCCCATCGACGGCACCACGCTCACCGCCAAGGGCATGACCGGGGCGCTCGCCGTCCTGGCCGTCGCCGAGCGGGGCGCGATGTTCGACCCGTCCGCGGTCTTCTACATGGAGAAGATCGCCACCGGGCCGCTGGCCGCCGAGTACATCGACATCACCGCTCCGCCCGCGGTCAACGTCCGCCGGGTGGCCAAGGCCAAGGGCGGCACCCCGCAGGACGTCACCGTGGTGGTGCTGGACCGGCCGCGCCACGCCGACCTGGTCAAGGAGATCCGGGCGACCGGCGCGCGCATCAAGTTCATCTCGGACGGCGATGTCGCCGGGGCGATCGAGGCGTGCGACGACTCGACGGGCGTCGACCTGCTCTACGGCATCGGCGGCACCCCCGAGGGCATCATCGCGGCCTGCGCGATCAAGTGCCTGGGCGGGTCGATCCAGGGCCGGCTGTGGCCCAAGGACGACGCCGAGCGGGCGAAGGCGCTGGAGGCCGGCCACGACCTGGACCGCGTGCTCACCACGGACGACCTGGTCCGCGGCGACAACGTGTTCTTCGTCGCCACCGGCATCACCGACGGCGAGCTGCTGCGCGGGGTGCGCTACAGCGCGCAGACCGCGCGCACCAGTTCGCTGGTGATGCGCTCGAAGAGCGGGACGATCCGCCAGGTCGAGGCGACGCACAAGCTGAGCAAGCTGCGCGCCTACAGCTCGGTCGACTTCGACCGCGGGGTCTGACGGGGAGCGGGCCCCGGGCCCGCCGGCCCGCTAGCCCGCGACGCGCTGGCGCGGCAGCGCCCGCTCGGCCTCGCGGCGGCGCCGGCGCGAGAGGACGACGCGCCGCTCGGCCGCCGTGAGGCCGCCCCAGACGCCGTACGGCTCGGGCTGGGCGAGCGCGTGCTCCCTGCACTCCATCAGCACCGGGCAGCGCGCGCAGACCCGCTTGGCGGCCTCCTCACGGGACAGCCGGGCGGCCGTCGGCTCCTTGGACGGTGCGAAGAACAGCGCGGCCTCGTCCCTGCGGCAGGCGGCGGAGCCGTGCCACGGGCCGCCGTCGTCCGGGGAGAGTCGTTCCTGCTGCGGCGGTTGCGGGCCGGCGGCGGGGTTCCTGCAACTGTCGAACGTGGGCGTCCCGATCGAATGCAGCACTGCCTACTCCTGACGACGGCTCCGGCGTGAGCGACATTGCTCCAAGCACTACCCGCCGGATCGCCCCGTCATGCGCCGTCGATCAAGAAGCCCCGCCCGAACGGGGTTTGACGGACCGTCAGACGCCGCCCCGGCCCCACCGCTCCGCGTGCTTCTCCCACTTGAGCGCGGCCTTCTCCGCGTGCCGCTCCGCGCGCTCGGCGAGCTTCTTCGCCCGCGACTTCCGGCGCTTCGCCGAAACGCCCCCGAACAGCGCGAACCCGGTGATGTTGACCACCGGTGCGTTGGGGTCGTCGGACTCGTGCTCGTCGATGTCGAAGCCGCCGAAGATGCCGACGCCGTGGCCGCGCACCGTGACGTTCTCGGGGAGCTTGATGTCGGCGCCGCCGAAGACCGCCACCATGTTGAGGGTGATCTCGCGGTGCTCGAAGACGGCCTCGGTGAGGTCGAGGTCGAAGCCGCCGAACATCATGAAGCCGTCGACCCGCTCGGGGACGTTCCACCGCCCCTTGCGGTTGATCCCGCTGAAGACGGCGACGAGTTGGCGGGAGAACTGCCGGGCCGGCGGGCGGCCGTCGTCGCTCGTCCGGGGCTCCTTGTCGAAGGAGACGGACGGCGCCGGCGGCGCGGGTACCCCGTGCACCCCGGGCAGGTCGCGCACCAGGGGCTGGAGTTCTCCGACGGTCTTCGCGGCGTAGACGGCGTCGATGCGCTGGCCGTGCTCCTCGGCGGTCAGCCGGCCCTCGGCCATGGCCTCGCGCAGGATCTCGGCGTAGCGGTCTCGTTCGGCGTCGGACGCGCGCATCTCCGCCGCGGGCGCCGGCCCGGGACGGTGCGCGGGGTCGTGAGAGGGGCGCTTGTCGAGCGACGATGACTCATCCACATGTTCACGATATAGCGCAAGTTCCCCCGGGCCCAGCGTCTCCGGGAGACTTGGGGGATCTACCCTGGTTGCCGGTCCCCGCGACCGGCGGATCCCGCCGCGGATCCGCAGTACCCCGCAGCCCCCCACACGCGCTCAGGAGCCGAGGAAGCCTCATGGCCGCATCGCCCGCATTCGCCTACACCGACCTGCTCCCCACCGGCGCCGACCCGACGCCCTACCGGCTGCTGACCACCGAGGGGGTCTCGGTCGTCGAGGCGGCCGGGCGGAAGTTCCTGCAGGTCGAGCCGGAGGCACTGCGGCTCCTCACCGAGACCGCGATCCACGACATCTCGCACATGCTGCGTCCGGCGCACCTCGCCCAGCTGCGCAAGATCCTCGACGACCCGGAGGCCTCGGCCAACGACCGGTTCGTCGCGCTGGACCTGCTGAAGAACGCCAACATCGCGGCGGCCGGGGTGCTCCCGATGTGCCAGGACACCGGCACGGCGATCGTGATGGGCAAGCGCGGGCAGAACGTGCTGACGGCGGGCGGCGACGAGGAGGCCGTCTCGCGCGGCGTCTTCGACGCCTACACCAAGCTGAACCTGCGCTACTCCCAGATGGCGCCGCTGACCATGTGGGACGAGAAGAACACCGGCTCCAACCTGCCGGCGCAGATCGAGCTCTACGCCACCGACGGCGACGCCTACAAGTTCCTGTTCATGGCGAAGGGCGGCGGCAGCGCCAACAAGTCGTTCCTGTACCAGGAGACGAAGGCCGTCCTCAACGAGAAGTCGATGCTCTCCTTCCTGGAGGAGAAGATCCGCTCCCTGGGCACGGCGGCCTGCCCGCCGTACCACCTGGCGATCGTGGTCGGCGGCACCAGCGCCGAGTTCGCCATGAAGACCGCCAAGTACGCCTCCGCGCACTACCTGGACGAGCTGCCGAAGGAGGGCTCGCCGACCGGGCACGGCTTCCGGGACGTGGAGCTGGAGCAGCAGGTCTTCGAGCTGACGCAGAAGATCGGCATCGGCGCGCAGTTCGGCGGCAAGTACTTCTGCCACGACGTGCGGGTGGTGCGGCTGCCGCGGCACGGCGCGTCCTGCCCGGTGGCGATCGCGGTGTCCTGCTCGGCCGACCGGCAGGCGCTGGGGAAGATCACGCCGGAGGGCGTCTTCCTGGAGCAGCTGGAGACGGACCCGGCGAAGTACCTGCCGGAGACGACCGAGCAGGAGCTGATCGCGGGCGCGGGCGCCAGCACCGAGGGCGCGGTGCGGATCGACCTCAACCGGCCGATGGACGAGATCCGCGCGGAGCTCTCCAAGCACCCGGTGAAGACCCGGCTCTCGCTGACCGGCCCGCTGGTGGTGGCCCGCGACATCGCGCACGCGAAGATCAAGGAGCGGCTGGACGCGGGCGAGGGGATGCCGCAGTACCTGCGCGACCACGCGGTGTACTACGCGGGCCCGGCGAAGACGCCGGAGGGCTACGCGTCCGGCTCCTTCGGCCCGACGACGGCGGGGCGGATGGACTCCTACGTGGCCCAGTTCCAGGCGGCCGGCGGGTCGTTCGTGATGCTGGCGAAGGGCAACCGCTCGGCGCAGGTGACGAAGGCGTGCGCGGAGCACGGCGGGTTCTACCTGGGGTCGATCGGGGGGCCGGCGGCGCGGCTGGCGCAGGACTGCATCAAGAAGGTGGACGTCCTGGAGTACGCGGAGCTGGGCATGGAGGCGGTCTGGAAGATCGAGGTCGAGGACTTCCCCGCGTTCGTCGTCGTGGACGACAAGGGGAACGACTTCTTCGCGGACCCGGCGCCGTCCACGCCGACGTTCACCTCCATCCCGGTCCGCAAGTAGGAAACCGCCCCGGCGCCCCGCGGACGGCGAAGCCGTCCGGGTGGGGTGCCGGGGCGGAGGGGGGCGAACAGAGGCCACGGGCGGCCGCGTGGTGCTACTCGACCTCGCCCTCCTCCGCCTCCAGCACGGCGTTCAGCCGGGCCCGCGCGCCGTCGAGCCACCGCTGGCACACCGCCGCCAGCTCCTCGCCGCGCTCCCACAGCGCCAGCGACTCCTCCAGGGAGCCGCCGCCCGTCTCCAACTTCCGCACCACCTCGACGAGTTCGTCCCGCGCCTGCTCGTAGCCCAGCGTGTCCTGCGTGCCCTGCGTGCCCTGCGTGCCTGCGTCGCTCACTTGCCCTCCACCTTCACCTTGAACTCGCCCTCGGCGACCCGCGCGCGCAGCGCGTCGCCCACCGCCACCTCGTCCGCGGCGCGGACCACCCCGCCGTCCTCCGCCTGCAGCACCGCGTACCCGCGCTTGAGCGTCGCCGCGGGCGACAGCGCCAGCACCCGGGCCCGCACATGCTCCAGCTCGGACGCGGCCCGCTCCAGGCGGTGGTCGAAGACCCGCCGCGCCCGCTCGACGAACCCGCGCACCTCCGCCTCCCGCTCCTCCACCATCCGCAGCGGCGCCGCCAGCACCGGCCGCGTCCGCACCCCGTCGAGGCCGGCCTGCTCCCGCTCGATCCGGGCGGCGACCGCCCGCCGGGCCCGCTCGCGGGCCTGGGCGACCCCGGCCAGCTCCTCGCCGACGTCCGGGACGATCCGCTTCGCCGCGTCCGTCGGCGTCGACGCCCGCACGTCCGCGACCAGGTCGAGCAGCGGGGCGTCCGGCTCGTGCCCGATCGCCGAGACGACCGGCGTGGACGCGGCCGCCACCGCCCGCATCAACTGCTCGTCGGAGAACGGCAGCAGATCCTCGACGCTGCCGCCGCCGCGGGCGACGACGATGACGTCCACCTCCGGGTGCGCGTCCAGCTCCTGGAGCGCGCCGATCACCTCGGCGACCGCGTGCACCCCCTGGACGGCGACCTCCCGCACCTCGAACCGCACCGCCGGCCACCGCTTGCGGGCGTTCTCCAGCACATCCCGCTCGGCCGCCGAGGCGCGCCCGCAGACGAGGCCGATCAGCTGCGGCAGGAACGGCGGGCGGCGCTTGCGGTCGGCGTCGAAGAGGCCCTCGCCGGCGAGCCGGCGGCGCAGCCGCTCCAGCCGGGCCAGCAGGTCACCGACGCCGACCGGGCGGATCTCCCTGGCCCGCAGCGAGAGTTGGCCGGTGCCCTGGTACCAGTTGGGGCGGGCGGCGACCACCACCCGGGTGCCCTCCGTGACGGTGTCGGCGACCGCGTCGAAGACGGCGCGGAAGCACGTCACCGTCATCGAGACGTTCGCCGAGGCGTCGCGGAGCTGCATGAAGACCACGCCCGCGCCGGGCCGCCGGCTGATCTGCACCAGCTGGCCCTCCACCCACACCTCGCCGAGCCGGTCGATCCAGGCGCCGATCCGCCGGGTCACCTCGGCGACCGGCATCGGCTCCTCGGGGGACGTGCTGTTGGCCATGCGTGCAGGCTACTGGTCCGCGCCGACGTTCCCGTCCCGGCGCGACCCCGCCCGCGCGGTCTGGACGCCGAGCACGATCAGGCCGAGGACCAGCCAGGCGAGGCCGACCCACTGCGCGGCGCGGTTCGCCTCCACGATGATCCACACGGTGACGGCGGCGCCGATCACCGGCACCACCACGTGCTGCAGCGGCCGCACGGCCGCGTCCCCGCCCCGCTTCCTGACGGCGTACCAGCCGACCACCGAGGCGTGCAGCAGCGTGAACCCGCAGAGCGCGCCGACGTTCACCACCGAGCTGAGCTGGTCGAGGCCGTCGTCCCGGGTGGCCGCCCAAATCGCCGCGGCGCAGGTGATCACCGCGGAGAGCAGCAGCGTGCGGCGCGGCACCCCGGCCTGCGCGTCCAGATGGCCGAGCATCCGCGGCAGCCGGCGGCGGCGGGCCATGGCGAAGAGCAGCCGCCCGGCCGCGGCCTGCGCGGTGAGCGCCGAGAAGGACGCGCCGAGCGCCTTGGCGAGCGTCATCAGCACCTGCATCCAGTGGCCGATGGTGTGGTCCACCGAGGTGTAGAAGATCGAGCCCTGGTCGGCCGGGTGCGCGGCCAGCTGCGCCGGCGTCTCGGTGGTGAGCATCGAGCCCAGCCAGGTCTGGACGACGAAGAGCGCCGCCGTCACCAGCAGGCACACCAGCAGCGCGCGGCCCACCCGGGCGGAGGGCCCCTCGTGCTCCTCGGCGAACGAGGCGATGGCGTCGAAACCCAGATAGGACAGCACGGCCACCGAGACGGCGCCCATCACCGCGCCCAGCGCGAACCCCGAGGTGCCGTGGAGCGGGCTGTCCCAGGGGCGTGCTGCGCCGTGCTGCGCCAGCCAGACCACCGCGGCCACCACGAAGATCGCCAGCACCACCACCTCGAAGGCCACCACCAGGAACGACACCCGGGCGGCGATCCGCACCCCGAGCATGTTCAGCAGCGTGGTGACGACCAGCGCCAGCGCCGCCCACACCCACCGCGACACCGAGGGGACCAGCGAGTTCAGCGCGATGCCGGTGAAGGTGTAGGCGACGGCCGGGATCAGCACGTAGTCGAGCATCACCATCCAGCCGGCCATGAAGCCCGGCCCCTCGCCCAGCCCGGCGCGGGCGTAGGAGAAGACCGAGCCGGCGCGCGGCACCACCCGCACCATCTGGGTGTAGGAGAACGCGGTGAGGCCCATCGCCACGGTGGCGATCAGGTAGACCAGGACGACGGCGCCGCCGCTCTTGGCGTCCAGCACGCCGAAGATCCCGACGGGGGCCATCGGGCCGATGAAGACGATGCCGTAGACCATCAGGTCGCGGAAGGTGAGGGTGCGTCGGAAGCCGGGCTCGGACTCCGATGCCGGGGTCTGCGGGGGTGCGGTGCTCATGGGGGCCGCCTCGGGGCGCGCGGGGGGTATGGGACGGTGATCATTAGGCAGCATCATCCCCAGAGCCGACGGAGGCATTCCGAGATGGCCGATTACCGCGTGGAAACCACTCGTGACGGTTACCGGCGCTGGACCGCGCGCAACGACCGGGGCGCCGAGGTCCGCATCGCCGCGGCGGACGACGACGGCGCGCAGCCCTCCTTCACCCCGGTCGAGCTGCTGCTGGCGGCGTTCGGCGGCTGCGGCGGCCTGGTGGTGGACCGCACCGCCCGCGCGGTCGAGCACGACGGGCTGTCGATCACCGTGGAGTCGCAGGAGCACCCGGAGGACCCCTCGCGGGTCGGCACGGTGCGCGTCACCTACTCGGTGGACCTCCCGGCGGACGCCAACGGGGGGAAGGCCGAGGAGGTGTTCGCCCGCGCGGTGCGGCTCACCCATGAGAGGTACTGCACCGTCAGCCGCACCGTGGAGCACGGCGTCCGGGTCGAGGCGGTCCTCCCGTCCGGCGAGACCGGCTTCGCGGCGGGCCCTCCGCTGGGGTGATCCGGCCGGCCCCCCGCTGGGGTGATCCGGGAGCCGCGGGCGGTGTGCCTACCATGGGAGGCATGTCGACTACCACCGCCCGCCGCGTCCTGCTCGCCGCCCCGCGTGGGTACTGCGCGGGCGTCGATCGCGCCGTCATCGCCGTCGAGAAGGCCCTGGAGCAGTACGGGGCGCCGATCTACGTGCGCAAGGAGATCGTCCACAACAAGTACGTGGTCCAGACGCTGGAGAAGAAGGGCGCGATCTTCGTCGACGAGACGGAGGAGGTCCCCGAGGACTCCATCGTGGTCTTCTCCGCGCACGGCGTCGCCCCCGTCGTCCACGAGGAGGCCGCCGACCGGCGGCTGCGCTCGATCGACGCCACCTGCCCGCTGGTGACCAAGGTGCACCGCGAGGCGGTGCGCTTCGCCGACGAGGACTACGACATCCTGCTCATCGGCCACGAGGGCCACGAGGAGGTCGTCGGCACGATGGGCGAGGCGCCGGAGCGGATCCACCTGGTGGACGGGCCGGAGGACGTCGCCAACGTCAAGGTGCGCGACCCCGAGAAGGTCGTCTGGCTCTCCCAGACGACGCTGTCGGTGGACGAGACCAAGGAGACGGCGGCCGCGCTCAAGGAGCGCTTCCCGCACATGATCGACCCGCCGTCGGACGACATCTGCTACGCCACCCAGAACCGCCAGCAGGCCGTCAAGGAGATCGCGAAGGAGGCGGAGCTGGTCATCGTCGTCGGCTCGCGCAACTCCTCCAACTCCAAGCGGCTGGTGGAGGTGGCGAAGGAGAACGGCTCGCGGGACGCGCGGCTCGTCGACTTCGCCGACGAGATCGACGAGGCCTGGCTGGAGGGCGTCTCCACGGTGGGCCTGACCAGCGGCGCGTCGGTGCCGGAGATCCTCGTCCAGGGCGTCGTGGAGTGGCTCGCCGAGCGCGGTTACGCGGATGTGTCCGTCCACACCTCGACGGAGGAGCACATCCAGTTCTCCCTCCCCAAGGAGCTCCGGCGCGATCTGCGCTCCTGAGCCTCGGGGCGGTTGCGGGCGCTGTTCCGCCGCGGGCCGGCTGTGCTCAGCCGGGCGCCGACGCTGCTTTCCCGGCCTGCGCCGGCGTCGCCGCACCCCAGCCCGCCGGCGTGCTGGAGATCGTCATCGGGTGGTTGGTGACTGCGTAGAGCACCATGCGCGGCGAAGGGGCGTAGCCCCCGTACCGCGAGCGCAGCACGTACGTCGCCGTCTGCCCCGGCGCCAGCCGCGCCGGGCCCGCGTCCTGGCGCCAGTAGTTGGAGAGCCCGTCGGAGAGCGACAGCGCGAACTTGGGGCTCAGCGTCTCGCCGCTGCGGTTGGTGAGGCGCATCGTCACCCCGTCCAACTCCGCGCCGCGCGCGGCGAAGTGCCGGGCCGTCACCGCCATCGCGAACGGCGCCGGGGTGGCCAGCGCGACGCCCAGGCAGGACGCCGCCGCGGCCAGCAGCACCGCGGGCAGCGCGAACCGCGCCCGCCGCGGCCACCGCAGCTGCGCCGCCCCGGCGAAGGACGCCGGCGAGGTGGTGCCCAGGGCGACCACCCACAGCGGCGTCATCATCGTGTAGTAGCTGTCCTGGGAGCGCGTGGAGAGGTAGAACGCGCACCACGGCAGGATCGCGGCGGCCGGGCCCAGCCGGCGGAAGCAGACCGCGTAGAGCGCCAGCAGCCCGGCGTAGAGCAGCAGGGTGGCGTAGCTGAAGAAGTCCACCGCGCCGCTGCCGCCGACGAAGTAGTACGAGATGTCGATGAGGCCCTGCCCGTGCGGCACCGAGTGGTCGGTGAGCGGCAGCAGGATCGCCTCCCACCAGGCCGCCGGATCGCGCACCGCGAAGAAGGCGTTGATCGCGGCGAACGCGGCGAACGCCAGGCCCAGGTAGCGGGCCGCCACCGTGACGGCCTGCCGGGCGGGCATCTCCCCGAGGCGCATCAGCAGGATGCCGACGACCAGGAACGGCGTCAGGAACCAGGCCATCTGCTGGGTGGCGCAGGCCGCGCCGAGCAGCAGCGCCGCGGTGACACCGCGCCGGCCGAGTCTGCCGCTCGCCCCGGTGCGGTGCCAGCTCGCCACCACGGGCACCAGCAGGGCGACGGCGATCACCGCCGGATAGCCGTCCCGGGCGTAGTTGAGGACGTGGTCGAGGCCGATGCCGACCAGCACCGCGGCCGGCCGCACCGGCGCCGGCAGCAGCAGCCAGGCGGCGATCACGCCGAGCAGGAATACCGCGGTGGCGGTGACCGTGGCGGCCATCGCGGCGGGCACCCCGGCCGCCGTCGCGGCCGCGGCGAGCAGCACCGACAGCGGCGGGTAGTCGTAGCCGTAGACGACCTGGCCGCCCATGGTCTTGGTGGCGCCGACCCGCGGCCCGCCGAAGATCTGCGGCCAGTCGACGCCGTAGACCCGGTGCCCGGCGAGCAGCTCGTGGGCGGCCTGGGTGGTGAGCGCCCCCTCGTCGGTGAAGGAGTGCTGCACCACGAACCCGGCGAGCGCCAGCACCACCGCGACACCCAGCACCGCGAGGTCGAGGCGGCCCAGGCCGCGGCGGGTGCGGGCGACGGCGGCGAGGACGCCGAGCAGCACCAGCGTCCCGTAGCCGGCCATGCAGACGGCGGCGTCCCAGGGGACGCTGTCCAGCGCCTCGGACCAGAAGAGCCCGAGCATGGTGAAGAGGCTGACGACGGCCAGCACGCTGAGGCAGCGGTGGGCGAGTGACGGCGCGTCGGGGGACGCCTCGTCCGCCGCGGCCGCGTCCTTCGCCGATCCGGTGGTCATGGAGCCGGACATCGGCATCCCTCCTCGCGTCTTGCCGTGCTGCCCCTGAGTGAGGTGCTGGGGCGGTGCCGGGGTTGGCGGTGCGACGGAACCCAGACGGAGTTCACAGGGCTGTGGACGGCCGTTCGACAGGCGAGGGCCGCCGGGACGGCCGCCGCTTGGCGGCCGGGAATGGGCGGACCGGGCGGCCCTTGGGTAGATTCCAGGGCGTGGCAGAACACGCGCTCGGTATCGATATCGGCGGCTCCGGCATCAAGGGCGCCCCGGTCGACCTGACGACCGGTGAGCTCACCCGCGAGCGGGTCCGCATCCCGACCCCCCAACCGTCCCGGCCGCACGACGTCGCGGACGTCGTCCGGCAGCTCTGCGAGGAGTTCGCGTGGACGGGCCCGGTGGGCATCACGTTCCCGGCCGTGGTGCTCGACGGGCACACCATGTCGGCGGCCAACGTCGACAAGCACTGGATCGGCACGGACGCCCGCGGCCTCTTCGCGAAGACGACGGGCCTGCCCTGCGAGGTGGTCAACGACGCGGACGCCGCCGGGATGGCCGAGGTGGCGCACGGCGCCGCCCGGGGGGCGGGCGGCGTGGTGCTGCTGCTCACCTTCGGGACGGGCATCGGCAGCGCGCTCTTCACCAACGGCCAGCTCGTCCCGAACACCGAGTTCGGGCACATCGAGCTGCGCGGCAAGGACGCCGAGAAGCGGGCGTCCTCCGCGGCCAAGGAGGAGCACGATCTGAGCTGGCACGAGTGGGCCGGCCGGGTCGAGGAGTACCTGCTGGAGATGGAGAAGCTGCTGTCGCCGGAGCTGTTCGTGGTCGGCGGCGGGGTGAGCAAGAAGTCGGAGAAGTTCCTGCCGCTGATGACCAAGGTGCGGGCACGGGTGGTGCCGGCGGCGATGCGGAACAACGCCGGGATCGTGGGCGCGGCACTTGCGGCGCCGGGGCCGAACGGCCCGATGTGGCGGGAGCACCTGGAGGAGGGGACGGGCCCGTCGAAGTCGGCCTGACGGCCGCTCAGCGGCGGGCGCCGGTCTTTCCGGTCCGGGTCTTCGGACCCTTCCGGGGGCCGGCCTTGGCGGAGCCGGCGCGGCGCGGGCGGAGCGCGAACCGGGCCAGCACGACGGCGCCGGCCAGCGCGGTGCCGAGGAAGAGCCACGGCGCCCCGGCGGAGAGCATGGCCAGCACGGCGACGGCGTTGTTGCCCCGGGCCTGGCCCGTCTGACCGAGGATCCCCGCGGAGCAGATCAGCGCGGCCGCGAAGGCGAGCGGCGCGCTGATCGGGGCGGCCAGCAGGTCGGTGCGGCGCACATGGAGCGCGCCGACGGCGCAGGCGCCGAGGAAGACCAGCTCGAAGAGCGATCCCGGGCCGCCGCGCATCGCGCCCTCCAGGACGGCGGCGCCCAGCACGGGCGCGCCCATCACGACGCCGACGCCCAGCGGGGTGAGGGTGCCGCGGCGCTTGAGCTGCCGCAGCAGGCGCCCGGGCAGGGCGGTGCCGCGGCCCTGGGCGGCGTCGGGGTTCCGGCGGTCCTCGCGGTCGCCGCGTTCGCGCTCGGGGCGGCCGGTGGCGCGCATGTTTCGCTCCGGGGGCCTGCGGCCCGAGGGGACGGAGGGCCGGTTGTCGGCTCTGGTACGGGTGCTTCGCTCCACCTGATCAAGGTAGGAGGTGAGGCGGCGTCAGGAGTCGGGGACACGCGGGTGTGTGGGACAAAAGCAATAAATGACAAGGATGGGGGAACGGGGGCGGGGGTGGCGGTGGTGTAGGCCAAGGGATGGTCAAGAGCCGCGTCTTTCGCCTACCGGGAACATGGATGGACCTTGGTCCGTTGGATTCTGTGAAAGGTAAAATGTTGGTATAGCGCATTGATGCAGTGCGAACACTGCGACCTCGGACCTCCGGGAAGGCCATGAACACCTCACGCAGAGCACGAACCCTTGCCGCGGCCCTGCTGCTCACGGTGCTGGCGCCGGCCGTGGCCGGCCTCGCCGCGGCCGGTCCGGCGTCCGCCGCGACCTCGGCGTCCGCCGCCGCGTCCACCTCGACCGAGGCGGGGACGGGGATCGAGGCGGCCGCGGCCGCCCTGAAGAAGGGCCCCGTCTACGTCGACCCGCGGGCCCGCGCGGCGCTCTCCGCGGCCGACGCGAAGGCGCTCGCCGCGAAGATCGAGGACAAGGGGAAGCCGGTCTTCGTCGCCGTCGTCCCGGCCGCCGACGAGTACCCGGCCGACTCGCTGCTGCGCAGCCTGCGCTCCGCGGTCGGCGTCTCCGGCGTCTACGCGGTGGTCCGCGGGGACCGGTTCGACGCGGCGGCCGACGCCCGGGTGATGTCCCCGATGTCCGTCCGCAACCTCGGGCAGCTCGCCCAGGACACCCACCCGGGCGACGCCGGCGCGCAGCTGGAGTCGTTCGTCGGCAAGGCCGTCGAGCAGGCCCGCGGCCGGGCGTCCGGCTCCTGGGCGGGCGGCGGCGGGGACGGCCTCGGCACCGGCGCGCTGATCGGCACCGGCGCGGTGCTGGTGGCGGCGGGCGGCGGCGCGGTCGCGCTGCGGCGCTCGGCGCGGCGGCGGGCGGAGCGCCAGGAGCGGGAGCAGCTGGAGCAGCTGCGGACGGTGGTGGACGAGGACATCACCGCCTTCGGCGAGGAGCTGGACCGCCTGGACTTCCACCCCGCCGAGGACGGCGCGACGGACGCGATGCGCGAGGACTACGGCACGGCGCTGGACGCGTACGAGGACGCCAAGCGGAAGATGGCGGCGGCGCGCCGGCCGGGGGACGTCAAGCCGGTCACCGAGTCGCTGCAGGATGGGCGGTTCGCGCTCGCCGCGCTGGACGCCCGGCGCGAGGGGCGGGCGCTGCCGGAGCGGCGGATGCCGTGCTTCTTCGACCCGCGGCACGGGCCGTCCGTCCGGGACGTCGCGTGGGCGCCGGCGGGCGGCGCCGTCCGCGAGGTGCCGGCGTGCGCGGCGGACGCGGCGCGGGTCGCCTCCGGCGCGGACCCGGAGATGCGCACCGTCCAGACCGAGAACGGCCCCCAGCCCTACTGGAACGCCGGCCCGGCGTACACCCCGTGGGCGGGCGGCTACTTCGGCGGCATGCTCCCCGGCTTCCTGATGGGCACCATGCTCGGCCACATGATGGCGGGCCCCGCGATGTGGGGCGGAGCCGACACCGGAGCCGAAGGCGGCGACTTCACCGGCGGAGACTTCGACGGCGGCGACTTCGGAGGCTTCGGAGGCGGCTTCGGCGACCTGTAGCCCCGGCGGCGCCCCGGCGGCGCCCCGGCCCCGGCCGGACGGGCGCAAGGCTCCCGAAGGGGCACAGCACACCGGGCCCTCAGTCCACGGCCCGGGCCGTTTCTGACGCCCCGTCCGGTCCGGGTTGCCCTGGCGTCGCCGGCCGAGTGGTGGCTCTTGCCGGCGGCGGCAAGGGGGCGGGAACCGCCGCTGACGGATTGCGGGCGCGGTCGGCCGGTCGGTCCTCCGGCCGCTGCCCGGGTCGCTTCTGACGCCCCGTCCGGTCCGGGTTGCCCTGGCGTCGCCGGCCGAGTGGTGGCTCTTGCCGG
>NZ_MLCF01000109.1 GCF_001879105.1 Mangrovactinospora gilvigrisea | reverse complement strand
GCTTCCTGCGCCGCTTCCTGCGCCGCTTTCTGCGCCGCCTCCTGAGCAGCTTCCTGAGCAGCCTTCGGACGCATCCCGACCGCCGCGTCCAGGTCGCCGAGCGAGCGCCAGCACCCCGCCGCCGCGCCCTCGGCCAGCAGCCGGCGGAAGACCTCCGCGGTGACCTCCACATCCGGCGCCGCCCGGTGCCGGTCCGGCGGCCGCGGGATGCGGTAGTGCCGCAGCAGCACATCCAGGCTGTGGGAGCGCAGTTCGGGCAGCACCCGCCGCGCCATCCGGACGGTGTCCAGCAGCGGCGTCGCCGCCAGCACCGGGCAGTGTGCGCGCTGACGGGCGATCAACCCCGCCTCGGTGGGCGCGTGCTGGGCCACCAGCCGGTACGGCGGCGCGGCGAGCAGCCCGTCCAGCCGCCCCAGCACCTCCGCCACCGGCGGCGCCGCGCGCAGCTCCGCCTCGACCATCCCGGACGCCAGGTCCCACCGGGTGACCGGGACGTCCTCCGGCGGCCGGATCAGCGACGCGAACCGCCCGTCCGCCGCCCACCGCCCGTCCCGCACCACCAGTGCCAGCGCCGCCACCTCCGTCGGCTCGGCCGGCCGCCCGGCCGGCGTCAGCGCCTCGAAGTCCACCACCACGAACGTGGTCCCGGCGAGCGCCGCCCCGAGGTCGGGCCCGCCCTCCGGTACCACCCGGTCCTCAGCCATGCCGACAAGATCTCAGCCGCCACCGACAACGAGCCGACGGCACCTCACCCCGTGGTGACGACCGTCTGCACCTCCTGAACGGGGACGATCTTGGTGGTGCCGAAGGTGCCGTCGGGCAGCGGCTTGTCCTTGGTGCCGTCCGAGCCGGACCAGGAGATCTTCCAGTCGACCGTCGCCTTGAGCGTGTACGGCCCCGAGTTGGAGGCGTGCTCGGCCCGGACGGCGCTCCGGCTGCCGCACCCTGGAGGCGCCCGTACGACGCGGCGCCGACCTCCGCCGGGCGGTCCGCGGCGCAGGCCGTCGGCTGCTTCGGCCGGGGGCGTCAGCTCATCCCGTACCGGCGCACCGACTCCTCCTCCTGGGCGAGGCGGTGCAGCGCCCGGAGCATCGGCTCGAACAGCAGCGCGGCCGCCACCGCGGCCTCGACCTGCTCGGTCGCGGAGTCGAAGGTCTCCATGAAGTCGAACTCCAGGACCGCGACCTGGTGCATCAACTCGGCGTGCGGGGCGAGGAGTTCGGACCGCCAGGGGTAGCCGATCCGGCGCAGCGCGGCCATCGCCGCCACCAGGGAGGCGTGCGAAGGGGAGATCGGCGCCAGCTGCCGCACGGCCTCCCACCCCAGGGACGCGGTGAGGCGGTCGACCTCGCCGAGCGCCGCCTCGTGCGCGTCGTCCGCCTCGGCGTCCTGGGAGGCGTCGCCCTCGCTCGCGCCGTCGGGGTGCGGCTCCTGCGGCAGCGCCCACAGGGCGGCGCCGAGCCGGATGGTGCGGCCCAGCGACTCGTCGTCGACGAACCCGAGCACCTCCCGGACCTTGGCCACCGGCAGCCCGCCGACATGGATCAGGGCCCGCACCAGCCGAAGCCTGCGCAGGTGCTCCTCGCCGTACTCCGAGGTGCGCGGGCCGATCCGTTCGCCGGGCGCCAAGAGCCCTTCCCGCAGGTAGTACTTGATCGTCGCGATGGGCACGCCGCTGCGTTCGCCCAACTCGGCCAGTCGCATCTCTTGCGCCCCCACTTGGACAGCGGCAGTATCCAACTCTACGTCAGTTGGACACCGATGCTATCCAACGGGAGACTCCATGCGCGCCGCAGCGACACCGCGCCGCACCACCGCAGCCGTCGAGGGGGACGCCGTGGTCCTCCTCATAGGCATGCGCATCAACCACTTCCGAGCCGTACGGCAGTGGCTGCCGGTCATGCTCGCCATGCTCCGGATGCTGCGCGAGCTCAAGCGCGACAAGGACGCCGGCCTGCTCAGCCACGTCCTGCTCACCGCCTCGCCGCGGACGTACTACGTCGTCCAGTACTGGGAGTCGAAGGAGAAGCTCTACGCCTACGCGCACTCGCCGAGCGCGTTCCACCACACGGCCTGGACGAAGATCACCCGCCTGGAGCGCGCGGGCCGCGTCCGCGGCCACGTCGGCCTCTGGCACGAGACCTACATCGCCCCCGAGGGCTCCTACGAGAACATCTACGCCGACATGCCCCCCTTCGGCCTCGCCGCCGCCCACGGCGTCCTCCCCATCGAAGCCCGAGGCCGCCGCGCCAAGCAGCGGCTGGCGCACCGCTCCACCCCGAGCGGAGTGTCCTGAGCGTACCCGTGCGGGGAACGCGGCTGAACCGGCGTTCCTGGTCGGGAACTTGACGTTCTGACGCACCGTGATGCAAATGCCCGCCGGTCTGGAATGCCGCAGCGGGCCGTGTGCGGCGGTGGAATGGCGAAGGGCCCGGATCATCGGGATGATCCAGGCCCTCAACCAGCTGTGGACGATACTGGGATTGAACCAGTGACCTCTTCCGTGTCAGGGAAGCGCTCTCCCGCTGAGCTAATCGTCCGCGGTGATTCAGTTGTCTCAAGCCCGCGTCGGGCCTGGTGGACGATACTGGGATTGAACCAGTGACCTCTTCCGTGTCAGGGAAGCGCTCTCCCGCTGAGCTAATCGTCCGGGATGGGGAACCCCGTGATCCGTGCCCGGATCCAAGATCCCCCGCCGAGGTGGAGACGGGATTTGAACCCGTGTAGACGGCTTTGCAGGCCGTTGCCTCGCCTCTCGGCCACTCCACCACTGAGGGCCGGAGCCCTCTTCGAGCGGACGACGGGATTCGAACCCGCGACCCTCACCTTGGCAAGGTGATGCTCTACCAACTGAGCCACGTCCGCATGCCGCGCTCTCGCGCTGCTCGCTGTCCCCGGACCGTCCCGGCCTTGCGGCGGTTCGTCCCGGCGACGTCATGAACTGTAGCGGATTCTGTGGCCAGCTCAAATTCCATATGCCTGAACGTCCCCCGCCCCACCCGCGCGGACGACCGCGGCAGGGGTAGCGTCGCCTCCGACACACCACGCGGTACGCAGCAGCAGCAAAGGGGACCGGCATGCAGATCTGGGTCAACGGCAAGCTGGCGTCCGAGGGCGACGCCGCCCTCAACGCGCTCGACCACGGCATCACCGTCGGTGACGGGGTCTTCGAGACGGTCAAGGCCGTCGACGGCCGGCCCTTCGCCCTCACCCGCCACCTCAACCGCCTCGCCCGCTCCGCCGCCGGGCTCGGCCTCCCGGAGCCCGACCTGGACGAGGTCCGCCGCGCCTGCGCCGCCGTCCTCGAGGCCAACCCCATGCCGCTGGGCCGGCTCCGCATCACCTTCACCGGCGGCATCTCCCCGCTCGGCTCGGAGCGCGGCAACGACACTCCCTCCCTGATCGTCGCCATCGGCGAGGCCGCGCCCCGCCCCGACACCACCGCCGTCGTCACCGTCCCCTGGACGCGCAACGAGACCGGCGCCCTCTCCGGCCTCAAGACCACCTCCTACGGCGAGAACGTCGTCGCCCTCGCCCGCGCCAAGGCCAACGGTGCCTCCGAGGCGCTGCTCCCCAACACCAAGGGCCACCTCTGCGAGGGCACCGGCTCCAATGTCTTCGTCGTGGTCGGCGGGCGGCTGCTCACCCCGCCGCTCTCCTCCGGCTGCCTCGCCGGCGTCACCCGCGCGCTGGTCGCCGAGTGGGCCGGCGCCGAGGAGGCGGAACTGCCGCAGTCCGTCCTCCAGGAGGCCGACGAGGTCTTCCTGACCGGCACCACCCGCGACGTCCAGGGCGTGCACCGCGTCGACGACCGCGAGCTGCCCACCGCGCCGGGCCCGATCACCCGCAAGGCCATGCAGATCTTCGACGAGCGCGCCGCCGCGGACTTCGACCCTCGTTAGAGTCCGGAGTGTGACCACCACGCTGCGTCCCGCGGGGCCCGAGGAGGACGTGCCCGGTGCCCCGCCCGGCACCCGCACCCGCCGCTACGAGATATGCGTCAACTCCCGTCCCGCGGGCGGCATCCGGATCACCGTCGGGCCGGACGGCCCCACGGGCCGCACCGGTGAGCTCTCCGAGCTGGCCGTCGAGGAGAACGGACGGCGGCGCGGGCGCGGCACGGTGGGCGTCCTCGCCGCCGAGGAGGTGCTGCGGGCGCGCGGCGTCTCCCGGGTGATCGCGGGGATCCCGCCGGAGCCGGACGGCACCGCCGCCCTCGCCATGGCCGCCTCGCTCGGCTACGTCCCCGACACCCGCTGGATGGCCAAGGCCGTCCCCGCCGAGGCCGATCTGCCGGAGCTCGGCGGCGGGCGGACGGCCCGGCCGGTCACCGAGGAGGAGTTCCCCGCCTGGGCGGCCCGCGCCTTCGCCTCCTTCGCCCGCCTCTCCGCCGCGAGCGGCGCCGGCGCGCCCGACCCCGAGGCGGCCCGCGCGGCGGGGGAGGAGGCGCTGCGGGTGCTGCTGCCGGACGGGGCCGCCACCCGGGACGCGGTGCTGCGCACCCTGGTGGACGCGGACGGCGCCGACGTCGCCTCCCTCTGGCTGGGCTTCCGCCGAAGCGAGGGCAGTACGGGCCGCCGCGGCTGGGTCTACGCGGTGGAGGCGGACGAGGCCCACCGCGGACAGGGGCACGGCCGCGCGGCGATGCTGCTCGCCGAGCGCGAGTGCCGAGCGGCGGGCGTGGACGAGCTCGGCCTCAACGTCCACGAGGGCAATGCGGCGGCGCTGGGGCTCTACACGTCCCTGGGCTACCGGACGACCCGGCGCTGGTACGCCAAGCGGCTCTGAGCGCACCTGTGAGGACGTCGACCCGGGCCGTCAACGCGGCGCCCGCCACGAACGGGCCACGGGTCGAGCGTCAGAGCGGCACAACGCCTCAACGCCTCAACGTCTCGACGTCACAACGCCGAAGCGTCAGGCGCCGGCCAGCTTGGCGTCGAGCAGCTCCTCCAGCCGCAGCCGCAGGCCCTCCTGGCTCTGGCCGCCGTCCATCCGGACGCCGTCCAGGACGTAGGTGGGCGTGCCGGTGACGCCGATCGCCTGGCCCTCCGCGTGGTCGGCGTCGACGGCGAGGATGTGGCGGCCGTCGATGAGGGCCGTCTCCATCTCCTCCACGTCCAGGCCGAGTTCCTCCGCGACCTCCAGCAGCACCGGCTCGCCGCGCTCGCCCAGCTCCGAGGTGCGCTCCAGCACCCCCTCGACGTACGGCCACAGCATGCCCTGGGCCCACGCCTCCTCGGCGGCCTGAGCGGCGATGAAGGCGTGCTTGTGCCGCTCCAGCGGGAAGTGCCGCAGGTCGATGACGAGGGCGTCTCCGTAGCGGTCGCGCAGCGCGCGGATGTCGTCCAGCGCTTCCCGGCAGTCGGGGCACTGGAGTTCGCACCAGTAGTCGAGGTGGACGAGGCGGGGGTCGCTCATGGGGCCAGTCTGGCAGGGACCCCGGTGCCGCGCTGCCGTCAGGGGTATCCCCGAGGCGACCCCCACCTTCCCCCAGCGGTCCCGGAACCCTCGGCGCGGGCCGTGGCATCCGTCCCTCCCAAGGGGCACGATGGAGGGAAGACCGGATTGGACGGGGCTGGGAGGATCTGATGTCCGGTATGGACCGAGGCGCTCGGAGCAGCGGAGGGGGTAGGCCATGACACTCGTGATCTGTTCGGCGCTCTCCGCCGCCGGTCTGGCGATCGCCCTGCTCACCGCGTTCCGGCGGCGCTTCCGCCGGGCCACCTTCATCGCCGCGTGGTCCCTGCTGCCCATCGGGTTCCAGATGACGGGCCTGCTCACCATGCTGCGCAAGATCGGCGTGGCCATCGGCGACTGGGCGTCCGGCCTGGTCATGAAGCCGACGGTGTGGTCGGGCTTCGCGGTGCTGGCGGTGGCCGTGGTGCTCTTCATCGTGGCGCGGCTGGCCGGCGGCAAGGGCCTGGGGTTCGGGCGCAAGAAGCGCCGGGAGCGCAAGGCCCGCGAGAAGGAGGCGAAGGCCGGCGGTCGTTCCGGCGTCGCCGCGACGGCGGCGGGCCCGGCGGCGCCGGGCGCGTCCAAGCCGGCCGGCGCGCTGGAGGGCGACCGCAGCGCCCCGCAGCCGGCGGCGCGGAGCGGCAAGAAGTCGGCCTCGTCGGACGACGACCTCTCGGACTTCTCCGAGATCGAGGCGATCCTCAAGAAGCGCGGCATCTGAGGGGGACGGCCGCACACCGCGACGGACAGCCGCACACCGCAACGGACGGCCGCGACGGACGGCCGCACCGCGCGGCCGCACCGCGGCACCCGCAGACGACGGCGCCCCGGTGGGAGCATCCGGTTGATCGGATGGCTCCCACCGGGGCGCCGTCGTTGTGGCGCACACGCGTTCAGCCTGTCGGGCTGCGCGCGGTGCAGCGCCGGCCGTGCCCCCGAGCGGAACGACCGGCGGGGCTCAGCTCTCGGCGAGGATGTGGGACAGCTCGGCGTCGAGGTCGAAGTGGCGGTGTTCGGTCCCGGGCGGCACGGCAGCGTCCGTCCGCTTCAGGAAGTTCTCCAGGGTGCGCGCGGGCGCCTCCAGCAGCGCCTCGCCCTCGGGGGAGCTGAGGGCGATGCAGACCACCCCCTGACCATGGCTCCGGGACGGCCAGACGCGGACGTCGCCGGTGCCGGTCGGGCGGTGCAGTCCGGTGGCGAGCAGCTCGCGGGCGAAGACCCACTCGACGGTTTCGTCGGCACCGGTGTGGAAGGTGGCGTGCACCGCGTAGGGGTCGTTCGTGTGGTACTTCAGCCCCGCCGGGACGGGGAGCGAGGACTCGCTGGAGACGATGAGGCGCAGGTGCAGCTCACAGCTGACCGTGGTGTTCATAAGCGCCAGGGCCTTTCGCTCAGTGTGCGCTCGGGGATTCGCACGTCGGCGAACGCAACATCCCACCTATGAAGCGGACGTAAACCCGAGTATGCGGAAATGCCGGAAGTGCGTAGCTCGTCCGGATCAGCCCTGTACGTCAACCGGCCCATGCGGCGTGCGGGAAACGCGTTTCGATGCTGGGGGCGTCGTGGGGTATGGTCTTGACCGCACCCGGGCGATTAGCTCAGCGGGAGAGCGCTTCGTTCACACCGAAGAGGTCACTGGTTCGATCCCAGTATCGCCCACCCAGGTCAGAGGCCCCATCGTAGATCCACTTGGATCGCGACGGGGCCTCTGCGCGTTCCCAGGCGATTCGGCCGGCGGCCATCGCGGGCGACCGGGCCATCCGCGAAGCGATGAGTTTCGGCGGGCCGGTCCGTCTGCACGGGTGTCGGGGCCCATCGGGCGCCCCCCGGAGCACGAGCACGGAGACGCGGATGAGGAACCTCAGGATCATCGAGCACATCTCGCTGGACGGCGTGATCCAGCACTCCGACGACGGCGGATTCCCCTACCGCGACTGGACCGCCGCCTACCGCTCGCCCGAGGGCCGCGAGGCCGTCCTCGCCGCGCACGGCGAGCGCTTCGACCTGCTGCTCGGCCGGCACACCTACGACCTCTGGTCGGGGTACTGGCCGAAGGCGCCGAGCGACCCGATGGCGGACCGGCTCAACGCGGCGACCAAGTACGTCGCGACCCACCGCCCGGAGAGCCTGGAGTGGGGCCCCTTCGAGGCGCTGGGGCCGGACGTCGTCGAGGGCGTGCGCCGCGTCAAGGCGGAGGACGGGCCGGGCCTGCTGGTCTCCGGCAGCTCCACGCTGACCTCGGTGCTGCTCGCGCACGGGCTCGCCGACGAGGTGCTGTTCATCGTCTACCCGGTGCTGCTGGGGACGGGGAAGCGGTTCTTCGCGGACGGCACCCCGGCATGCGCCTTCGAGCTCGCCGGGAACCGGGCGCTGCCGTCCGGGATCGTGCTCAGCACCTATCGGGCGGCCGGGCCCCTGAAGAGCGGGGTAGCCGGCTGACGGACGGCGGGGGAACCGGCTGACGGACTGTCATGGACGGTGCGTCAGGTGGGTCAAGAGCCGACCTCGCGTCCTGTATAGTTCTTCCCGTCGCGGGCGATTAGCTCAGCGGGAGAGCGCTTCGTTCACACCGAAGAGGTCACTGGTTCGATCCCAGTATCGCCCACTCCGTGACAGCGTTCGGCAGGCCGGTCCCTCGTCGCAGGGGTCGGCCTGTAGGCGTTCCGCGGGTGGTTTCCGGGTGGGCCGCGGTGCTCGGTAGCATCTTGGTGCCCCGTGGGGCCGTCGCACCGGGGGCCGGTCCGGTCCCCGATCCCAGCAACCGATCAGGAGAGACCGGTGTCGGAAGTCCGTGTGTTCCGTAAGTGCCAGCCCGACGAGCGGGAAGAGCGCACGGTGACGACGGGCACCACGGCCGCCGAGCTCTTCGACGGCGAGCGCTCGATCATCGCCGCGCGGGTCGGCGGGGAGCTGAAGGACCTGGCGTACCCGCTCGCCGACGGCGACGAGGTGGAGCCGGTCGAGCTCGCCTCCGAGGACGGGCTGAACATCCTGCGGCACTCCACCGCGCACGTCATGGCGCAGGCCGTGCAGGACGTCTTCCCCGAGGCCAAGCTCGGCATCGGGCCGCCCATCAAGGACGGCTTCTACTACGACTTCGACGTCGAGACCCCGTTCCAGCCGGACGACCTCAAGCGCATCGAGAAGAAGATGCAGGAGATCGTCAAGCGCGGGCAGCGCTTCTCGCGGCGCGCGGTCAGCGACGACGAGGCGCGCGAGGAGCTGGCGTCCGAGCCGTACAAGCTGGAGCTGATCGGGCTCAAGGGCTCCGCCGGGGACGCCGCGGAGGGCGCGTCGGCCGAGGTCGGGGCCGGCCAGCTGACGATCTACGACAACCTGGACGCCAAGTCGGGCGAGCTGTGCTGGAAGGACCTGTGCCGCGGCCCGCACCTGCCGACCACCCGCCTCATCCCGGCGTTCAAGCTGATGCGCAGCGCCGCCGCGTACTGGCGCGGCAGCGAGAAGAACCCGCAGCTGCAGCGGATCTACGGCACCGCCTGGCCGTCCAAGGACGAGCTCAAGGAGCACCTGGCGTTCCTGGAGGAGGCCGAGAAGCGCGACCACCGCAAGCTCGGCGCCGAGCTGGACCTCTTCTCGATCCCGGAGGAGATCGGGTCCGGCCTGGCCGTCTTCCACCCGCGCGGCGGCGTGATGCGCCGCGCCATGGAGGACTACTCCCGCCGGCGCCACGAGGAGGCCGGCTACGAGTTCGTCTACACCCCGCACGCGACCAAGTCGAAGCTCTTCGAGACCTCCGGGCACCTCGACTGGTATGCCGACGGCATGTACCCGCCCATGCAGCTCGACGAGGGCCAGGACTACTACCTGAAGCCCATGAACTGCCCGATGCACAACCTGATCTTCCGGGCCCGCGGGCGGTCCTACCGCGAGCTGCCGCTGCGGCTCTTCGAGTTCGGCACGGTCTACCGGTACGAGAAGTCCGGCGTGGTGCACGGCCTGACCCGGGCCCGCGGCTTCACCCAGGACGACGCGCACATCTACTGCACCAAGGACCAGATGGCGGGCGAGCTGGACAATCTGCTCACCTTCGTCCTGGAGCTGCTGCGCGACTACGGCCTCGACGACTTCTACCTGGAGCTGTCGACGCGGGACCCGAAGAAGTCGATCGGCTCGGACGAGGTCTGGGAGGAGGCCACCGAGACGCTGCGGCAGGCCGCCCAGAAGCAGAACCTGGAGCTGGTGGACGACCCGGAGGGCGCGGCCTTCTACGGCCCGAAGATCTCCGTGCAGGCGCGGGACGCGATCGGCCGCACCTGGCAGATGTCGACGATCCAGGTGGACTTCAACCTCCCGGAGCGGTTCAACCTGGAGTACGCCTCGCCGGACGGCGGGCGGGAGCGGCCGGTGATGATCCACCGTGCGCTCTTCGGCTCGATCGAGCGGTTCTTCGCGGTGCTGCTGGAGCACTACGCGGGCGCGATGCCGCCGTGGCTGGCACCGGTGGCGGTCACCGGCATCCCGGTGGCCGACGAGCACGTGCCCTACCTGCAGGAGGTCGCGGCGGAGCTGCGCAAGCGGGGGGTGCGGGCCGAGGTCGACGCGTCGCCGGACCGCATGCAGAAGAAGATCCGCAATGCGCAGAAGGCGAAGGTGCCGTTCATGCTGATCGTCGGCGACGACGACCGGGACGGCGGCTCGGTGAGCTTCCGCTACCGCGACGGGTCGCAGAAGAACGGCGTCCCGAAGGACGAGGCGATCGCCGAGATCGCCGACGCGGTGGAGCGGCGCGTCCAGGTCTGACCGGGCCTTACGCCGCAGAACACGCCCTTTCGCCCCGGACGGCTACCGGGGCGGGAGGGCGTCGACCGTCTCCCAGAAGTGCTCCAGGATGTCGGCGAGCCAGGCGCGGGACTTCGCCTCGGCGGGCGGCGTGTCGTCCTCGGACTCGCCGGCGAAGATCGTCGACCAGTTGGTGGTGCCCACCGACATCCCCTGGTACGTGGTGTGCAGGCGGCGCAGCGCGTCCTGGACGGTGGCCTTGGGGAGCGGCACCAAGTTGGTCACCGTCTTCACATACCCCTTCCACCAGCCCTGGACGGCGCTGGTGAGGGCGTCCTTGAGGGCGTGCTCCGCGCCGGAGAGCTCGACCGCGCGGCGCACCGGCAGCCGCAGCGCCTGGGCGTAGAGGGCCACCCGGCGCGGCTCGGCGCGGATCGCGTCCTCGTCCTCCATCCGCCGGTAGTCGGCGAGCGGGACGCCGAGCGCGGACGCCGCCTCCTCCAGCGAGACGCCGGCGGCCTCGCGGTGGCCGCGCAGTGCCTGGACGCGGCCGAGCAGGTCGGACCGGTCGCACCAGAGCGCCCCGGCGAGGGCGAACAGCTCGGTCTCGTCCGGGGTGGTGACACCGGACTCGAACGCGGCGATCGCGGCCGGCGGCAGCAGCACGCCGAACGCGGACATGCCGTACGCGACCTGCTCGGGCGTCATGCCCAGCTGGAGGCGGAGGGCGCGGGCCGCGGTGGGGGAGAACGGCGGCAGGTGGTGCGCGCGGGGGTCGGACGGGGGAGGGGGCGTGGACACCCGGACGAGGATAGTGAGTGGTCCGGGGCCGGGGTAACCCGCGGCCCACCTTGGATCATCACAGTAGGGTCACAAGGGGGAACTGAGTGTTGATCAGCTCCCGACAAGCCCCCGACAAGCCCCCGACGACCCTGATCGGCCCCCGGGCGGGCGCGGTCAGGAGAGCCAGCCGCGCTCCCGCAGCGCCGCGGTGAGGGCGGCGTAGGAGGCGTCCAGGGCGTCCCGCTCGGCCGGGTCGGGGTGGACCAGGCGGCCGGGGCCGACCATCGCCGCCGCGGCCGAGGCGAGATCGGGGTGCGGCCCGCCGACGGCCGCGAGCAGGGCGGCGCCGGCCGCGGTCTCGGCGCGGTCGACGACCCGCAGCGGGATGCCGAGCGCGGTGGCCCGGATGCGGTTCCACAGCCCGCTGCGGCTGCCCCCGCCGGCGGTCGACAGGGGTGCCTCGACGGTGACGCCGAGGGCGCGGACCCGCTCCAGCGCGAGGCGCTCCAGGAAGGCGACGCCCTCCAGCGCGGCGCGGTGCCGGACGGCCTCGTCGTCGCCGCGTCCGAGGGAGAAGCCGCGGGCCGCGCCGCTGACGAACGGGAAGCGCTCGCCCTCCCTGCGCAGCGGGTAGGCGGCGAACGGCGCCGGGCCGAGGCGGGCGGCGGCCTCGTCGAGGGCGGCGAGCTTCTCCGCGGGGGTGTCGGCGAGCGCCTCGCCGCCGGTGTTGGAGGCGCCGCCGGGCAGCCACCAGCCGTCCGGGTGGCGGTGCGAGTAGAGCGCGCCGGAGGGGTCCTTGACGAGCTGTTCGGTGACGCCCTTGAGGACGTAGGTGGTGCCGAGGATGCCGACGAACTGGCCGGGGGAGACGGCGCCGGTGGCCAGTTGGCCGCAGCAGCCGTCGGTCATCCCGAGGCGGACGGGGGCGCCGGCGGGCAGGCCCGTCTCGGCGGCGGCCCCGGCGCAGACCCGGCCGGCGAGGGAGGCGGGCGGCAGCACCTCGGGCAGCCAGTGGGCGGGGATGCCGAGCGCGTCGAGGGCCTCGGCGGCCCATTCGCCGCGCAGCGGGTCGTAGCCGGACTTGAGGGTGTGGCTCCAGTCGACCGGCACGGGGTGGCCGGTGAGGTGGAGTCCGAGCAGGTCGGGGGTGTGCAGCAGGCGGCGGGCGCCGGGGGCGCCGGAGGGCGTCGCGGCGGCCAGCTCGGCGATCCGGCCGAGGGCGGCGGTGGGGCCGACGGAGATGCCGAGCTCGGCCCAGCGCGGCGCGGCGGCCTGCTGGGCGAGGGCGTTGCGGTCGGCGGCCCGCCGGTCGTCGTACATCAGCGCGGGGCCGAGCGGCTCGCCGGCGCCGTCGGCCAGCACGATGGTGCCGGAGGTGGCGGAGACGGCGAGGCCGAGCACCTCCCGCCCGCCGCGGGGCAGCTGGGAGGTGGCCTTGCGCAGCGCGGCGGCGACCGCCGGCCACCAGGCGCGGGCGTCCTGCTCGGCGCGGCCGCCGGGGCCGCGCTCGGGGGGCGGCAGCGGGGCGCCGCCGGTGGCGGCCACCCGGCCGTCGGCCGGGTCGACGCAGAGGACGCGCACGTTGGCGGTCGCGACATCGATGCCGACGACCACGCCGGAGGACGGCGCGGGCGGGGAAGCGGAGCCGTCCGCGGTGCGGTCGGGTTCCGAGGGCGTGGTCGTGGGGCGCATGGAGGGCATCATCGTACGTGTTAATTTCACATGCAAGATGTGAGCACGGTGTGAAAATGAGGGGGCGTCAGGTCCGGGCGACCCGGACCTCGGTGCGCTCCCGCAGGTCCGCGGCGATCTCGTCCGGCACCGAGGAGTCGATCACCAGATGGTCGTAGGCCTGCACCGGGGCGAGCCGGTGCAGCGCGGTGCGCGGCAGCTTGGAGTGGTCCATCAGCAGCACCTTGCGCTGCCCGGAGGCGAGCATCGCCCGCTTCACCAGCACGATGTCCTGCTCCTGGTGGTAGGTCATGCCGGCGTCCATCGCCGAGGTCGAGACGATCACCATGTCGACCGAGAGAGCCTCGATGGCCTCCGTGCACGGCACCCCCAGATAGGAGTCGTGGGTGCGGGAGTACTCCCCGCCGAGGCAGATCAGCCGCGCCTGGTCGACGCCGGCGAAGACGTCCACCACCCGGCGGCTGTTGGTCACCACGGTCAGCGGCAGCACCTCGGTGAGCAGCCGGGCCAGCGCCAGGACGGTGGTGGAGTCGTCCAGCATCACCGACATGCCCGGCTCCACCAGCGGCAGCGCGGCCCGCGCCAGCGCCTCCTTCTCCGGCCCGTGCCGGCCCAGCCGGTACTCCAGGTTGGACTCGAAGACCGTGGACGGCAGCGCCGAGACGCCGCCGCGGAACTTGCGGACCACGCCGCGGCGCTCCAGCTCGTCCAGGTCCCGATGGACCGTCATCAGGCTGACGCCGGTGAGCTCGGCGAGGTCGGCGGCGCTGGCGGAGCCGTGCGCCAGCACATGGTCGACGATGGTCTGGCGGCGCTCCTCCTGGGCGCCGCGCGTTCCGCTCGGGCTCACCGCCGCTCGCCTCCCCCGGTGGGCACGTTCAGGCTCAGCAGGGCGGCAGTCCCGTCCCGCTCGGCGGCCAGGTCCAGCTCCGTGACCGCCGCGTTGACCAGCCGCGGGAAGACCGCCCGGTAGCGGGCGAGCGGGATGCCGAGCAGCTCGCACAGCGCCATCCGCAGCAGCGTGTTGTGCGCCACGACCAGCACGGTGCCGCCCTCGTGACGGCCCGCCAGCTCGCGCAGCGCCGCCGCGGCGCGGGCCGCGGCGCCGCGCGGCGGCTCCATGTCGGGGAAGGCGCCGGCCACCGGGTCGCGGCGGAAGGCCTCCACCACCGACGGGTCCTGCGCGGCCACCTCGGCGAGGGTGCGGCCCTCGGCGACGCCGAAGTCGACCTCGCGCAGCCCCTCGACGATCTCCGGCTTCAGGCCGAGCGCGGCGGCGGCCGGCTCGGCGGTGCGCACCGCCCTGCTCACCGGTGAGCAGGCCACCGCGTCCGGGCGGGGGCGGCGGGCGGCCGTCCAGGAGGCCAGCTCCTCGGCCTGGCGCTCGCCGCGCGGGGTGAGGGCGACGTCGCTGATGCCGCAGTAGCGGTTGTCCGCGTGCCACACGGTCTCACCGTGTCGGGTCAGCAGCAGTCGGGCGGTCATGCGCGGCGTCTCCTCGGTCCGTGGCGTCCCGGGGGTGCTTCTTGCCCCCGGCGAACAGCGATGTTAAATCTAACAGGACCCATGTGAAGGAGGCCGCCCCCGATGCATGTCCTGGCCGCCGGAGACCGATTCGTCCGGCCCCAACTGATCGCCGACGCGCTGCGGAGCGCCTTCGCCCCGGGGGAGGTGGAGGTCTCCTCCCTCGAACTGCCCTGGCCGCAGGTGCCGTTCGGCCCGGTGGGCGAGGGGCCCGGCGCCGTGCGCGAGGCGAGCGGCACCGAGCAGCAGGTGATCGACGCGCTCGGCGACGCCGAGGCATGCGTCACCGAGATGGCTCCGTTCACCGGGAAGGTCTTCGCGGCGTGCCCCGGGCTGCGGATGGTGGCGGTCGGCCGCGGCGGGCCCGTCAACGTCGACCTGGACGCCGCCACCCGCGCGGGCGTCGCCGTCAGCTTCGCCCCCGGACGCAACGCCGCCGCGGCGGCGGAGTTCGCGGTCGGCATGATCCTCGCGGCGATGCGGCGGATCGCGCACACCGACGCCGAGCTGAAGGCCGGGCGCTGGCGCGGCGACCACTACGCCTACGAGAACGCCGGGTTGGAGCTGGACGGCACCACCGTCGGCCTGGTCGGTTACGGCGCGATCGGCCGGCGGGTGGCGCGGGTGCTCGCCGCGTTCGGTGCAAACGTGCTGGTCGCCGACCCCTATGCGGACGCGGCGGAGATGCGGGCCGAGGGCCCCTCGGCGCCGAGTCTGGTGGAGCTGGACGAACTGCTGCGCCGCAGCCGGGTGGTGAGCCTGCACGCGCGGCTGACGAAGGAGACCGCCGGGCTGCTGGACGAGCGCCGGCTCGGCCTGCTGCCGCACGGCGCGGTCCTGGTCAACACCGCGCGCGGCGGGCTGCTGGACTACCGCCCGCTGCCGGCGATGCTGCGCGACGGGCGGCTCGGCGCGCTGGCGGTCGACGTCTACGACGTCGAACCGCCGCCGGACGACTGGGCGCTGCGCGGGCTGCCGAACGTGGTGGCGACGCCGCATCTGGGCGGGGCGACGCGGGAGACCGCGCATCGCGCGGCGCAGATCGCGGCGGCGGAGGTGGCGCGGTTCGCGCGCGGCGGCGCGGCGGCGCTGAAGCACCCGGCGAACAAGGCCGACGGCACCGGCGCCGGCGGTGCCGCATGATGCTGCGGGAGGCGCGGGAGGAGGTCGTCGCCACGGCGCGGCGGATGGCCGCGGACGGGCTGGTGGTGGGGACCTCCGGGAACGTCTCGGCGCGGGTCGGCGAGCTGGTCGCGGTGACGCCGACGGGCGTCGGGTACGACGCGATGACGGCGGAGGACGTCCCGGTGGTGGACGCCGCGGACGGGCGCGTCGTCGACGGCGCGCTGAAGCCGACGAGCGAGCTGCCGATGCATCTGGCGGCGTACCGGGAGTTCGGCGCGGGCGCGGTGGTGCACACCCACGCGGTGCACGCCACGGCGGTGTCGACGCTGGTCGACGAGGTGCCGCCGATCCACTACCAGACGGCGGCGCTGGGGGGCGTGGTGCGGGTGGCGCCGTACGCGACGTACGGGACGGACGCGTTGGCCGAGGGGATGGTCGAGGCGATGCGGGATCGGCACGGGTGCCTGCTGCGCAACCACGGGACGGTGGTGACGGGGGCGAGCGTGGCGGAGGCGTTCGAGCGGACGACGCAGCTGGAGTGGATGTGCCGGGTCTGGCTGGCGGCGCGCGCCGTGGGGACGCCGTCCCTGATCTCGGACGAGGAACTGGGCCTCGTGGCGGAGCGGTTCAAGGGGTACGGGCAGCGGTGACGGGTGGGCCGGTGGCCCGCCGTTAATCTGCTGTGCAACTCCGGTTACAAAAACCCCCATAGCGTCATCGGCATGGGACGACGCCTTACCGCCTTGGACGGGCTGCGGCTGGTCGCCGCGCTCGCCGTCTGCCTGTACCACTACGCGGGCCGCGGGGGGCCGGTCACGGCGGCGTGGGGCGGTGATCCGCGGACGCTCTTCCCCGCGCTGCGTCCCGTCGCCGTGTACGGGTGCCTCGGCGTCGAACTGTTCTTCGTCATCAGCGGGTTCGTCATCTGCCTCAGCAGCTGGGGACGGACCGTCGGCGCCTTCGCCCGCTCCCGCGTCTCGCGGCTCTTCCCCGCCTACTGGGTCGCCGTCGTCCTCGTCACCGCCGTCTTCCTGGTGGTGCGGTTCCCCGGGGAGCGGCCCGCGCCCGCCTCGGACATCCTCGCCAATCTGACGATGTCCCAGTCCGGCCTCGGCGCCCACCGGGTGCTCGGCGTCTGCTGGACGCTGTGGATCGAGGCCAAGTTCTACCTGCTGTGGGCCGTCGCCGTGGTCTGGCGGGGCGTCACCTACCGCCGGGCGCTGGCCTTCGGCTGGCTCTGGCTCGCCGCCGTCGTCCTCACCGGCGGGCTCAAGAGCCAGCCGCTCGTCGACCAGCTGCTGATCCCCCAGTACGCGCCGTTCTTCATCGGCGGGCTCGCCCTCCACCTGGTGCACCGCTTCGGCGGCGCCCCGCAGACCTGGGGCCTGGTCGGGGCGGCCTTCCTCGTCGGCCAGTACCAGGACGTGCAGTCCTCCACCGGCAACGGCCGCACCCATCTGGGCATCATCATCGCCGACCTGATGGCGTTTCTGCTGGTCGCGGGAGTCGCCCTGGGGTGGTTCGACTGGGCGAAGTGGCGCTGGCTCACCACCGCCGGCGCCCTCACCTACCCCTTCTACCTGATCCACGAGCACCTCGGCTGGGTGGCCGTCCGCGAGCTGCGGCTGCGGGCCGGGCTGCCGGACGCCGCCGTGCTGCCGCTCACCGTCGCCGTCATGCTGGCCCTCGCCTGGCTGCTGCACCGCTGGGTCGAGCAGCCGCTCGGACCATGGCTGAAACGCGCCCTGGCCCGGATGCCGGCCCGGCTGCCTGCCGAGCCGGTGCCGGAGCCTCGGCCGGTGGAGCCTCAGAAGCCCGAGCCGGAGCCCGTCCACTCGGCCAGGTAGTCGTCGATCTCGCCGCGCAGCCGGGCCTTGCCGGGGGCGTCCAGGAACGAGGCGTCCACCGCGTTCTTCGCCAGCCCGGCCAGGCCCGCCTCGTCCAGGTCCAGCAGGCGGGCGGCCACCGCGTACTCGCGGTTGAGGTCGGTGCCGAACATCGGCGGGTCGTCGCTGTTGACGGTGACCAGCACGCCCGCGTCCAGCAGCTGCCGGATCGGGTGCCGGTCCAGATCGGCCACCACCCTCGTCGCCACGTTCGACGTCGGGCAGACCTCCAGCGGTATCTGGCGCTCCGCCAGATGCGCCAGCAGCGCCTCGTCCTCCACCGAGCGCACCCCGTGCCCGATCCGCTCCGCCTTCAGCTCGTTGAGCGCCGCCCACACCGACGCCGGGCCGTCGCCCTCGCCGGCGTGCGGGACGCTGTGCAGGCCGGCCGCCCGCGCCCGGTCGAAGTAGGGCTTGAACTGCGCCCGCGAGATGCCCGCCTCGGGACCGCCCAGCCCGAACGAGACCAGGCCCTCGCAGCCCAGGTCGACCGCGATCCGGCAGGTCTCCTCGGCCGACTCCAGGCCCGCCTCGCCGGGGATGTCGAAGCACCAGCGCAGCACCACGCCCAGCTCGGACTCGGCCGCCTTGCGGGCGTCCTCGATCGCGGCCAGGAACTCGGTGTCCGGGATGCCGCGGCGCACCGAGGAGTAGGGGGTGACGGTCAGCTCCGCGTAGCGGATGTTCTGCCGCGCCATGTCCCGGGCCACCTCGAAGGTGAGCAGCCGGACGTCCTCGGCCGTGCGCACCAGCTCCACCGTCGCCAGGTAGAGCTCGATGAAGTGCGGGAAGTCCCGGAAGGTGAAGAACTCGGCGAGCGCCTCCGGGTCGGTCGGCACCTTCGGATCGGGGTGGCGGGCGGCCAGCTCCGCGACGATCCGCGGCGAGGCCGAACCGACGTGGTGCACGTGCAGTTCGGCCTTGGGCAGCCCGGCGATGAAGGTATCCATGGACGAGGACATGAGGATCATCGTAAGGGGGCGCGCGGGCCGGACGTCCCGCCTCCGCCGACAACCCGACCGGATCAGGCGGGCCGGTGGCCGTGGTTGGCGCGCCGCTTCTTCTTCCGCCAGGCGCGCTTGCGGGTCTTCTTCGACATGGGACCTCCTCGGGGCGAAGAGCGAGGCGGTGCGGGGCGCGGCACGGGACGCGCTGGGGGCAGCGTAGGCCCGGTGGCGCGCTGGTCCGCCGCCCCTAACCGGCCAATCGGAGGCGGCCCGTATCCTGTCCCCCATGACGGACGCGGAGCAGCAGAACCATCCGGTCGCCCAGGACGGCGCGGGCTCGCCCGACGGCTTCCAGCGGCTGTGGACGCCGCACCGGATGGCCTATATCCAGGGCGAGAACAAGCCGACCGGGACGGGCTCGGGCGACGGCTGCCCGTTCTGCCGCATCCCCTCCGCGACCGACGAGGACGGGCTGATCGTGGCCCGCGGCGAGGCCGTCTACGCGCTGCTCAACCTCTACCCCTACAACGGCGGGCACCTGATGGTGGTGCCCTACCGGCACGTCGCCGACTACACCGAGCTGGACCTCGACGAGACCGCCGAGCTGGGCGACTTCACCAAGCGGGCGATGTCCGCGCTGCGCAAGGCCTCCGGGGCGCAGGGGTTCAACATCGGCATGAACCAGGGGGACGTCGCCGGGGCGGGCATCGCCGCGCACCTGCACCAGCATGTGGTGCCGCGCTGGGGCGGCGACACCAACTTCATGCCGGTCGTCGGGCACACCAAAGTGCTGCCGCAGCTGCTCGCCGACACCCGGCGGATCCTGGCCGACGCCTGGGTCTGAGCCGGGCCCGGGCAGCCCCGCCGGCCACCCGCCGGGCCGCCCTACGGCGGCTCGGGGCCGTCGGCCTCGTCGGGCTTGGCGGGGGCGACGGTCTGTGTGGAGGCCTGCAGGCCCAGCGAGCGGGTCGCGAAGCGGCTGGTGTCCACCCCGCGCTGGTCGAGGAACTGCAGCGTCGCGTTGTGGACGGCCCGCACCACCGGCGCCACCGCCCGCACCGCGTCGTCGGCCATGAAGCGGTTGCCCCACGGCTTGCCCGTCCACGCGGTGCGCAGGCCGAACGGCTCGGCGAAGACGACCTTGCCGCCCAGCCAGTCCAGCACCCGCGGCGCCTTGAAGAACGGCGCCCGCACGCAGAGCCGGACCACCTCGTCGGCGTCCACCTTGGGGAAGGGCAGCTCGATGTCCTCCTGCTCCCAGAACCTCCAGCCGTTCGCCGCCCGCACCGACGGCTCCGGCTCGGGCTCGTCCGAGAGCGCGCCGTCGATCGGGCCCAGCACATGGCCCGTCACCTCGACGCGCAGCGTGGTGTGCAGGACGGTGACCGTCACCATCAGGGTGAGCAGCAACTGGCCGCCCCAGATGGGGAACTGGACGCTCAGGTAGTGGCGCGGGCCGGCGTCGAAGTGGGTGCGGTTGCAGATGTCGGAGACCACGGACTGGCGGGCCCGGTAGCCGTCCATCCGCTCGTCCGGCGCCTGCTTGCCCGGCTTCCACTGCGCCTCGTACCAGGGCTTGAGGCGCTTGCCGCCGGCGCCCATCGCGCTGATCACCCAGTCGTCGACCTTGGGCTTGGTGAACCCGCCGGTGTTCAGCGGCTGCTGCTGCAGCTGCTCCAGCCGGCCGCGGATGACGCGCACCAGATCCCACGCCCGGAACGGCTCGATGCCGGCGCCGGGCTGCGGGGTGAGCTCCTCGGCGAGGTTCCAGATGCCCCAGCGCGGGCCCAGCCCGTGGATGCCGCGCTTGCCCGCGTAGAAGAGCAGGTTGGTCTCCTGCTCCTCGACGATCTTGGTGAGGGCGAGGCGGCGCTCCTCGCGCTTCTTGTCGCCCGGGCCCTGCGGGACGGCCAGCTCCAGCCGCGGGCCGGAGGCCTTGCCGGCCATCAGCGCCAGGCACTTGTCCTTGAAGGCGACGGAGGTGCGGATGCAGTAGCCGCGCGCGATCCACCAGCCGAGCACCGGGCCGACCATCAGGGAGCGGCAGTACCAGCGCACCGCCTCGTTGTGGAACGGCGGGTTCCAGAGCAGCAGGTAGAAGCCGAGGAAGGCGAGGATCGCGGTGAGCACCCAGGCGATGGCGCGGTCGCGGCTGCGCCCGAAGCGCTCGACGATCCGCCGCACCTGGAAGATGAAGAGCCAGATCAGCGTGCCGGGCAGGAACGGGAGCCCGAAGAGCAGCATCAGGCCGGTGAGGCGGCGGTCGCGGCCGCGGCGCTCGGCCTTGGCCTCCAGGCAGTACTCCGTCACCATCCGGGCGTCGGTGGCGTAGGAGGGGACCAGCGGTTTGCGGTGGACGCGCCCGTCGCCCAGCATCCGGCGCAGCACGGAGCGGGTGAAGGCCTCGCCGAAGTCGGGCTGGAAGAGGGCGAGTTTGCCGGGCTTCCAGGAGTTGCCGCGGAGCGCGGCGAAGGGCCCGTAGGGGCCGGGGCGGTACGCGGCGGCCGCGAGCACGCGCGTGGGCGCGGTGGTGCCCGTGGTGGGCCGCGGCACCTGCGCGCCCGGCGCATGGATGTCGTTGATGTCAGGCGCTCGAAGGATCTGCACGATCTTGCGCTCCCGCCCCTTCCGGCCGCTTCCGGCCGACGTCCCGTCCCGCCGCCCCGACTGGCCGCCGGAGAGCGGCAGTTGACGATGTCCCATGCCGCGCCGCCGGCCCGCGGGCCGCTTTCGGCCAGCCTAGCGAGCGTCAAGGGTCGCGGGTACCGCGCACGGGAGCACAGCATTCGCACATTCGGGTGATCTCGGGACGGGTGCGGTCGGGGAACGGGGCGGGTGCGGTCCTGCCGCGGTCCTGCCGCGGTCCGGTTTGGCCGGGCGGAGGGCCGTGGCGGACAATCCGGAGGTGCCCGAGACCGCCCTGACCACCTCCCCGCCCGCCGAGCCGGGCCCGCCCGCCGCGTGGCGGACGGTGCTGCCCGCGCTCGCCGGGTACGCCGGGGCGCGTGCGCTGGGGGTGCTGCTGCTGGCGTGGGTGTCGGGCGGGTTCGGGCAGGCGTTCCATCTGCTCTCGGGCCGCTGGGACGCGGTGTGGTACGCGCGGATCGTCGCGCACGGCTACGGCGTCACCCTCCATCCGCCGGACGGCCGTTCGCTCTCCGCCATGGCCTTCTTCCCGCTCTACCCCTGGCTGGAGCAGGCGCTGCACGGGCTGTCGGGCGGGCTGCTGACGGTGCCGGCGGCCGGGCTGGCGGTCTCCTGGGCGGCGTCGGTGGCGGCGGCGTGGGGGATCTGCGCGGTCGGCGGCGCGGTGGGCGGCCGGCGGGTGGGGATCGTGCTCGCGCTGCTGTGGGGCGCGTACCCGGTCGCGGTGGTGCAGTCGATGGCCTACACCGAGACGCTCTTCACGGCGCTGGCGGCGTGGGCGCTCTACGCGGCGCTGTGGCGGCGCTGGCTGACGGCGGGGTGGCTGACGCTGGCCGCGGGGCTGACCCGGCCGTCCGCGGCGGCGCTGGTGGCCGCGGTGTGGGTGGGGATGCTGGTCGCGCGGCGGTTCGACCGGCGGGTGGCCGCCGGGGCGGTGCTGGCGCCGCTGGGGGCGGCGGCGTACGTGGTCTTCGTGGCGGTGCGGACGGGGAGCGTCTTCGGGTACTTCCACGTGCAGGCGGAGTGGGGCAACGGCTTCGACGCGGGCGTGTCGTTCGCGCGCTTCGCATGGGCGCACGCGCGGGTGAACGCCTGGGCCGGGGTGGGCCTGGTCGCGGCGGTGGCGGTGGTGGCCTGGCTGCTGGTGCTGTGCGTGCGGCGGCGGCCCCGGCTGCCGGTGGAGCTGATCGTGTACGCGGCAGTGCTGGCGGTGATGACGTTCGGCGCGTCGGGGTTCTTCGGCTCGAAGCCGCGGCTGCTGATGCCGGCGTTCCCGCTGCTGCTGCCGATCGCGTTCGGGGTGGCGCGGTGGCGGACGCGGTGGGCGGTGCTGCTGCTCGGCGCGGTTGTGGTGGGATCGGGGGTGTACGGGGCGTTCATGCTTCAGGGATCGGGGCCGCCGTGAGTGGTGCGGGTGCATTGCCGGTGCTGTTGTTCGACGGGGACTGCGGGTTCTGCACGCGCGCGGCCGAGGCGGGGGAGCGGTTCGTGCGTCCGCGGGTGCGGATCGCGGCGTGGCAGCTGGACGGGACGTACGGAGTCGCGGAGGAGCGGCTGCTGCGCGAGGTGGTGCTGGTGACGCCGCGCGGCGAGGTGTACGGGGGCGCGGTCGCCGTCGCGAAGACGCTGGCCTGCGGCGGCGGTTGGGCGTGGCGGGTGGCCGGCGCGGTGATGCAGCTGCCTGGGGTCCGGCTGCTCGCCGACGCGGTGTACCGCTGGATCGCCGCCCACCGCTACCGGCTGCCCGGCGGCACCCCCGCCTGCCGCCTCGACTGACCGCTTGCCGCGGTGCCCTGCCCGCCGCCCCTCCGCCCCGGCACCCC
>NZ_MLCF01000108.1 GCF_001879105.1 Mangrovactinospora gilvigrisea | reverse complement strand
TGGGGGGAGTGGGGGTGCGCTGGGGCGGTATCGGCGGGTGTTGGGGGCGCCGGAGGCGGCCGTCGAACGGCGGGTGGGGGACGCCGTGTTCACCGCGCACCTGTGGCCCGTCCCGCTGTGGCCGCGGCTGCGGTTCGAGGTGGTGACCGGGCCGGACGGGCGCGGGGTCTGGCAGGAGTGGCTGGTCCGCGCGGCGGGGGAGGAGGTCCCGCGTGCCGCCGGGGTGGACGGGCTGGTGCCGTGGGAGTTCACGGTGGAGGACGTGGCGCGGTCGTTCCCCGGGGCGCGTCCCCTCGAAGGGTCGGCGCCGACGCGGTCGCGGCTGCTGATCACGTCGCAGGGCAAGCAGTACGCCGCGGACTTCACCTGGGGGCTGCTGCAGGAGGTCGCCGAGTTGCGGTGAGCGGTGGCCGCGGTGGCCGCGGTGGCCCTGTTGCCGCACCTTCGCCCCGGCGCCCCGGCGCCCCACCTGGGGCGCCGGGGCGTCAACGCGGCGCTACACCGCGCCGGCGACGATGGTGAACTCGCGCTTGACCGCGGAGCCGGACCCGTCGCGGCGGGGGTCGATCTCGGGGAGCTCGACCGGCGTGCCGTTCGCCGTCGCCGCCCGCGCCGGGGAGGCCACCGCCCACGCCGCCACCAGGCAGTCCTCGCCGCGCAGGAACCGCTGGCAGCGGACGCCCGCGGTGGCGCGCCCCTTCCGCGGGTACTGGTCGAACGGCGTCGCCTTCACCGTCCCGAAGCCGGTGCCCGAGAGAGTGCCCCGGCTGCCGGCCACCGTCACCACCAGGCCGTCCCGCGACGGATCCAGCGCGGTGAAGGAGAGCACCTGGATGCCGTCGGCGAGCTTGATGCCCGCCATGCCCGCCGCCGGCTTGCCCTGCGGCCGCACCTGCGACGCGGGATAGCGCAGCAGCTGGGCCTCGTCGGTGATGAAGACGAGATCCTCCTCGCCGGTGCGCAGCTCCACCGCGCCGACCACCCGGTCGCCGTCCTTCAGGGCGATGATCTCGAACTCGTCCTTGTTGGACGGCCACTCCGGGACGACCCGCTTGACCACGCCCTGGAGCGTGCCCAGCGCCAGCCCGGGTGACGACTCGTCCAGCGTCGTCAACGCCAGGACCGCCTCGTCCGAGTGGAGTTCGAGGAACTCCGAGACGGGCGCGCCGCCCGCCAGCGTGGGCCGCCCCGCCTTGGCGCCGGACGCCGGCTCGGGCAGCTCCGGCAGGTCGACCACGTCGAGCCGGAGCAGCCGGCCCTCCGAGGTGACCACGCCGATCTGGCCCCGCGTGGTGGACGGCACCGCCGAGACGATCACGTCGTGCTTGGCCCGCTTGCCCGGCCCGGCCGACGGGTCCTCGTCGAAGCCCTCGCCGTTGGCGGTGCGCGCCAGCAGCCCCGTGGAGGAGAGCAGCACCCGGCACGGGTTGTCCGCCACCTCCAGCGGCCCCGCGGTGGCGACCGGCGCCCCGGCGGCCACCTCGACCAGCTCGGTGCGGCGCGGCGTGGCGAACTTCTTCGAGACCGCCGCCAGTTCGTCCGAGACGGTCTTGCGCAGCAGCTCGTCCGAATCCAGGATCGCCGTCAGCTCGGCGATCTCCTTGCGCAGCTGGTCCTGCTCGGACTCCAGCTCGATCCGGTCGTACTGGGTGAGCCGGCGCAGCGGCGTGTCGAGGATGTACTGCGTCTGGACGTCCGTCAGCCCGAAGCGCTCCATCAGGCGCTGCTTGGCCTGGGCCGCGTTCTCGCTGCCCCGGATGAGCGCGATCACCTCGTCGATGTCGATCAGCGCGGTGAGCAGGCCCTCGACCAGGTGCAGCCGGTCGGCGCGCTTGGTGCGCCGGAACTCGCTGCGCCGCCGCACCACCTCGAACCGGTGGTCGATGTAGACCTGGAGCAGCTCCTTCAGGCCCAGCGTCAGCGGCTGGCCGTCGACCAGCGCCACGTTGTTGATGCCGAAGGTCTCCTCCAGCGGGGTCAGCCGGTAGAGCTGCTCCAGCAGCGCCTCCGGGTTGATCCCGTTCTTGACCTCTATCACCAGCCGCAGCCCGTGGGAGCGGTCCGTCAGGTCCTTGAGGTCGGCGATGCCCTGGAGCTTCTTCTGGCCCACCAGATCCTTGATCTTGGTGATGACCTTCTCCGGGCCGATGTTGTAGGGCAGCTCGGTGATGACGATGCCCTTGCGGCGCGGCGTGACGTTCTCGATCGAGCAGGTGGCCCGGATCTTGAAGGTGCCGCGGCCCGTCTCGTAGGCGTCCCGCACCCCGCCCAGCCCGACGATCCGACCGCCGGTCGGCAGATCGGGCCCCGGGACGTGCTTCATCAGCGTCTCGAGGTCGGCGTTCGGATGCTTGATCAGATGCCGCGCGGCGGCCACCACTTCGCCCAGGTTGTGCGGCGCCATGTTGGTGGCCATGCCCACGGCGATCCCGGACACGCCGTTGACCAGCAGGTTCGGGTAGGCGGCGGGGAGCACCTCGGGCTCGTTCTCGCTGCCGTCGTAGTTCGGCTCGAACGGGACGGTGTCCTCGTCGATCGACTCGTTCATCAGCAGCGCGGCCGGGGCCAACCGCGCCTCGGTGTAGCGCATCTGGGCCGGCGGGTCGTCATTGCCCAGCGAGCCGAAGTTGCCGTGCCCGTCGACCACCGGGAGCCGCATGGAGAACGGCTGCGCCAGGCGCACCAGCGCGTCGTAGATCGCGGTGTCGCCGTGCGGGTGCAGCCGGCCCATCACCTCGCCCACCACGCGGGCGGACTTCACATGCGGCCGATCGGGCCGCAGCCCCATCTGGCCCATCTGGTAGAGGATCCGGCGGTGGACCGGCTTCAGGCCGTCGCGGGCGTCGGGCAGCGCTCGGGCGTAGATGACCGAGTAGGAGTACTCGAGGTAGGACGAGCGCATCTCGTCGACGACATCGACATCCTGGATGTTCTCCTCGAAGTCGTCGGCGGGCTGCGGTGCTCTGGTGCTGCGGCGGGCCATCTCTTCCCGGTGCTCCTTTGCGGGTCGCGGGTCAACTCCGCGGCTGTTTCGACGAACGGCGGACGCTCCATTGTGGCGCCTGCGTCGGACAAGCCCCGACAGGCACCGCCGACCGGGCCCTCCGGCCGGAGCCGCGGCGCCGGTCCGACGCCGTAGGCTGGCCCGACACGACGCTCGACGAAGCGAAAGGACCGACGCCCCCATGGCCAATCCGGCCCGACCGGCCGACCGGACCGCCGCCCCCCGCGGCTCCGGCGCCTTCACCGCTACGGAGCACCGGCTCGGCAACGGCCTCCGGCTGGTGCTCTCGGAGGACCACCTGACGCCGGTCGCGTCCGTCTGCCTCTGGTACGACGTCGGCTCCCGCCACGAGCGCCCCGGCCGCACCGGCCTGGCCCACCTCTTCGAGCACCTGATGTTCCAGGGCTCGGCCAGCATCCCCGGCAACGGCCACTTCGAACTGGTGCAGGGCGCCGGCGGCTCCCTCAACGGCACCACCAGCTTCGAGCGCACCAACTACTTCGAGACCATGCCCGCCCACCAGTTGGAGCTGGCGCTCTGGCTGGAGGCCGACCGGATGGGCAGCCTGCTCGCCGCGCTCGACCAGCAGAGCCTGGACAACCAGCGCGACGTGGTCAAGAACGAGCGCCGCCAGCGGTACGACAACCAGCCCTACGGCACCGCGTTCGAGAAGCTCGTCGCGATGGCCTTCCCCGAGGGCCACCCGTACCACCACATGCCGATCGGCTCGATGGACGACCTCGACGCGGCCTCCCTCGCCGACGTCCAGGCCTTCTTCCGCACCTACTACGCGCCCAACAACGCGGTGCTGACGGTGGTCGGCGACATCGACCCGGCGCAGACGGTCGCCTGGGTGGAGAAGTACTTCGGCACCATCCCCGGGACCTCCGAGAACGCGACCAAGCCCGCCCCCGCGGACGGCACCGGCCTGCCGCCGGTGATGGGCGGCCAACTGCGCCGCGTGGTGCACGAGGACGTCCCGTCCCGCGCCCTGATGGCCGCCTACCGGCTGCCCGTGGACGGCACCCGGGAGGCCGACGCCGCCGACATCGCGCTCACCGTGCTGGGCGCCGGCGAGTCGTCCCGCCTGCACAACCGCCTGGTCCGCCGCGACCGCCTCGCCGTGGTCGCCGGCTTCGGCATGATGCGGCTCGCCGGCGCCCCCTCGGTGGGCTGGATGGACGCCAAGACCTCCGGCGACGCCCGCATCGAGGACATCGAGGCGGCCGTCGACGAGGAGCTGGCCCGACTCGCCGCGGACGGCCCCACGGCCGAGGAGATGGAGCGCGCCCAGGCGCAGATCGAGCGCGAGTGGTTCGACCGCCTCGACACCGCGCACGGCAAGGCTGACGAACTCGCCCGCTACGCGACGCTCTTCGGCGACCCGCAGCTGGCCACCACCGCCGTCGACCGCCTGCTGGACATCACCGCCGAGGAGGTGCGGGCCATCACCGCCGAGCGGCTGCGGCCCGACAACCGGGCGGTGCTGGTCTACGAGCCGACCGGTGCGGAGAGCGCGGCCGGGACCGAGGACGACGCCACGGAGGACGAGGACCGATGAGCACCGAGCCGCAGACCCCGGCCACGGGCACCGAAACGCCCGTCATCGCGCCGGAGATGACGCTCCATCCGCGCCCCGAGGCCGCCGAGCCCCGGCCGTGGGTCTTCCCCGCCCCCGAGCGCTCCGTCCTCGGCAACGGCCTCACCGTGCTGCGCTGCCACCGGCCCGGCCGCCATGTGGTGGCCGTCGAGCTGTCGGTCGACGCGCCGCTGCACGCCGAGCCGGAGGGCCTGGACGGCGTCGCCACCCTCACCGCCCGCGCCCTCGCCGAGGGCACCGCGCGGATGGACGGCGAGGAGTTCGCCGCCGCGCTGGAGCGGTGCGGCGCGACCCTCGACGCCCAGGCCGACCACCCCGGCATCCGGGTCTCCCTGGAGGTGCCGGCCTCCCGCCTGGAGCAGGCGCTGGAGCTGGTCGCCGAGGCGGTGCGGGCGCCGGCGTTCCCGGACGCCGAGATCGAGCGGCTGGTCGCCAACCGCCTCGACGAGATCACCCATGAGCTGGCCAACCCGCAGCGGCGCGCCGCGATGGCCCTCTACGCCGAGCTGTTCCCGGCCGCCGACCGCGTCTCCCGGCCCCGGCAGGGCACCGCGGAGACCGTCCGCCGCATCGACCGCGACGCGGTGGCCGCCTTCCACGCCGAGCACTTCCGGCCCGCGACGGCCTGCGCGGTGATCGCCGGCGACCTCTCCGAGGCCGACCTGGACGGGGTGCTGGAGCGCACGCTGGGCGCCTGGGGCGGCACCCCCGCCGAGCACTCCCGGCTGGCCCCCGTGGCCTCGGACGACGCCGCCCGCGTGGTGATCGTCGACCGCCCGGGCTCCGTCCAGACGCAGGTCCTCATCGGCCGCACCGGCCCGGACCGGCACGACCCCACGTGGGCGGAGCAGGTCGTCGGCATCTACTGCCTGGGCGGGACGCTGACGTCCCGTCTGGACCGGGTGCTGCGCGAGGAGAAGGGCTACACCTACGGCATCCGGGCGTTCCCGCAGGTGGTGCGCTCCGGCGAGGGCGGCGACGGGCGCGGCGCGCTGCTCGGCATCGCCGGCTCGGTGCAGACCGAGGTGACGGGCGCGGCGCTCGGCGACCTGGTCGCGGTCATCCGCGGGGTGGCGGACGGCGGGCTGACGGCGGACGAGCGGAACGCGGCGGTGCAGAACCTGGTGGGCGTCGCCCCGCTGAAGTACGAGACGGCGGCGGCGGTCGCGGACACGCTCGCCGACCAGGTCGAACAGGGCCTGCCGGACGACTACCAGGCGCACCAGTACCAGCGGTTGGCCAAGGTCACGGCCGAGGCCGCGACGGCCGCGGCGACGGCGGCCTTCCCGTTGGACCGGATGGTCGTCGTGCTGGTCGGCGATGCCTCGCGGATCGGCGACGAGGTGCGGAAGCTGGGCATCGGGCCGGTGACGGTGCAGAGCTGAGCGCCGTTCGGCGGGTCGCGTCGTCTTGACGACGGCGGGCCCGCCAGGGGCGCGGGGAACCGCGCGGGTGAGCACGGCGATGCCGTGACTCGGCCGCCGTCCCCGCGCCCGCGCTCCCGCTCCGCGGCCGCGCCTACTCCCGCGCGCCGCCGAAGAGCTGGTCCTCGGTGAACTCCGACGCCGCGGGCGTCTGCGCGCGGAGCTGGACGCGGCGGATCTTGCCGGAGACGGTCTTCGGCAGCTCGTCGACGAACTCCAGCCGCCGCACCCTGCGGTACGGCGCGACCCGGTCGCGCACATGCGCGAGGATCGAACGCGCCGTCTCCCGGTCCGCCGCCGCGCCCGCCGTCCGCGTCACATACGCCTTGGGCACCGCCAGCCGCACCGGGTCGGGCGCCGGCACGACCGCCGCCTCGGCCACCGCCGGATGCTCCAGCAGCACGCTCTCCAGCTCGAACGGCGAGATCCGGTAGTCGGAGGACTTGAAGACGTCGTCGGTGCGCCCGACATAGGTGAAGTACCCGTCCGCGTCCCGCGACGCGATGTCCCGCGTGTGGTGCAGCCCGTCCTCGGCCGTGCTCGGCACCGGCGGCCCGTCGGCGTCCCGGACGTACCCGGCCATCAGCCCGATCTGGTCGGCCCCCGCCGGCAGGCAGATCTCGCCGTCCACGCCCGGGCCGTCCACCTCCTTGCCGGTGGTCGGGTCGATCAGCAGCACCGTCCAGCCCGGCAGCGGCCGACCCATCGAGCCGGGCTTCACCGGCGCGCCCGGCGCGTTGCCGATCTGCGCGGTGGTCTCCGTCTGGCCGTAGCCGTCCCGGATCGTCACCCCCCAGGCCTCCCGCACCTGCTCGATGACCTCCGGGTTGAGCGGCTCGCCCGCGCCGATCGCCTCGCGCACCACCGGCCGCCAGCGGTCCAGCCGCTCCTGGATCAGCATCCGCCACACGGTCGGCGGCGCGCAGAACGTCGTCACCCCGCAGCGCACCATCTGGTCGAGCACCGGGCCCGCGGCGAACCGCGGCTGATTGACCACCAGCACCGTCGCGCCCGCGTTCCACGGCGCGAACAGGCTCGACCAGGCGTGCTTGGCCCAGCCGGGGGAGGAGATGTTGAGGTGCACGTCGCCGGGGCGGACGCCCTGCCAGTACATCGTCGACAGATGCCCGACCGGGCCGCTGGCGTGGGTGTGCGCCACCGCGCTGGGCAGCGCGGTGGTGCCGGAGGTGAAGTACATCAGCAGCAGGTCGTCCTGCGAGGTGGGGCCGTCCGGCTCGAACCCGGACGGGGCGTTCGCGGCGTCCGCGAAGTCCAGCCAGCCCGCGCGGGGTTCGCCCACCGCGATCCGGGTGACGGATGCGGGGACGGCCGCGAAGCGGTCCGCCAGCTCCGACTCGGCGACGATGTGCGCGACCCGGCCGCGCGCCACCCGGTCGGCGAGGTCGTCGGCGGAGAGCAGGGTGGTGGCGGGGACGACCACCGCGCCCAGCTTGATCGCGCCGAGCAGCGCCTCCCACAGCTCGACGCGGTTGCCGAGCACCAGCAGGACGCGGTCGCCGCGGCGCACGCCCCGGGCGCGCAGCCAGTTCGCGGTGCGGTCGGAGCGGTCCGCCAGCCGGCGGAACGTCAGGGCGGTCTCGGAGGTGAGGGTGCCGTCCGCGTCGAGGTCGACGACGCGCAGGGCGACGCGCTCGGCGCTGCCCTCCTCGGCGGCGAGGACGTCGAACCAGTCCAGCGCCCAGTTGAAGCGGCCGGGGCCGCCGAAGCGGGTGAGGTCGGGCCGGGGCAGCTGCCGGGCCCCCGTCAGGTCGCCCTCGTGGGCGAGCAGATGGTCGCGGGCAGCCCGAAAGGCTTCGGTGGCCGCGGGATTCCGGATGCCGTCGTCCATGGTCGGCAGCGTGGCACGACCCGGACGCGCCGGACAATGGGGAGGACGCGGCGGGGCGCGGGAGTGCCGCGCCCCTGACGGGGCGTCGCCTACTCGGGGAGCTCGTCGAGGCCGTCGGAGACCAGCTTGGCGAGGCGGTCGAGGGCGGCGTCCGCGCCGTCCGCGTCGGAGGCGAGCACGACCTCCTCGCCGCCCTCCGCGCCCAGGCCCAGCACCGCGAGCATGCTGGCGGCGTTCACAGGGTTCCCCGGGTTCGAGCCGTTCTTGGCGATCGTGACGGGGACGCCCGCGGCGGTCGCCGCGCGCACGAAGATGGACGCCGGGCGGGCGTGCAGGCCCTCGGGCCAGCCGATGTTGACTCGGCGCTCAGCCATGGCGGGTGCCTTTCCAGGTTCGGGGTACCGATGATCAGGGGACCAGTTTCACACGGCGTCACAAGGTTGGACGTCCCACGGCCCGCCGCCCGGGGAGTCCTAGGCTGGCATCGTGGAGAAACCCGACGGTACCGTCCCCGGCTATCCCGAGCACTGGGAGGCCGACGTGGTGCTGCGCGACGGCGGCACCGCGCACATCAGGCCCATCCGGCCCGATGACGCCGAACGCCTGGTGGAGTTCTACGCGGAGGTGTCGGACGAGTCGAAGTACTTCCGGTTCTTCGCCCCGTACCCGCGTCTCTCCGACCGCGACGTGCACCGGTTCACCCATCACGACTACGTCGACCGGGTGGGCCTCGCCGCCACCGTCGGCGACGAGTTCATCGCGGTGGTCCGATACGACCGGCTGCCCAACCTCGAGGACACCGCAGAGGTGGCGTTCCTCGTCCAGGACGCCCACCAGGGCCGGGGCGTCGCCTCCGCGCTGCTGGAGCACATCTCGGCGGCGGCGCGGGAGCGCGGCATCCGGCGGTTCGACGCCGAGGTGCTGCCCGAGAACCGGCGGATGGTGAAGGTCTTCACCGACGCCGGCTACACCCAGCGCCGCAGCTTCGGCGACGGGGTGGTCTCGCTGGAGCTCGACCTGGAGCCCACCGACACCCAGCTGGAGGTGATGCGCGCCCGCGAACACCGCGCGGAGGCGCGGTCCGTCCACCGGCTGCTCGACCCGCGCTCGGTGGCGGTGGTCGGCGCGGGCCGCGGGCCGGACGGGCTGGGCCGCACGCTGCTGCGGAACCTGCTGGCGGGCGGCTTCACCGGGGACGTCTTCGCCGTGAACCGGGCCTTCGCCGGGCAGCGGGACGCCGAACTGGAGGGCGTGCCGGCGGTCGGGTCGGTCGAGCTGGTGCCGCGTCCGCTGGACCTGGCGGTGCTGGCCGTGCCGGCGGCCGAGGTGCCGGACGTGGCGGCGGCGTGCGGGGCGCACGGCGTGCAGGGGCTGGTGGTGGCGGCGACCGGCTGGGCGGACGCGGGCGCGGAGGGGTTGGACCGGCAGCGCGCGCTCGTCCGGTTGGTGCGGGCGCACGGGATGCGGCTGGTGGGGCCGGCGGCGCTGGGGCTGATCAACACTGATCCGGAGGTGCGGCTCAACGCGTCGCTGGCGCCGCACGCGCCGGACCGCGGCGGGATCGGCCTCTTCACGCAGTCCCCGGCGATCGCGTTGGCCGCGCTCTCGGCGGCGCACCGGCGGCGGATCGGGCTGTCGTCGTTCGTCTCCTCGGGGAACCGGGCGGACGTCTCCGGCAACGACCTGCTGCAGTTCTGGGAGGAGGACCCGCGCACCGACGTGGCCTGCCTCTACCTCGAATCCTTCGGCAACCCGCGGAAGTTCACCCGGTTGGCGCGGCGGGTGGCGCGGGTGAAGCCGGTGGTGGTGGTGAAGGCGGGGCGGCACCCGGGGACGGTGCCGACGGGGCACGCGGTGAGCGACGCGCCGATCGCGGACTCCACGGTGGACACGCTCTTCCGGCAGGCCGGGGTGATCCGGGTGGACACCCTGCCGGAGCTGTGGGACGCGGCGGAACTGCTGCACCATCAGCCGCTGCCGGACGGGGAGCGGGTGGCGGTGGTGGGCAACTCGGAGTCGGTGGGGCTGCTGACGGAGGACGCCTGCATCGGGGCAGGGCTGCGGCCGATCACCCGTCAGGTGCCGTCGGACGCGGACGGCTTCGCGGCGGCGCTGCGGGCCGCGGTGGAGTCGCCGGGGCACGACGCGGTGCTGGCGGTGGCGGTCCCGGCGTTCGGCGACGCCCCGGCGGCGGGGCCGGCGGGCGCGCTGCTGGGGCCTCCGGCGGGGGCCGACCCGGGCCCGCTGCTGGACGCGGTGGCGTCCGCGGCGGATCGCGCCCGCGAGCTGGGCAAGCCGCTGCTGCTGGTGCACATGGCCTTCGACGGGCTCTCCGAGCTGCTCCGCCGGCACGGCGCCGACGGCTCGGCGCTCCGCGCGGTGCCGGCGTACCCGGCGCCGGAGCGCGCGGCCCGCGCCCTCGCCGAGGCCGTCCGCTATGCGGCGTGGCGCCGCACCGAACAATCCGCGGGCACCGTCCCCGACTTCGACGATTTCGACGAACCCACCGCCCGCACCCTCATCCGCGACGCACTCCGCACCGCGGCCCCGCACCCCGGCGCCGCCGCCGCGCAGCCGCCCGGCGCGGCCGGCCGGGACGCGGGCGAGGGCTCCGGCGGGACGGCGGACCGGTCCGCGGCCGACGCGGCACGCGGCGTTGCCGGCCGTGAAGGCGATGCCGCTGTGCAGCCGTCGGCCGCGGACGGCAGTGGCGACTCCGCTGCCGGGTGGACGCGCGGCGCGGCCGGCCGGCAGCCCGGCGAGGAGGCCGGCAGTCGGCCACGGCCTCGTCCCGCGACGGACGCCGGCGCGCAGCCACCCGGCGCGGTCGCCCGGCAGGCAGGGGAGGACCCCTCGGGTGCGGCGGATCGGGCCGCGCGCGGCCCCGGCTCCCGCGGCGGTGACGATGCCGCGCAGCCGTCGGCCGCAGGCGTCGGCGCCGTCGCGCTCGACAGCGCCGCCGCCGGCGCGCTGCTCGGGGCCTACGGGGTGCGGGTGTGGCCTGCGGTGCCTGCCCCGGACGGGCGGGCGGCCGTTGCCGCGGCCGGGGAGGTCGGGGGGTTCCCGGTGGCGCTGAAGACCACCGCCCCCGCGCTGCGGCACCGGGCCGATCTCGGCGGGGTGCGGCTCGACCTCACCGACGAGGCCGAACTGCTGCGCGCCCACCGCGAGATGACGGAGGCGCTCGGCGGGCCCGCCGCCGCGGCGCTCGCCGTCCAGGCGATGGCCCCGCGCGGCGTGCCCACCGCCGTCGCCGCCACCGTCGACCCCGCGGTCGGCGCCGTGCTCTCCTTCGGCCTCGCCGGCGCCCCCTCCGAGCTGCTCGGCGACATCGCGCACCGCCTCCTCCCGGCCACCGACCGCGAGGTCGCCGCGCTGGTGCGCGGCATCCGCGGCGCGCCCCTGCTGCTCGGCCACCGCGGCGCCGACCCCGTCGACACCGACGCCCTGGAGGACGTGCTGCTCCGCCTCTCGGTCCTGGTCCACGATCTGCCCGAGGTGGTCTCCGTCCGCCTGGAGCCGGTCGTCGTGGCCCGCCGCGGCGTCGCCGTCCTCGACGCCGAGGTGCGGCTCGCGCCCGCGCCCGCCCGCACCGACCTCGGCCCCCGCACCCTGCGGGGATTCTGAGCCGGGCCGCCCGAATCCCGCCCACCCGGATGCCCGGTACGCTGACGCTGGAGGACCGGCAGCGAGGAATTCAGGAGACATGGCGAAAAGCGGTACGACGACGCAGGGCCTGCGCGCCGCGATCGAGCGCAGCGGGTACTACCCGGCACTGGTCGCCGAGGCGGTGCAGGAATCCGTCGGCGCCGAGGAGGTGCTCTCCTACCTCGTCTACCAGGAGACGACCTTCGACTCCGCCGAGGTGCGCCGCCACATCACCGTCCTCGCCCTCACCCCGACGCGGTTCATCGTCAGCCACACCGACGAGCACCCGGACGAGACCGCCGCCGAGGGCGCCGGCGGCTACGCCAGCACCTCCACCGAGAGCGTCAAGATCGGCCGCATCACCGGCGTGGTGGTCAGCCGGGTCGTCGCCTCGCCGGAGACCTACACCCCGGGCACCCCGCCCCGCGAGGTGCTGCTCACCGTCAACTGGGGCGGCGTCAGCCGCATCGACCTGGAGCCCGCCGACTGCCCCGACCCCAACTGCGAGGCGGACCACGGCTACACCGGCTCCACCACCGCCGACGACCTCACCGTCCGGGTGAGCGAGGCCGCCGACGGGCCGGAGACGGTCGCCCAGACCCTCGTCTTCGCCAAGGCGCTCACCGCGGCCACCACCCGCGCCGAATGACGCGCGCCGCATGACACCGCCGCACCTCCCCGCGGACCCGGAGCCCTATCCCGCGCCGCTCGACCCGCTCACCGCGCCCGTCCCGCCGTACGGCGGCGGCACCCTCGCCGACCTGCTGCCCGCGGTGCTCGCCGGCCTCGGCGTGCCCGTGTCGAACGGCGACGGCCCCGCGCCGTCCTTCGCGCTGCCGCCCGCCGACCGCGCCTGCGTCTTCCTGGTCGACGGCCTGGGCTGGGAGCAGCTGCGCGCCCACCCCGAGGACGCGCCGTTCCTCACCTCGCTGCTGCCCAGCTCCCTCGCGGGCAGCGGCGCCCCGCTGGTCACCGGCTTCCCGTCGACCACCGCCACCTCGCTGGCCTCCGTCGGCACCGGCCTGCCGCCCGGCCGGCACGGCCTGGTCGGCTACCGGGTCGCCATCCCCGGCGAGAACCGGCTGATGAACCAGCTGCGCTGGCGCCCCCACCAGGACCCGCGCGCCTGGCAGCCGTACCCGACGCTCTTCCGCCGCGCGGCCGCCGCCGGGATCGAGACCTGCCAGGTCTCCCAACCGGAGTTCGCCGACACCCCGTTGACGCGGGTCGCCCTCAGCGGCGGCTCCTTCCACGGCCGGTTCACCGGCGAGGAGCGGATGGACCTCGCCGCCGAGCGGCTCGCCGCCGGCGACCGCAGCCTGGTCTACGCCTACTACAGCGACCTGGACGGCACCGGCCACCGGCTCGGCGTCGACTCCGACTCCTGGCGCGCCCAGCTGCACACCGTCGACCGGCTGGCCCGCCGCCTCGCCGAGTCGCTGCCGCCCCGCTCGGTGCTCTACATCACCGGCGACCACGGCATGGTGGACATCGGCCCCGACCCCGAGGACCGCATCGACTTCGACGAGGACTGGGAGCTGCGCGCCGGCGTCGCCCTGCTGGGCGGCGAGGGCCGGGCCCGCCATGTCTACGCCGTGCCGGGCGGCGAGCGCGACGTGCTCGCGGTGTGGAGCGAGGTGCTCGGCGACCGGTTCTGGGTGGCGTCCCGCCAGCAGGCCGTCGCGGCCGGATGGTTCGGGCCGCAGGTCGACAAGCGGGTGCTGGGCCGGATCGGCGACGTCATCGCCGCCGCCCGGGACGCGGTGGCCGTCGTCGCCTCCGTCACCGAGCCCAACGAGACGGCGATGGTGGGCATGCACGGCTCGCTGGCGCCCTCCGACCGGCTCGTCCCGCTCCTCGAGGTACGCACCTGACGTGGGAGTCCGCCGGGGCGGATGCGACGCGCCGCGGCGCCGGGCGAAGCGATAATCCTCGGCAAGTCCCGCCGGTTCATGGCACGCTGAGCCCATGACTGGATCAGATTCCGGCAAACCGGGCAGCCCCGAGGCAGCGTCCGGCACCGCCGCCGCAGGCAGCACCGAGAACCCGGAGCCCGCGCCCGGCGCCGACGATGTCAAGCGCAAGTTCCGGGAGGCCCTCGCCCGAAAGAACGCCAACCAGGCCAACGGCGCCGCCGAAGGGCACGCCGACGGCCGCGGCAAGGCCAAGGGCGGCCAGCACGGTCCGGCCGTCCCGCAGCGGGAGTTCCGCCGCAAGAGCGGCTGACGATCCGCGGGGACGGCGCCCCGCCGCCCGGGGCGCTGCCGCTCAGGGCAGCGGATCGCCGTCCCGCAACACCGCGTCCACCACGGCCTGTTGCGCCTCGTTGAGGGACTTCTCGGCGCAGCGGGCCGTTCGGCCTGCCGCGCTGATCTCGTAGTGGAAGCCGTCCGGGACACCGTGCCCCGGGCCGCCGCCCTCCGCCGGCGCCGAGGCGACCGCCCGCCGGGCGAGCCCCTCCAGGCGCGCCCCGTCGGGCCGCCCCGCCGTCTCCAGGACGGCCCGCCGGGTGAGCCCGGCGAAGCCGCCGCTGCGCGTCACCGCGATCCGCATGGGGCCATCATCCCCCGGCTCACTTGGCCGGAACCCCGACCTGCGTCCAGGCCGCGGCCACCGCGTCCCGCTCCGGGCCGGCGCCGTACAGCGCCTGCGCCGCGGCGAGGGTGGCGGTCGCGAAGCCGGCGAAGTCCACGTCGTGGGCGAGGCCGCCGCCGGTCAGCGTCCGGTACCAGATGGGGCCGGCCTTGTCCCAGGCGTTGCCGCCGAGCGCGGCGGCCACCAGGTAGAAGGCGTGGTTGGGGATGCCGGAGTTGATGTGCACCCCGCCGCTGTCGGACGTGGTGGTGACGTAGCCGTCCATGGTGGCGGGCTGCGGGTCCTTGCCGAGCCGCGGGTCGTCGTAGGCGGTGCCGGGGGCCTTCATGGAGCGCAGCGCCTCGCCGTGCACACTCGGGGCGAGCAGCCCGGCGCCGATCAGCCAGTCGGCCTGGGCGGTGCTCTGCCCGAGGCTGAACTGCTTGATCAGCGAGCCGAAGACGTCCGAGACCGACTCGTTGAGCGCGCCGGACTGGTCCTGGTAGTCGAGGCCGGCGGAGTACTGGGTGACGCCGTGGGTCAGTTCGTGGCCGATGACGTCCAGCGGGATGGTGAAGTCAAGGAAGATCGTGCCGTCCCCGTCCCCGAAGATCATCTGCTTGCCGTCCCAGAACGCGTTGTCGTAGTTGCGCCCGTAGTGGACGGTGGCGTCCAGCGGCAGCCCCGCGTCGTCGATCGAGTGCCGCGCGAAGACCTTCAGATAGAACTCGAAGGTGGCGCCGAGTCCGGTGTACGCGCGGTCCGCCGACTGGTCGGCGACCGCCGGGTCTCCTTCGCCGCGCACCTTCTTCCCCGGCTCGACCTGGCGGTGGTCGGCCGTGTAGATCGTCCGGTCCGGGGTGTCGGAGGGGGTGCCGGGAGCCGCCGGCAGCGCGAGGGTGCGGCGGGTGCGCCGCATCGCGTCGTGCTCCAGGGTGGTGCGGGCGGCGGCGGCGATCGCCGCGGTCTCCTCGGTGTGGACGGCGAGTCGCTCGAGGATGTGCGGCGGGACGATGGTGCAGAAGGTCGGGCTGGTCGACTCGGTCATGCCCAGAATCTGGCACGCCGTCATATCGCTGTCACGACCCGTGACGACGATGTCCGAAAGGTCCGTCAAGTCCCGTGAACACATGCGCGATTTGATGTGCCGTCAGATGGTGGATGCAGCGATGTGGTATAATTATTAGTAGCAAGCGGCAGCCCCCTGTTCCTCACCGTGCACCACGAGGAGCGGGGGGCATTTTTTATGAGCCCATTCCGCATCGGCCGCCCGTCCCGCACGGGCCCGGCCGCCCGCATGTTCGGCTACCTCCGCCGCCACCCCGGCGCGCTGGCGGGCCTCGCCGCCGTCCCGCTGCCCAGCCTGCTGGGCGTCGTCCCGCCGCTGATCGTCCGGCATGTCGTGGACGCGGCGCTGAGCGCCCACCGCGCGCCGCTCGCCCCCTGGCTGACGCTGCTCGCCGTCCTCGCCGCGGTCCGCTTCGCCGCCTCCGCGGCCTCCCGGTACGCCTCCGAGCGGCTCGCCTCCGGCGTCGAACGCGACCTGCGCGTCGACGCGTTCGCCGCGCTGCAACGCCTGGACGGCCGCCCGGCCGGCCTCCGCGAGCCCGGTCACGTGCTCGGGCGCATGACCGGCGACATCTCGCTCGTCCGGCTGGCTGTCGCCGACCTCCCGGTGCTCGTCAGCAACCTGGTGCTGTGCGGGTTCTCGCTGGTGGCGATGGTGGTGCTCGCCCCGCTGCTGTCCGTCGTCGCGCTCGCCGCGATGGCGCCGGCGGTGGTCTTCGTGCGGCGCTCCCGGCGGCTCAACCCCCCGGCGCAGCTGACCGCCTCGCGGGCGTCGGCGGCGGCCGCCGGCCGGGTGGCGCGGGCCGTCCGCGGGATGCGGGTGGTGCAGGCGTTCGGCCGCCAGCAGCACGAGCGCGACGCGTACGGCGCCGCCGTCGACGCGCAGCTGGCCGCGCAACTCCGGCTGGTCCGGCTGCAGGCGGGCACCGGCTCGGCGCTGCAGGCGATCCCGGCGCTGGGCCAGGCCGGGGTGCTGCTGCTGGGCGGCTGGCTGGTGCTGCGCGGGGACGTCACCCCGGGCACGTTCGCCGCGTTCGGCGCGTACCTCGCGATGGCGCTGCGCCCGGTGCGGATCCTCGCGGCGATGGCCGGGCTGCTGCCGCGCGCGGCGATCGCGCTGCGGCGCGTCCTGGAGATCGTCGACGCCCGGCCGCGGATCATCGACCGGCCGGGCGCGCGGCCCCTCCCGGACGGGCCGCTGGGCGTCCGCTTCGACGGCGTGACCGTCCGGGACGACGCGGGCCGGGCCGTCCTCGACGGCCTGGACCTGGAGATCCGCCCCGGCGAGACGGTCGCCCTCACCGGCCCCTCCGGCTCCGGCAAGACCACCGCGGCGCTGCTGCTGCCCCGGCTGATCGACCCGGACGCGGGACGGGTGCTGATCGGCGGTCAGGACGTCCGCGACACCGCGCTGGACGCGCTGCGCGGGCGGATCGGCGCGGTGCTCGACGACGGCTTCCTGATCGCCGGCACCATCGCCGAGAACATCGCCTACGGCCGCCCGGCCGCGGACCGCGCCGCGGTGGTCGAGGCGGCGCACGCGGCGGGCGTCGACGAGTTCGCCGAACGCCTGCCCGACGGGTACGACTCGATGGTGGGGGAGCGCGGCATGACGCTCTCCGGCGGCCAGCGCCAGCGCGTCGCGCTGGCCCGCGCGCTGCTCACCGCCCCGGACGTGCTCGTCCTCGACGACGCGACCTCGGCGGTGGACGCCCAGATCGAGGAGCGCATCCACGCCACCCTCCGCGGCCTGCTCCGCGGCCGCACCGTCCTGCTCATAGCCCACCGCCGCACGACGCTGTCGCTCGCCGACCGAGTCATCCACCTCCCACCGGCCTCCAACACCCCCCGCGAGCCGGCCACCGCGAGCCAGGCGCCTCGCGCCGGCGCGGCGCCGACCCCGGACTCGCCGGTCCACCTCGCACCGCCCCCACCCCGGGCGGGGTGCCGGGGCGGAGGGGCGGCGAAGGCCACCGCGGACTCGCCGATCCACCCCGCACCGACCCCACCCCGCGCGAAGCGCCGCCGCGGAGGCGCCGCGAAGGCCGCCGCGCTGCTCACGGTCTCCGCCGCCGCGGCCCTCGTCGGGCCGCTCGCACTGCGCCGCGGCCTGGACGGGGCCCTCGCCCACAGCCCCCACGCCACCGCGACCCTCCTCCTCGCCACCGCCGCCGCGGCCCTCGCCGCCGGCGTCCTGTGGATCTCCACCGCCGCCGCCACGACCGCCGCCGGCACCGCCGCCCACACCCGCGCCGCCGCCACCCGCCGGAGGCTCTTCGCACACCTCACCGCCCTCGACCCCGGCCAGAGCGACCGCGCCGCCCTCACCCGCTTCACCGCCGACGTCGACAGCGTCACCTCCTTCCGGGCCAACTCCCTCCCCACCGTGCTCGCCCAACTGCTCACCGCCGCCGGCGCCCTCGCCGCCCTCCTCGCCCTCGACCCGGCCCTCGCCTGGCCCGCCCCCGCCCTCGTCCCCGTCGTCGCGGCCGCCACCACCTGGTACCGCGCCCGCGCCCTCCGCGCCCACCGCGCCGCGCGCAAGCGCCTCGCCGAGGCCAACGCCCGCGTCCAGGAGAACCTCGACGGCCTGCGCACCGTCCACCTCTTCCGCCGCGCCGACCACGACATCGCCGCCTTCGCCGCACTCGCCGACGAACGCCGCCGGCTCCAGCTGCGCGGCAACACCGCGTTCTCCCTCACCGTCGCCTTCACCTGGCTGCTCACCGATGCCGGCACCGCGCTGGTGCTGATCCTCGCCGCGCCCGGCCTCGCCGGCCGCACGGTCACCGCCGGCACCGTCACCGCTCTCGTCGCCTATCTGGCGATGTTCTTCCAGCCGGTCGCGTCGCTCTCCGCCACCCTCGACGACTACCTGAAGGCCGCCGTCGGCGCCCGCGCCGTCCGCGCGCTGCTGGAGACCCGGCCCGCCGTCCCGGCCCTCCCGGACGCCGCGCCCCCGGACCCGGACCGCGCCGGGACCCCCACCGAACTCGCCCTGCGCGACGTCCGGTTCAGCTACCCCGGTGCCGCCGCCACCGCCCCCGCGCTGAGCGGGCTCACCGCGACCATCCGCCCCGGCACCCGCGTCGCCGTCGTCGGCGCCACCGGCGCCGGCAAGTCCACGCTGGTCAAGCTGCTCGCCCGGTTCCACGACCCGTCGGCCGGCAGCGTCCTCGCGGACGGACGCGACCTGCGCACCCTCGACCCGGACGCGCACCGCCGCCGGCTCGGCATCGTCCTCCAGGAGCCGCACCTCGCCGCCGCCGTGCTGCCGCCCGGCCGGGCCACCGTCCGGGACGCCGTCGCCTACGGCCGGCCGGACGCCACCGATGACGAGGTGGTCCGCGCCGCCCGCGCGGTCGGCGCCCACGAGGCCATCGCGGCGCTGCCGGACGGCTACGCCACCCCGCTCGGCGACACGGGCGGCGCCGAACTCCCGGCCGGCACCCGCCAGCTGATCGCGCTGGCCCGCGCCGAGCTCGTCGACCCGGACGTGCTCCTCCTCGACGAGGCCACCGCGGTCCTCGACCCGGAGGCGGACGCCCGCGTCGCCCGCGCCGTCGCACAGCTGTCCAGGCGGCGCACCACTGTGATCGTCGCCCACCGCCTCGACACCGCCCGCGCCGCGGACCGCATCCTCGTCCTGGACGGCGGCCGGCTCGCCGAGGACGGCAGCCACGACCAGCTGCTCGCCCGCGGCGGCCGCTACGCCGATCTGTGGCGCGCCTACATCGGCAGCGGTCCCACCACCTCGAACAGCGCCCCGTCGGGATCCTCCAGCCCGGCCATCCGCCCGTAGCGGGTGTCGTAGGGAGGCAACCGGACCTGGCCGCCCGCCTCGGAGGCCAGGTCCGCCGCCCGGTCCGCGTCCGCCACCCGAAAGACCGTCAACCAGCGCGGGCCCACCGCCTTCGCGGCGTCCCCGACCCCGCGGATCCACGCCACCGGACGGTCGCCGGCCCGCAGCGCCACCAGATCCTCCCGCCCGCCGTCCGCCCGCTCCCGCCCGCCGTCCGCCCGATCCGACTCCCGCTCGCCCTGCACCCGCTCCGGCTCCAGCCCGAAGACCGCCCGGTAGAAGGCGCCCGCCACCTCCGCGTCACCGGTCAGCAGCTCGCACCAGGCCAGCGTCCCCGGCTCGCCGGCCGCCTCGGAGCCGAGGAACTCCTCGGCCTCCCAGATCCCGAACGCCGCGCCGAGCGGGTCCGCGGCGACCGCCCGCCGCCCCATCCGCCCCAGCTGCAGCGGGCCCACCGCCACCGTCCCCCCGTTCGAGCGGATGTCGTCGGCGGTGCCGTCGGCCGAGTCCACCGCGAGGTAGGCCGTCCACATCGAGGGCAGCGCATCCGCGGGGATCCGGCCCAGCCCCGCCACCGGCAGCCCGCGCAGCGTCGCCGACACCGAGCCGCTCAGCTCGGCCGGGCCCGGCTCGAAGTCCCAGCCCAGCAGGCGGCCGTAGAAGTCCTGCGCGGCCGCCGGATCATGGCTCATCAGCCCCACCCAGGCCGGGGTCCCCGGCCGCCGACGGTTCTCGACCTGCACCACGTCCGCACGCTCCTCGTCGCTCGCCGGTTACCGCTCACGGACCAGCCTGCCCGTCCGGCCCTCCGCACCCGCCCCGGCACGCCGGGGGCGTGCGGACGCCCGACCCCGCGCGGCGTACGCTCGCCACCATGGCCACGCTGCTGACGACCCCCCAGGAGCTGATCGTCGACATCGAGGGCGACGAGCCCCCGGTCCTCCTCGACATCCGCTACGAACTCAACGGCCCCTCCGGATCGATCGACTACGCTGCGGGCCACATTCCCGGCGCGCACTGGATCGACCTGGACCGCGCGCTGGCCGGCGAGCCCGGCGCCGCCGGCCGCCACCCGCTGCCCGACCCCGCGGTGCTGGGTGCGGCGCTGCGCCGCGCGGGCGTGACGGCCGACCGCCCGGTGGTGGTCTACGACGGCGGCAACGGGATGGGCGCGGCCCGCGCCTGGTGGACGCTGCGCTACTTCGGCCACCCGGACGTCCGCGTGCTGGACGGCGGCTACGCCGCGTGGACCGCCCAGGACCTGCCCGGCAGCACCGAGCCCGCGGAGCCCGAGGACGGCGACTTCGAGCCCCGTCCCGGCGGCATGCCGCTGCTGGACGCGGATGCGGCCGTCGAACTCGCGCACACCGGACTGCTGTTCGACGCCCGTGCGGCGGAACGGTACCGGGGTGAGGTCGAGCCGATCGACAAGGTGGCCGGCCACATCCCGGGCGCCCGCTCGCTCCCGACGGCCGGGAACATGGCGGCGGACGGGCGCTTCCGCCCGGTCCCCGAGCTCGTCGAGCGGTTCGCCGCCGCGGGCGCCGAGGCGGGGACGCAGACCCCGGTCGGCGTCTACTGCGGCTCCGGCGTCTCCGCCGCGCAGCAGGTCATCGCGCTGGCCCTGGCGGACATCCCCGCGGCGCTCTACGTCGGCTCCTGGAGCGAGTGGTCCTCCGACCCCGCCCGCAAGGTCGCCACCGGCCCGACGCCGTAGCAGCACCTCGCCCCGGCGCCCGCCTGAGCGGAGCGCCGGGGCGAGGGGACGGCAGAGGACTACTCCGACGACTTCTTCCGCCGGCTGCCGAAGACGATCTCGTCCCAGCTGGGCACCGTCGCCCGGCGGCCGGGCCGGACACCGTCCGCCTCGGCCTGGCGATCCGTCGTGCCCCGCAGCCGATCCCGGTGCGGCACCGCCGACCGCGGCATCAGGATGTCCGCGTACGCGGCCCCCGCACCCGAGCCCGCGGCCTGCTGCCGCTGCTCCGGCATCTCCCGATCGGCACGCTCCACCCGCTCGACGGACGGCACCGCCGCCCCGCCGCTCGCCGCGGCCGCCGGCTTCGGCGCCGCCTCGGGCTCGGTCTCCGGCGGGGCCGAGGCGGCCGGCTCGGAACGCTCCAGGTCGCCCCGGTAGTTCGGGACGCTCTCCAGCAGGCTGGTCAGCGAGTCGCGCTCGCCCGTCTCGCTCGCCGCCGCGGGCCGCTCCGGCCGCTCGGGACGCTGCTTCGGCTCCGGCGCGGCGGTCGGCTCCGCGGCCGGCCGCTCCGGGGGAGCGTCCGTGACCGTGCCGGCCGCCGGCGCCTGCGCCGCCGGCCCCTGGTCGCGCTCCCGCTCCCGCTCGCGGTCGCGGTCCCGGCCGCGCGGCAGCCGCGCGATCCTCGGGACGAAGGGGAAGGACGGCTCGGGCCGCTCCGGCGACTCGCCGAGCAGCTCCCGCGCCTCCTCGTCATTGGCCTGGACCAGCCGCCGCGGCGGGTCGTACGACCAGCTCGCGGAGTGCGGCTGACCACCGGCGCGGTAGACCAGCAGCACCTCCCAGGTGCCGTCGTCCCGACGCCAGGAGTCCCACTGGACGGAGTCCTTCTCGGCGCCGCGCAGCATCAGCCGCTCCGCCACCGCGTCGCCCAACTGCGGACCGGTGGACTCGCCCTGACGCCGGATCGGCGTCTTGCGCGCCCGCTCGGCCATGAACGCCCGCTCGGCGAGCACCGGGCCCTCGAAGCGGCGCACCCGCTCGACGGGGATCCCCGCCATCTGGGCGACCTCTTCGGCGCTGGCCCCGGCGCGGATGCGCGCCTGGATGTCGCGGGGCCGCAGGTGGCTCTCGACCTCGATCTCGATCTGCCCGAGGCGCGCGCGGTCGTTGCGGACCGCGGCGCGGAGTCTCTCGTCGATCGGAAGGGTGTATTCCGTGGCGTCGGCAGACTTCAGCACCAGGCGTGTGCCGTCGTTGCTGACGGCCACGACACGCAGTTCGGGCATAGGGACCTCCCGGGTGGTGCCTGCCGACGTCACCTGCGCCGCTCCCGTAACGAGTGTGACTTGCCCCGCTGCGGCTTGCCACAACCTTGCAGAGTTATCCGGCAGCTTCAGCCATTTCTGACGCGCCGTTATGGCACGGTTTCTCCCTTTCCGTGCATTGGGCATGCCGAACCGCAACTCCGGCCCGGCTACCGGAGCTTGAACAGTACTCCATTTGGAGCAGAAGGGTACGCGGCTCGCCGTTCGGCCGTTCCGGGGAAACCTGACGATCGCGCTCCGCTTGGCCTCGTGGGGCCGCGTGTCGGCTGGACAGGCGCGTGAGCATCTTCACAGTTCGCCGCCGTGGTCCCGATCGGTTTGGCACTCGTCCGGGCAATCTGCTCATCCTTGATCAATGCAGGCGTTCAGGGGATGTTGATGGCGGACAGGGACACGACAGACGAGACGGGCGCGAACGAGCGCGTCAAAGGCGGCGGCAAGCGGCTGGAACTGAGCCTCTCCCAGGTGGTGGCGAGCGCGCTCGCGGCCGTCACCGCCGCCGCGATGGCCTCGTTCGCGGGCGTCTACGGCACCCTGATCGGCGCCGGGGTGGTCAGCATCGTCGCCACCGTCGGCACCGCGCTCTACCAGCGGGCCGCGCAGCGCGCCTCGAAGAGCCTGCGCGGCGGCGTCTTCACCGGCCTGGTCAAGACGTCCCTGCACAGCCGCCCGACCCGCCCCCTCCCCAAGGTGACGGACGCGCCCGCGCGCACCGCGCCCACCCAGGCGCCGCCCGAGCCGGCCCCCGTCCCCAGGCCTGCCCCGACCCCGGCACCGGCCCCGAGGCCCAGCCAAAAGCCCCCCGCGCCCGCGCCCGCGCCCGCCGCCGGGACCGTCCACGACCAGCGGATGCTGATCCCGCGGATCGACCCGGCCGCGCCGCGTCCCGCCGAGGAGCAGCCCGACGACCAGGAGGACCGATCTCCGGCGTCCGCCGACGAGACCGTGCTGCTGGACCGGACCGCCCTGCTCCCCCAACCGTCCGACCAGGCCGGACCCGACCCCGACGCCACCGTCCTGCTCGACGCCGCCGGCGCGCCGGACGGCCCCGGCGGCCCTGACGCCCCGTCCGTCGCCGGCGAGCCCGCCCGTCGGCGCCGCCCCCGCTGGGTCGTCTACCTGGCCACCGCGGTCGCCGTCTTCGTCCTCGCGATGGGCATCATCACGCTGATCGAGGCGCTCTCCGGCTCCAGCATGTCCGGCTGGTGGGGCAACAAGAACGGCGGCGGCACCACCGTGGGACGCACCGTCGGCGGCGAGAGCGGCCGCACCCACGACCCCTCCCCGACGCCCACCCCCACCGACACCTCCGGCACCGGCTCGGGCTCCGGCGGCACCGGGACGACGTCCACCCCGTCCCCCTCGACGAGCGCCGGGACCGGCGGCGGCTCCGGCGGCGGGAGCAGCAGCACCCCGACGCCGACGCCCTCCGAGACCGCGTCGGGCGGCGGCCGCCCGACCGACAGCGCCACCTCGGGGGAGGGCTCGGTGGGCTCGGGCAACTCCGGCAGCAGCGGCGAGGACGCCGCCGGCACCGGCGCCACCCCCGCCCCGACCACCGGAAACTAGGTCCTGTCCGGGGTCCGGGTCAGGAGCCCAGCACCCGCCGCAGGTAGGCGTTGCCGAACCGCCGGTCCGGGTCGAGCCGGTCGCGCAGCGCGGTGAACTCGCCGAACCGCGGATAGGCCGCGGCCAGGTACTCGGCGTCCCGGCTGTGCAGCTTGCCCCAGTGCGGCCGGCCGCCGTGGCCGACCATGATCTGCTCCACCGCCTCGAAGTACTCCCGGAACGGCGTGCCGCGGTACATGTGCACGGCGATGTAGGCGGAGTCCCGGCCGCTCGCCGTGGAGAGCGGGATGTCGTCGGCCGGCGCCACCCGCACCTCCACCGGGAAGCTGATCCGCCACCCGGACCCCTCCACCGCGGCGCGCACCTCGCGCAGCGCCTCCACCGCGGCCTCCCGCGGCAGCGCGTACTCCATCTCCACGAACCGCACCCGGCGCGGGCTGGTGAAGACCCGGTAGGCCTCGTCGGTGTAGCTGCGGGCGGAGAGCGCCCGGCTGGAGAGCTGGGCGATGGACGGGATCGTCGACGGGACGAGCCGTCCGAGCCGATTCGCCACCTCGAACACGCCGTTCGAAAGGACCTCGTCGTCGAGGAAACCGGAAATTCGTCCGACCGGATTCCGCGGGCCCTCCGTGCGGTTGTTCCGCTTGGTGTTGGTGCGGTCCGTGTGCGGGAACCAGTAGAACTCGAAGTGCTCGTTGTCGGACACCAGTTCGCCGAATCGGTCGAGGACCTCGTCGAGGGCCATCGGCTCCTCGCGGGCCTCCAGGAGGAACATCGGCTCCACCGCGAACGTCAGTTCGGTGGCGATGCCCAGGGCGCCCAGCCCGACCCGGGCCGCCGCGAACAGCTCCCGCTCCTCCTCGTCGCCGTCCGGGCCGCAGCGCCGCACCGTGCCGTCCGCCAGCACCAGCTCCATGCCGCGCAGCTGCGCCGCGATCGAGCCCGAGTCGCGGCCCGTCCCGTGCGTGCCGGTGCTCACCGCGCCCGCGGCCGTCTGCACCATGATGTCGCCCATGTTGGTGAGCGACAGGCCCTCCGCCGCCAGCAGTTGGTTGAGCGTGCGCAGCGGCATGCCCGCGCCCACCGTGACCGTGCCGGCCTCCCGGTCCAGGCGGCGCAGCCCGGCCATCCGGTCCAGCCGCACCTGCACCCCGTCGGTGAGCGCCACCGCCGTGAAGGAGTGCCCGGAGCCCACCGCCTTCACCGGCTGCCCGGCCTCCGCCGCCTCCCGGACCGCCGCGCCGAGCTCCCCGGCGCTGCCCGGGACGACCACCCGCCGCGGCTCCGACGACTGGTTGCCCGCCCAGTTGGACCATCGCGACCCGGAGCGGGGTCGCTGAACCGGGTGAGGTTTCGTGGTGCTCAAACCCTCTGGCCTCCTCGATCCGGGGCGGCTCCGCTGCTGCCGCCGGGTGGCGCTCATCCTGCCCAAAACCGCTACCCCTCGGTAGGGGTTGTGCCGAACCGTGTCCCGGCCGGCGGCCGGCGGCCGGCGTCCCGGTATGCCCCGCTCCGGGCCCGGCGGGACGGGATGGCAGGATCGGGGGCATGCCCGAAGCCCGATCCGAAGTCTCGCCCTACGACGCGCTCCTGCTGCTGTCCTTCGGCGGCCCCGAGGGGCCCGAGGACGTGGTGCCGTTCCTGGAGAACGTCACCCGCGGCCGCGGCATCCCCCGAGAACGGCTGGAACAGGTCGGGCAGCACTACTTCCGGTACGGCGGGGTGTCCCCGATCAACGAGCAGAACCGCCGGCTGCTCGCCGCGATCCGCGAGGACTTCGCCGCGCACGGCGTCGATCTGCCGGTCTACTGGGGCAACCGCAACTGGGAGCCGTACCTCACCGACACGCTGCGCGCGATGGCCGCGGACGGCGTCCGCCGCGTGCTCGTCCTCGCCACCAGCGCCTACGCGTCGTACTCGGGCTGCCGCCAGTACCGCGAGAACCTCGCCGAGTCGCTGGACGCCCTCGCCGCCGAAGGCGAAGCCTCCGAAGGGCCGGAGGGCACCGCGCCCCTGACGGTCGACAAGCTGCGGCACTTCTTCAACCACCCCGGCTTCGTCGAACCCATGGTCGACAACGTCCTCGCCGCGCTGGACGAGCTGCCCGCCGCGGTGCGCGAGCACGCGCCCCTCGTCTTCACCACGCACTCCATCCCCACCTCCGCGGCCGACACCTCCGGCGCGCCGGAGGACCCGGCGCGCGCCGAGGGCCACCCCGGCGGTGCCTACGTCGCCCAGCACCTGGACGTGGCCCGGCTGGTCGCCGACGGCGTCCGCAAGGCCACCGGCACCCGCCGGCCCTGGCAGCTCGTCTACCAGAGCCGCAGCGGCGCCCCGCACATCCCGTGGCTGGAGCCGGACATCTGCGACCACCTGGAGGCGCTGCACGACGACGGCGTCCCGGGAGCGGTGATGGTGCCGATCGGCTTCGTCTCGGACCACATGGAGGTCGTCTACGACCTCGACACCGAGGCCACCGCCAAGGCCCGGGAGCTGCGGCTGCCGGTCGCCCGCGCGGCCACCGTCGGCACCGACCCGCGGTTCACCGCCGCCGTCCGCGAGCTGGTGCTGGAGCGGGCCGCCGCCGAGCGCGGCGAGAAGCCGCGCCGCTGCGCGCTCGGCGCGCTCGGCCCCAGCCACGACCTTTGCCCGGCCGGATGCTGCCCCGCGCCGCGCCGCCCCGGCGCGCCGGAGCCCCGCCGCGCGGCCGCCGGGGTTGACTGACGGGGCCCGCCGACCCGACCGCGGACAACCGAGGAGAGCAGCCATGCCCGCACCCGCCCGGCCCGATCCCGACGAGCTGCTGGCGGTCGCGCTCGACGCGGCGCGCCGCGCGGGCGCGCTGCTGCGCGACGGCCGCCCGGACGACCTCGGCGTCGACCACACCAAGTCCAGCCCCACCGACGTCGTGACCGAGATGGACATCGCCGCCGAGAAGCTCCTGGTCCAGGAGATCTCGGCGCTCCGCCCGGACGACGGCTTCCTCGGCGAGGAGGGCGCGTCCCGGGAGGGCACCAGCGGCGTGCGCTGGGTCGTCGACCCGCTCGACGGCACCGTCAACTACCTCTACGGGCTGCCCGAGTGGGCGGTCTCGGTGGCCGCGGAGGACGCGGACGGCACGGTCGTCGGCGTCGTCGAGGTGCCGATGCGCGGGGAGGTGTTCCGCGCGGTGCGCGGCCGCGGGGCGTTCCTCACCGGCCCGGACGGCAAGGAGCGGCGGCTGGCGGTGCGTCCCGCGCCGCGGCTGGACCGGGCGCTGGTCGCCACCGGCTTCGGCTACCTGCGGGAACGCCGCAACCGCCAGGCGGCGGTGGCCCGCACGCTGATCCCGCGGGTGCGGGACATCCGGCGGGGCGGCTCCGCGGCGATCGACCTGTCCGACGTGGCCGCCGGACGCCTCGACGCGCACTACGAGCGCGGCCTCAACCCGTGGGACCTGGCGGCGGGCGTCCTCATCGCCCGCGAGGCCGGCGCGCGGGCCGGCGGCCGCCGGGTCCCCGAGCCCGACGCGGAGTTCGCACTGACGTCCGCGCCGGGCCTCTACGACCAACTCCACGACACCCTCGACGAACTCGGCGCGTGGCACGACTAGGACACGCACCCGGAGCGGGCCGGTCCCGCGCCCCTGACGGCGCGGCGGAGCCGTCGACGCGCCGCTGACGTGCCCCGCAGGGGCGCGGGGAACTGCGCGGGTGA
>NZ_MLCF01000107.1 GCF_001879105.1 Mangrovactinospora gilvigrisea | reverse complement strand
GTCAGATGCGGGGTGTACGGGCGGTCGTCCACCGTCAGCCCGGCCTCCCGCACCGCCTCCGCGACGCCAGCCGCCAGGCCGCCCAGCGCGGCGCGGTCGCCCTCGACGCCCGCCCACAGCACGGTGCCGCCGAACCGCCCGCCGCCGGCCAGCCGCAGCGTGAGCGGGGAACGCCGGGCGGCCTCCTCGGCCAGCCCGGCCTCCAGGGCGGGCAGCCGGTCCTCGTCCACCTCGCCCAGGAACGCCAGCGTCAGGTGCCAGCCCTCGCGCGCCGTCCAGCGCAGCTCGGGGCCGGGCGGCAGCCCCTTCAGGCGGGACACCGCCGACCCCAGCTCCCGGACGGCCTCCTCCGGCGGCAGCACCGCCACGAACAGCCTCATCCGGCGAAGCCTAGGCCGTCGGCGGCGGCCCGGGCGAGCGGGAAGGAGGCCGCTGCGACCGGTGACGCGCCGTCAGCGGGTGTCCGCCGCCAACCGCTTGCGGAAGGCGACCAGCACCCCCGGATCACCGCGCAGCTGGACGGCGCTGCCCGGCAGGCGCCCCCACAGCCACAGCAGCACCCGCGAGGGGTCCCCGGCGACCTCGGCGTTGCCGCCGACCGGCGCGCCCAGCGGGGAGCCGTCGAGGTCGCCGCCGTCCCGCGAGCCGCCGCGCACCCGCACGCCGTCCGGCCCGAACTCCACCCGCCAGGCGAAGTCCCCGGCCGCCACGACGACCGCGCGGCCGTCCAGGTAGTGGCGGTCCAGCGGGTGCTCGGCGTCCCGGGGCCCGCCCAGGAAGACGGTGAGCACCTCGTCGACGGCGTCCAAAGCCAGGCCGTTGTCGACCGGGTCCGGATCGTCGGCGTCGCGCACCGCGCCCTGCACGTCCACCCGGTGCACGGCGGTCTCGCAGGCCATCCGGCGGTACCAGAAGGCCATGGTCCGGTCGCCGGGGTACCAGGTGGCGGCCGGTTTCGAAGGGTCGTGGGAGGCGAGTTCCCGGGCTAGCGCGTCGAGGCCCTCCCGGTACCAGGAGACCAGGTCGTGCCCGGCCGGGGGGCAGCGCTCCCATTCGGCCGGACGTGCCCCGTCCCGCACCCAGCCGATCACCCGGCGGTGGACCGAGCCGGTGTGCCGGACGACGTCGTGCACGGTCCAGCCGGGGCAGCCCGGCACGGACGACTCGGCGGCGACGGGGGTGGCGACGGCGGAGTCGGCGAGCAACTCCCCGTCCTGGCGCAGCAGTTCCAGATGGCGGCTCGGTTCCAGACGGGATCCGCGGTGCGTACGTCGCTGTACGTCCATGGCCCTTAAAAGTGCCACCGGCCCATCTCGGTGTCGATACCGCGAACCGCCCTTTCCCGTCGCAACCGTCGCGGATCATCGCAAGGGAGCGCGCGCCTCGAACGCCCGCGCCCCCTCATGCGCCCCTCCGGACGCGGGCCGACGGGAGGTCAGAACGCCGCCGCGACCCGGTCCGAGCGCTCCGCGCCCTCGCGCGGCACCAGGGCCACGATCCGGCCGCCGTTGCCCAGCTGCACCTTGAGCCGCAGCCCGGCCACCCGGGCCAGGATCATCCCGATGGTCGCCGCGGCCAGCAGCGAGATCAGCCCGCAGACCGCGAGGCCGACGCGCGCGCCCCAGGTCTCCGTCACCCAGCCGATGATCGGGCTGCCGATCGGCGTACCGCCGGCGAACACCAGCATGTACAGCCCCATCACCCGCCCGCGCATCGCCGGGTCCGCGCCGATCTGCACCGTCTGGTTGGACATCGTGTTGGTGGAGAGGCCCAGCGCGCCGACCACGATCAGCACCGCGAAGAAGATCCAGTAGCTGGGCGAGAGCGCGGAGAGCGCCTCCAGCGCGCCGAACGCGACCGCGGTGAAGACCACCATCCGCATCCGCGACGTCCGCCGCCGCGCCGCCAGCAGCGCGCCCACCAGCGAACCGATCGCCATCGCGGTGTTGAGGAGGCCGAACTGGGTGGCGCCGGTGTGGAAGACCTTGCTGGCGAACGCCGGCAGGATCACCGGGAAGTTGAAGCCGAACGTGCCGATGAAGCCGACCAGCACGATCGGCCAGATCAGCTCGGGGTGCTGCCGCACGTACGACATGCCCTCCCGCAGCTGGCCCTTGCCGCGGCTCGCCTTCGGCCCGGGCTGCAGGTCGCGGGAGTGCATCAGCAGCAGGCCGGTGAGCGGCCCGACGAAGGAGATCGCGTTGACGGCCATCGCCCAGCCGGCGCCGGCCGCGCCCATCACGATGCCGGCCACCGCGGGGCCGATCATGCGGGCGGTCTGGAAGTTGGCCGCGTTGAGGCTGACGGCGTTGCGGATCGCGCCCTGCCCGACCATCTCGGAGACGAAGGTCTGCCGGGCCGGGTTGTCCAGCACGGTGATCAGCCCGAGCAGGGTGGCGGCCAGGTAGACGTGCCAGACGTGCACCTGCCCGGCGAGGGTGACGACGGCGAGTCCCGCGCCGACCAGGCCCATGCTCGCCTGGGTGATCAGCAGCAGCATCCGCTTGTTGCAGCGGTCGGCGATGACGCCGCCGTAGAGCCCGAACAGCAGCATCGGCAGGAACTGCAGGGCGGTGGTGATGCCGACCGCCGTCGAGCTGTTGGTGATCTGCAGGACCAGCCAGTCCTGCGCGACCCGCTGCATCCAGGTGCCGGTGTTCGACACCATGCTGCCCATGAAGAACAGCCGGTAGTTGCGGACCCGGAGCGACCCGAACATGCCGCCGCGGGGCGGGCGGGCGGCCGGGTCGGCGGGCTTGTCGGTCGTCGTCGTCTCGTCGTTGGTGGCGGGTGTGCGTGGTCGGGCGGCGTCTCCTGATGCCGAACTCAACTGCGACTCTCCTGCTTTCCGTCTCTTGTCGTCCCGCTGTGTGCGCCCCGCGTCAAAGATCAGCCAGCCTCTCCAGGACCGGGGCGGCGCGGACCAGGAGCTCCCACTCCTCGTCCGTCAGCTGCTCGACACGCACCGCGAGCCATTCGTCCCGCTTGCGGCGGCTCGCCTCGAGCATCGTGTCGGCCTCCTCGGTCTTCGTGACGACCACCTGCCGGCGGTCCTCCGGGTGGGGCTCCCGGCGGACCAGGCTCTTCGCCTCCAGGTTCGCGATGATGCGGGTCATCGACGGCGGTTGGACGTGCTCCTTGCGCGCGAGCTCGCCCGGCGTGGCCGGGCCGCAGCGCGCGAGGGTGCCGAGCACCGAGCTCTCGGTGGTGCTCAGCGCAGTGTCGATCCGCTGGTTGCGGAGTCGGCGGGACAGGCGCATCACGGAGGCCCGCACGGACCGGACGGCCGCGCGGTCCTCCTCGGACAGGTCTGGCATCCCCTTAGCGTAAGTCATTACTTCGTCTAACGAAAATCACTTACCGGCCATTCCCCGGGGCGTCGGGGTCACGAGGAGCGCACAGCGCGCGCCGCGGGGGCGCGGGGGCGCAGGGATGCGGGCCGGGCGGCGGAACGCGAAAGGGCCCCGACCACGGCAGTGCCGTGGTCGGGGCCCCCGCTGGGGTGACGCCGCGTCAGGAGATCCAGGACTGCAGCGGGCCCTCGCAGAAGTAGACGACGAAGAACGCCGCCACCACCCACAGCGGCCACGGCACCTGCCGCCCCTTGCCGGTGCCGAGCTTCAGCACCGCGAAGGAGACGACGCCCGCGCCGATGCCGTTGGTGATGGAGTACGTGAACGGCATCATCACCATCGTCAGGAACGCCGGGATGCCGACCGTGAAGTCGCTCCAGTCGATCCCGCGCACCTGCGTCATCAGCAGGAAGCCCACCGCGACCAGCGCCGGCGTCGCCGCCTGGGACGGCACCACCAGGGCGAGCGGCGTGAAGACCAGCGCCAGCAGGAACAGCGCGCCGGTGACGATGCTCGCGAGCCCCGTCCGCGCGCCCTCGCCGGTGCCGGACGTCGACTCCACGAACGCGCCGTTCGCCGAGCAGGACGCCCCGCCGCCGAAGACCACGCCGAGCCCGTCGACGAAGAGGATGCGGCTCATCCGCGGCATCCGGCCCTTCTCGTCCAGCAGGCCGGCCTTGTCGCCGACCGCGAGGATCGAGCCCATCGCGTCGAAGAAGCAGGAGAGCACCAGGGTGAAGACGAAGAGCACCCCGGTGAGGAACCCGACCTGGTGGAACGCGCCGAAGAGGTTCACCTGGCCGATGAGGCCGAAGTCCGGGGAGTCCACCACCTTCGACGGGATCTTCGGGATGGTCAGGCCCCAGGCGTCCGCCTTGACGGTGGCCGCCGCGTTGATCACCATCGCCAGCACCGTCGCCGCCGCGATCGAGATCAGGATCGCGCCGCGCACCTTGCGGGCCATCAGGATCAGCATCAGCAGCAGGCCGACGACGAAGACCAGCACCGGCCACCCCGTCAGGTGCCCGCCCGTGCCGAGTCCCACCGGGACGGTGGTGTGCGCGGCGTCCGGGTTGCGGCTGACGAAGCCGGAGTCGACGAGGCCGACGAAGCCGATGAAGAGGCCGATGCCGATGCTGATCGCGATCCGCAGGTCCTTGGGGATCGCGTTCATCACCTTCTCGCGGAGCCCGGTGACCACCAGCAGGATGATCACCACGCCGGCGAGGACCACCAGGCCCATCGCGTCCGGCCAGCTCATCTGCGGCGCGAGCTGCAGCGCGACCACGGTGTTGACGCCCAGTCCGGTCGCCAGCGCGACCGGCACATTGCCGATCACGCCCATCAGCAGGGTGGTGAAGCCGCCGGTGAGGGCGGTGGCGGTGACCAGCTGGCCGTTGTCGAGGTGGTGGCCGAACTTGTCGACGGCGGAGCTCAGGATGATCGGGTTCAGCACGATGATGTAGGCCATCGCAAAGAACGTGACCAGCCCGCCGCGGATCTCCGTCCCGATCGTCGAGCCGCGCTCGGAGATCTGGAAGAAGCGGTCGAAGGCGTTGCGCGGGGCGGGGGAGGGTGCCGAGCCGGACGCGCCGGGGTTGGGCGCGTCCTCGGGCAGAGGCTCGGAAACGGCCGGGGGAGCCGTGGACATGACAGATCCTCGTGGGTCGTCGGGGAGTGCCGGGCGTCGTCGACGGTGACGGTGACGGTCGCGCTCGGGCGGTGACGCCCGAACGGTGCTGCTCAAGGTGGACCACGTGACGCGGCGGCGGCCGGGGGACGACGCCGGCTCTGCCGCGGCGGGAACGATCACCAGTATGGATGCGCTGGGCAACCGTTCGCGTCTACGGGCGTAGACCCATGGGGCACCGCGGATCCGCCGCCTCGCCCCGCCATCGCCGCGCACCCACCTGTGCGCACAGGCCCGCCGCCCGTTCCCGACGTGGGCGACCTCACACCGCCCCGGCCCCGCCCCGCCCCGCCGCCCGGCCCCGCCCGCCTCGCCGCTCGGACCCGGCCCGACCGCCGCTTACCCTGGCCAGGTGACGAAACAGCCCCGCGGGAAGACACCGCTGCGCCCGGCGCCCGAACCCATCGAGCCGAACGCGGTGGCGATGGTCGACGGCCTGACGATCGCCTGGGCGGTGGCCTTCGTGGTGATGCTGGTGCTGCACGGCCCGCTGAGCTCCTCGGGGCGCGGCTGGTGGGTGTGGACCGGCGCGGCCGGCATCGTCCTCGGCTTCTTCGGCATGTGGTACTGCCGCCGCCGGCGCGCGGCGATCCTCCGCCACCGGGCGGCCCTCGACGCCGAAGCCGCGGCGGGACCCACGGCGGGACCCACGGCGGAACCCGCGGCGGAGTCCGAGGCCGGCGCGTCCCCCACGGCCCCCGGAGACGACCCCGACGCAACCCCGACAAACACCGCCAAAGCCCCATAGCCCCCGTAAGCTCCGACTCATGACGGATCGGGAGCTGGTGGGGCTGACCTCGACGGAGGTCGCCGAACGGGTAACGCGCGGCGAGGTCAACGACGTTCCCAACCGCAGCTCGCGCTCCACCGCCGACATCGTCCGCGGCAACGTCTTCACCCGGTTCAACGCCGTCATCGGCGTGCTCTTCCTGGTCATCCTGGTCGTCGGCCCCATCCAGGACGGCCTCTTCGGCTTCGTCATCGTCGCCAACACCGCGATCGGCATCATCCAGGAGCTGCGCGCCAAGAAGACCCTCGACAGCCTCGCGGTCGTCGGGGAGGCCAAGCCCGTGGTGCGGCGCGACGGAACGTCACGCCCCGTGCACACCAGCGAGATCGTCCTCGGCGACCTCGTGGAGCTCGGCCCCGGCGACAAGGCCGTGGTGGACGGCACCGTCGCCGAGTCCGCATCCCTGGAGATCGACGAGTCGCTGCTCACCGGCGAGGCCGACCCGGTCGTCAAGAAATCCGGCGACGCCGTCCTGTCCGGCAGCTTCGTCACCGCCGGCTCCGGCGCCTTCACCGCCACCAAGGTCGGCCGGGACGCCTACGCGGCCCGCCTCGCCGAGGAGGCCAGCCGGTTCACCCTGGTCCGCTCCGAGCTGCGCTCCGGCATCAACACCATCCTCCGGTACATCACCTGGCTACTGCTGCCGGTCGCCACCGCGCTGATCATCAGTCAGCTGGTGGTCGGCCGCAACGACCTCGCCGAGGCGATCCGGCGCACCGTCGCCGGGGTGACGCCGATGATCCCCGAGGGCCTGGTGCTGCTCACCTCCGTCGCCTTCGCGATCGGCGTCGTCCGGCTGGGGCGCAAGCAGTGCCTGGTGCAGGAGCTGCCCGCGATCGAGGGCCTGGCCCGCGTCGACACCGTCTGCCTCGACAAGACCGGCACCCTCACCGAGGGCGGCATGGACGTCTCCGAGGTGCACCTCCTGGAGGGCCGCGGCATCGGCGCGGAGTCCCCCGCCGGGCGGGCGCTCGCCGCGCTCGGCGCCGCCGACTCCCGCCCCAACGCCAGCCTCCGGGCCGTCATCGACGCCTACCCCGGCGGCGTCCCGGACGGCTGGCGGATCGTCGAGGCCGCGCCGTTCTCCTCCGCCCGCAAGTGGGCCGGCGCCCGGCTCGCCGCCGGCCCCGACGCCCCCGAGCGGACCTGGCTGCTGGGCGCGCCCGACGTGCTGCTGCCCGCCGGCCACCCGGTGCTGCGCGAGGCCGACGAGCGCGGCGCACGCGGCCTGCGGGTGCTGCTGCTGGGCCGCACCGACGCCGCGCTCGACGAGGTGGCGCCCGGCACCGAGGTCGAACCGGTCGCGCTGGTCGCGCTGGAGCAGCGGCTGCGCCCGGACGCGGCCGAGACGCTGCGCTACTTCGCCGAGCAGGGCGTCGCCGTCAAGGTGATCTCCGGCGACAACGCGGTGGCGGTCGGCGCGGTCGCCGGCCAGCTCGGCCTGGACGGCGCCGACCACCCGGTCGACGCCCGGCAGCTGCCGTCCGCCGAGGAGGACCCCGACAAGCTCGCCGAGATGCTGGAGTCCAACTCGGTCTTCGGCCGGGTGACGCCCCAGCAGAAGCGCGACATGGTCGCGGCGCTGCAGTCCCGCGGCCACACCGTCGCGATGACCGGCGACGGCGTCAACGACGTGCTGGCCCTGAAGGACGCGGACATCGGCGTGGCGATGGGCAGCGGCAGCGAGGCGGCGCGGGCGGTCGCCCAGATCGTGCTGCTCAACAACTCCTTCTCCTCGCTGCCCTCGGTGGTCGGCGAGGGCCGGCGGGTGATCGGCAACATCGAGCGGGTCGCCAACCTCTTCCTCACCAAGACGGTCTACTCGGTGCTGCTGGCGCTGCTGGTGGTCTTCGTGGCGCTGCCGTACCCGTTCCTGCCGCGGCACCTGACGCTGCTCAGCTCGCTGACGATCGGCATCCCGGCGTTCTTCCTGGCGCTGGCGCCGAACCGGGAGCGGGCCCGCCCCGGGTTCGTCAAGCGGGTGCTGCGGTACGCGGTCCCGGCGGGCGTGATCGCGGGGGCGGCGGCGTTCACCTCGTACCTGATCGCGCGCCAGGAGTACCCGCACGACTTCCGGGCGGCGACGAGCGCGACGACGCTGACGCTGTTCCTGGTGGCGCTGTGGGTGCTGGCGATGGTGGCCCGGCCCTACACCTGGTGGCGGGTGGGGCTGGTGCTGGCGATGGCGGCGGGGTTCGCGGGGGTGCTGACCATCCCGTGGTTCCAGCACTTCTTCCAGCTGCGGCTGGTGGGGACGGAGGGGCCGTGGGTGGCGGTGGGGATCGCCGCCGTCGCGTCGGCGGTGCTGGAGGCGGTGTGGCGGGTGGTCAGACGGCGGGTCTCCGTGCACTGAGCGGGCTTGGCGAAGCAGGGCACACTTCGCCAAGCCCGCTCGGCCGGCCGCGTCACTCGAAGAGCCGCTCCGCCGCCAGCGCCGGCGCCAGGGACGGGTCCGCCAGCAGGGCCGCCGCCTCGTAGCGGCGGTGCCATGCGGACGCGGACCACGCCGCGCCCCGGGCCAGCCCGTCCAGCGTCGCCGCGTGCAGCGTGGCCGTCTCCCGGTCCCACCGCCAGTCCAGCTCCGCCTCCGCGCCGTCCGGGCCGACGATGACCAGCCGGTCGTGCTCCTCGTACCGCTCCGGCGCGTCCGGCAGCAGCTCCCGCAGCACCTCCGGCAGCTCCCGCACCTCCCCCTCCGACAGCACCCGGCCGCCCGCGACCTCCTCCGCGGTGGGCACGCCCAGCAGGTCCGCCAGCGCCTCCGCGCACTCCGGCGGGACCGGCAGCAGCGCCCGGCCCGCCACCAGCGGCAGCAGGTCCGGGCTGGTCGCGACGATCGCCTCGGCCGCGTCCACCACCGCCGTCGACGTGCCCGACGGACCCAGCGCCCGCACCAGATCGGGCCGCTCGTCCGCCGGGGCGTCCGGCTCCGCCTCCGCCAGCGCCCCGTAGAGGGCGCGCAACTGGGCCGGCGTCAGCGCCCGCTCCGGATCGGCGAGCCGGGCCAGCACCTCGGCGACGCCGTCCGGCTCGTCCAGCAGGGCCGCCAGGCTGGTGCGCACCCCGACCGCGCGCAGGAACGCCTCGTCCAGGCCGGCCACCCCGCCCAGCTCCGCGGCCTCGTCGAAGAGGCCGGCCAGCAGCGGGTCCCCGTCCGGCGCCCGCAGATCGGACGGGCGCCGCCCGCCCAGCACCGGATGCCCGCGCAGCCACCACGCGGTGTACGAGGGCGCGGACGCCACCGAGCCGTCCGGCAGCAGCACCCGCACCGGCTCCGTCACCGCCGCCCGCAGCGGCGGCCGGGCCAGCAGGCCCAGCGCCCGCGGCCAGGCGTCCTCGGCCACCAGGTCCAGATCGCGCACCGCGAGCAGCTCGGCGGCGACCGGCGGGACGGGGCCGTCGCCGCCCGCCTCGTCGAGGACGTCCTCGCACCACTCCTCGATGCCGTCCGGCGCCACCGCCGGGCCTCCCTCGCCGGCGGCGCGCACCGGCAGCTCCAGCGCGTCGGGGTCGTCCGGGTCGAGCACCGCGTCGTCGGCGCCGAGCAGCACCGGCTCCGCGGCCACCCCGACGGCCAGCAGCACCTCGCTCCCCCACCGCTCCACCAGGCCGTCGGCGACCATCCCGGCCTCCTCCGGGTCGAGCAGCTCCGCGAGCGGGCTGCCCGGCAGGGCCAGTTCGCCGGCCGGGGCCGGGTCGCCGTAGTCGTCGGTGAGGGCGAGCGCGGCGAGCCACGGGTGCTCGCCGGGGGCGGGGGACGCGGCGCGCACCAGGCGGAGCACCGCCTCCGCGGTCTCCTCGGCGAAGGCGGGGTCGTCCGCGGACTCGTCGAGCGAGCGGGCCACCGCGGCCCGGACCTGAGGGGACGTCAGTGCGGCGGCCGGGCTCGCGGGGGCGGCGCCGAGCTTCTCCAGCAGCGGGTGGGACGCCTCCGGGTGCGCCACCTTGAGGTCGAGGACGTCCAGCGGGCTGCCGCCGTCGCCGTCCGCGAAGGAGGCGTCCCAGAGCAGCACCCGGCGCGGGCCGAGGACGCTGCGGCCGTCGGCGAGCGGCACCGGCAGGCTGCCCAGCGCGTCCGGATCGGCGGCGGAGCGGGCCAGCGCCGCGTAGAGGCGGTGCCACCAGGACGGCTCGCGCTCCAACCCGGCGAGCGAGTCGACCAGTTCCCCCATCGCCAGCCGGCGGACGCCGAGCCGCGGCAGCGCGCGGTGCCGCTCCAGCCCGGCGGGCAGCAGCCCGGCGACCACGTCGGAGAGCGCCGCGACCAGCTCGGCGGTGCCGCTCTCCAGCACCACCGCCTGGTCGGGGCGGACCGCCGTGCCGTCCGCGGCGGCGAGGATCGGGGTGCGGGGCAGCGCCTTCAGCACGGCGGCGCGCAGCCGGCCGTCGAAGGCGCCGCCGGTGCCGAGCGGCTCGGGGACCAGCGCGAGGTTGGCCTCGCCGGGCGCGCCGGCGCGCAGCAGCCGGACGTAGCCCTCGGCGGCGCGGTCGGCGAGGTGGTCGGCGAGCGGGCCGGGCGCGAGGTGGCGGCGGGTGGGGTCGAGCGGGACGGAGGCGATGAGCAGCGCAGGCAGCGGCTGGGGCTCGTCGGTGGGGGTGGGGGCGTGGACGACGGGCGCGGCGGGCGCGGCGGCCGTCTCGGCGAGGGGGGTGTCGTCCTCGGCGACGGGGAGCGCCCAGGTGACGGACCAGTGGGGGCGCAGCCGCTCCTCCGCGGGG
>NZ_MLCF01000106.1 GCF_001879105.1 Mangrovactinospora gilvigrisea | reverse complement strand
GTGGCGCGTTGGTGGTGGGGGCGGTTGGTGGCCGGGGGGATGTTGGGGGTGGTGGTGGTTGTAGGCGGGGCCGGGGCCGCTTCGGCGGCCACGGTGCGGGATCACGAGCCGCGGGCGACGAAGGCGGATCTGCGGGCCCGGGTGGACCGGGTCGCGGCCGGGCTGCGGCGCGGGACGGTGTACTACGACCCGGAGACCACCGCGGGCGTCAACGCCCCGGAGCGGGCCGCCATCGCGGCCGCGCTGGCGCGGTCGACGGTGCCCGTCCACCTGGTGATGATCCCGCTCACCTCGGACGACGAGTCCGGCGGAAACGCCGACTACTTCCTGCAGGCCGTGCACCGCAGGCTGCGCGCCCCCGGCCTCTACGTCCAGGCCGACTCCCCCGACGGAGGCATCAACGCCGCCGCCTACGGCATCGGCCGCCGGCTGCCCGCCCAGCTGCCGAGGGCCGTCGCCTACCCGCCGGACGCCGGCTCGGCCGCGGGCACCGAGTCCGCGGGGCGGCTCCCGCAGCGGCTGACGCAGCTCGTCACGCTGGTGGAGAAGCTCCCGCGGCTCCCCGCCGCGCACGCCAGCCCCGCGCACGCCTCCCCCGGGGCCAGCGCCAAGTACCTCACCGGGAAGCCGTCGTTCTTCTCCGGCCCGTTCTGGCCCGGCCTCACCCTGATCGGACCGTGCGCCGCCCTGCTCGTCTACGCCGCATGGCGCCTCGCCGGGCGCGCCGCCGAGGGCCGCCGCGCCCTGCGGCTCGCGGATCCGGAGCGCCCGGACGGCCCGATCGGCAATCCGCAGGCCGCCCCGCGGCCGTCCGCCGAGCACCTGGCCCGGCTCGCCGCCGCCGAACTGGCCGCCCTGGAACGCGCGCTGGACGCCGTCCCGCCGGAGGCCCCCGGCGCCGCCCGCGCCGCGGACTACCGCGACGCCGGCCGCGACCTCGACGCGGACCTGCGCCGCCCGCGCGACGCCGGGGCCTGGGACTCGCGGCGCGTCTCGCCGGCCGCCGGCAGCCTCGCCGTGGCGGTGCTCGGCATGCTGGGCCGCCTGGAGCTGCGCGCCGGCGGCCCCGCCCGGGACGCCGGCGACCCGGAGGCGTCCCCGCTCGGCCTCTGCGACCTCAACCCGCTGCACGGCCCCGCCGTGCTGCGCCGCCCCGCGGACCTCTCCGGCCATCCCGCCGAGCGCCCCGCGCTCTGCGAGGAGTGCCGGGTGCTGGCGGTGCTGACGGACCGTCGGCTGCGTACCCCCGTGCAGATCGGCCGCCACCTCGGCGAGCTCGCCGACCGGCTGCTGCGCCTGCCGCGCGAGGAGACCGCCGCCGATCCGGACGGCCCCGCCGTCCCGTACCTGGAGGTGGCCGGGCCGTGGGGCCCGCTCGGCCCGTCCCCCGATCGGCTGCCGGAGCGCATCCGCGCCCATTTGGGTGGCTGAGCCCGCCCGGGCCCCGCACGGCCGGGTGACGGCACGGCCAATTCCGACGGGCCCGGCGGCATACGCCGGGGGTAGCGTGGAATACCGCCCGGCCGCAGCCGGTTCTCAGCGCACGGAACAGCGCCAGGAGGTGACGGTCACGGTGAGCCACACCAGGCGCACCTTCGCCCCGGGGGTCCCCCCGGATCCGGAGGGAGAAGCCGATCCGGTCGGCCCGGTCGGGGGATCACCCCCGGTTACCCCTACTCCCCACGGTGGACGGGCGTCGTACGGAAAGGCACCGGGGAATGATCGGGTGGTGTCCGGCGGTCTGGCAGACTGTCCCCCCATGGGGGCTCCGACAACCGAGACAGCGGCCCAACGCGCCGCGCGACTCCTGCGTTCGGGCCCGCGTCTTGGAGCGCGGGCCGTCCGGGGGCATTTCCGCTCACCCGGAAGTCCCAGGCTCTGGCTGGAGCTGGTGCTGATCGCCTTCTCCTACTGGCTGTACTCGGTCATCCGCAACGCGGTGCCCGAGCAGGAGACCGCGGCCCAGCACAACGCGCGCGCCATCCACGGCTTCGAGAAGCTGCTGCACTTCGACGCCGAACGAGCCGTCAACCACGCGGTGGGCAGCGTCCACTGGCTGATCGTGCCGATGAACTACTACTACACCTCGCTGCACTTCGTCTTCACGATCGCCGTGCTGGTGTGGCTCTTCCGCTGGCATCCGGGCCGCTACGCGGCGGCCCGCACGGCGCTCTTCGTCACGACCGGCCTGGCGCTCGTCGGGTTCTACGTCTTCCCGCTGGCGCCGCCGCGGCTGATGGCGGGCGGCGGGTTCATCGACACGGTGGCGGTCAACCACACGGTGGCCGCGTTCGACTCGGGCAGCACGGCCGGGGCGTTCAACCAGTACGCGGCGATGCCGTCGATGCACATCGGCTGGTCGGCGTGGGTCGGGGTGACGGTGTGGTGCCTGGCCCGCAACCGCTGGATCCGGGTGCTGGGGCTGCTGTACCCGGTGGGCACGCTGGTGGTCATCATCTCCACCGCCAACCACTTCCTGCTGGACGCCGCGGGCGGGCTGGTCTGCCTGGCGGCCGGATTCGGGGCCTCGGCGGCGCTCTACGGGCGGTGGGCGTTCCGCTTCCCGCGCATCCCGGTGCAGGAGCGGCGCGTCGCGTACGGGCAGGCGGTCGACGCTGACCGCCGACCTAACTCTCCGGTAGCGCTGAATGAGGCCGCCGCGGCGGAGCGGAAGGACGAGCGGGCCGGGGCGCGGCGCATCACCTGAGGCGCCCCCCGCCCGGCCGGGGGCCGACCGCCGTCCGGTCGGCTCCCGCTCGGCGCACAGCCGGTTCTCAGCCGATTCCCCGCCGGTCCTCAGCTGTCGTAGAAGACCCGCTCGACCACCGCGCGGGCCCGGCGGGTGAGCCGTCGGTAGTCCTCGATCGCCTCCCCGGCGCGGCCCGCGCCGTTGCCGAGCAGCCGCCCCACCCCGGCCAGTTCGCGCGGCTGGGCGGGGAAGGTGTCGCCGGCCCGGCCGCGCACCAGCATCACCGCGTTGCGCACCCGGGTGGCCTCCACCCACGCGTCGTCCAGCACCCGGGCGTCGTCCGGGTCGAGCAGGCCGGCGCCGGCCGCCGCGGCGAGCGCGGCGCGGGTGCGGGTGGTGCGCAGCTCGGGCACCCGGTGGCCGTGCGCCAACTGGAGCAGCTGGACGGTCCACTCGACGTCGGCGAGGCCGCCGCGGCCGATCTTGACATGGGTGGTGGGGTCGGCGCCGCGCGGCAGCCGCTCGGTCTCCACCCGGGCCTTGATGCGGCGGATCTCCACCAGATCGGTCTCGGAGAGGCCGTCGGCCGGGTAGCGCAGCGGGTCGATGAGGGCGGTGAACCGCTCCCCCAGCTCGGCGTCCCCGGCGACCGGCTCGGCGCGCAGCAGCGCCTGCGCCTCCCACGCCTGCGACCACCGCCGGTAGTAGGCGGCGTAGCTGGCCAGGGTGCGCGCCAGCGGACCCTGCCGGCCCTCCGGCCGCAGATCGGCGTCGACGATCAGCGGCGGGTCGCCGGCCGGGAGTTGGAGCAGCCGGCGCAGCTCGTGGGCGACGGCGTTGGCGGCCTCGGTGGCCTCCGTGTCCCCGGCGCCCGCCAGCGGCTCGTGGACGAAGAGGACGTCGGCGTCGGAGCCGTAGCCCAGCTCATGGCCGCCGAACCGGCCCATGCCGATGACCGCGAGCCGGGTGGGCAGCGGGTCGCCGCCGCGGCGCCGCTCCACGGCGGCGACGGCGACGCGCAGCGCCCCGCCCAGGGCGGCGGCGTTGACGTCGGACAGGGCCGTGCCGGCGGCGTCCACGGCCTGGCCGAAGGCGGCGGCGAAGCCCTCGTCGAGGGCGCGCTCGTGGATCGCCTCCACGGGGCTGGGCCCGTCCTCGTCCCAACTGCCCGCCTGCACCTGGCCGTCGCCGGTGCCGAGCAGGCCGAGGACGTCGGCCGCGGCGATCCGGAACAGCTCCCGGCGGCGCACCCCGCGGACGGCGGCGACCGCCTGCTCGGGGGTGCCGTCGCCGGCCGAGTGGCGCTCCACGGTGGCGCGCACCTCGGTGTCCAGGGCGGCGCGGCGGCGCGGCAGCAGACCGTCGGCGTCGCCGAGCATGCCGACCGCCTCGGGGGCGCGCAGCAGCAGGTCGGGGGCGAACCGCCCGGAGGCGAGGATGCGGGCCAGCGACTCGGCGGCGGCCCCCTCGTCGCGCAGCAGCCGCAGGTACCAGGGCGTCTTGCCGAGCGCGTCGGAGACGCGGCGGAAGGCGAGCAGCCCGGCGTCCGGGTCGGCGCAGTCGGCGAACCAGCCGAGCATCACCGGCAGCAGGGTGCGCTGGATGGCGGCCTTGCGGCTGACGCCGGAGGCGAGCGCCGACAGGTGCCGCAGGGCGGCGGCCGGGTCGGCGTAGCCGAGGGCGGTGAGCCGGGTGCGGGCGGCCTCCTCGGAGAGGGCGGGGGCGCCGGCCTCGTCCGGGCCGAGGCGGGCGACGGCGTCCAGCAGCGGCCGGTAGAAGAGCTTCTCGTGGAGGCGGCGCACCTCCTTGGCGTGCCGGCGGCGCTCGGCGAGCAGCTCGGTGACCGGTTCGGCGCGCAGGCCCAGGCCGCGGCCGAGGCGGCGCAGGTCCTCCTCGTCCTCCGGGAGCAGATGGGTGCGGCGCAGCCGGTGCAGCTGGATGCGGTGCTCCAGGGTGCGCAGGAAGCGGTAGGCGTCGTCGAGGGCGGCGCCGTCGGCGCGGCCGATGTAGCCGCCGGCGGCGAGCGCCTGGAGCGCCTCCAGGGTGTTGCCGGAGCGCAGTTCGGGGTCGGTGCGGCCGTGCACCAGCTGCAGCAGCTGGACGGCGAACTCGACGTCGCGCAGCCCGCCGGGGCCGAGCTTGAGCTCGCGGTCGCGGTCGCCGCGCGGGATGTTGGCGACCACCCGGCGGCGCATCGCCTGAACGTCCGTCACGAAGTTGTCGCGGTCGGCGACCTGCCACACCAGCGGGTCGACGCCCTCGAGGTAGCGGCGGCCGAGGTCCTCGTCGCCGGCGAGCGGACGGGCCTTCAGCAGGGCCTGGAACTCCCAGGTCTTGGCCCAGCGCTGGTAGTAGGCGAGGTGGCTGGCCAGCGTGCGGACCAGGGGGCCGTTGCGGCCCTCGGGGCGCAGGTTGGCGTCGACGGGCCAGATGGTGCCCTCGACGGTGGTGTCGGAGCACAGCCGCATCATCCGGGAGGCGAGCCGGGTGGCGGCGGCGAGGGAGGCCGTCTCGTCCTGGTCCGCGCCGGGGGCCTCGACGGGTTCGGCGACGAAGACGACGTCGACGTCGGAGACGTAGTTGAGCTCGCGGCCGCCGGCCTTGCCCATGCCGATCACGGAGAGGCGGACCGCGGCGGCGTCCTCCGGGTGCTCGGCGGCGGCGATGTCCAGGGCCGTCTGCAGGGTGGCGGCGGCGAGGTCGGCGAGCTCGGCGGCCACCTGGGTGACGTCGGCGGTGCCGCAGACGTCGCGGGCGGCGATGGTGAGCAGGCAGCGGCGGTAGGCGGCGCGCAGCGCGTCGGCGGCGGTGCGGGGGCCGCCGATGGCGACGCGCACCTGCTCGTCGGTCTCGGCGACGGCGCGGACGGCCTCGTCGAGGATGCGGCGGAACTCGCCGGCGCCGGGGTGCATGTCGGCGACCTCGTAGGTGACGAGGGCGTGCCAGTCCTGGGGGTGGCGGGCGAGGTGGTCGCCGAGCGCGGCGGAGGAGCCGAGGACGCCGAGCAGGCGGTCGCGGAGCGGCTTGGCGCCGCCGAGGGTGTCCAGCAGGGTGCGGCGGTGCGCGGGGTCCTCGGCGTCGAGGGACTCGGCGAGGCGGGAGAGCGAGCGGAGCGCGAGGTCCGGGTCGGGGGTGTCGCCGAGGGCGTCGAGCAGCAGGGGGTTGTCGCGGAGCGGCTGGAGGGCGGGGGTCTGCAGCAGTTTGTCGGCGGCGGCGGGTGCGGTGAAGCCGGCGCGGGCGAGGCGGGCGAGGTGGGTGGTCGGGCGCACGGCACCTCCGGTGGGGGGCTGCTCACTTGGTTACGGTGCAGCGTAGCCGTCGGCGCCGTCTGGGTTGCTGTCGCCGCCCCTTCGCCCCGGCACCCCGCCCGGGGTGGGTGCGGGGCGGGGTGGGTCGGCTGCTTACAGCAGGTGGAGGTAGCGCTTCAGCTCGAAGGGGGTGACCTGGGCGCGGTACTCCTCCCACTCCGCCTTCTTGTTGCGCAGGAAGAAGTCGAAGACGTGCTCGCCCAGGGTCTCGGCGACCAGCTCGCTGTGCTCCATCAGGTCGATCGCCTCGCCCAGGTTCTGCGGGAGCGGCTTGATGCCCATCGCTCGGCGCTCCGCGTCCGAGAGCGCCCAGACGTCGTCCTCGGCGCCCAGCGGCAGCTCGTAGCCCTCCTCGACGCCCTTCAGCCCCGCGGAGAGCAGCACCGCGTAGGCCAGATAGGGGTTGGCGCCCGCGTCGAGGGAGCGCACCTCGATCCGCGTCGACTGGCCCTTGCCGGGCTTGTACATCGGCACCCGGATGAGCGCGGAGCGGTTGTTGTGGCCCCAGCAGATGTAGGACGGGGCCTCGCCGCCCGCGCCGGCGGTGCGCTGCGAGCCGCCCCAGATCCGCTTGTAGGAGTTGACCCACTGGTTGGTGACGGCGGCGATCTCGCCGGCGTGCCGCAGCAGCCCGGCGATGAAGGAGCGGCCGGTCTTGGACATCTGGTACTCGGCGCCGGCCTCGTAGAAGGCGTTGCGGTCGCCCTCGAAGAGCGAGAGGTGGGTGTGCATGCCCGAGCCGGGGTGGTCGGAGAACGGCTTCGGCATGAAGGTGGCGTGCACGCCCTGCTCCAGCGCCACCTCCTTCATCACCAGGCGGAACGTCATGATGTTGTCCGCGGTGGAGAGCGCGTCCGCGTAGCGCAGGTCGATCTCCTGCTGGCCGGGGGCGCCCTCGTGGTGGCTGAACTCCACCGAGATGCCCATCGCCTCCAGCATGGTGATGGCCTGGCGGCGGAAGTCGTGCCCGACGGGCTGCGGGGTGTGGTCGAAGTAGCCGGACTGGTCGGCCGGGCTCGGCTCGGTGCCGTCCAGCGGCTTGTCCTTCAGCAGGAAGAACTCGATCTCGGGGTGGGTGTAGAAGGTGAAGCCCAGGTCGGAGGAGCGCTCCAGGGTGCGCTTGAGGACCTGGCGCGGATCGGCGTAGGACGGGGAGCCGTCCGGCATCAGGATGTCGCAGAACATCCGGGCGGTGCCCGGGGACTCGGCGCGCCACGGCAGTATCTGGAACGTCGTCGGGTCCGGCTTGGCGAGCATGTCGGACTCGTACACCCGCGCGAAGCCCTCGATCGCGGACCCGTCGAAGCCGATCCCCTCGGCGAAGGCCTGCTCCAGCTCGGCCGGCGCGACCGCGACGGATTTCAGGAATCCGAGCACGTCGGAGAACCACAGCCGGACGAACCGGATGTCGCGCTCCTCCAGTGTGCGGAGCACGAATTCCTGCTGCTTGTCCATGGCGTCCCTTCGCTGTGCACGGGTCTCGCGGGCGACGCCGCCCGATGGGACCGAGTGTCTCCCATCGGGCGTTTCCGGCGCGTTTCGTGCCGTGATCGAGCCCGTGGCCCGACCATAGCCGCCGCCGGGCGCTCGCCGCCACGCCTGCGCCCTCCGGCTGCCTCCTGCTCCGCCTTCGGCGGCCTGAAGGGCACTAGGCTCCGCGGTGTGACCACGGCTCAGGGTGAAGGCGATGCGGGGCTGGAGAAGCTCCTGGAGTTCCTGCGCGATTCCCGCGGATTCGATTTCACCGGGTATCGGCGCACGTCGCTCGGGCGGCGGATCCGCAAGCGGATGAGTGATGCGGGGGTTCCCGGGTACCAGGAGTACCGGGACCTGTTGGAGGCGGACCCGAGCGAGTTCGCCACGCTCTTCACCACGATTCTGATCAATGTGACGTCCTTTCTGCGGGATGGGCCCGCCTGGGAGAACCTCCGGACGCAGGTGGTCCCGGAGCTGGTGGCCGACGTCGACCCGGACGAGGAGATCCGGGTGTGGAGCGCCGGCTGCTCCAGCGGCGAGGAGGCGTACTCCCTGGCGATGGTCTTCGCCGAGGCGCTGGGGGTGGCCGAGGCGATCCGCCGGGTGAAGATCTACGGCACCGACGTGGACGAGGACGCGCTGCGCGACGCCCGCTCCGGCCTCTACGGCCCGAAGGCGCTGGAGCCGCTCCCGGAGGAGCTTCGGGAGAAGTACTTCGAGCCCAACGGGGGCCGTTTCGCCTTCCGTTCGGACCTGCGCCGCCGGGTGATCTTCGGTCGGCACGACATCACCCGGGACGCGCCGATCTCCCGCCTCAATCTGCTGGTGTGCCGCAATACCCTGATGTACTTCAACGCCGAGGCGCAGGCACGGATCGTGGACCGCTTCCACTTCGCGCTCAGGGAACGCGGCGTCCTCTTCCTCGGCAAGGCCGAGATGCTGCTCAACGACGGCGAGCGGTTCGAGGTGGTGGACATGGCGCAACGCTTCTTCCGCAGACTTCCCGGCGAGGACGGCCGGGCGTTCGAGGTGTCCGCGCGGGAGCCCGCCGACGCGGCCGACCCGGACCGCCTCCAGGCGCACGCCCGGGTGCTGCGCGACCAGACCCTGGAGGCGTCCCCCGTCGCCACCATCACGGTGGACGGGGAAGGGCTGGTGGTGCAGGTCAACCAGCGGGCCCGGGAGCTGTTCGGGCTCTCCGAGTCCGACGAGGGCCAGCCCTTCCGCGACCTGGAGGTCTCCTACCGGCCGGTGGAGCTGCGCTCGCTGATCGAGCAGGCGATGCGGGAGCGCCGCACGGTGCGGGTGCCCGGCGCGGAGTGGCGCGGCGAGACCGGCACCCGCCACCTGGACATCGTGGTGCAGCCGCTCACCGGCCCGGCCGGCACGGCGATGGCCACCGCCCTGGTCTTCACCGACGTGACGGTGACGACGCGGCTCAAGGCGGAGCTGAAGCAGGCGCGGGAGGAGCTGGAGACCGCCTACGAGGAGCTGCAGTCCACCAACGAGGAGCTGGAGACCACCAACGAGGAGCTCCAGTCGAGCATCGAGGAGCTGGAGACCACCAACGAGGAGCTGCAGTCCACCAACGAGGAGCTGGAGACCACCAACGAGGAACTCCAGTCCACCAACGAGGAACTGGAGACCATCAACGACGAGCTCCGCACCCGTTCGGACGAACTCGACGAGGTCCGGGAGTTCCTCGAAGGGGTGATGGGCAGCATCGCGGCGGCGGTGGTGGTGCTCGACTCCCGGCTGCGGGTGCGCAGCTGGAACACGGGGGCGACGGAGCTGTGGGGACTGCGTCCGGACGAGGTGCGCGACGAGCTGTTCTTCGACCTCGACTTCGGCCTCCCCACCGCGGGCCTGCGGGAGATGGTGGACGCCTGTCTCTCCACCGGCCGCCGGACGGGCCCGCAGCCGGTGCAGGCCGTCAACCGCATCGGACGGTCCATCACCTGCATGGTGAGCTGCTCCCGGCTGTCGGGGAACCCCGGGGGTGTGGTGCTGCTGATGGAGCGCGAGGAGGAGTCGGCCGGCTGACGCCCCGGCGGCGGTGCGTGCCGGCCGCCGCAAACCGCCCGGCCGATCGCTTCGGCGTTCGACGGAAGAGGCCCCAATCCCCCCTGCGCCGGGCCGGTTTGGGCGTACTCTTCCGGCATGAGTCCGGCGGAACGGCCGCCCGAGCAGGTCCGGTCGGAGTGGTTGGCCTGGTCCGAGGCGGCCATGCTGCGGGCGCGCGCTGCCCTCGACCGGGCCGGGCGCGAAGAGGTGAAGGCGGACCGCTACGAGCGGCTCGCGGCCAGTTCGGGACGCGAAGTCCACCTCGGGGTGGCCCGCCGCCACCGGCGGATGGCGGCCTGCCACCGCTCCTCGGCCCAGCTGCAGGAGTCGTTCGCCCGCCGCGCCGCCGAGTGGCCCGGCGGCTCCCGTCCGGGCCCGCGCTTCATGACCGGTGTCGCCGAGGCCTGCGGGGCGCGCAGCGCGGCCATGGCACTCACCGGGACGGACCGCACCCAGCTGCTGGTGGCCGCCTCCGACGGGGTGTCACGGGCCGCGCAGGAACTGGAGTTCGTCCTCGACGAGGGGCCGGGGCGGGACGCCACGGTCGGCGCGGGCCCGGTCTCGGCGAGCGCGGACGAGTTGGCCGAGCGGTGGCCCCGCTACGGCCCGCGCGCCCGGCTGCTCGGGCTGAACGCGGTGATGGCCGTGCCGATGTCGGTCTCCGGTTGCTGCATCGGCTCCCTGGCGATCTTCGACCCGGCGTCGGTGCCGGGCGGGTACGCCGAACTGGCCCAGGTGGCCGACGCGTTGGCGGAGACCGTCACGGACCCGGAGGACGGCCCCGAGCTGTACGGCGGCGCCGACCACCGGGACTCGGTGCACCAGGCGGCAGGGGCGCTCGCCTCCCGGCAGGGCGGCGGCACGGCCGCGGCGCTGGAGGCGATCAAGGCCTGGGCGTTCGCCGAGGGGGTCTCCACCGCGGTGGTGGCGGGGCGGATCCTCGACGGCGCGACGGGGGGATTGAACTGAAGACGGGGAGTCCCGGAGTCGGCCCGCGGTCGGGTGCCGGATACCACGAGAGGTGAGGGCCGTCGCTATGCATCCGCACCCGCACGCTCTGGCGGGCGTGTTCGTCGAGCTGTCCGGGGGGATCGAGGAGGAGAGCGTCGACGCCGGCGCACTGCTCACGCTCCTCGCCATGCGCGCCGGGGAACTCCTCGCCGCGGAGGAGGATCCCGCCGGGTGCGCCGCCACCGCGCTGCTCATGGCGGACGAGGAGGACAGGCACGAGCCGCCCGTGGTGGCCGGCTCCGACCCCGAGGTGCAGCGCCTGGAGGAGGACGCGGCCGCCCGGGGCGAGGGCCCCGGCCACGACAGCCGCCGCACCGGCGCCCCGCTGCGGGACGCCCCGCTGGACGGGCCGATCGCCCGGCTGCGCTGGCCGCACTACGCGCCGCGGTGCCGGGCACTGGGCTACCGCCGGGCGGCGGCCCTGCCGCTGCGGGCCCGGGGCCGGACGGTCGGCACCCTGGTGGTGCTCCGCTCGGACGGAGACGGGCCGCTGCGCGGGGACACCCTGCGGCTGGGGCAGGCGATGGCCGACATGGCCGGGATCGCGCTGGCCCGGGAGCGCGAGGTGCGCCGCGGGCTGGTGCGCGCCGAGCAGCTGCAGTCGGCGCTGACCTCGCGGATCGTCATCGAGCAGGCCAAGGGCGTGCTGGCGACGCGCTACGCCGTCCCGATGGAGGAGGCGTTCGAGCGGCTGCGGCGCCATGCCCGCTCCAACCGGCGGCGGCTCGCGGATGTCGCCGACGACGTGGTGGCGGGCCGTCTGGAGGTGTGAGCCACGGAGGTGTGAGCAGGGCTTCGGATCCGGCGTCCGCTTTACTGGGGGCAGAGTGTTGCCCGTGTGACCAGTTTTGCCAGTGTTGCGGAGACGTGCGGAGAAGTCGGGAAGTGGCGCCTGTGATCGAGACGATCGACATCGACCGGTACGACCCGGAGTACCGGGCCTGGCTGCGGGAGGCCGTCGCCAAGGTCCAGGCGGACGCCAACCGCTCGGCCGACACCCACCTGCTGACGGTGCCGCTGCCGTCCGAGTGGGGCATCGACCTGTACCTGAAGGACGAGTCGACGCACCCGACGGGCTCGCTGAAGCACCGGCTGGCGCGCTCGCTCTTCCTCTACGCGCTCTGCAACGGCTGGATCCGCCCCGGCCTGCCGGTGATCGAGGCCTCCAGCGGGTCGACGGCCGTCTCCGAGGCGTACTTCGCCAAGCTCGTCGGGGTGCCGTTCGTCGCGGTGATGGCGAAGTCCACCAGCCGCGCCAAGATCGAGCTGATCGAGTTCCAGGGCGGCCAGTGCCTGCTGGTCGACAACCCCTGCGAGGTGTACGAGGCCGCCGAGAAGCTGGCCGCCGAGACGGGCGGCCACTACATGGACCAGTTCACCTACGCCGAGCGGGCCACCGACTGGCGGGGCAACAACAACATCGCGGAGTCGATCTTCCGTCAGATGGAGCGGGAGCCGCATCCGGATCCGGCGTGGGTGGTGGTCACCGCCGGCACCGGCGGGACGTCGGCGACGATCGCCCGCTACATCCACTACACCGGGCGGGCGACGGGGGTGTGCGTGGCCGACCCGGAGAACTCGGCGTTCTTCCCGGGGTGGCGGGACGGGGACCCGTCGGCGTCGACGGAGCGCGGCTCGCGGATCGAGGGCATCGGGCGGCAGCGCGTCGAGCCGAGCTTCGTCCCGGGGGCGATCGACCGGATGACGCGGGTGCCGGACGCGGCGGCGGTGGCGTCGATCCGCGTGCTGGAGCGGCTGCTGGGGCGGCGCGCGGGGGGCTCGACGGGGACGGGGCTGTGGGCGGCGTTCCGCATCATCCGCGAGATGCGGGAGCGGGGGGAGCGCGGCAGCGTGGTGGGCCTGATCTGCGACCCCGGCGAGCGCTATGTCGACAAGTACTACTCCGCGGACTGGCTCGCCTCCGAGGGCCTGGACATCGCCCCCTACGAGGCCGAACTCAACGGCTTCCTGCGCGGCGACCCGCGGTAGCCCCCGCCCCGCCGCCCCACGGCCCCACCCGCCCGGGGGCCGCGCGCCGTGCTCAGGCCGGCGGACGGAGGGTGAAGTAGATGCGGACGGTGAGGCCGTCGGCGGCGCGGTGCAGGCGGACGAGGTCGGCGAGGTGGTTGACCATCAGCAGGCCGCGGCCGCCCGGGCGGGTCGGGGGGACGGGGCGGCGCCCCGCCAGCGGGTCGGCGAGCAGGCCCTCGTCCCGCACCTCGCAGACCAGCGCGCCGTCCTCCGCCCACAGGCGCATCGAGCCCGTCCCGCCGCCGTGCACCACCGAGTTGGTGGCCAGCTCGTTGACGGCCAGCTCCAGATCGACGATCCGCGGCCCGGCCATGCCCAGCCGGGCCGCGTGCGTCGCCGCCTGCATCCGCGGGCGGCTGATGTCGCCGGCCGCGAAGAGCAGGTCTCCCCCGCCCAGCAGCGCGCCGTTCGGCTCCGGCAGCGGCGCGTTGTAGGCGTCCGCGATCCGCTCCGGCGCGTAGCGCGGGCTGGTGTGCGCGCCCGAGGCGTCCAGCAGCAGCGGGTGGGTGGCCTCCGCGTCGGCGAGCACGTGCTCGGGCAGCGCCACCGCGTCGTACGGGCAGAGCACCGTCGCGCCGCGCCCGTCGAACGCCGTGTTGACCAGCGCCTCGTGCTGGGCGCAGGCCGGATACTCGATCAGCGACCGCCCCGGCCACACCGGTTCGGCGACGATCCGCACCACCGCGGCCGGGTGCCGCTCCGCGAACTCCAGCAGGATGCCGGGCAGGATCCGCCCCGGGTTGCGGCCGTCCCGCGCCATGTCGACGAAGGCCACCCGGTGGCCGTCCGTGCCCAGCTCGTCGCGGACCAGCTCGACCCGCTCGCCGGGCACCGCGACCGCGACGGGCTGCCCGTCGCCGAGGCCGGCCCGAACGAACGGCACCACCCCGGCGAGGAACTCGTCCTCGCCGCGGTAGAAGAGGGCGGGATGAAGGAACGTCACATCGCTGCGGGAGCGGGCGGTGTCGGCCCGGGTGCCGCGGGGCGGGGTGGGCGCGGTGGCGGCCTCGATGCCGGGCCCTGATCCGGTCACTTCGGGCACACCACCAGGGTGCGTTCCTCCGGCCACAGCAGGTCGAGGACGCGGCAGAGGGCGGGCGGCGCGTCGTGCAGCACCAGCCGCCCGTCCGGGGCGAGGCGGCGGGCCGCCCGGCAGAGGCTGGCCGCGCCGGAGGCGTCCACGAAGGTGAGGTCGGCGAGGTCGAGGTGGACCTCCAGGGCGTGGCCGCCGCGCGGCCCGCGCTGCACCGGGATCCGGCCGGCGGCGCCCTCCGGGGCGGCGGCGTCGGGCTCGCCGGGGGCCGGCGCCGCGGACGCCGTCGACGTCAGGTCGTCGAGGACGTCCTCCCACGCCTCGCGGGTGCCGAGGGCCACCTCCCCGGCCACCTCGGCGCCCGGACGCTCCGTCAGCAGGCGCACCCGCAGCGCGCCTCCGCCGGCCTCCCGAACCCTGGGCGCGGCCCCACGTCCTGATTCCCACCCTGCCGATCGCATGCCACCTACCTTGGCCCCACACCCGCCCGTCCGGCAGCAGAACGCGGGAACTCGCCGTAAGTGGACGATTACTCCGGCGAACGCCGCCGCCGCACCGCCGCGACGGCCGCGGCAGCGGTGAGTCCGGCGGCGATGACGCCGATGCCGAGCTCCGGCCAGGCGCCGACCCGGGTGGCGGGCGTGGTCACGGTGCGCAGCGGCACCTTCTTGGTGATCAGGGCCTGCTGCCAGATCCCGGTGTGCGCGGCGAGCGTCCCGTTCGGGCGGATCACCGCGCTCTCGCCGGTGGTGGAGACGACGGCGACCGAGCGGTCGTGCTCCACGGCGCGCAGCCGGGCCATCGCCAGCTGCTGCTCGGGTTCGTCGGTGGCCCCGTCCCGGATGAAGGTGGCGTCGTTCGTCTGTTCCACCAGCAGGTTGGCGCCCGCGCGGACGTTGGCGTTGACGCGCCCGTCGTAGCCGATCTCGTAGCAGATGACGTCCCCGGCCTTGATCGGCCCGGCCTTGAAGATCTGGGTGCGGTCGCCGGGCGAGAAGTCGCGCGGGATCAGCTGGAGCTGGCCGAACTTGCCGAAGACCGACCGGAACGGGATGTACTCGCCGAACGGCACCAGCTGGCGCTTGGCGTACCAGACGCCGGGCCCGGGGTGGGCGCTGGTGCTCGGCCACCACAGCTGGCCGGCGTTGTAGGACTTGTAGCCCTTCGCGCTGTCGTCGGGCTGGTTGAGGATCCCGCCGACCAGGATCGGCTTGCCGACCGCGTCGACGGCGCCCTGGACGAGGCCGCGGAGGGCGAGGTTGTAGCGGGCGTCGTCGTCGGTGGCGTTCTCCGGCCAGACGACGAGGTCCGGCTCGGGCGTCTTCCCGGCCTTGATGTCCTTGGCGAGCTTCGCCGTCAGGTCGGAGTGGTTGCGGGTGATGTGCTCGACCCGGGCGGTCTCCTCCAGGGTGCGGCCCTTGGGGACGTTGCCCTGGACGAGGGAGAGCGTCCCGGAGGTGTCGCCCTTCTGGAAGCCGGCGTTGGGCAGCGGCATCGCGACGGCGAGCGCGCAGGCGGCCACCGTCCAGGGCAGGCCGGCGGCGAGCCGGGCGCGGGCGGCGGGCGCCAGCCACAGCACGGCGAGGCCGCCGGCGACCAGGGCGACGACGAAGGTGACGGCGGGGGCGCCGGCGACGCGGGCCCAGCCGAGCGCGGGCGACTCGGCCTGACTGAACGCCAGGCGGCCCCAGGGGAAGCCCCCGAACGGGACCCGGCTCCGGACCGCCTCGGTGGCCGTCCACCAGACGGCGATGATCGGCGGCCAGAGCCAGACGCGGCGGGTGAGCTTCAGCAGCGCCGGCAGCGGGATGATCAGCAGGGCGAGGACCACCGACTCGGCGATGGACAGGGCTATGAAGGCGGCCGGCCCGATGTTGCCGATCAGCCAGCGGACCAGCAGCGCGAAGAAGACGTAGGAGAAGGCGAGGCCGACGGCGAAGGCGCCGCGGGCGCGCTGGCCCGCGGCGGCGACGACGAGGGCGGCGAGGCCGAGGGGGGCGAGGGGCCACAGGTTGACGGGTGGGAACGCCAGCCACAGGATCGCTCCGCCGAGGGCCGCCAAGGGGGTGGCCCAGCGGAGTCGGAGGGGTTCGCGGTGGGGCGACGCAGGCGCTGCGGGGGCGGGCGCCGTGGTGGCGGCGTCAGTGGTGGCCATTGCTGGAGCGTACGCCAGTGGTCTGGGTATGCCGCTCCGCCCCGGCGCCCCGCGGGCGCCCTGCGAAGCGGGGCGGGCGGGGTGCCGGGGCGGAGCGGCGGCGAGGAGGAAGCCGTCAGGCGGCGGGGGTCTCGAGCTTGGGCTCGGGCTCCTGCTCGGCGGGGGCCTTCTTGCCGGCGATGTAGAGGATCGCCGCGACAAGGCCGCCGACCAGTGGCGCCACGATGAAGAGCCATACCTGGTTCATCGCCGGGGCGCCGGCGAAGATCGCCGGGGCCAGCGCACGGGCCGGGTTGACGGAAGTGCCGGTCAGCGGCACGCCGATGAGGTGGCAGACCGCCAGCGCGAGGCCGATGGCGAGCCCGGCGAAGCCCGGGTTGGAGGCGAGGCTGTGCTTGCCGGTCGCCGCCAGCACCACGAAGACCAGCAGGAAGGTGAGGATCGCCTCGGCGAGGAACGCGCCGCCCAGCGAGAGGTGGACGGAGGAGCGCAGGCCGTAGCCGTTGGTGCCGAAGGCGCCGTGGATGCGCAGCCCGGGGATCTGCTTGGCGACCGCGTAGAGCAGCGCCGCGCCGGCGATGGCGCCGACGAACTGGGCGACCCAGTAGGCCACCGCCGTCACGGGGCTGATCCGGCGGCAGATGACCATGCCGAGGGTGACGGCCGGGTTGACGTGGCATCCGGAGATCGGGCCGATGGCGTAGCAGAGCGCCAGCAGCACGAAGCCGAAGGACAGCGGGATGACCACCTGGGCGGTGAGCGGCGTCGAGACGACAGCGACGCCCACGCCGAAGAAGACCAGCAGAAGGGTGCCGAGGAACTCGGCGAGGACGGCTCTCGGGTTCATGGCGGGATCCTCCGGTCGGGATGGCTATCCGTTCTGTCCATCCCAACCGGGAACCCAGCGATCTGCACGTTTTAGATGCTTATGTGACAGCTTGTTGGGCCGTTGGGGTCAACCCGATCGACCGTCCGAGGGCCCGTCAGGCCAGTCCGTCAGGCCAGTCCGTCAGGCCAGCGGGCCGGTCTCCCGCTCGGCGGCGGCGAGCAGGGTGCCGTCCGCGGTGAGCGCGACCGCCGCCTCGATCTCCGGGGAGAGGTGGCGGTCCGGGCCCGGGCCCGCGATGCCGTTGGCGCGCAGCTCCGCCACCACGGCGGCGGTGGCCGGGCCGGGCCTCAGCGGGTCGCGCAGCTCCAGCGCGCGGGCCGCGGTCAGCACCTCGATCGCCAGCACCCGGCCGAGCGCGTCCACCGCGCGGCGCAGCTTGCGCGCCGCGGACCAGCCCATCGAGACATGGTCCTCCTGCATCGCGGAGGACGGGATGGAGTCCACCGAGGCCGGCACGGCGAGCCGCTTGAGCTCGCTCACCAGGGCGGCCTGGGTGTACTGGGCGATCATGTGGCCGGAGTCGACGCCGGGGTCGTCGGCGAGGAACGGCGGCAGGCCGTGCGAGCGCGAGACGTCCAGCAGCCGGTCGGTGCGGCGCTCGGCCATCGAGGCGACGTCCGCCGCGGCGATGGCGAGGAAGTCCAGCACATAGGCGACCGGGGCGCCGTGGAAGTTGCCGTTGGACTCCACCCGTCCGTCCGGCAGCACCACCGGGTTGTCCACGGCCGAGGCGAGCTCGCGGGAGGCGACCAGCTCGGCGTGGGCGAGGGTGTCGCGGGCGGCGCCGGCCACCTGCGGGGCGCAGCGCAGCGAGTAGGCGTCCTGGACGATCGGGCAGTCCGGGTCGGCGCGGTGGCTGGCGACGATCGGCGAGCCGGCGAGCAGCGCGCGGAGGTTGCCGGCGGAGGCGGCCTGGCCCGGGTGCGGGCGCAGCGCCTGGAGGTCGGCGGCGAAGGTGCGGTCGGTGCCGAGCAGCGCCTCCACCGACATCGCGGCGGAGAGGTCGGCGGTGCGCAGCAGGGTGCGCAGGTCGGCCGCGGCGAGCAGCAGCATGCCGAGCATGCCGTCGGTGCCGTTGATGAGGGCCAGGCCCTCCTTGGCGCTCAGCTCGACGGGGGTGATGCCGGCGGCGGCGAGCGCCTCGCCGGCGGGCAGCAGGCGGCCCTCGCGGTCGCGGACCTCGCCCTCCCCCATCGCGGCGAGCGCGCAGTGCGCCAGCGGGGCGAGGTCGCCGGAGCAGCCGAGCGAGCCGAACTCCCGGACGACCGGGGTGAGGTGGCTGTTGAGCAGGGCGGCGTAGGTCTCGGCGGTCTCCGGGCGGACGCCGGTGCGGCCGGTGGCGAGGGTGTGCAGCCGGAGCAGCATCAGCGCCCGGGTCACCTCCGTCTCGACCTCGGGTCCGGAGCCGGCCGCGTGCGAGCGCACCAGGCTGCGCTGCAGCTGGGCGCGGAGCTCGGCCGGGATGTGGCGGACGGCGAGGGCGCCGAAGCCGGTGGAGACGCCGTAGACGGGGTCGCCGGACTCGGCGAGCTCGTCGATCCGGGCGCGGGTCTCCTTGAGGACGGCGTGCGCCTCTGGGGTGAGTTCGACGCGGGCGCCGTGGCGGGCGACGGCGACGACATCGGCGGGGGCGAGCGGCGCGGGGCCGACGGGAACCGTGGTGCTGCTGGTCATGTCTCCCTTGATAGCCGGTGCGGGCCGGGCCGCGCGCGGGGCGCCACCGGGGTAGCGTCTCGTATCCGAGACAGTTGGACGGCGGCCGGCCGTTGGACGGCGGCTGGGTGGTTGGACGGCTGGTGGTGAGCGGCGATCTGGTGGTGAGCGGCGATGGGGAACGTGCCTGCGGTGGGCCGGGCCGTGGCGGTGCTGCGCCTGCTGGCCGGGCGGCTCGGGCCGATGCCGGCGGCGGTGATCGCCCGGGAGCTGGGGCTGCCCCGCTCCACCACCTACCACCTGCTGGACGAGCTGGAGGCGGAGGGCTGCGTCGTCCATCTGCCCGAGGAGCGGGCGTATGCGCTGGGGGTGACGGTCTTCGAGCTGGGCTCGGCGTATCTGCGGGCCGACCCGCTGGAGCGGGTGGGGCGTCCGCTGCTCGCCCGGCTCGTGGACGACCTGCGGCTCACCGGGCACCTGGGGGTGCTGCACGGGGCGGAGACGCTCTACCTGGTGAAGGAGCAGGCGCGGTACGGGCCGTCGTTGGTGACGGACGCGGGGGTGCGGCTGCCGGCGCAGCTGACGGCGTCCGGGCGGGCGATCATGGCGCGGCTGCCGAGGGGGCAGGTGCGGGCGCTCTTCCCGTCGGCCGAGGCGTTCGTGGACCGGACGGGGCGGGGCCCGCGGACGCCGGGCGAGCTGCGGCGGATGCTGGACGAGGAGCGGGTGCGGGGGTGGTCCGAGGAGGACGGGTTCGTCACCGAGGGAGTGGCGTCGGTGGCGGCCGCGGCGGTGGGGCGGGAGGGGCGGCCGGTGGCAGCGTTCAGCGTCTCCTTCGGAACGGGTGAGGTCCCGGCGGGCTCGGCGCGGGCCGGGGTGGCACGGATGGTGCGGGTGGCGGCGGACCAGCTGACGCGACGGCTGGGCGGCACGCCGCGGTAGCGGCCGCGGCCGCGGCGTCGCGGTAGCGGGCGTGGCCGCGGCGTCGCGGTAGCCGGCGCGGGCACGGCGTCGCGGTAGCGGGCGGCGTCGCGGCGATGGGGACGGGAGGGGCGGCCGGCGGTGGCGTTCAGGGGCTCCGTCGGGACGGGTGAGGTTCCGGCGGAGTCGGCGCCAGTTGACGCGGCGGCTGGGCGGGGCGCCGCGGTAGCGGGCACTCGCCGGCCGCTCCGCCGTGATTGCGGCGCCCGCCGGCCCTGCGCCGCAGCGGTAGGACGGGAGGGGCGGCCGGCGGTGGCGTTCAGGGGCTCCGTCGGAACGGGTGAGGTTCCGGCGGGATCGGCGCCAGCTGACGCGACGGCTGGGCGGCACGCCGCGGTAGCCGGCGCGGGCGCGGCGTCGCGGTAGCGGGCACTCGCCGGCCCTGCGCCGCGGCGGTGGGGTGGGAGGGGCGGCCGGAGGTGGCGTTCAGCCGTCTCCCTCGGGACGGGTCAGGTTCCGGCGGGACCGGCGCCAGTTGACGCGGCGGCTGGGCGGGGGTGGCGTTCAGCCGTCTCCTTCGGAACGGGTGAGATTCCGCAGGGATCGGCGCCAGTTGACGCGACGGCTGGACGGGACGCCGCGGTAGCGGGCGCGGCGTCGCGGTAGCGGGCGCGGCGTCGCGGTAGCGGGCGCGGCGTCGCGGTAGCGGGCGCGGCGTCGCGGTAGCGGGCGCGGCGTCGCGGTAGCGGGCGCGGCGTCGCGGTAGCGGGCGCGGCGTCGCGGTAGCGGGCGCGGCGTCGCGGTAGCGGGCGCCCGCCGGCCCTGCGCCGCGGCGGTGGGACGGGAGGCGCGGCCGGCCGTGGCGTTCAGGGGCTCCGTCGGGAAGCGGGAGGTTCCGGCCCGGGGTGGCGCCGCGGTGGCGGGGCGCCCCCGGGTGGTCGCCGGGGTGGGGCGATCCGCGAGGATGGGCGGATGCCGATGGATGCCGAACTCGCGAGCGCCGTCGAGGTGTTCGCCGCCGCCGTGCCCGAGGACGGACCCGCGATCCGCGCGCGGCTGGGCGTCGCCCCCGCCGCCCGCCCGCCGGTCCCGGCCCTCCCGGACCCCGCGGAGCGGGCCCGCGCCGCCGACACGCTGCGCGCCGCGCTGGACGCCCCCGGCGCGCCCCGCGGACTCGCCTCCTTGGCCGCCGCCGCCCGCCGGCAGGGCGCGCTCGACGCGGAGTCGGCCGGGCGGCTGCTGGCGCGGATCCGCCCGGCCCGCACCGTCGCGGCGCTGCTCCGCGGGGTGGAGGACGTCCCGCTGAGCGTCCGTCAGCCGGACTGGGCGGCGCTGCGGGTGCGGCTGGAGTCCTTCCGCGGCACGCTTCCCGAGGCGCTCGCCGCCACCGGGGCGGCGCCGGCCGGCGGGCCCTCCCCCGTCCCGCCGAAGTCCGTCGCCGAGACGCTCCGGATGCTGCTGGACCGCACCGCGGACCAGGACGACGCGGCCGGCTGCCTCGCCGCCCTCGACGGCGACGAGGTGCTCGCCGAGATGCTCGCCGCCTCCCCGCTGCCGGCCCCGCAGGTGGTCGCCGCCGTTCTCGCGCCGACCGGCCGCTCCGCCGCCCGCGCCGCGCTGGCGCGCAACCCCGGCTGCCCGCCGGCGCTTCTGAAGTCGCTGGTGGAGTACGGCGATCCGGCCGTCAACGCCGCCGTATTCCGTGCCACCCAGGTGACGTACACGCTGCGGCTGCGGATCGTCCGGCAGCTGCCGGAGGTGCCGCTCCACCCCGAGCTGCGCGCCTGGCTGCTGGGCGCGGACGGCGCCCGGCGGACCGGCTCCGACCTCGCCGCCCTCTACGGCTGCGGCGACCCCGAACTCACCCGCCACGCGCTGCGCTTCACCGTCCAGCGCCGCCTCCAGACGCACGCCGTGCTGGGCGTCTGGGAGGAGCACGGCGCCGGTGCCGCCCGCGAGCTGCTCGCCGATCCGGAGGTCGCCGAGCGGCTGCGGGGCCGCGGGCTCGGCCAGCTGCGCACGGCTCTGGAGGCGGACGATCCGGCCGCCGAGCTGGTTCGGCTGCGGGCCGCGGCGGAGCCGTACCACGACCCGGAGCGGCTGATCGAGCTGCTCACCGCGCACGGCCGGCACCAGAGCAACGGCCCGGTCCGCAAGGTCGTCTACGAGCCGTACCCGTGGGACGTCGACGCGCTGGCCGCCGCGCACCGCAAGGACCCGCTGCTCCAGCGGGCCTGCGAGGTGCTGGCCCGGCATGAGGACGCCACCGCGGAGCAGCGGACGATGTTCCTCGTCCACGCGGCCAACGCCGCCACCGGGCATCCGTCGGACATCCCGCCCGTCGAGGTGCTGGCCGAGCAGCCGATCTCGGAGGTCCCGCTCGACTGGCTGCACACCTGCCTCGGCCAGGGCCTGCTGACGCCCCATGAGCTGATCGCGACGGCCCGGCCGGCGCCGCGGGTGCTGGAGGTGCTGCCGCGGCTCGCGACCTACTGCTCGGAGGAGTCGGCCCGGATGGTGCTGGCCGCGCTGGCGCCGCTGCTGCGGGAGCAGGTGGGCGGGCATCCGGACGCGTGGGTGGTGCTGCTGCGGATGCTCCCGGGGTTCACGGGGACGCTGGAGGAGGCGATCCGGACGGCACCGCTGGCGGCGGGTCCGCGCGGCGCGGCCGACGCGGTGGACGTGGCGGATGTGACGGCCGTGACGGACGTGGCGGACGTGGCGGACGTCCAGGTTGCCGAGGCGGTGGAGGAGCCGGTGGCCGCGCGGGAGCGGCCCGTGGCTCCGGCGCCGCCGGAGCCCGAGCCGCTGCCAGACCGGGACGAGGCGCTGGCCCGGATCGCGCGCGGGCTCGCCGGCATCGGCGGCGGCCGCGCCGGCGAGCGCGCCCGCGACCTCGTCGAACGCTGCGTGGACGCGGGGCTGCTGACGCCCCGGGACCTCCTGGAGGTGTGGTCGGTCAGCGGCGTCGTCAACCCCTACGAGCGGGGCCGGGCGGTGGCCCTGATGGAGAGCGCGATCCCGCCCTGCCTGGCGGACGCGGCGGCCGGATTCGACGGGACGGAAGGCTGGCTGCGGCTCTGCCGCGCCTGGGAGCGGTCGGATGCCGGGTCGACGACCTGGTCCGAGCTGGTGCGGCGGGCGAAGGAGGCGGAGCCGCCCGGCCGTTGGGAGGAGCTGGGCCTCAAGGAGGCGGCGCGCACGGCGTTCGTCCTGGTCTTCGCGCCGCGGGAGGTGCTGGACGCGGTGGCGCCGCGGCTCGTCGCGCTCCGCGGGCCGAGCGGGTCGGCCGGGTCGAGCGGGTCGAGCGGGTTCTGGCAGGCGCTCGCCTCGCCGGCCCGGTATCTGGAGGTGCTGCCGGACGCGCTGCGCGGGTTCCTGCTCAACCTCGACGGGGCGGACCCGACCGGGCCGGATCCCGAGGTGCTGCGGGAGCTGGACCGGCACGGGGTCCTCGCCGACCCGGACCTGGTGGGACGGCTGCTGGCGCTGCGTCGGGGCGACCTGGACGCGATGCTCTACCTGCTGGGCCCGGACGAGGTGCGGGCGCGGGTGCTGCGGGACGGCGCGCCGTCGGCGGACGCCCTGGTCGGTCTGCTGGCCACGGCGGACGACCGGAGGCGGCTGACGGCGGGTCTGGTGCGCTCGCGCGTGCCGGAGCTGATCGAGCATGCGTTCCGGCGGTTGGGCGGGAAGCGGGGGCTGAAGGCGGCGGAGCAGATGGCGGGGTGCGAGGGGCTGTTGCGGTACGGGGGGCGTGAGCGGCTGCTCGCGCTGCTGGAGTCCGGGGTGGTGGGGAAGTCGGCGGCGCGGCGCGCGTACGCGGCGCTGGACGCCGGGAGCGCGGCTGACACGGTGTGAGGTCTGCCGCCCCGGGCCCTGCCCCCCGGCGCCCCGCCCGGGCCCGGGACCTGGGGCGGGCCCGGGTCGGCCACCGGGACGCGGGTGTGTCGGTGGGGGCGGTGAGAATGGGCGCATGGGGTTGGACTTCGAACTGGCCAACGCGCTGGGCGCGTTCCTCGCCGCGGTGCCGGAAGACGGCGACGCGGTCCGCGCGCGGCTGAACGTCCGGCGGAGCGACGTCGCCGGGTATCCGGCGCCGCCGGACCCCGGGGAGGAGGCCCGCGCCGCCGCGGAGCTGCGCGCCGCGCTCGGCGCGCGGCGCGGGCCGGCGAAGGCCGCGGCCGCCGCCCGGCGCGCCGGCGTCCTGCACGGGGAGCTCGCGGCGCAGGTGCTCGCCGAGGCGCGTCCGGCCCGGACGGCGGGCGCGCTGCTGCGCGGGGTCGCGCTCGGGCTGGAGGTCGGCCGGCTCGACTGGGCCGCCCTGCGGGCCCGGTTGGAGGCCTTCCGCGGCACGCTCCCCGAGGCGCTCGCCGCCGAGGACGCGCTCGGCGTCCCCTCCCCCGTGCCGGCCCGGTCGGTCGCCGAGACGCTGCGGCTGCTCCTCGACCACGCCGCCACCCCGCAGGACGCTGCGGACGGCCTCGCCGCGCTCGACGGCGAGGTGCTGCGGGACGTGCTCTCCGCGTCGCCGGTGCCCGCGCCGCACGTCGTCGCCGCGGTCCTCGGCCCGCGCGGCACCACCGCGGCGCGCGTCGCGCTGGCGCGCAATGCGGGCACCCCGCCGAGCGTCCTCAAGTCGCTGGTGGAGTGCGAGGATCCCGAGGTCGACGCCGCCGTCTACCGGGCCGTGCGCACCACCTTCACGCTGCGCCGGCGGATCGCCGACCGGGTCGGCCGCGTCCCCCTCGACGATGAGCTGGTGCGCTGGCTGAAGGGTCCCGAGGCGCGCCGCCCCGGCCCGGCCGGGCCCGGCATCGCCCCGCTCTACGGCTGCGGCGACCCCGCGCTGACGCTTCTCGCGCTGCGGGACACCGCCCCGCGGCGGCTGCAGACGCATGCCGTGCTGCGGGTGTGGGAGGTGCACGGGCCGTCCGCGGCGCGGGAGTTGCTCGCCGATCCGGGCGTCGCGTCGATGCTGCGCGGGCGCGGCCTGGTGCAGCTCGCCAAGGCGCTCGACGCGGCGGATCCGTCCGCGGCGCTGGCGCGGCTGCGCGCGGCGGCCGAGCCGTACCACGACCCGGCGCGGCTGCGGGAGCTGCTGACGGCACGCGGGCCGGGGCAGCGGAGCGCGTCGGCGCGGAAGGTCGTCCACGAGCCGTACGCCTGGGACGTGGCCGCGCTGGCGGCCGCGCACCGCGAGCGTCCGCTGCATCCGCGGGCCTGCGAGGTGCTGGCCCGTCACGAGGACGCCACCGAGGAGCAGCGGACGGTCTTCCTCCGCCATGCCGTCAACGCCCAGCGCGGCGTGCGGTCGGACGCGGCGCCGCGCGAGCTGCTGGCGCAGTCGCCGCTGCTGCGGATGGCGCTGCCGTGGCTGCAGGAGGCGCTGCGGCGGGGGCTGCTGGCGCCGGAGGACCTGGTGCGGACGGCGCGGCCCGCGCATCTGGTGCTCACCGGGTTGCGCATGATGCGGGACGGCGGGGCGACGGAGGCGGTGCGGGGCGTGCTGGCCGTGCTGGCTCCGCTGCTGCGGGAGCAGGTGGGCGGGCATCCGGAGGCGTGGGCGGTGCTGCTGCGGACGGTGCCCGGGTTCACGGGGACGCTGGAGGAGGCGATCCGGACGGCACCGCTGGTGGCGGGGCCGCGGGGTGCGGTGGAGGCGGCGGACGTCCCGGTTGCCGAGGCGGTGGAGGAGCCGGTGCCGGTGGGAGAGGAGCCGGTGCCGGTGGGCGAGGAGGCGCCGCGGCAGGTGGTGATGGTGCCGCGGCCGGTTCTGGCGCGGGACGCGCAGGACAAGGGCGAGCTGCGGAAGGTGATCCGGGAGGCGCTGGGGATGGACGGCGGCCGCTGGCATCCCTCCCGGGCGGTCGGCGCGGCCGAACAGGCGCTGGCGCGCGAGGCGCTGACGGTGGACGAGCTGCTGGAGTTCTGGCCGGTGGGCTGCCTCTTCCATCCGAATGTGCGGGGCCGGGCGAAGGAGGTGCTGCACGAGGCGCTGCCGGCGTGGCTGGAGGCGCGGGTGCGGGGCGGCGCGGCGGGGTGGCTGGGGTTGGCGCGGGGATGGGGGCGGGCCGCGGAGCGCGGTGCGGGTCTGGCCGAGCTGGTGGCGGAGGAGCCCGGCGGAGGGGAGGCGGTCGGCGTCGCCACGGTGCTGGCGCTGGCGCCGCGGGCGGTGCTGGAGGAGGTGGTGCCGCGGCTGGACGGCTCCGCCGCGGAGGAGCTCGCGGCGCGGACGCTGTCGCTGGCGGTGGTGCCGCTGGACGTCCGGGACTTCCTGCTGGACGGGGTCGACGGGGCGGGTCCGAGCGCGAAGGTGTTGTCGTTCCTGGCGCGGGATCCGCGGGTGCTGACGGACACGGAGGTGGTGGAGCGGGTGTTGGCGCTGGGACGGGGGGCGCTGGACGCGGTGCTGTACGTGAAGGGCTCGGCGGAGGTGCGGGCGCGGGTGCTGCGCGAGGGGGCGCCGATGGCCGCGGAGTTGATGGCGACGCCGGGGTGGCTGCGGCCGGAGTTGCTGGCGGGGCTGGTGGAGGCGCGCGAGCCGGAGCTGGTGGAGGAGGCGTTCCGGCGGCTCGGCGTGCGGGGGTTGCGGGCGGGGGCGCAGGTGGTGGGGTGCGCGCGGGTTCTTCGGTACGGGGGGCGTGACCGTCTGGTGAAGCTTTTGGAGTCGGGTTCGGTGGGGCGCGCGGCGGCGAAGGCGGCGTACGCGGCGTTGGCCGGCGGGCCGGATGCGGTTGCGGTTCTGGAACAACGCGCGGCCCGCGCGGCGCAGGGTCCGCCGCCCTGAACCCCGGCACCCCACCCGGGGTTGGGTGGGTGCGAGCGCCGTCGGTAGCCGCCTGGTCGCCGGCCGATACGCGGCGCCCCAGGGGGGTGGGTGAGCGCGAGCGTCGTCGATAGCCGCCTGGTCCGGGTTCGATGCACGGCTCCCGGGTACGGGCGACGTCGGTAGCTGGCCGGTCCGCGCGCGAAGCGCCGCGGACGGGGTGGGGCGCGGTGCGTGTGGCGTCGGTAGGAGCCGCCTGGTCCGCGCGCGGTGTCAACGGCCATCTTGATGCCCAGA
>NZ_MLCF01000105.1 GCF_001879105.1 Mangrovactinospora gilvigrisea | reverse complement strand
CGGGGAGTGGACGTCGGAGGCGGCCACGCCGCGGCAGCGGATCGACGGCGTGTTCGTCGGGGGCGGTGCTGAGGTTGCGGCGGCGGGGGTGCCGGTGGGGCTGGCGGGGCGCGGGATCCGGTTCGCGGCGGCGTCGGACCATCTCCCGGTCCTGGCGGTGCTCCGCGTCCGCGGCGGCCCCTGTTCGCCGCCCTGAACCCCGGCATCCCGCCCGGGGAGGCCGCGGCGACCGCCGAGCCCGCTCAGACCACGGCGCCGTCGTCGTTGTCGTCGTCCTCGTCGTTGTCGCGCATGCGGGTGACGAGGGTGATGAAGCCGCCGACGAAGAGCAGCACGCCGAGGACCGCCGGCCAGCCGGTGAGCTCGTCGGGCTCGAAGACCGCCAGGAAGAGCAGCAGCGCCGGCCCGCCCAGCACCGCCACCCAGGCGAACTTGGTCGCGGTGTCGACCTCCGGCATCGGCATCGGCTCCGGCGGGACGAACGCCTCGTCGGCCTCGTCCGCCGCCGACCAGTCGCGCGGGCCGGACCGGGTGGTGGGGCCGGCCGGCCCCGCCGTGGGCGGCTTGCGGATCAGCGTCAGGTCGACCCCGCGGTAGCTGGCGCCCGGGTCCGCCGCCCCGGTGTCGTCCTTGGGGCGCTGCGGCTCCGCCGCCGGCTCGTCGAAGACCGCCACCAGCGCCTCGAACGCGGCCTCCTCCTCCGGGGTGATGCCGCCGGTGTCCGCGCCCGTCTCCGCGTCGTGGCGGACCTGCCGGAGCTCCTTGGCGCGCGCCTCCGCGCGCAGCATCGGCAGGCGGGTGCGCAGCACCGCGCGGGCCAGGTCCAGCTCGGAGGCGTCCACCCACAGGACGGACGGCGGGGCGAGGCGGGCGGCCACGCCCTCCTCGCGGAAGACGTCCAGCATGGCGCGGGCCAGCGCCGCCTCGGGGTCGAGGTCGGCGAGCAGCTGCCAGGACTGCGCGGCCAGCCCGTTGCCGAGCGTCGCCTCGCGCCCGTCCGGCCCCTCGCGGTCCTCGGGGCCCTGCCCGGTCGGCTCGGTCGTCATGTCGCCGGCTCCTCCGCCGCCTCGGGGGCCAGGCGCCGCACGAACGCCACGCTGCCGTCGAAGATCTCCGGGGCGTCGTGGTCGAGCGTGGCGACGTGGTAACTGCGCGGGCAGAGCCGCTCGGTGACGTCCCGTGAGGAGACCCGGGCGAGCACCAGCGCCGCGTTCGCCGGGGAGACCACATGGTCGTCGGGGCTGCGGTAGAGCAGCAGCGGCTGGGTGACGCGGGGCAGTTCGCGCTGCACGGCCGTCCAGAACTTGGTCAGCGCGTGCGCGGCGTGCAGCGGCACCCGGTCGTAGCCGGTCTCGGGGGAGTCCTCCTTGGCGACGTCCCCGGCGATCGACGGCGCCGTGGGGACGATGTGCTTCAGCAGCGGCAGCGCGATCATCCGCGGGTCGTCCCGGCGCACCGACGGGTTGACGGCCACCACTCCGGCGACCGCCGGGCCGTGCCGGGCCGCCAGCATCAGCGCCAGCCCGCCGCCCATCGACAGCCCCGCGACGAAGACCGTGGCGCAGCGCTCGTGCAGCAGCCGCAGCTCGCGGTCGAGCGCGCCGTACCAGTCCGTCCAGCCCGTGATGCGCAGATCCTGCCAGCGGGTGCCGTGGCCGGGCAGCAGCGGCAGGGAGACGGTGAGGCCCTCGGCCGCCAGGTGCTCGGCCCAGGGGCGCAGCGACTGCGGGGAGCCGGTGAAGCCGTGGCAGAGCAGCACGCCGACCGGTCCGCCCCGGTGGTGGTAGGGCTCTGCGCCGGGCATGGTCAGCACGGCGGCTCCTTCCGGTCGGGGGCGCGGTGGCGGCGTCGGACAGCGGAGTGCAAGCGGGGGTGCACTTGAATGCTGCCACGCCCGGGAGCCGGGAGTACAGCGGATGCGGTGCGTATGGCCCTCCTGCGCGGGGGGTTCCGCACTAAGGTCGAAGCGGAGGCTCGGGTGGCCTTCGGGACGGCTTCGCCGGACGGGGAGGTCCGCGATGATCTACGGGTTCATGAAGGCGACCATAGGGACCACGCTGCGGGTCGTCTTCCGTCCGGAGGCGGAGGGCCTGGAGTACGTGCCCTCCGAGGGGCCGGCGATCCTGGCCAGCAACCACCTGTCCTTCTCGGACTCCTTCTTCCTGCCGGTCCTCATCGACCGGCCGGTCACCTTCATCGCCAAGCAGGAGTACTTCACCGGAACGGGCGTCAAGGGCAGGCTGACGGCGGCGTTCTTCAAGGGCGTCGGCCAGCTGCCGGTGGACCGCTCGGGCGGGCGGGCCGCCGCGGAGGCCGCGGTGCGCAGCGGCATCCGGGTGCTGGAGCGGGGCGGGCTCTTCGGGATCTACCCGGAGGGGACGCGCTCCCCGGACGGCCGCCTCTACCGCGGCAAGCCGGGCGGGCTGGCCCGGATCGCGCTGGCCACCGGGGCGCCGGTGCTGCCGGTGGCGATGATCGACACCGAGAAGATCCAGCCCCCGGGCAAGGTGGTGCCCCGGCTGATGCGCCCCCGGGTGCGGATCGGCAAGCCGATGGACTTCTCCCGGTACCTCGGGATGGAGCAGGATCGGTTCATCCTCCGGGCGGTCACCGACGAAGTCATGTACGAGATCATGAAACTGTCCGGTCAGGAGTACGTGGACAAGTACGCGGCGGCGGCGAAGGCGGAGGCTGCGGAGAAGGAGTCTGACTCCTCCTCCCCCTCCTAGGAGGAGTGGGTCTGTGATCAGCGGGTCGGTGGCCGTGGAGCGGCCGCTGTGGTGGGCGCTGGGGGTCTACCGGGTACTGGCGGTCGCCTACGCGGTCTTCCGGTTCGCCTACGACGCGGACAACTACCGCCATCCGGTGGGCGGTTGGCTCTACCTCGCGGTGGTGATCGTCTGGACGCTGGTCACCCTGATCCCGTTCCGCACCGCGGAGGCCCGCCGCCGCTGGGGCTGGTGGCTGCTCGGCACCGACCTGGTGCTGGGCACCGGCGGGGTGCTGCTGACGGTGCCGCTGGCCGAGCCGGCCGCCGTCCACGCGGGGATGGCGACGCTGCCGACCGTCTGGTCCGCCTCCCCGGTGCTGGGCTTCGCCATCAAGGGCGGCTGGCGGTTCGGCGCCGGCGCCGCGCTGGTGGTGGGCGTCGCCAACCTGCTGGAGCGCGGCGCGATCGTGGAGAACAACCTGCACAACGCGGTGCTGCTGCTGCTCGCCGGGATAGCGATCGGCTATGTGGTGACGCTGGCGCGGGTCGGCGAGCGGGCGCTGACCCGGGCGCTGCGGATCGAGGCGACCACCCGGGAGCGGGAGCGGCTGGCCCGGGACATCCACGACGGGGTGCTCCAGGTGCTGGCGCTGGTGCAGCGGCGCGGCCTGGAGGCCGGCGGCGAGGCCGCCGAGCTGGGCCGGCTGGCGGGCGAGCAGGAGGCGGCGCTGCGGGCGCTGATCTCCGCGGAGGCCGCGGACGCGGCGCACTCGGCCGAGGAGGCGGACCCCGGGTCGCCGGCGGCCGAGGCGGACGCCGCCGCCGAGGTGGCGTCCCGGGCGCGCACGGCGGGCTCCTGGGTGACGGTCTCCACCCCGGCCGAGGCGGTGCCGATGCCGCGCCGCTCGGCGGAGGAGCTGGGTGCCGCGGTCGGGGCGGCGCTGGACAACGTCCGGCGGCACGCGGGGGCGGAGGCCCGCGCCTGGGTGCTCGTCGAGGAGGACCTGCGGGACGACGGGAGAGTCGAGGTCGTGGTGAGCGTCCGCGACGACGGCCCGGGGATCCCCGCAGGCCGGCTGGAGGAGGCCGAGGGCGAGGGGCGGCTCGGGGTGGCGCAGTCCATCCGCGGCCGGGTGCGGGGCATCGGCGGCAGCGTCGATCTGGTCTCCGTCCCCGGGCAGGGCGCCGAATGGGAGTTCCGGGTGCCGCGCGGCGCCAGGTAGGTTCGGTCGGACGTTCGGTCCGGTCAGGCGGGCCGCAGAGAGGGGAGCGTCGGTGGGCGACAGCGTGCGGGTGATGGTGGTCGACGACCACCCGATGTGGCGGGACGCCGTCGCGCGGGACCTGGCCGAGGCCGGCTACGAGGTGGTCGCCACCGCCGGCGGCGGCAAGGACGCGGTGCGGCGCGCCCGGGCGACGTCCCCGCAGGTGATCGTCCTCGACCTCAACCTGCCGGACATGCCCGGCGTCGCCGTCGCCAAGGAGGTGCTGGCCGCCGCGCCCGCCACCCGGGTGCTGGTGCTCTCCGCCTCCGGCGAGCAGGAGGACGTCCTGGAGGCGGTGAAGTCCGGTGCCACCGGCTACCTGGTGAAGTCGGCCGGCCGGGAGGAGCTGCTGGAGGCGGTGCGCCGCACCGCCGTCGGCGAGGCGGTCTTCACCCCGGGGCTGGCCGGCCTGGTGCTCGGCGAGTACCGCAGGCTGGCCACCGGCCCGGCCGAGGAGGCCGAGCAGGCGCCCCGGCTGACGCCCCGTGAGCGGGAGGTGCTGCGGCTGGTCGCCAAGGGCCTGTCGTACCGCCAGATCGCCGAGCGGCTGGTGCTCTCGCACCGCACGGTGCAGAACCACGTCCAGAACACGCTGGGCAAGCTGCAGCTCCACAACCGCGTCGAGCTGGTCCGCTACGCCATCGAACAGGGCCTCGACGAGGAGGCGTAGGCGGTTCCGGCGTTCGAGGGGTGGACCTGCGGTGCGGCTGCCCGGGGCGCTGCATAGGCTGGGCAGTGGCGCGCGTTCCGTTCCGCGGGCGGGGCGCCGGACGTGGTGGACGTGAGAGCGAGGTACGCATGAGGGTCGGAGTGCTCACCGGTGGCGGCGACTGCCCGGGGCTGAACGCGGTGATCCGGGGCATCGTGCGCAAGGGGGTCCAGGACTACGGCTACGAGTTCGTGGGCTACCGGGACGGCTGGCGCGGCCCGCTGGAGGGCGACACCACGGTCCTCGACATCCCCGCGGTGCGCGGCATCCTGCCGCGCGGCGGCACCATCCTCGGCACGTCCCGGGTCAACCCGGCGCAGATCGAGGGCGGCCTGGAGCGGATCAAGCGGAATCTGGCGCACCACATGGTGGACGCGCTGATCTGCATCGGCGGCGAGTACACCCTCGGCATCGCGCAGCGGCTCTCCGAGGAGGGCGTCAACATCGTCGGTGTCCCCAAGACCACCGACAACGACCTGAACGGGACGGACTTCACCTTCGGCTTCGACACCGCGGTGGGCGTCGCCACCGAGGCGATCGACCGGCTGCACACCACCGCGGAGTCCCACCACCGGGTGCAGGTGCTGGAGGTGATGGGCCGCCACGCCGGCTGGATCGCGGTGCACGCGGGGCTCGCGGGCGGCGCGAACGTCATTCTCATCCCGGAGCAGAAGTTCGACGTCGAGCAGGTCTGCCGGTACGTGGAGCGGCGATTTGCCGTCAACTACTCGCCGATCGTGGTGATCGCGGACGGCGCGCTCCCGGTGGAGGGCCAGCTGCCCGAGGAGGACGGCACCCGGGACTTCTTCGGGCGGACGGGCTCCTACAGCATCGGCGAGTGGCTCGGCAAGGAGATCGAGTCGCGCACCGGCAAGGAGACCCGGACCACGGTGCTCGGCCACACCCAGCGGGGCGGTTCGCCGAGCGCCTTCGACCGGTACCTGGCGACGCGCTTCGGCATCAACGCGGTGGAGGCCGTGCACGCCGGGGAGTGGGGGACCATGGTCTCGATGCGCGCCGAGGAGATCCTGCGGGTGCCGCTGGCGGAGGCGACCAAGGAGATCAAGACGGTCCCGCTGGAGCTGTACCGCGAGGTGGGCGTCTTCTTCGGGTAGCCGGCGCGCGGTGTGTCTCAAAGCGTGGGCAGTGGGCCGCTCGGATTTGCCGCACCCTTACCCTTGACGGGTGAGCTTGAACGATCTCAACACCTGGCAGTCCCTTCCGGCCCAGCAGCAGCCCGAGTGGCCCGACCGGGCCAAGCTCGACGCGGTCCTCGGCGAGCTGCGGTCCTATCCGCCGCTCGTCTTCGCCGGTGAGTGCGACCAGCTGCGCGAGCGGCTGGGCTCCGTCGCCCGGGGCGAGGCGTTCCTGCTCCAGGGCGGCGACTGCGCGGAGACGTTCGACGGCGTCTCGGCCGAGCACATCCGCAGCAAGCTCAAGACGCTGCTGCAGATGGCGGTCGTGCTCACCTACGCGGCCTCGGTGCCGGTGGTGAAGGTCGGCCGGATCGCCGGGCAGTACTCCAAGCCCCGCTCCAAGCCGATGGAGACGCGGGACGGGCTGACGCTGCCGGTCTACCGCGGCGACTCCGTCAACGGCCTGGAGTTCACGCCCGAGTCGCGCATCCCCGACCCCGAGCGGCTGCGCCGGATGTACCACGCCTCGGCGTCCACGCTGAATCTGGTGCGCGCCTTCACCACCGGCGGGTACGCCGCCCTGCACCAGGTGCACGCCTGGAACCAGGACTTCGTCCGGGAGTCCCCGTCCGGCGTCCGCTACGAGCGGCTCGCCCGGGAGATCGACCAGGCGCTGCGGTTCATGGAGGCCTGCGGCGTCCAGCCGGAGGAGTTCAAGACCGTCGAGTACTACTCCTCCCACGAGGCGCTGGTGCTCGACTACGAGACGGCGATGACGCGGATCGACTCGCGCAGCGGCCGGCTGTACGACGTCTCCGGCCACATGGTGTGGATCGGCGAGCGCACCCGCCAGCTCGACCACGCGCACATCGAGTTCGCCTCCCGGGTCTCCAACCCGATCGGGGTGAAGCTCGGCCCGACGACCACGCCGGACGAGGCGCTCACGCTGATCGACCGGCTCGACCCGGAGCGCACCCCGGGCCGGCTCACCTTCATCACGCGGATGGGCGCGGGCAAGGTCCGCGACCGGCTGCCGGAGCTGGTCTCCAAGGTGACGGCGAGCGGCGCCAAGGTGGTGTGGGTCTGCGACCCCATGCACGGCAACACCTTCGAGGCGCCCAGCGGCCACAAGACGCGCCGCTTCGACGACGTCCTCGACGAGGTCAAGGGCTTCTTCGAGGTGCACCGCGGGCTCGGCACCCACCCGGGCGGCATCCACGTCGAGCTCACCGGCGACGACGTCACCGAGTGCGTCGGCGGCGGCGACGAGATCTTCGTCGACGATCTGCACCAGCGCTACGAGACGGCCTGCGACCCGCGGCTGAACCGCAGCCAGTCGCTGGACCTGGCGTTCCTGGTGGCGGAGATGTACCGCAACGCCTGACGGCGGCGGCGACGGTGACGTGATTCACCCGAAGGGCGGGCCCGTGGGGCCCGCCCTTCGTTGATTGCGCCCGACCCCGGCGGGTAAGGTTAGGTTGTCCTAATCGAAGCGGCGGCCCATCGACGCGGCCGCCGTCCTTTCTGCCCCGGAGGCCGCGGCCGTGTACGTCTGCTCGTGCTTCGCGGTGACCGAGGAGCAGGTCCGCGCGCACCGCGCCAGCGGCTGCGGCACCCCCCGGGCGATCGCCGGCCGGTGCGGGGCCGGCACCGACTGCGGCGGCTGCGTGCGCCGCATACAGGCGCTGCTGGACCGCGGGCGGCGGGTCCCCGAGCCGGTCGAGGCGATCGAGGCCCGGCTGGACGCGGAGGTCCGGGTGGAGATCCAGGCGGAGGTCCGGGGGCTTCAGTCCGGGAGCGACGCGGTGAGCGTGGCGGCGTAGAGCTGCTCGCCGAGCTTGTCGATCAGCCCGAGCTGGGTCTCCAGATAGTCGACGTGCTCCTCCTCGTCCTTGAGGATCGATTCGAAGAGCCGCGCCGAGACATGGTCGTCCGCCTTGCGCATCGCGACGACGCCGGGCCGCAGGATGGCGACCGCCTCCTTCTCCAGCTCCAGGTCGGCCTCGTACATCTCCTTGATGGTCTGGCCGATCCGGACGTGGCCGAGGCGCTGGTAGTTGGGCAGACCGTCCAGCAGGATGATGCGGTCGGTGAGGATCTCGGCGTGCTTCATCTCCTCGAAGGACTCCTCGCGGGTCTTCTTCGCGAGCTTGGTGTAGCCGAGGTTGTCCTGCAGCTTCGATTCCAGGAAGAACTGGTTGATCGCGGTGAGCTCGCAGGTCAGCTGCTGATTGAGGTAGTCGATGACCTCGGGGTTGCCCTTCATGGTGCACCAGACTGCCACCGACCCGCCGGGCCCACCAGGCGCAACACGCACCCTTGCGCGAGAACGGGTGAACGGGTCTGAGACGATGACACCATGAGCACGGAGCGTGGCGGAGGGTCGGGGGATCACGGGGATCGGCTTCCGCCGGGCCAGCGGCTGCAGCGCGGCTGGCCGGTGCTGCACTACGGGCCGGTGCCCAAGTTCCGCCCGGAGAGCTGGGAGTTCCGGGTCTTCGGGGCGACCGCGGACGGCGGGAAGCACTCCTTCGACCACCGCGAGTTCACCGCGCTGCCGTACTCCGAGGTGGAGGCGGACTTCCACTGCGTCACCCGGTTCACCATGCTGGGCAGCGAGTGGGGCGGGGTGCGGACGGCCGACCTGGTGGCGGCGGCGCCGCCGGCGCCCGAGGTCACCCATGTGATGGTGTGGGCCGAGTACGGCTTCTCCTCCAACCTGCGGCTCGACGACTTCCTGGCGGACCGCGCGATCTTCGCCACGCACCGCAACGGCGAGCAGCTGACGGCCGAGCACGGGTTTCCGGTGCGGCTGGTGGTGCCGCAGCTGTACGCCTGGAAGGGCCCGAAGTGGGTGCGCGGCGTGGAGTACATGACCGCGGACCGGCGCGGGTTCTGGGAGGAGCGCGGGCACCACAACGTCGGCGATCCGTGGCGCGAGCAGCGCTACTCCTACCAGGAGGAGCCCGGCGAGGGCCCCGAGCTCTAAGCGGGCCCGGCCGGCCGGGCTAGCGGGCGCGCCGGAGCAGGTTCACGTCCGCCGCGTGGCCGTCCTCGCCGCCGGGGGTCTCGGTGACGAAGGGGACGCCCGCGGTGTCCGGGTGGCGCAGCAGCGCGGCGAACGGCGCCTCGCCGATGCCGCCGGCGCCGATGTTCTCGTGCCGGTCCAGGTGCGAACCGCAGCCGCCCTTGGAGTCGTTGGCGTGCACCAGGCGCAGCCGGCCCGGGCCGGCCGCCTCGCGCAGTGCCTCCAGGCAGGCCGCCGCGCCGCCCTCGGCCGCGAGGTCGTGGCCGGCGGCGAAGGCGTGGCAGGTGTCGAGGCAGACGCCGACCCCGGGATGGCGCTCCAGGGCGTCGAGGTAGGGGGCGAGGTCGGGCATCGCGGAGCAGAGCGAGCTGCCCTGCCCGGCGGTGGGCTCCAGCAGCAGCTTCGGCGCCCCCGAGGTGAGGCCGTCAAGCTCCGCCAGCAGCGGCATGACGCCCTCGTGGACCTGGCGGAGCGCCTGGTCGGGGGTGGTGCCGCCGGTGGCGGAGCCGGTGTGGACGACGACGCCCTCGGCGCCGATCGCCGCGCCGCGCAGCAGGGAGTGGCGCAGCGAGCGGGCCGAGCGCTCGCGCGTCTCGGCGTCCGCCGAGCCGAAGTTGATCAGGTACGGGGCGTGCACGAAGGCGCGCACGCCGTCGGCCGCGCACTGCTCGCGGAAGGCATCGTCCTGGTCGGGCCAGCCCTCGTGGGTGGCCCAGCCGCGCGGGTTGGCGACGAAGACCTGCACCGTCTCGGCGCCGATCCGCCGGGCGTAGGCGAGGCCGGTGCGGGCCAGCCCGCCGGCCACCGGGACATGGGCGCCGACCGGGTTGCGCGCGGGGGCGCTCCGCCGGACGGAGGGCTGCTGGTCGGACGACGGGTGGGCCATGGTCCGAAGCGTAGACGCCCCGGTCAGGCGGTGACGGCGGCCGGGGCGAACCAGTGCGCGAGGGCCTCGGCGAGCAGCGGGTCGGCCGGGGCGCCGGGCTGCGGCGCGGTGGCGGCCGACCAGGCGACGATGCCGTCCGGGCGGATCAGCGCGGCGGCGACCGGCTGGCCGGGGGCGGCCGCGCCGAGGACGTGCACCCGGTCGGCGGCGGACCCCGCGAACTCCGGCGGGAGCGCGGCGCCGAGCAGGACGGGCCGGCCGTCCGCGGAGTGCGCGTAGAGGGTGCTGCCGTCGGCGAGCTCCAGATCGGGCACGGGGCGGCCGAGCAGCGGCAGCGCCTCCTCGTCCGGCCCGGCGTAGGGCATCGGGTGGACGGTGTCGAGGCCGCCGAGCATCGCGCCGAAGAAGGCGTTCGCCGGGTCGACGGTGTCCAGCAGCTCGCCGATCACCTCGCGCAGCGCGTCGACGTGCGGGCCGGGGCGCATCAGGGCGATCTGGGCGCGGGTGTTGGCGAGCACCCGCTCGGCGACGGGGTGGCGCTCGGCGGTGTAGCTGTCCAGCAGCGCGTCGCCGGCCTCCCCGCGGACCACGGCGGCCAGCTTCCAGCCGAGGTTGACGGCGTCCATCAGGCCGAGGTTGAGGCCCTGGCCGCCGAAGGGCGAGTGGACGTGGGCGGCGTCGCCGGCGAGCAGCACCCGGCCGCGGCGGTAGCCGTCGGCCAGCCGGGTGTTGTCGGTGAAGCGGGTCGCCGAGCTGAAGCCGGTGATGGTGATGTCGGTGCAGGTGATGTCGCGGGCCGCGGCCTGGAGTTCGTCCAGGGTGATGGGGGCGTCGCGGTCGGCCGGAGGCCCGTCGAAGCGGGCCAGGAAGAGCCGGCCGGGGGTGGGGCCGAAGCACATCATCCCGGTGGGGGTGCGGCGCCAGCCGCGCGGCTCCAGCACCTCGGGGTTGGCGTACTCGGCGACGATCTGATGGCCGGTCATGGTGGGCTCGGTGCCGGGGAAGGCGAAGCCGGCGAGCTTGCGCACCGTGCTGCGGCCGCCGTCGCAGCCGACCAGGAAGCGGGCGCGTATCCGGCCGGGGCCGGAGTTGGCGGCGGTGTCGACGGTGATGCCGTCGGCGTCCTCGGCGAAGCCGGTGAGGGCGGCGCCGCGCAGGATGCGGGGCAGCGGGTCGTCGGGGGCGTGCGGCAGCGGCTCGGCGAGGTGCTGCTCCAGGATCTGCTCGAGGACCTGCTGCGGGATGACGGCCATCCGGCGCTCGGCGCCGCCGTCGGCGCGGGCGTCCGGGCGGATCTTCCAGATGCCGGCGAAGTGGCCGCCGGGGACGCGGAACTTCTTGGCGTCCTGTCCGGAGAGCAGGCGGACGGCGTCCGGGCCGATGATCTTCTTCATGATCGCGATATGCGCCTCGTCGAGGGCGTCGCCCAGGCCGCGGCGGCGCAGCGCCTCGGCGCCGAGCGGGCCGATGGCGCCGGCCTTGAGGGTCGGGTCGATGGCGCTGCCGCGCTCGATGACGGTGCATCGGATCCCGGCGGTGCGCAGCTCGTTGGCGAGCATCAGGCCGGTGGGGCCGCCGCCGGCGACGAGGACGTCGGTGTCGAAGGTCATAACCGCAGTATGCATGAAAACTTGGACCGCGGTCAAAACTTTGGGCCGGGTATGATGCTGGGCATGACAGCCGGTGGGTTGCGGGAACGCAAGAAGCAGCAGATGAGACAGCACATCTCGGCCGTGGCCACGCGGCTGTTCCAGGAGCGCGGTTTCGAGGCGGTGACGGTCGCGGAGATCGCCGAGGCGGCGGACGTCTCCAAGATGACCGTTTTCAACTACTTTCCGCGCAAGGAGGACCTGTATCTGGACCGCACCCCGCAGCTGCGCGAGCTGCTGCTGGCGGCGGTGCGGGAGCGCGCCGCGGGGGAGGCGCCGGTGGCGGCGCTGCGGCGGGCGGTCGCCGGGCTCGCGGCGGACGGGCACCCGCTGATCGGGGCCGTCCCCGGGATCCAGACCTTCCTCCAGGTGGTGCGGGACAGCCCCGCGCTGGCGGCGCGCTGGCGCGAGGTGGACGAGCAGATCGTCACGGCGCTCGCCGCGGAGCTCGCGGCGGCGGACGGGCGCGCGGAGGCGTCGCTGCGCGACGAGTACACCGCCGCGGCGGTGCTGCGGATCCGCAACCTGGTGCTGGAGGAGGCGGTCCGGCGGATCGCCTCCGGCACGGAGGCCGCGGTGGCCCGCGCGGAGCTGGCGGCCGTCGCCGAGGAGCTCTTCGCGCTGCTGGAGCGGGGTGTCCGGGAGTAGGCGCCCGGGAGCGGCGCGGCGGTAGTCTCGGGACGCGTGAGCCTGTCCAGTGATGCGTGCGCGGTGGTGCTGCGGGACCTGCTGCCCGAGATGGTGGCGGTGCGGGAGGCGGGACCCGGGGCGGACGAGGCCGCGCTGGGGGAGCTGTTCCCCGAGGAGGCGGAGCTGGTCGCCGGGGCGGTGGAGAACCGGCGGCGGGAGTTCGCGGCGGCGCGGCGGTGCGCGCGGGCGGCGCTCGCCGAGCTGGGGGTGGCGGCCGGGCCGATCGGGCGCGGGGCGGATCGCGAGCCGCTGTGGCCGGACGGGGTCGTCGGGAGCCTGACGCACTGCGAGGGGTACCGGGCGGCGGCGGTGGCGCGGTCCTCGCGGGTGCGGTCGGTGGGGATCGACGCGGAGCCGGCGCGGGCGCTGCGGGAGCCCGCGGTGCTGCGGCTGGTGGCGTTGGAGGGGGAGCGGGGGATGCTGGGCTCGCTGGCGCGCGCGGACGGGGGCGTGCCGTGGGATCGGCTGCTGTTCTCCGCGAAGGAGTCGGTCTACAAGGCGTGGTACCCGCTGACGGGGCGTTGGCTGGGGTTCGAGGACGCGCGGGTCGCGCTGGCTCCGGACGGGACGTTCTCGGCGGAGCTGCTGGTGGGGCAGGCGCCGGTGCCGTCGTTCGCGGGGCGGTGGGCGGTGGCGGGGGGCGTGCTGGTGACGGCGGTGCTGGTGCCCCTCTGAGCTGCGGCCGGCGGGGGTTGCCGTGCGCCGCCCCTTCGCCCCGGCACCCCACCCGGACCGCTGCGCGGCCCGCGAGGGCGCGGGTGGGTCAGGACTTCGGGGGGTGGGCTCCGTGGGCGGCGCAGGCGGCGTCGATGCGGGCGGCCAGGGTGAAGTCGAGGGAGGTGAGGCGGGAGCCCTCGGAGTGGCTGGTGGTGGCGAAGTGGACGGTGTTGTAGCCGAGGGCGATGTCCGCGTGGTGGTCCAGCTCGGACTGGATCTGCGCGATGTGCACCACCAGGATCGCCGCCGGCAGATGCGGCAGGGTGACGGTGCGCTCCAGAACGCGCCCGTCGGTCACCGTCCACTCCGGGACGCGGGCCAGGGCCTCCTCGATCTCGGCGGGGGAGAGGGGCTTGGGGCGGTCCGATGCGGTCATGCGGCCATGGTGGAACGTCCGACCGGCGCTCAACAAGCCCGCTGCCGCTCGGCGTGTTGCGCGAACGCGCCGAGCAGCGCCGCCGCCCGCGCCGGATCCACCAGGTCGACGACGTGCCCGGCCCGCGGCACCACCGTCGCCGCCGCGTCCGGCATCAGCATGCCGATCCGCGGCAGCACCCGCCGCGGGTCGTTGAGCGGGCTGTGCCCGCCCAGCACGAAGAGCGCCGGCACCCCCGACGCCGCCGCCTCCCGCAGCTCCTCGTCGCGGTAGGGACGCGGCACCGGCAGCCCCGGCCGCGCCGCATGCGCGAGCACCCCCGCACGGCACGCCGCCAGCGGCCTGCCCTGCGCGGTCGTCGGATTGCGCAGCGGCCGGGCCAGCGGCGCCCGCACCGCCCGCGGCAGCACCGCCGCCGCCCCGCACGCCAGCATCCAGGCGAAGAACCGCGGCGGGACGGCCGCCAGCCCGGCCGGGTCCAGCAGCGCGACGGACGCCAGCCGCTTCGGCGCGTGCATCGCCGCGGCGAGCGAGATCCACCCGCCGTAGGAGCGCCCGACCAGATGGACGCGCGCCGCGTCCGGCAGCGCCGCCGCCACCGCCGCGTCCAGCCACGCCGCGAAGTCCTCGGGCGCGCGCAGCGGGCGGTCCGGCTCGGGCCGGCTCAGCCCCGGGTCGCCCGGGGTGTCCAGGGCCAGCACCGGACGGCCCGACGCGGCGAGCGCCGGCACCAGCGGATGCCACTGCGAGGCATGCCCGTTCTTCCCGTTGAGCAGGACGAACGGGGCCCCGGACGGCTCCGCGGGCAGGTGCAGATGGCCGCGGGTGGCCCCGAACGGGGTGGCCAGCTCCACCTCCTGACGGGGCGCCGGCCAGAGCGCCATCGCCCGCTGGTAGGCGCGGCGATAGGCCCGGTCGACAACGTTGCGGCTCGGCATGGCTCCCATTCTCAGGGCGGCGGCAGATAGCGCGAGCGCACCGGCACCGGACGCCCCTGCAGCCGGGCCGCGTGCCGGGCCAGCCCCAGGATGTCCAGGCCCACCGACGACCACGGCGCGGCCGCCCGGTCGCCCACCGAGTAGTGGTCGCGGTGCTCCTCCAGCGCGTCCACCAGCGCCAGCGCGAACCCCTCGTGGTCGGCCGCGACCAGCTGGGAGAGGAGCACCACCGGGGGCAGCGGCCCCACCCCGCGGCGGGCCGCCGCCTCCCGCACCGCCAGCGCCCTGTCGGTGGCCGGCTCCGGATCGGCGCCGCGCAGGTAGTCGTGGAGGGCGGCCCGGTAGGAGCCCGCCACCGTGGACGCCTCGCCCTCCGGGAAGAACCCCGGAGCCACCGTCACCAGGCCCGCCAGCGGCTCCCGTTCGCCCGCGGCCAGGGCCAGCGCCACCGCCTGCGTCCACTCCGCGCTGCCCAGCCGGCGGCCGCCCCGCCAGCGCGGCAGCGTCCGCGGGTGGCCGTCCACCGACACCGTCACCCGCTCGCCCTCGGCTGCCCCGGCGAGCCGGAACGCGCCCGCGCCCGCCTGGGCGCCGAGCCGCAGCGCGGAGCGCAGCCGGGGATCGCGGCCGATCGGGTCCGCGGCCACCAGGGCGGCGAAGCGCAGCGCCTGGTCCTCCATCCGGCGGTCCAGGCGCATCGCCAGCATCCGCTCGTCGGCGCGTGGATCGCGCCACTCGGCGAGGAAGTCGGCGGTCTCCCGGTCCCAGAAGCGCGGGCCGAAGCGGCCCGCCGAGCCCGTCACCCCGCCGCGCGGCACCACCGTGGTGCCGCGGCCCAGCCGAGTGCGCTTGTCGCGGCCGTAGGCGGCGACCCTGGGGCCGTCCCCGGCGAAGCCGGTCACCAGCGAGGCGGGCAGGTAGTCGGAGTCGACGTCCAGCGGCCAGCCCTCGCGGCGGACGGCGAGCGCGGCGAGCGCCAGCGCGTCCAGCGGGAGGAGGTGGCGGGGGACGGACGGGTCCGCGGCGCGGCGCCGCTCCTCCAGCAGCGCGGCCAGCGCCGCGGCGAAGCCGTCCGGGCGGTCGGCGACCAGCTCCACCACGGCGGCGAGCGCGGCGTGCTGCGGGCCGGCGCCGGGCCCGGCGGGGCCGGCGGGGCCCGCGGGGGCGCAGCGGGCGAGCACGGACTCGGCCTCCGCGGCGACCTCCGCCCGGGTGGGCGGGGCGCTCAGCGGGCGGCGGTCGTGGAAGCGGAAGACGTAGCCCAGCAGGGCGTGCGCGGTGCCGATCTCCGGCCGCCGCTCGCCGGCCGCGGCGCGGGCCGGGAAGGTGCGGACGAAGGCGTCCGCGGCGCGGGACTCGCGGCCGGCCAGTATGGCCAGGTAGAGCGCCTGCAGCCAGTCCTGACTGCCCGTCGGGTCGTGCCGGGCGGCCCAGGTGGTGTCGCCGCGCAGCAGGCCCTCGTCCTCGTCGTCCTCGTCCTCGTCGTTTTCGTCGTCGTCCTCGTCCCAGGCGTCCGCGGCGCCGAGCGGCAGCGGGCGCGGCAGGCAGGCGTTGTACGAGACGCCCGCGCCCAGGTAGCCGATGTGGACGGTGAGCGGCGCGCCCCGGGTGGCGCGCAGCTCGACCGCGCCGACCGCCGCGGCGGCGGCGGAGTCGAGGGCGGTCTGGGCGTCCTTGCCGCGCAGCGCGGGGTCGCGCGCGGAGCGGGCGCCGAGGTAGTCCAGGAACGCCTCGGCGACGGCCAGCCAGCCGGAGCGGTCCTCCGGGCCGGTATGGCGCATCAGCTCGACACGGCAGCCGATGCGGGCGGGGAACCCGACGACGGCGGCGTCCAGGCGGTGCGTTGCGGCGGCGTGGCGCTGCACGCGCCTACGTCTGACAAGCCCCATGTCCCACTGTCCCTCCATGCGTGCGCACCCCAGCTCCCCAATCCGCCCAGCAGCATAGGGAGTTTTTGTTTCCTTGTGAGTAGCGCGTCGCCGTGAGGCTGTGGCGGATGTGCGCCGCCGGGGTGGGGAGGCGGTGGCGGGCGGCTGGTCGGGTGGCTGGTTCGGGGGGTGAGGTGGCCGCGGGTCGTGGGTGCCGGGTGGGTAGCGCGTCGCCGTGAGGCTGTGGCGGATGTGCGCCGCCGGGGTGGGGACGCGGTGGCGGGCGGCTGGTCGGGTGGCTGGTTCGGGGGGTGAGGTGGCCGCGGGTCGTGGGTGCCGGGTGAGTGGCACGTCGCCGCGGCGGGCGGTTAGTTCGGGGTGTAGGCGTCTACGCGGGTGAGGAGGGCGAGGAGGGGAGTGTCGTCGCCGAAGTCGGCGGGGCCGGCGCCGAGTTCGGCGAGGAGCGCGGCGGCGGGCGGGAGGGCCGCGCGGACGGCGGCCGTCACCGTGGCCGCCGAGTGCGGCAGCGGTACGGCGGCCAGCTCGGCGGCGCGGGCGTCCCAGCGGGAGCCGCCGAAGCGGTGCCGGTCGGTGCCGCGCTCCCGGTCGCGCAGCAGCATCCCCGCTTCCAGTGCGTACTGGACGACGGCGAGCGCGCGGTGGGCGCCGATCAGGATGTCGCCGCGGGCGGTCTTCACCGCTGCGGAGACGGCGTCGCTGCGGAGGCGGTGCAGCAGGAGCACGGCGGGGTCGTCCCCGCCCGCCGCGGACGGGCGCCCCGGCGAGGTGCCGTCCGCCGCCACGAACACCGCGTCGATGCGCCGCATGTCCCGCAGGATGAGCCGGCGGACGAAGCGCTCCTCGTCGCCCCAGCGGGTGTCGGAGTAGACCGGGCCGAGCGCGGACGGCCAGTCGGCGCCCGTCCACCAGCGGGCCAGCCGCCCGCCGTCCACGGTGATCTTGACGTCCAGGTCGGACCACGCGTCGGTGGTGCCGTCGGCGAAGGACCCGTAGGCGGCGACCTCCTGGACGCCGTCGTCGAGTATCCGTTCCAGTGCGGTGAGCGTCTGCGCTTGCCAGGGGGCGTCCATGCGCAGATGGTCGCACGAGGGTGCGCGGTTCCGGGCCGGCGTGCCCGTCAGCGGTGGGCGGTGACCAGGGTGTCGATCGCGGTGTGGCCGTCGGCCGTCTCGCGGCGGACGCGCTCCGCGCGGGTGACGGTGAGCGGGGGCGCCAGCAGCGCCGCGTCCGCCTCGGGGCTGTGCAGCACCGACGGGTCCTGCGGGCCGCCGTGGCCCTCCGTCAGGTTGGTGTCGGCGTGCCCGACGAGGAAGAACCGCCCGCCCGGCCGGACCGCTTCGGCCGCCCGCCCCAGCACCCCGCGCATCGCCTCGGCCGGCAGGTGCAGATAGGAGACCAGCACCAGGTCGAAGGAGGACGGCTCCGGGGCGAAGGCCAGCAGGTCCGCGACCCGGGTGCGGAGCGCGACGCCGCGGCGCTCCGCCGCCTCCGCGGCCCGCTCCAGCGCCACCGCGGAGAAGTCGACGGCGGTGACGTCCCAGCCGCGCTCCGCCAGCCAGACCGCGTTGCGGCCCTCGCCGGCCGCCAGGTCGAGCGCCGTCAGCCCCGGCCCCGCGTCCGGCAGTTCGGCCTCGACGTACTCCGCCACGAACCGGTTCGGCCCCGCCGACCAGAGCAGCTCGGCGGCGGCGTAGCGCTCGTCCCAGGCGGCGGCGTCCATCACAGGCCCCCGGTGTCGAGGTTGACGGTGGAGCCCTCCGGGGCCTGCTGGCCGGCGGCCGGGCTGGTGCTCTTCACGGTGTTCCCGCCGAACAGGTGGAAGCCGGTGGAGGCCTTGAACCCGGCCTTCTTCAGCACCTTCTTGGCCTCGTCGACCTTCATCCCGGTGACGTCCGGGACGGTGACCTGCTTGGCGCCCGCCGAGACGTAGAGCGTCACCTTCGAGCCCTGCGGCGCCACGTCCGACGGGCTCTGCTTGGCGACCTGGCCGGCGGCCACGTCCGGGGAGTTGACCTGGGTGGGCGAGACCACCGGCTTGAAGCCGGCGTCTGTCAGATCCTGCTCGGCGCTGCTCAGGTCCTCGCCGGTGACGTCCGGCACCTGCACCGGACTGCCCTTGCTCACCGCCAGGTCGACCGCGGTGCCCGCGGCGAGGCTGGAGCCCGCCGCCGGGTTGCTGGAGAGCACCTGGCCGGCCGGCACCGAGGAGGAGAAGGCGCGCTCCACCCGGCCCACGATCAGATGCCGCGCCTTCAGCGCCTGGGTGGCCTGCGCGAGGCCGGCGCCCTTGACGTCCGGCACCGCGAACCGCTCCGGGCCCTTGGAGAGCACCACGTCGACGGTGCCGCCGCGCTGCACATTGCCGCCGGCGCCCGGGTCGGTGGAGACCACCCGGCCCGGCTGCACCGACTCGCTGAACCGCTGGACGAACGCCGGGTGCAGGCCCGCCTTGTCCAGCTTGGCCGCGGCCTCCGAGCGCGTCAGGCCCAGCACCGCCGGCGCCGCGGTGTAGCGGCCCGCCACGGTGTACCAGGTGAGCCCGCCGCCCAGCACCAGCACCGCGACGAGGATCGCCGCGGCCCGCTTGGGGTGCGGCGGACGCCAGCCGCGGTGGCGCGGCGGCTCCCCCGGCGGGGGCGTGCCCACCGGGTGCACCGCTGTGTTGTCGTCGTGCCACTGCACCGGGACCGGCATGATGATGTCCGACGGCAGCGCCTGCACCCGCGTCGGATTGACCGGCGGCAGGCCCGCCGCGAGCTGGGTGGTGGGGTCGGTGGTGCCCGGGATCGGCTGCGGCCCCTCCTCCCCGGCGGCCCCTTCGCGCACCGGCACCGGCGCCGCCGGCGGCTCGCGGTCGAGCTGGGCCTCCGTCAGCGCCCGCCGGGTGGCCTGGACGAGCGCGAGCAGCGCGATCGCGTCGGCGGGGCGGGCGTCCGGGGCGAGCGCGGTGGTCCGCCCGATCAGCGCGTCCAGCTCGGGCGCCAGGCCCGGCAGCCGCAGCGACGGCACCGGGACGGGCTCGTTGACCCGCTTGTACATGGCCTGCGACGGGGTGGCGCCCTCCTGGGCGCGGACCCCGGTGAGCAGCTCGTAGAGCAGCAGCCCGCAGGCGAAGACGTCGGTGCGCTGGTCGGCGGTGCCGTACTCGATCTGCTCCGGCGCGAGATAGGCCACGGTGCCGAGGACGGTGCCCGCGGTGGTGTGGTTGGTGCCGCCGGTGACGGCGCGCACCAGCCCGAAGTCGGCGACCTTGACCCGCCCGTCCGCGGCGATCAGCACGTTCTCCGGCTTGACGTCGCGGTGCACCAGGCCGGCCCGGTGCGCGGCGCCCAGCGCGGCGACCACCGGCTCCAGGATGTCCAGCGCCACCCGCGGGGTGAGCGCGCCGCGGGTGCCGATGATGTCGCGCAGCGTGCAGCCGTCGATGAACTCCATCGCCAGGAAGACGTGGTCGCCGTCCCGGCCCTGGTCGTAGACGGCGACGACATTGGCGTGGGAGAGCCGGGCGACGGCCTTCGCCTCGCGGATGAAGCGCGCCACGAACTCGCCGTCCGCGGCGAGCGCGGGGTGCATCACCTTGAGCGCCATCACCCGGTCGAGCCGGGTGTCCAGCGCCTTGTAGACGGTGGCCATGCCCCCCACTGCCAGCCTGGACTCGACTCGGTACCGGTGGTCGAGCAGCTGCCCGACGAGCGGGTCCCGAAGTGTCGTATCCATGGGCGACAGTGTAGGGAGCGGGCCCGTCGGGATCCGGTATGCGGCCGTGTTTGTACCTAGGGTGTGACAAGACCTATGGGAAAGCGGGGACCTCGCGGAACTCCGCGGTACCGGTGACGGGGCTGGACGCCTCGGCGTGACGGCGGTGCGGGATGCGTCCCGCGAGGCGCGCGTGGCGGCCGGCCTCGACGGCGAGGCGCATCGCGGTGGCCATCCGGACGGGGTCCTGGGCGCGGGTGACGGCCGAGGCGAGCAGCACCGCGTCGCAGCCCAGCTCCATGGCGAGGGCGGCGTCCGAGGCGGTGCCGGTGCCGGCGTCCAGGATCACCGGGACGTCGACGGCCTCCCGGATCAGCTCGAAGCTGTGCGGATTGCGGATGCCCAGGCCGGAGCCGATGGGCGAGCCGAGCGGCATCACCGCCGCGCAGCCGGCGTCCTGGAGGCGGCGGGCGAGCACGGGGTCGTCGCTGATGTAGGGGAGGACGGTGAAGCCGTCGTCGACCAGCGTCTCGGCGGCGTCCAGGGTCTCGACGGGGTCCGGGAGGAGGGTGCGCTCGTCGGCGATCACCTCCAGCTTGACCCAGTCGGTGCCGAGCGCCTCGCGGGCCAGGCGGGCGGTCAGCACCGCCTCGCCGGCGGTGTGGCAGCCGGCCGTGTTGGGCAGCGGGCGGATGCCGTGCTTGGCGAGGACGTCCAGGACGGAGCCGTGCGCGGCGGCGTCGATCCGGCGCATGGCCACGGTGGTGAGCTGGGTGCCGGAGGCGGCGAGGGCGCGGTCGAGGACGTCGAGCGAGGGGGCGCCGCCGGTGCCCATGATGAGGCGCGAGGCGAGGACGGCGCCGCCGAGGCGCAGGGGGTCGGTGCTGGTGCTCATGGGTTGCGTCATGGGTTGCGTCAGCCTCCTTGGACGGCGGTGAGGAGTTCGAGGCGGTCGCCGGTGGCGAGGTGCGTGGTCGGCCAGGCCGACCGGGGGACGACGGTGCTGTTGACGGCGGCGGCGAGGCCCTCGCGGGCGGCGGTGACGCGGGCGATGGCGTCGGCGAGGGTGATGTCGTCGGGGAGTTCGGTCGGTTCGCCGTTGATGTGGACGGTCATGCGTCGGCTCCGCTGTGGTCGCTGTTCGCCGCCCCTTCGCCCCGGCACCCCACCCGCCCGGGCTCCGCCCGG
>NZ_MLCF01000104.1 GCF_001879105.1 Mangrovactinospora gilvigrisea | reverse complement strand
TGGGTGGGGTGCGGGTGGGGGGTCAGAGGTGGCGGCGTTGGGTGGGTTTGTGGGACTCGTAGGTCTTGCGGGCGGCTTGGGTTTCGGGGGTTTCGGAGGTTTCCGCGACCGGGACGTCCCACCAGGCCTCGGCCGCGGGCGCGGCGCCGGCGTCGCCGGGGGCCGCCGCGGGGGCGACCTCGACGTGGACCGCCGACGGAGTCGGCCACGCGCGGGCCGCGGCGAGGGCCTCCGCGGCCTCGGCGGCGGTCGACGCGCGCCAGACCTTCACGCCCAGGGACTCCGCGTTGGCCGCGAGGTCGACCGGCAGCGGGCCGCCGGTGAAGCGGCCGTCCGCGTCGTCGCGGTAGCGGTACGCCGTCCCGAAGCGCCGCGCGCCGACCTGCTCGGAGAGGCCGCCGATGGAGGCGTAGCCGTGGTTCTGCACGAGCACGTAGGTGACGGGCACGCCCTCCTGGACCGCCGTCACGATCTCGCCCGGGTTCATCAGGTAGGTGCCGTCGCCGACCAGGGCGAAGACATGGCGGTCCGGCAGCGCGACGGCCGCGCCCAGCGCCGCGGGGATCTCGTAGCCCATGCAGGAGAAGCCGTACTCCACGTGGTACTGCAGGCGGTCGCGGGCCGTCCAGGTGCGGTGCAGGTCGCCCGGCGCCGAGCCGGCCGCGTTGATGACGACGTCCGTGTCGGCCATCGCTTCCTCAAGCAGGCCGAGGAGTTGGGCCTGGGTGGGGCGGGCGTCCCGGGAGGGGATGAGGTGGGCGCGGTCGACGACCTGCTGCCAGGCCGTGCGGTCGGCCTCCGCCCGCGCCGTCCACGCCGCGTCCGCGGTCCAGCCGGCCTCGGCGGTGGCGTCGCGCAGCCGCGCCAGCGCCGTCCGCGCGTCGGCGACCAGCGGCTCGGCGGCGAGCTTGGCGGCGTCGAACGCCGCCACGTTGATGCCGAGGAACGCCACGTCCGGGTTGGCGAAGAGCGTCGAGGACGCGGTGGTGAAGTCGGAGAGCCGGGTGCCGACCGCGATCACCAGGTCGGCCTCGCGGGCCGCCCGGTCGGCGGCCGCCGTGCCGGTGTGCCCGACGCCGCCCAGGTTGAGCCGGTGGCGGCCGTCGATGGCGCCCTTGCCGGCCTGCGTCTCGACCACCGGGGTGCCGGTGGCCTCGGCGAACGCGGTCAGCTCGGCCTCGGCGCCGCTGTAGTGGACGCCGCCGCCGGCGACGATCACCGGGCGGCGGGCGGACGTCAGCAGCCGGGCGGCGGCGGCGAGTTCGGCCTCGTCCGGGGCGGGGCGCCGGATGTGCCAGGTGCGCTCCCGGAAGAACTCCACCGGCCAGTCGAACGCCTCGGCCTGCACGTCCTGCGGCAGGGCGAGGGTGACGGCGCCGGTCTCCACCGGGTCGGTGAGCACCCGCATCGCCTGCGGCGCCGCGGTGAGCAGCATCTCCGGCCGCCAGATGCGGTCGAAGAAGCGGGAGACGGGCCGCAGCGTGTCGTTGACCGTGGTGTCGGCGGTGTGCGGGAGTTCGAGCTGCTGCAGGACCGGGTCGGCGACGCGGGTGGCGAAGACGTCCCCGGGGAGCAGCAGGACGGGGAGCCGGTTGACGGTGGCGAGGGCGGCGCCGGTGACGAGGTTGGTGGCGCCGGGGCCGATGGAGGTGGTGACGGCCCAGGTGGAGGCGCGGTCGCTGGCGCGGGCGTAGGCGGTGGCGGCGTGCACCATCGCCTGCTCGTTCCGCCCCTGGAGGAACGGCATCTCGGCGGGGTCGGCCTGGTCGAGGGCCTGGCCGAGGCCGGCGACGTTGCCGTGCCCGAAGATGGCGAGGGTGCGCTCGACGAGGCGGCGGCGGGTGCCGTCGCGCTCGGTGTACTGGGCCGACAGGTAGCGGACGAGCGCTTGGGCGGTGGTGAGGCGAACGGTGGTCATCGGGTCTCCCAGGCAGGGACGTTCACGCCGAGGGCGTGGCGTACAGGGGCAGGCGGGTATCCGGGGCCTGGTCCGCCCAGGTCCGGCGGACCCATGCGTGGGCGGGGTCGTCGCAGATGTTCCAGGCGCGCTCGTCGCCCGGTCCGGCCATCACGTTGAGGTAGTACATGTGGTGGCCGGGCAGGGCCATGGACGGGCCGTGCCAGCCGTTGGGCATCAGCACCACGTCGCCGCCGCGCACCTCCTCCAGCAGGTCGGTGCCGCCCTCCCGGGACGGGTACACCCGCTGGTAGCCCAGGCCGGGGTGGTCGGCCGACGGCCCGTCGGCGAACTCGTAGTAGTAGACCTCCTCGAGCACCGACTCCTCGCCGGGGCGGTCCTCGTCGTGCTTGTGCGGCGGGAAGGAGGACCAGTTGCCGCCGGGGGTGATCACCTCGACGGCGATCAGGTTGTCGGCCTCGAAGACGCCGGCCGCGGCGAAGTTGTTGCACTGCCGGGTCGCCTGCCCGGCCCCGCGGATCTCGATCGGCACCCCGGACGCGGGCCCGTAGCGGGCCGGCAGCCGCCGCCGGCAGCGGGCGCCGGTGAGCGCGAACCGCCCGCCGTCGGCGCTGCTGATCCGCAGGCGTCCGTCCCGCGGGGCGTAGGCGAAGTCGCTGACGCCGTCGAAGACGCCGCGCCGGCCGGCGAGTTCGAAGCGGTGCTTGCCGCCGTCGCCGTCGACGATCTCGACGGTGCAGGAGCCGGCGAGCGGCAGCACGATCCACTCGCTCTCGCCGCAGTCGTGCTCGACGGTGCCGCCGGGCGGCAGCTGGGCGACGCGCAGCGAGGAGTACTCCCAGCCGGCGCGCGCCGGGTCGATGTCCACGGCCCAGTCGCCGCGGGCGGCGGTTCCGGAGGGCACGTAGCGGTCCATCGGAATCCTCAACTCCTAGCGGGGCAGCAGGGCGACGGCGGTGTCGACGGCCTTGGCGACGTCGTCGTCCGGGGGGAAGAGCATGGTGCGGCCCAGGGTGAGCCCCCGCACCTGGGGGATCTTCAGGGCGCGCGCCCAGGACGCGAGCATCGCCTCCGCGGCGGCCGGGTCGCCGCCGGCCGCGACCTCGCCGCCGAGCAGCAGGGTGGGCAGCGTGGTGGAGGCCATCATGCGCTCCATGTCGTCGACGACCGGGACCTTCAGCCAGGTGTGGGCGGAGGTCCGGCCGAGGCCCTGGGCGATGTTGTTGACCCGGATCTGGGCGTCCGCGGTGAGCACGTTGCGGACCCGGCCGGTGCGCGGGTCGCGCTGCGAGGCGAACGGCTCGACCAGGGCGATCAGCCGGCGCTCGGCGAGCTCGTCGACGGCGTGCGAGCAGCCGGTGAGGGTGCCGAGCGTGCCGGGGTCGTCGGGGTCGACGCGGAGCAGCATCTTGCCGCCGTCCAGGCCGGATTCGGCGATGCCGCGGGCGTCGTAGCCGGTGAAGCGGTCGTCCAGCTCGAAGGCGGCGCCGGGCAGCCCGCCGCGGTTCATCGAGCCGAGGACGAGCTTGCCGTCCAGCGCGCCGAGCAGGGTGAGGTCCTCGATGAGGTCGGCGGTGCCGAGGAAGCCGTCGACGCCCGGCCGGGCGAGCGCGGCGCAGCAGCGGGCGAGCAGCTCGTGCCGGTCGCCCATGGCGGTGGGGCGGTCGGCGCCGGCGGCGACGGCGCCGCGCGCCGGGTGGTCGGCGGCGAGGATGAAGAGCGGGCGGGCCAGGCCCTCCCGGTCGAAGCGCGGCCGGGCGGCGAGCGCGGTGCGGATCCGCTCGGGCTGGGCGGCGCGGATCCCGGAGATCTCGTCGAGGCGGGCGCGCAGCGGATCGCCGCCGGGCGGGATTGCGTTCGTCGGGGCGTTCACAGCGCGGCCTTCTCCTCGACCTCGGCGGTGGTGGGCATGGCGGAGGAGCAGGCGAGCCGGCCGGCGACGATGGCGCCGGCGGCGTTGGCGAAGCGGATGGTGCGCTCCAGCGGCCATCCGGCGAGCAGCCCGTGGCAGAGCGCCCCGCCGAACGCGTCGCCCGCGCCGAGGCCGTTGACCACCTCGACGGGCACCGGCGGCACGGTGACCGTCTCGTTCGCGGTGGCGGCGAGCACGCCCTTCGGGCCCTGCTTGACGACGGCCAGCTCGACGCCGAGGTCGAGGAGGGCGGCGGCGGCCTTCTCGGGGTCGCGGGTGCCGACGGCGGTCTCCACCTCGTCGAGGTTGCCGACCGCGACGGTGGCGTGGACGAGCGCCTCCCGGTAGTACGGGCGGGCGGTCTCCCGGCCGGCGCCGTCGCCGTCCGGCCAGAACATCGGCCGCCAGTCGAGGTCGAAGACGGTGGTGCCGGCCTTGGCGCGGTGCCGAAGGGCCGTCAGGGTGGCGGAGCGGCTGGGCTCCTCGCACAGGCCCGTCCCGGTCATCCAGTAGATGCGGGCGGCCCGGATGGCGTCCAGGTCCAGCTCCTCGGGGCGGATGACGAGGTCGGGCGCCTTGGGCTGCCGGTAGAAGTAGAGCGGGAAGTCGTCGGGCGGGAAGATCTCGCAGAAGGTGACGGGCGTCGGGTACTCCGGCACCTCGGTCACCCAGCGGTCGTCGACGTGGAACTCGCCGAGCGCGCGGTGGATCCAGCGGCCGAAGGGGTCTGCTCCGGTGCGGGAGACGACCGCGGTGCGGCGGCCGTGGCGGGCGACGGCGACGGCGACGTTGGTGGCGGTGCCGCCGAGGTACTTGCCGAAGGTGTCGACGTCCTCGAGGCCGACGCCGATCTGCAGGGGGTAGATGTCGACGCCCATCCGGCCCATGGTGATGACGTCGAACGGGGCTTCCGTGCTGCTGCTCATCGGGCCAGGTTCTCCAGGTGGTCGATGCAGGTGCGGACGTCGTCGATCGGGCCGGTGCCGGGGGCCGGCTCGGCGTCCAGCATCAGGTCCTGCTCCATGACGTACCAGCCGCGGTAGCCGGCCGCCTCCAGGGCGCGGACCAGGGCGGCGATGTCGACGTCGCCCTTGCCGAGCGGGCGGAAGAGGCCGGCGCGGACGGCGGCGGCGTAGGGGGTGCGTCCCTCGCGGACGTCGGCGGCCGCGGCGGCGTCCACGTCCTTGAGGTGGACGTGGCCGATCCGGGGGGCGGCGCGGCGGGCCAGCTCGACGGGGTCGGTGCCGCCGACGAGGAGGTGGCCGGTGTCCAGGCAGAGCGGGATGCTGCTGCCGTCGAGGACGAGGTCGACGTCGGCGGCGGTCTCGACCATGGTGCCGACGTGCGGGTGGAGGACGGCGGTGAGGCCGGCCTCGTCGGCGGCGCCGATCGCGCGGTCCAGGTTGGCGAGCAGGGCGGCCCGGGCCGGGGCGTCCAGCTCGGGGCGGGCGTCGTAGCCGTCCTGGCCGGTGGCGGCGGCGAGGACGAGGACGCCGCCGGGGGCGGCTGCGGCATCGATGGCGGAGGCGAAGGCCGCGGCGGTGGCGCGGACCTCGGGGATCGGGTCGTGGCCGGGGTCGTGCAGCACGGCGGGGACGAACCCGCCGATCGCCGTCAGGCCGCGGCCGGCCAGCAGCGCGGAGCGCGCGGCCGGATCGGCCGGGAGGAAGAAGTCCGGCCCGAACTCGGTGGCGGCGAGGCCGAGTTCGGCCATCTCCGCGAGGACGCGGGCGGGGTCCATCTGGTGGCCCCACCCGGGCACCTCGCACACCCCCCAGGAGATGGGCGCCCCGGCGATCCGGTCTCTGCTGATCAGGCTCATGCGGTTCCCCCTCGGGATCACGTTGCGGTTTCCGGTGCTTGCTGCCGCCGCCCCTTCGCCCCGGCACCCCGCCCGGACGCTTCGCGTCCGTCCGCGCGGGGGCCGGCGCAGGAGCCTTGCGGAACGCGGCTCAGTCGAGCCCGCCGAGGGCGGCGACCCGGTCGTGGATCTCGTCCAGCGTCACCGCGCGCCCCTCGGCGCGCGACAGTTCGGCCGCCTCCGCGACGAGCAGCGCCGCGAGCGCCTCCTCGCCGGCGCACGGGTTCTGCTGCCGCCCCGCCGCGACCTCGACGAACGTCGCCAGCTCGGCCCGGTAGGCGTCGTTGAAGCGGTCCAGGAACGTCTGGTACGGGTGCTCCGGGACGCCGGGGCCGTTCGGCTCGGCGGAGGTCATCGGCATCTGCGCGTCCAGGCCGACGCCGACCTGGTCGCGGGTGCCCGCGACCTCCATCCGGACGTCGTAGCCGGCCCCGTTGTAGCGGGTGGCGGTGGCCGTCGCCAGGGTGCCGTCGTCGAGGGTGAGGACGACCGCCGCGGTGTCGACGTCGCCGGCCTCGCGGAAGAAGTCGGCGCCGCGGTTGGCGCCCACCGCGTAGACGGAGGCGGCCTCGCGGCCGGTCACCCAGCGGATGACGTCGAAGTCGTGGATGAGGCAGTCGCGGTAGAGGCCGCCGGAGGTGGGGATGTACTCGGCGGGCGGCGGCGCGGCGTCCGAGGTGAGCGCGCGGACGGTGTGGACGGTGCCCAGCGAGCCGTCCCGCACCAGCTGCCGGGCGCGGGTGTAGCCGGCGTCGAAGCGGCGCTGGAAGCCCATCTGGAGCGTCGTCCCCGCGCGGCGCACCTCGCGCAGCGCGCCGAGCGTCGCCTCCAGGCCGAGGGCGACCGGCTTCTCGCAGTAGGCGGGCAGCCCGGCGCGGGCCGCGCGGACGATCAGCTCCTCGTGGGTGCTGGTGCTGGTGGCGATGGCGACGGCGTCCACCGCCCCCGGGGCGAACACCTCGTCGACGGAGGCCGCGGCGCGGGCCCTGCCGCCGATCTTCCCCGCGGCCGCGGCGGCGCGGTGCGGATCGGCGTCGCCGATCAGGACCTCGTCGACGGCGGGCAGGGCGGCCAGCGCCTCGGCGTGGAAGACGCCGATTCGCCCGGCACCGAGGAATCCGACTCGCATGGCGGCTCCGTTTCCGGTTTCGGAGGTGATCTGGGGCAACAGTTCCAGCACATCGGAGCGCCGACCCGGTGTCAAGTGTTTGTCCTGACATATTAAAGCCAGGACTTCCCGTCATCATGCGCTGCCGATAGGCTCGATGCCGTGCCCGGCCGAACCCAACCCCCCACCGCCCGCGCCGCCGTGGACCGCGCGCGGCTGAGTGTCGACCGCAACAGCCCCGTCCCGCTGTACTTCCAGGTGGCCCAGCAGCTGGAGGCGGCGATCGACAGCGGGAAGCTGGAGCACGGCAGCCTGCTCGGCAACGAGATCGACCTCGCGGACGCGCTGGGACTCTCCCGTCCCACCATGCGCCAGGCGATCCAGTCGCTGGTGGACAAGGGCCTGCTGGTGCGGCGCCGCGGCGTCGGCACGCAGGTGGTGCACACCCGGGTGCGGCGGCCGCTCGAACTGAGCAGCCTCTACGACGACTTGTCCGAGACCGGGCAGCGGCCGGGCACGGCGCTGCTCGGGCTGGAGCGCGAGCCGGCCGAGGGGCGGGTCGCGGAGGCGCTGGGCCTGCCGGTGGGCACCGAGGTGCTGCGGGTCGACCGGCTGCGGAGCGCGCAGGGCGCGCCGATCGCGCGGATGCGGAACCATCTGCCGCTGGAGGTCGTCGGCGAGGAGTCGGTGCGCGAGGCGCTGGAGTCGGGCGGGCTGTACGCGCTGCTGCGGGCGCGGGGGGTGCGGATGCACAGCGCGCGGCAGACGGTCGGCGCGCGGGCCGCGGACGCGGCGGAGGCGGCGCAGCTGGCGGAGGAGGAGGGGGCGCCGCTGCTGACCATGGAGCGGGTGACGTTCGACGAGCGCGGGCGGGCCGTCGAGTTCGGCTCGCACCTGTACCGGGCGTCACGCTACAGCTTCGAGTTCAGTCTGCTCGCGCGGGGCTGACCGCCCGCTCGCATCCGCGCGGCGGAGGCGCGCTTCCCTGCGGCCCCGCGCCGCTCACGAGGTCTTCGCGGCCGTGCGGCCGGCGAGGCGGAGGCGGGTGAACGTCCAGGGGCGGTCGTCGTCGGCGAGGGGTCGGGACGCGGCCGCGAGGAGGTCGGCGGCGCGGCGGACGCTGAGCCGGCCGCGGCCGGTGAGGGGGCAGCGGTCGTGCGCGGGCACCGCGGGATGCGCGCGGCGGTCCGTCAGGAAGGCGGGGCCGGACGGGCGTCCGGCGAGCAGCCAGGGCAGCACCTCGGCGCTGCGCGGGCCGTAGAGGCGGTAGACGCGGGTGCCGGGCTCGGCGTCCTCGTCGTCGTCGCACTGCGGCAGGCGGATCCGGCCGGCGCCCAGCTCGATGTCGGAGATGTCGAGGCCGAGGGCGGTGTCCGCGGTGATGTCGGTCTCGTACAGCAGCCGCCACAGGGCCTGCTCGCGGGCGTCGACCTGGACGGCGAAGAGCGCGCGGACCTGGTCGGGCGTCAGCGGCGGCGGGGCGCTGCCGGGTTCGGGGGTGCGCAGCCGCAGGCCGCCGACCGGGTCGGCGCTGATCCAGCGCTGGGCGCGCCACCAGGCGCAGGCGCTGCGCAGCACGGAGAGCTCGCGGTTGGCCGTCCGCACGCCGCAGGCGGCGACGCGCTCCTGGTAGGCGGAGGCGATCCGGACGTGCGCGGCGGGGTCGTCCAGGAGGGCGAGCGGGGCCATCGGGGGTACCGCGCCGCGGCGTTCGCGGCCGACCGGGGGGCGGCGGCCGACCACGGCCCAGCTCCAGGCGGCCAGGGATATCCGGTAGACGCGGCGGCTGCCGTCGCTGAGGCGCTCGCCGGGGCTGTCCGGACCGGTGAGGAAGCGGTCCACCGCCGCCCCGAACTCGACCGGCGGCCGTCCTGCCGCCGGGCCGGGATCGCGACCCGGATCCTGCTCCTGATGCGCGGTCGTCATGCCTGCCAACTCCCTGACTGAATGGTGCAGTAAATACTTCCCGCGGTAAATCCCGTACAGCAGCGTCAAGTTGGACCAACGAAGTTCAGCGTATCCGCCTCAACGCCAAGGCGAGGCTGCCGGGATGCGGCAACTTTCCGCGGTAAATGCGCTTGTGGCCAAGGGGCACCGCGGGTGCGGCGGCAGCCCGGAGCGGCCGGCCGGGGATGCGAGCTCGTGGCTCCTGCCCCGGTGACGGGGCTCTTCGCCTGTGCGGCGCCGAGAGGGTGGTGGCGCCCGGCGGCGCCGGCGTGGTGGCAGCGGCGCCGATCGTGCTCTGGGTTCGGCCCCATGAAAGCACGGGACAAGGACAATGCAGCGGCGAACCCGAGGTCAGCCAAGCGCGCAAGGCCGTCCGGGGCAATGTGTTCAGGCCGGATTCACATCCACCGCAGAGCCGGCGCCGCGGTCGTCGGGGGTGGTGCCGGCACGTCGTCCAATGCCGGCGATCGGCCTGCCGGGCGAAAGCCGCGGGCGGCGGGACCGCGGCGGTTTTCGGCCGGTGCGGCGGGCGCGGGCATCGGCGCCGGGACGGGACAAACCCTGCCGATCGCGGCACGGTGGTGGGACGATGGTCGGTCGACCGCCGGTCGGCCGGTCGTGCGGCCGGTCGTGCGGCCGGTCGCAGTGGTCGGTCAGTGGCCGGGCGGCCGGTCAGTCGGCCGCGAGGGCCCACTCCAGGGCCGAGCGGACGGTGCCGTCCGCGAAGCCGAAGCCGACGCGCTGCAGGACGCCGGGGACGACGCGCTCGCTGGCGAGCAGGTCCGAGGAGACCTCGCCGAGGACCGCGCGGAGCGCGAACGCCGGGGCGGCGGCGAGCGTCGGGCGGCCCAGCAGGCGGCCCAGCACGGCCGTCATCTCGCGGTTGGTCACCGGCTCCGGGCCGGTGACGTTCACCGGGCCGGAGACCTCCGCGTGCTCCAGCAGGAACCGCAGCGCCGCGACCTCGTCCCGCAGCGACACCCACGACCAGTACTGCATCCCCGACCCCAGCCGGCCGCCCAGCCCCGCCTTGAAGAGCGGCAGCAGCCGCTGGAACGCCCCGCCGTGCCGGGAGACCACGATGCCGCTGCGGGCCAGCACCACCCGCACCCCGGCCTTCTCCGCGGGGGCGGTCGCGGCCTCCCAGTCGACGCAGAGCCGGGAGAGGAAGCCGCTGCCCGCCGGGGCCGACTCGTCCAGGATCCGGGCGCCGTTGTCGCCGTACCAGCCGATCGCCGAGCCGTTGACGAGCACCGCGGCGCCCAGCTCGCCGGCCGCCCGGGCCAGCGTCGCCGTCCCGTCGATCCGGCTGTCGCGCAGCTGCTGCTTGTAGGACTCCGTCCAGCGGCGGCCGGCGATCGGCGCGCCGGCCAGGTTCACCACGCCGTCGATCCCGTCCAGCGCGTCCAGGTCGACCCAGCCGTCGGCGGGGCGCCACTCCGCCTCGGCGGTGCCGTCGCCCGCGGCCCGCGGGGCGCGCCGCACCAGCCGGGTGACGGTGTGTCCGTCCGCCAGCAGCGAGCGCACGAGCGCCGACCCGATCAACCCGGTGGAACCACTGACCGCGATGTGCATGCGCCCAGCATGTCAGGAACCGGCGGTCGGCACCGCCTCGCCGGGGACGTCCGAGGGAGCGTCAGCCGGCAGGCTGCGCCGGGAGCGCCGCTCCAGCGCCGCCACCCGCTCCCGGGAGAGCGTCGAGGCCGCGTCGGCGTCCCGCACCTTCAGGGCGATCAGCGCGCCCGCCACCGCGAGGCCCGCCGCCACCAGGAAGGCGGCGTGATAGGCCGTCAGGTTCGGCACCGGGCCGGCGGCCGTCGCCCGCACCGGCCCGATCGCCGCGATCACCGCGCCGGCCACCCCGGTGCCGGCCGCCATGCCCAGCTGCCGGCCCGCGTTGAAGAGCGTCGACGCCCGGCCCGTGCGCTCCTTGGGGATCCGCGCGAAGGCCGCCGTCTGGGAGGGCATGAAGAGGTTGGCCATGAACAGGCCCAGCACGAACATCGCGGCGCGCAGCAGCCACACATCGGTGCCCCGGTCGGCGAAGGAGAGCGCCACCAGCACCGCCGCCACCCCGAAGAGCCCGAACGCCATCATCCGGCTCGGCCCGACCCGCCCGTAGACCCGGGAGACCACCTGCGCGGAGAGCATGATGCCGATCGCCTCCGGCATGGTGGCGAGCCCGGCCTCCACCGCGTCGTAGCCGAACGCCTCCTGCAGCATCAGCGGGAAGGCGAAGAGCGTGCCGATGAACGCCGCCGAGCCCAGCAGGATCGCCAGGTTCGCGGTGCGGAAGAGCCGCTCGGCGTAGACCCGGACGTCCAGCAGCGGCTGCCGCACCCGCAGCTGATGCGCGATCAGCACCCCGATCAGCGCCAGCCCGCCCAGACCCAGCCCCAGGATCTGCGGCGACGCCCAGCCCCGCACCGAGCCCTCGCTCACCCCGTACATCAGCCCGGCGAAGCCCAGCGCCGCCATCACGAAGCCGGCCCCGTCGAAGCGGGTGGCGCCGCGCGGCGCGGTGTCCTTCAGGAACAGCACCCCGAAGAGCAGCACCAGCAGCCCGATCGGCAGGTTCACCAGGAACACCCAGCGCCAGCTGGCGTGGTCGACCAGCAGCCCGCCCACGATCGGGCCGCTGGCCGGGGCGATCGTCGTCGGGATCGTCAGGATCCGGGAGGCCCGCATCCGCTCCTGCTGGTCGAAGACGGTGAAGAGCATCGTCATGCCGACCGGCACCAGCGCGCCGCCGCCCAGGCCCTGCAGCACCCGCGCCGCGATCAGCTCGCCGAGGCTGCCCGCCGCCCCGCACAGCACCGAGGCGCCGGTGAAGACCGCGAGCGCGGTGAGCAGCACCCGCTTGGTGCCGAACCGCTCCCCCAGCCACCCGGACGCCGGTATGACGACCGCGACCGCCACGAGATAGCCCACCGAGACGGCGCTCATCTGCGCGGCCTCCTCGTGGAAGCTGCGCGCCATGGCCGGGAGGGCGACATTGACGATGGTGCCGTCCAGGATCGACACGAACATCGCGGCGGCGAACACCGCCGAGACGGCAACCTTCTGGTTCATACCTCTCCCCGGGCGCAAACGGCGGGCGAACTGCGGACGGCGGTCACAACCCGGCCCCGACCCCGCCGATTCCGCCCGCGACCACCAGGGCAAAAGGATAGGTCCAAGGTCCGACACGGGTCTGCGACCACGGTCCCGTACGGAACGCCCCGACGGCTACCCTCGTGACCGTGCCCCAACTCCGCCTCGCCCTCGCCCAGCTCGACCCCACGGTCGGCGACCTCGGCGGCAACGCGGCCCTCGTCGTCCGCGCCGCGCACCGGGCCGCCGCCCGCGGCGCCCACCTGCTGGCCACCCCCGAGCTCGCCCTCCCCGGCTACCCCGTCGAGGACCTCGCGCTGCGCCCCGCCTTCGTCGCCGCCTCCCGGCACGCCCTCACCGCCCTCGCCGCCCGCCTCGCCGACGAGGGCCTCGGCGGGCTCCCGGTCGCCGTCGGCTACCTGGGCCGCTCCGAGCACGACACCCGGCTGCCGCAGAACTGCGCCGCGGTGCTCCACGAGGGCCGCGTGGCGGTCCGCACCGCCAAGCACCACCTGCCCAACTACGGCGTCTTCGACGAGTTCCGCTACTTCGCGCCCGGCGAGGCGCTCGCCGTGGTCCGGGTGCACGGCGTCGACGTCGCCCTCGCCGTCTGCGAGGACCTGTGGCAGGACGGCGGCCCCGTGGTCGCCGCCCGCGAGGCCCGCGCCGGGCTGCTGCTCGCCCTCAACGCCTCCCCCTACGAGGCCGCCAAGGACGACACCCGGCTCGCGCTGTGCCGGCGCCGCGCCCGGGAGGCCGGCTGCGCCCTCGGCTACGTCAACCTGGTCGGCGGCCAGGACGAGCTGGTCTTCGACGGCGACTCGCTGGTCGTCGGCGCGGACGGCGAACTGCTCGCCCGCTCCCCGCAGTTCCACCAGGACCTGCTCGTCCTCGACCTCGACCTGCCGCGCGCCGCCGAGGACGCCCCCGAGCACGGCGCCCGCCTCGCCGACGGCCTGGTGCTGCGCCGCGCCGTCGTCTCCCCCGAGCCGCTGCCGCCGTACCAGCCGGAGCCGGCGCCCCGCGCCGAGGAGCGCTTCGACGACGACGCCGAGGTGTACGCCGCGCTGGTGCTGGGCCTCGGCGACTACTGCCGCAAGAACGGGGTGCGCACCGCGTTCGTGGCGCTCTCCGGCGGCATCGACTCCGCCCTCACCGCGGCGATCGCGGTGGACGCGCTGGGCGCCGCGAACGTGCACGGCGTCTCGCTGCCCAGCTCCTACTCCTCCGGGCACTCCCAGGACGACGCCGCCGAACTGGCCCGCCGCACCGGCCTGCACTACCGGACGATCGCCATCGCCCCGATGGTCGAGGCCTACCAGGAGGCGCTGAAGCTCACCGGCCTCGCCGAGGAGAACCTCCAGGCCCGGGTGCGGGGCACCGCCATGATGGGCCTGTCCAACGCCTCGCCCGGCAGCATCCTGCTGGCCACCGGCAACAAGTCGGAGCTGGCGGTGGGCTACTCCACCCTCTACGGGGACGCGGCCGGCGGCTACGCGCCCATCAAGGACGTCCCCAAGACGCAGGTGTGGCAGCTGTCGCGGTGGCGCAACGCGGAGGCCGCGCGGCGCGGCGAGCAGCCGCCGATCCCCGAGAACTCCATCACCAAGCCGCCCAGCGCCGAGCTGAGGCCCGATCAGCTGGACACCGACTCGCTGCCGGACTACCCGGTGCTCGACGGCATCCTGGACCGCTATGTGGAGCGCGACCAGGGGCGGGCCGAGATCGTCGCGGACGGCTACGACGCGGCGCTCGTCGACCGGGTGATCGCCCTGGTGGACGGCGCCGAGTACAAGCGGCGGCAGTACCCGCCGGGCACCAAGATCTCACTGAAGGCGTTCGGCCGGGACCGCCGGCTGCCGATCACCAACCGCTGGCGGGAGAACGGCGCATGAGCAGGGGAAAGGGCCGGCGCGGCGCGCGCCAGGGCGGAGCGGCCGGCGCGGACGGCGCGGACGGGGAGACCCGCGGGCCGGGGCCGCTGGCCGCGGTGCCGCGCGGCGCGCTGGTCGCGGCGAGCGCGGTGGTGGTGCTGGTCGGCGCCGGGGTGGTGGCGCTGCACGGCGGCTCCGGGGCTGGCTCCGGCTCCGGCTCCGGCGGGAAGTCGGCGGACGCGGCGGTCTCGCCGTCCTCGCACGGCGGCGGCGCGGTCGGGCCGGACGGCGGCGGCGGCACGAGCGGCGGGGGGTCGGCGTCGGCCGCCCCGTCGGGCGCGTCCGGCCCGTCCGCCGCGCCGAGCGCCACCGGCGGCTCATCGGGCGATGTGGCGGTCTCCTCCTGCACCGTCGACCCCGATCTGCACTGGGCGGACGCCAAGCTGGCGATCCGCAACGGCGGCCAAGTGGCCGCCGACTACTCGGCGCAGGTGGAGTTCCTCGGCTCGGACGGCTCCGTCCTGGACACCGGCTACGCCGCCCAGAACGGCGTCGCCGCCGGCTCCTCGGTCACCACCGACGCGCCCGGCAGCAAGGCGCTGCCCGCCTCGGCCGGCAAGGTGACCTGCCGGATCTCCCGGGTGGAGCGGGTCGGCAAGTAGCCGCAGGCGGCCGCGCTCCGTCAGACGTCGAGCGCGGCGGCGACCGGCAGATGGTCGCTGGTGGTCGCCGGCAGCGTCCAGGCGTGCACCGGGGTGACCCCGCGCACCAGGATGTGGTCGATCCGCGCCACCGGGAAGCCGCGCGGCCAGCTGAAGCCGAAGCCGAACCCGGCGGCGCCCTGCGCCGAGCGCAGATGCGCGGTGACGGGCGCCAGGCTGCGGTCGTTGGCGGTGCCGTTGAGGTCGCCCATCAGGATCACCCGGCTCAGCTTCTCCGCGGCCAGCGCGTCGCCCAGCGCCGCGATGGTGCGGTCCCGCTCGTCGGCGGTGAAGCCGGAGCGGTCCACCCGCACCGACGCCAGATGCGCCACGTACACCGCCAACCGGTGCCCGTGCGGGCCGCGGACCTGGGCCCGCAGCGCCCGCGTCCAGCCGATGTCGATGTTCACCGGGGTGACGCTCTCGATCGGGTACTTGCTGAAGAGCGCGACGGTGCCGCGGGCGGCCCGGTAGGGGTAGGCGCCGTCCAGCACGCCCTGGTAGGCGGCGAGCTTCTCGGACGGCACCTCCTCCAGCGCCACCAGGCCGGCGTGCGCGGCGAGCAGGTCGCGGGCGGTCGCGGCCGGGTTCGGGTTGGAGGCGTTGACGTTGTGGGTGACCACCGTCAGATCGGAGCTGCCGCCGCCCTTGCCGGGCACCAGCAGCCCGCCGAAGAGCGAGAGCCAGGCGATCGCCGGCAGCAGCAGTGCCACCCCGGCCGTCGCGGAGCGGCGCACCACCGCGCACACCGCCAGCACCACGATGAACACCCCGAACCACGGCAGCACGGTCTCCGCGAGGCTGCCGAGATTGCCCACCGCGTTGGGGATGTACCGGTGGAAGACGAGCAGCGCGGCGAGCAGCACCGCCAGCACGGCGAGCACCCGGCCGCGCGTCCACATGCTCCCGGTGCGGCCGGTGCGGTAGGTGGTGCTTCCGTCGCCGGTGCTGCGGGAGGTGCCCATGCCGCGCCTTTCCTGATTGCCCATCGTCTGCCGCGTTCTGCCGCGTTCTGCGGTGTCCTGCGGTGTTTGCCCTGAATCTGCTGCTCTGTTCACAGCCTAGGACGACTGCGGGAGCCCTTTGGGTTCCCCCGCCCGCTGTCCGCGCCCTGTGGTGGGATGTGGGACGACGTCATGGGGTACCGCGAACGGGGGAGTTCACCATGGGTACGGGAACCGGCGCCGACCAGGTGCTGAAGGTGCTGCTGGCGGCCGCCCCCGGGGAGGCGACGTCCGCGCTCCGGGCCCGGCTCGCGCCGAGCGGCGCCGCCTGGCCCGCCGCGGTGCCGCCGCACGAGGAGCCGGCCCCGCCGGCCGACGTCCACCGCCACCGGCCCGCCCGCACCCTGCCGCGCACCGCGGCCGGCCTGGCCGAGCTGGCGGCCCGTCACCTCGCCGATGCCGCCCCCGACCGCTGGCGGGCCCTGCACGACGCGCTGCCCGCGCACCGCGGCACCCTCCCCGAACTCCTCGAACTCCTCGACCGGCCGCCCGCGTCGGCGGCGGCCGGCGCGCCGCGGCGGGTCCCGGCCGGCGCGCTGGAGCTGCTCGGCGCCCTGCTCGACGCGGTGCCCGCGGAGCGCGCCGTCGCCGCGCTCCGGGCGCTGCCGGACGCCGCCGTCCGCGGGGTGCTCGCCCGGGGCGCCGGGCCGGGGCCAGCGCTCACCGCGGCCGTCGCGGCCGCCGGCGCCACCCGGGAGCGGATCGCGCTGGCCGAACATCCGCAGGTCGACCCCCGCGTCCTCAAACGGCTGGTGGCCGCGGCCGACCCGGAGGTCAACGCGTCCGTCTGGCTCAGCCGCCGCTCCACCTTCACGCTGCGCCGGGCGATCGCCGCCGCGCACCCCGAGGTGCCGTTCGCGCCCCGGCTGCGCGACCACGTGGTGGGCCGGGCGGCCGGCCACCGGGACCGCGCGCCGCTGCTCGCCACCACCGATCCCGAGCTGGCCGAGGACGGCATCCTCGCGGCCTCCCGGATCAGCGCCCAGGCCTGGTCGCTGGCCGGGCTCTGGGAGCGGCACGGGCCGGCCCCCGTCCGGGCGCTCGCCGAGCGGTGGCAGCACATGCCGGAGAGCCTGCGGGAGTGCCTCGACGGCTGCCTGGCCCGCGGCGACCGGGCGGCGCTGCTCGACCTCGTCGACGACTACGCCGACCCCGCGCACTTCGTCGACCGGCTGCAGCGGCTGCACAGCTCCCGGGCGCTGAAGGTGCACTTCGAGGAGCCGTTCGCCTACGACGGCGCGGTGCTCGCCGCCGGCCACCGGGCCGGCCCCTTCATGGGCCAGGTCGCCGCCGAGCTCTCCCGCCACGAGGAGCTGGACGACGAGCAGCGCGCGGTCTTCCGCAGCTGCCTCGTCAACGACCACTGGGACTTCCGCGGCGGCGCCTACAAGACCCGGGCGCTGGAGACGCCGGCCGAGCGGCTGGCCGCCGAGCCGCTGCCCGGCGCGGACTACTACCTCTGGGACGGCGTCGCGGCGTGGGCGCGGGCCGCGCACCGCGCCGGAATGCTGGCGGACGGCGAGCTGCTGCGGGTGGCCCGGCCGGCGGGCCCGGCGGCGGCGCTGCTCGCCGAGCTGGCGGACCGTCGGGGGCGGCTGCCCATGGAGGCGGCGGCGCCGATCGCCGCGCTGGTGGCGGAGCACCTCGCCGGGCATCCGGACGCCTGGGCGGTGCTGCTCTCCCTGGCCGGGACGTTCACGGGCACGCTCGCCGAGCTGATCGCCACGGCGGGCGCGGCGTCGGGGCCGCGGCCGGCGGGGGCGGCGGCGGTCGAGGCCGATCCGTCGGACGCCTCCGGGGCGGTCGCGGATCCGGACGCCCCGGAGCGGCCGCGCACGGCGGAGGAGGGCGCGGGCGTGGCCGCCGTCCAGGAGCTGCGCGATCTCGCCCCGGACGGCGACGGCGGGCCCCCGGAGGTGGCGCTGGACCGCGGCACGGCGGCCTATCTGGCGCGGACGCTGCGCACGGACCTGCCCGGCGCGGCCGTCCCCGACTGGCTCTCCGCCGCCTGCCGCGACGCCGGCCTGCCCGACCCGGCGGGCGACCGTCCCACCCCGGACGGCCGGGAGATGCTCACCGAGGCCGTAGGGGGCGGCCCGCTCAACGACGCCGCCGGCGCGCTCGGCTACCTCGCCGGGCTCTGCCCCGCCGACGAGCTGTGCCTGCTGCTGCCGCTGGACCGGATGCTGACGCCGACGCACGGCCACCTCCCCGCGCACCTGGTGGCCGCGCGCCGCCGGCTCGGCGACCGGGTGGCCGCGATGGCCGCGGACGCGCGGCGCGGCCGCGAGGAGGAGCTGAGCGCGGCCGCGGCGCTGCGGACGGTGGCGCTGACGCTCCATCGGCTGGGCCGCGACGGGCGGCTGTACGGGCTGCCGCGGACGGCCGACGAGCTGCCGTCGGAGGCGGGGGCCGAGTCGCGGTCGGGGTCGGGGTCGGGGTCGGAGGAGGGGATGCGGGCAGAGGCGGACGGCAAGGCGGTCCGGGCGCTGGTGGTGGACCTGCTGGCGCTCTGCCCGGCGCCGATCGCGGACGCGGTCGTCCCCGAGCTGTCGCCGGAGGAGCGGGTGGCGCTCGCCGAGCGGGTGGCGGCGTATGTTCCGGCGCCGCGCGCGGCATTGGCGGCGCTGCTGCGGGAGCCGGAGCCGGGCGTGGTGGAGGCGCTGGCCCGGCGGGCGGCGGGGATGGACGCCCGCAGCCGCGCGATGCTCATCGGCGCCCGGCGCCTTCCGCTCGCCAAGGCGCTGGCGCTCGCCCACGACTCGGCGCCGGAGCGGCATGTCCTCGACGGGCTCAGCGGGCGGGAGCCGGTGCGGCTCCAACTCGGCGCCGCGCTGCGGTTCCTGCTCGACGCCGGGCCGGAGGCGCTGGCCGCGCGGCTGGACACGGGACGGCTCCGTCCCACCGCGGTCGCCGCGTGCCGGGCCGCGCTGGACGCGGACGAACCTGCGCTGGCGCTGGCGACGCGGATGGCGCGCGAGTCGGTCCGCCCGCGGCGGACGTCCGCGCGGCGGCCGGAGGAGGTGGGCAGGTACTGCGTCCGCCTCGACGACGAGCTGGCGAGCGGGTTCCTGACGCCGCGCGAGGTGCTGGAGCGGGAGCCGGCGGGGCCGCTGCTGCAGTATCTGGGCACGGTGGCGCGGCGCGGGGATGCGCCGCAGGGGGCGGTGGAGCTGCGGGAGTTGGCGCGGGAGGCGGTGCGGCGGGCGCTGGCGGCGGACCCGGGGACGTGGCAGCGGGCGGTGCGGCGGCTGGCGCATCGGGATGCGGGGTGGCGCGCACGCGCGCGGGGCGCGTCGCTTGGGGATCTGCTCAAGCCTTAGGCGGTCACGGCTGAGTTTGGAGATGGGGGTACGGCCGCGCTGCACGTCACGGTTGTGCTCTGGTCACCCGCGCCCACACGGTGCAGCCCCGCGCGCCCCTTTGGTAGTTGCGGCTCGGCTACACGTCACGGTTGTGTTCTGGTCACTCGCGCAGTTCCCCGCGCCCCTCGTGTGGGCACGGCCGCTTCGCACGTCGCGGCTGCGTCTTGGAAACTCGCGCCCGCGCGGCGGAGCCGCAAATCCAATGCAGCCCCGCGCCCCTCGTGTCAGCACGGCCGCTTCGCACCCCACGGCCGAGTCTTGATCACCCGCGCCCGCGCGGCGGAGCCGCAAATCCAATGCAGCCCCGCGCCCCTCGTGTCAGCACAGCCGCTTCGCACCCCACGGCCGA
>NZ_MLCF01000103.1 GCF_001879105.1 Mangrovactinospora gilvigrisea | reverse complement strand
CCCCGCCTGCCCGCCCCGCCACCCGCTGTGCCGCCCACCTGCTGTGCCGCCGTGCCGCAGTGCCGCCGTGCGGGTGCGGCGCGGGAGAATACGGGGCCATGAGAGCGGTCAGCCGGTTCCGGGTCCTGCGGCGGGTGCCGCCCGCGTCCGGGGGTGCCGTGATGGCCACCGGCATCCTCTCGGTGGGCCTCCATCTGACGGGCCATGAGACGCTCTCCCTGGTGGGGCTGGTGCTGGCGGCCGCCGCCTGGGTGATCCTCGCCGGCGCCTGCGTGATCCAGCTGATCACCGCCCCGACCGGCTGGGAGGCGGAGGCCGACACCCCGCCGGCGCTCACCGCCGTCGCCGCCACCTGCGTGCTGGGCACCCGGCTCGCGCTGCTGGGTTGGCGCCCGGCCGCCGTCGGGCTGCTGATCGTCGCCGCGGCGGTGTGGCCGGTGCTGCTGCCCGGGGTGCTGCGCCATCTGCGCGGCCGGATGCCGGGCTCGGTGTTCCTGGTGTGCGTCGCCACCCAGGCGCTGGCGGTGCTCTCCGCCACCCTGGCCGCCGTCCTCGGCGGGGCGGGTTGGCTGATCTGGGCAGCGCTGGTGTTCTTCGCCCTCGGGCTGCTGCTCTACGGCGTGGCGCTGGCCTGCTTCGACTTCGGCCAGGTGGTGCGCGGCGCCGGCGACCACTGGGTGGCCGGCGGTGCGCTGGCCATCTCCGCCCTGGTCGCGGCGAAGCTGACGGCCTGGCAGGGCTTCGCGGGGTCCTGGCACCAGGCGCTGCGCGCGGTGGCGCTGCTGCTGGTCGGCTGCGACCTCGCCTGGGTGCTGGTGCTCGCCGGCGCGGAGGCGCTCCGCCCCCGGCTGCGCTACGACATCCGCCGCTGGTCGACGGTCTTCCCGCTGGGCATGAGCGCGGTGGCCTGCCTGACGGCGGCCGGTGCGGCGGGCGTGGCGGCGCTGTCGACGGTGGGTCAGGTGCTGCTGTGGTGCGGGGTGGCGGTGTGGACGGCGACGGCGGCGGGCGCCGTCCGGGAGTTGGCGGGGACCCTCCGCCGTCCGGCGCCAACGCGGGCCGCGAACGCCCCGAAGCGGGATAATCCGGATAAGCGGGGTGAATCTCAATGACCAGGAACGACTGGACGACCAGGAACACCAGGGGAGCAACCCTATGAAGATCCTGCTGCTCGGCGCCACCGGCATGGTGGGCAGCCGCATCGCCAAGGAGGCGGTGGCCCGGGGCCACGAGGTCACCGCGGTCAGCCGCTCGGGCAAGTCCCCGGGCGAGGCCAGGCCCAACCTCACCGCCGTGGCCGGCGACGCGTCCGACACGGCCCTGGTCGCCCGGCTCGCCGGCGAGCACGAGGCGGTGGCCTCCGCCCTCGCCCCGCCCCGCGACGGCAGCGACCCGCGCGAGCCGTTCACCGCGCTCTACACCGCGCTGACCGACGCGGTCCGCGCCTCGGGCACGGAGCGCCTGGTGGTGGTCGGCGGCGCCGGCAGCCTCCTGGTGGGCCCGGGCAAGAGGCTCGTCGACACCCCGGACTTCCCCGACGCCTACAAGGGCGAGGCGCTGGCCCACCACGACGTCCTCACCCTGCTTCGCGGCCGCGGCGGGGACGGCCTCAACTGGACGTACATCTCGCCGGCCGCGGAGATCGCGCCCGGCGAGCGCACCGGCACCTTCCGCCTGGGCGACGACCGGATGCTGACGGCCCCGGACGGCAGCAGCCGGATCAGCGCCGAGGACTACGCCATCGCCTTCGTCGACGAGCTGGAGCAGGCCGTGCACCCCAAGCGGCGTATCTCCGTGGTCGGCATCTGAGGCGGCGGCCGGCCCGGCATCCGCCCCGGAATCCGGCCCGGCATCCGCCCCAGCACATGAGGAGCCGTCAGGCCCGGTGCCGCCCGTGGGCACGGGCGGCGTCCGGGACCTCGCCCGCGCCGCCGCTCCCGGTCGTGCCGCCCCCGGCCGCACCGGCGCCCGCACCCCCGCCGTTCCCGCCGCCCCCACCGTTCCCGCGGCCCGTCACCGCCAGGTAGACGACGCAGACGGCGATGGCCAGCGTCCAGCCCAGCGCGGTCTCGCCCAGCCCCAGGTCCAGCCCGCCGCGGCTCGCCGGGACGGCCATCCAGTCGGCGAGCGAGGCGCCCAGCGGCCGGGTGACGATGTAGGCGAACCAGAACGCGCCGATCGCGCCCATCCCGAGCTTCGCGTGCCCCACCGCCGGAACGGCGATCACCACCGCGAAGAGCACCGCCGAGGCGAGGTAGCCCAGGCCCAGCGAATAGGCCGTCAGATCGCCGGCCGCGGTGCCCAGCGCGAAGGTGCACAGCACCGTCGCCCAGTACCAGCACTCCCGCCGTCCGGTGCGGATGCTGTGCACCGACAGGGTCCCCTCGGCGCGCCGCCACAGCAGCAGCACTACCGCCAGCGCCACCGCCCAGAAGGACGTCGAGACGGCGTAGGGGATGCCGACGACGACGTGCATCACATCGGCGGCCATCGTCCCGAAGACGCTGACCATCACCACCGCGAGCCAGTACAGCCAGGCGATGTAGCGGCGGGCGGCGAGCTGCGCGGCGAGCGCCGCCACCAGCGCGAACGCGGCGGCGACCACCGCCAGGTACTCGTTGACGCTCTTCGCCAGCCAGTCGGAGAGCACCTCGCCCATGCCGGTGGTGAGCACCTTGGTGACCCAGAAGGCGGCCGTCACCTCGGGCACCTTGAGGCTCAGGGCCCGTGCGGCCGCTCCGGTCGTCGGGGGGCCCTGCGGCGCCGGCATCACCGGCCGCTGGGCCCACTCGGTTCGCTCTGTGCTCATGCGCGCGATGCTGGCAACGGAACTTCTGGGTCACCTCTGCAATCGGCCAAGGACTGCCCATGGGCATCTCAAAACGGACGATTCCCCCATGCGCCGACGCCGTCGCTCCTGGGCGTCCTTGACGCTCCCTCAGCGGCCGCCTTAGCGTGCGGGGCGTTCGAGGGCGGAGTGGCGGAAGGGGAGCGTCATGGGGATGACACGCAGGGGATTCGTGCGGACCGCGGGGGCGGCCGCGGTGGCCGCGGCCGTCACGGCGGCGGGGGCGACCACCGCCTCGGCCGCGGCGGCGCCGCCCGACCCGGCGTCCTGGATGGCGGCGCTGCCCGGCGCCACCCCGCTGCAGGCGCTGACCGTCCCCGGCACTCACGACACCTGCGCCACCAACCCGGCCAACGGCACCGAATGGTCGCACTGCCAGAACATGGGCGTGCCCGAGCAGCTCTCCCGCGGCATCCGCTTCCTCGACGTCCGCGGCGGCGCCCCGGTCTCCTCCACCCCCGGCGACCTGGGGATCTACCACTCCGAGTGGTACCAGGGCATCACCCTGGACACCGTCCTCGACCAGTGCCGGACCTTCCTCGCCTCGTCGGCCGGGCGCGGCGAGACGATCCTGATGCGGCTGAAGAACGAGCACGGCCTGACGGACGCCCAGTTCGCCGCGGCCTTCGACGGCTACCTCGGCGCCAAGGGCTACCGCGGGCTGTTCCGGATCGGCGACAAGGTGCCGCGACTGGACGAGGCCCGCGGCCGGATCGTGCTGCTCACCGAGTTCGCCAACACCCTCGGCGCGCTGGACTGGCCGGCCGGCGACAACGGCGTCTTCGCCAACGCCTGGTGCTCGCTGCAGGACCGCTACCAGACCTCCGTGCACGACAAGATCGCCGCGGTGAAGACGCAGTGCGCGGCGGCGCTCGCCGCCCCGCACGACGACCGGCTGCTGGTGAACTTCACCAGCCTCGCCTCCTGCGTCGAGGACGGCTTCCTGTGGCCGAAGACCCTCGCCGATCTGGTGATGCCGAACATCCGCGGCTACCTCCAGGGCCTCGCCGACCCGAGCACCCGGCTGGGCGTGGTGCCGATGGACTTCCCGGAGCGCTACGAGCCGATCATCGGCACCCTCATCGCCCGGAACTTCGCCGGCTGACCCGCGCCCGGCCGGCCCGCGCCCGGCCGGCCCGCGCCCGGCCGACCCGCCCCCGGCCGACCCGCCCCCGGCCGACCCGCCCCCGGCCGCGCCGGGAGCGCCGACGCCCCGTCAGCCGGGGCTCACCGGGCGGCCGTCGACCCAGGCGGCGACCGCCCGCGCACGGTGGATCTCCTCCGGCGGGGCGGCGAACGGGTCGCGGTCCAGCATCACCAGGTCGGCCGCCTTGCCCGGCTCGACGGAGCCGGTCTCGGCCTCGGCGTGCGCCAGCCACGTCGAGCCGATGGTGTAGGCGGCGAGCGCGTCGCCCAGCGCCAGCCGCTGCCCGGGCAGCATCGGCGGCGCCTCCGGCTCGCCCGGCGGGGTGCGGTTCACCGCGACGTGCACCGCCTGCATCGGATCGGCCGTGGTGACCGGCCAGTCGCTGCCGGCGCCCAGCACCGCCCCGCCCGCCCGCAGCGCCTCGAACGGGTACTGCTGCGCGGCGCGCTCCGGCCCCAGCAGCGGACGCACCAGCGCGCGCATCGGCCCGTCCTCGGCGGCCCAGAGCGCCTGGATGTTGGCGGCGACGTCCAGTTCGCGAAAGCGCGGCACATCGTCCGGGTGCACCACCTGCACATGGGCGATGTGGTGGCGGTGCGGCGACGGCCCGTTGGCGGCGCGGGCCGCGGCGAAGGCGTCCAGCGCCTCGCGCACCCCGCGGTCGCCGATCGCGTGCACATGCAGCTGGAATCCGGCGGCGTCGAGCGCGGTGACGGCGTCGGCGAGCGCGTCGGCGGCGAGATGGCTGTGGCCCAGGTCGGCGGTGCCGGAGTAGGGGGCGAGCATCGCCGCGGTGCGGCTCTCGCACGTCCCGTCCTGCATGATCTTGACGGTCCGGATCCGGAGCCGCCCCCCGGAGGCGCGCGCCGCCTCCTCGGCGGCGGCCCGGCGCTCCGTCAGCTCGGCGATCTGCTCGGTGCCCCGGGTGCGGTCCCACCACAGCGCGCCGCCGGCGCGGCCGGTGAGCAGGCCGCCCCGGGCGGCGTCCAGGTAGACGGGGAGCAGGTCCGGGTAGCCGAGGTAGGGGCCGACGATGGCGTCGTGCCAGCCGGTGACGCCCACCGAGTGCAGATAGCGCTGCCCGTCGAGGAGCGCCTCGAGGAGCTCGGCGGCGGTGGGTCCGGGCGCGCGGTCGGCGACGAGCAGGGTGGCGTCCTCGTGCAGGACGCCGAGCGGGTCGCGGGCGATCCGGCCGCCCGCCGGGTCGGGGGTGTCGTGGCGGATCCCGGCGGCGTCCAGGGCGCGGGTGTTGGCCCAGCCGTCGTGGTGGTCGCGGTTGAGGAGGAAGGCCGGCCGGTCGGGGACGGCCGCGTCCAGCGCGGCGGCGGTGGGCAGGCCGGCGTCGAAGTGGTTCATCGACCAGCCGCCGCCGAGGATCCAGGGCAGCTCGGGGTGGGCGGCGGCGTGCGCGGCGATCCGCCGCAGGCAGTCGGCGGCGTCGGCGGCGGGGGTGAGGTCGAGCCGGGCGCGCTCCAGCCCGCCGAGGACGGGGTGCACATGCGCGTCGACGAAGCCGGGGAGGAGGAGCCGGCCGCCGAGGTCCACGATCCGGGTGCGGGGGCCGAGCAGGGGCCGCACGGCGGCCGCGCCGACGGCCGCGATCCGGCCGCCCCGGACGGCCGCGGCGTCGGCGTGCGACCGCGCCGCGTCGGCGGTGAAGACGCGCCCGTTGACGAACGCGAGCTCTGCGAGGGCTTCAGGCATGCGTGGTGTTGTACCGCGGCGGCCCGGCGGGGGTCACGGGGTTTTGCGTCAGCACGGGCCCTTGCCGGGGCCGCCCAGAGTGAACGAGCGGGCGCTCGGATGACCGGAGTTGTAGCGCGCGGGGCTGGTGGAGGTGAGGGAGAGGCGCGGCGGCGTGCTGGTGCCGTAGAGGGTGAAGGCGGAGATCCGCGAGGAGCCGGCGGCGGTGCCGAAGCGGCCGTTGCCCATCGCGGTGCAGGACGGCACGTCGTCCTTGGCGAGCGCCACCTCGCCGAAGGCGGTGGTGATGCTGCCGCTGGTGAAGGTGCCCTGCCAGAGCGAGCCGGGGAAGTAGCCGATCCGCCGCCCGCCGGCCAGCACCCACCAGTCGCCGCGGATCCGCCGGATGCCGAGGCGCACCGTGCTGCCCGGCCGCAGCGCCCGGCCGGGCCGGACGCGGTTCGAGGTGCGGACGAAGCCGCAGCCGTTGTAGCAGGAGGTCTTCCCGTGCACCCAGTGGTAGACGAACAGGTGCGGCCGGGTGTCGTGGTTGAGCTGCCGGTCGACCGTCCAGCCCACCTCGACGGTGGCGGTCTGGCCGGTGTTCTGGATGGACAGCTCCTGGAGGGAGTGCTCGGTGGCCCGCCGCGGATCGACCCGGGGGCGGGCGACGCCCATGCTGACGGCGGCGCCCTGAACGGCCGTCACCTGGCGGCCGAAGACGTAGTCGTAGCAGGCGCCGAACCAGCAGGTGGGACGGTCCCCGCCGGCCGGCGGCACGGTCGGCACGGCGCCGCTCGCCTCCAGCGGGGAGGCCGGCGCGGCCCCTGACGGCACGGCAGCCGCCGCCGCGAGCACCACCGACACCGCGGCCACCACCACCGCGCGCCAACCGCGCGAACCGCGCCGGCCTCTTCGCCCTCGCGTACGTCTCATCCCAGCACCGCCTCCCGTAACTCCCTTTGCCGACGCTAAGGCTGATCGGCCGTCGGCGGCCTGTTCGAGGCGGGGCGGTTGGTGCCAATGGGGAACTCCGGTCCGTTTTCCCATAGACATGTCAAATTCACCGAGAGGGGCTTCCCGGGCGGTCTACGCGCGTGGTGTCCTGTTTGACGGTCCGCGGCCAAACCGGGCCGACGGGCCGTCACCCTCGCACCTCCTGGAGGCATCCGTGCCGAAGCCACAGCTCCGCAGGGCCGCCCTGGCCGCCGCCACCGCCGCGGCCGCCGCGATCGGATTCGCCGCGGCACCCGCGCACGCCGCCGCCTACACGGCGTTCGCCTTCAACCTGGGCAGCAGCGAACCCACCGTCACCGACTTCATCAACACCGCCACCACATCGCTCGACATGACGATGTACGAGCTCAGCGACACCACCGCGGTCAACGACCTGATCGCCCTGAAGAAGAAGGGCGTCGCCGTCCGGGTGATCCTGGACGCCACCCGGACCAGCGTCAACGACAGCGCCTACAACTCCCTGAAGTCGGCCGGCGTCGGCGTGGTGTGGTCCTCGTCGTCCTACACCTACACCCACCAGAAGACGATCACGGTGGACGGCGCCGAGTCGCTCGTCCTCACCGGCAACCTGACGTCCAAGTACTACTCGACCAGCCGCGACTACGGGGTCTTCGACACCGACGCCACCGATGTCAACGCCATCGAGAAGGTCTTCTCCGCCGACTACGCGCACTCCGCGGTCACCCCGTCCGACGGCGACAACCTGCTCTGGTCGCCCACCGACTCCCGCACCCGCCTGCTGTCGGTGATCAACGGCGCCACCAAGACGCTCGACGTCGAGGAGGAGGAGTTCTCCGACAGCGCGGTGGTCAACGCCATCGCCGCGCGGGCCAAGGCCGGCGTCAAGGTGCGGGTGGTGCTGGAGCGGCCGGGCAGCTACTCCAGCGAGGTCAGCCAGGTGAAGAGCGCGGGCGGCACGGTCGTCGGCTACTCCTCCAGCACCGGCTTCTACATCCACGCCAAGGCGATCGTCGCCGACTACGGGCTCTCCGGCCAGAAGGAGGAGCTCGGCTCGATGAACGTCTCCACCAACTCCCTGGACAACAACCGGGAGCTGGGCATCATCCTGACGGACTCGGGGGTCGCCAAGGTGGTCGAGACGGCGTTCGCGAGCGACTACTCCGGCGGCACCGCGGCCTGAGCCGCCGGTCGTCGGCGCTGAGCCGCCGGCCTCAGCCCTTCGGACGCGCCGGGCGCCCCGCCCGGTCCGCCCGGTCCGCCCGCCGCGCCGGCTCCGGCCGGGCCGGGCGGGCGGCGACGGAGAGCTTGCTGAGGATCCGCGCCGCCGTCCGGACGTCCTGCGCGGTCTCCCCCTCCAGCGCCCCGGCCAGCGAGTCCAGCACCGCCCGGTGGTAGCGGTCCACCGCCGCGCGGCCCCGGCGGGTCAGCTCGACCCGCTGGGCCCGCTGGTCGCCCGGATCGCGGGTGCGCTGCACCAGCCCGGCCGCCTCCAGCCGCGTCACCTGCCGGGTGACGTGCGGGGGCCGCACCAGCAGCAGATCGGCGAGGTCGGAGAGGCGCACCGGCTCCCGCTGGGTGCGCAGCGTCCGCAGCATCGAGACCCCGGCCCGCTCCACCGCGATCCCGGCCTCCTCGATCAGCCGCTCATGGGTGCGGCTGCGGGTGATCGCGTAGGAGTAGAGGCCGAGCGCGTGCAGCAGTTCCTCGGCGGGTGCGTCGGGTGCGTCGGGCTCGCCGGGGGACGGGGTCGATCGGTTGTGCGGTTCGGCCACGCGGCACATCGTCCCATACGGCGGACGGCCCCCCGGGGCCCCGGCCGCGGCCGGGGGCGAAGACCCGTCAGGCGAACGGGATCTGCCGCTCCTTCAGGAGGCCGGTGAAGGCGCCGTGCGCGGTCTCGAAGAGCTGGGCCCCGCTGAAGCCGCCGAGCGGGCCGGCCGCCGCGAGGTGCGGCTCCAGGGAGAAGAAGCCGTCGAAGCCGTCGCCCCGCAGCGCCTCGACCGTCTCGCGCAGCTCCCCGTCGCCCTCGCCGGCCGGCACCACCCCGCCGGTGGCGGCGACGGCGTCCTTGATCTGCACATAGGCCAGGTGCGGACGGAGCATCGCATAGCCGTCGGTGAACGGCCGCACCCCGCACTGCACGAAGTTGGCCGAGTCCCACGCCACCTTGAGCTGCTCGGAGCCGACCGACTCGATCAGGTCCAGGCACCGCCCCGGGGTGTCGCCGTAGATCTTCTTCTCGTTCTCGTGGAGCAGCACCACGTCGTGGCCGCGGGCCCGCTCGGCGAGCGCGGACATCCGGCGCAGCACCTCGTCGCGGTGGTCGGCCGGGTCGTCGCCGTCCGGGATCCAGAAGGAGAAGATCCGGATGAAGGGCGCCTCCAGCACCTTCGCGGTGTGCAGGGCGCGGTCGAAGCGGACCAGGTGTGCGTCGAAGTCGTCGGCGATGCCGATCTTGCCGATCGGGGAGCCGATGGAGGAGGTGCGGAGCCCGGCCCGGTCCAGGGTCTCCCGCACCCGCGCCAGTCCGGCGTCGTCCAGGTCGAGGACGTTGGTGTCCCAGGCGGCCCGGAACTCCAGGTGGTCCATGCCGAGGCGGCGCAGCACGGCGCACTGCTCGTCGAGGTCGGGGGATATTTCGTCGGCGAAGCCGGAGAGGGTCCACATGTGCTCCGACGATAGATCGCCAAGGTCGCCGGGCAACAGACCTCCGATCGATTTCCTGGCTGCGGAAGGCGGCGCGGGCTCGGCAGAATGGACGGATGACATCGCCGCCGCCGAGCCTCGATCTGCACCCGATCTTCCGCAGCAACCGGGACATCGAGCTGGCGATGCGCCAGTTCCTCTTCCGCGCGAAGCAGTCGGGCGCGCCGATGGCCGAGATCATCCCGGGCCGGGGGAGCGGCCAGCTGCGCCAGCGGGTGCTGACCTTCCTCGACCAGCGGCACATTCGTCGGTTGTATGCGCGGCGGGAGGTCGATCCGAAGAACCCGGGCCGGGTGCTGATCTGGTTCTAAGCCCGCTCAGCCGAGCCGGTTCCGGGGGAGTCCGAGGACCGTGCGCAGCGCGCCGGTGAGCTGCTCGCGGTGCGTGCCCGGTGCCGGGGCGGTGCGGGTGCGCCAGGCGATGAACCCGTCCGGGCGGACGAGCACCGCGCCGCCCGCGGCGACCCCGTAGGCGTCCTCCCACCAGCCGGAGTCGACCGTGCGGGCGGTGACGGGCGCGCCCAGCTCCTCCGCGGCATCCCGCGCCGCCGCCGTCCACGCCGCCGCCCCGGACAGGTCGGTGAGCAGCACCAGGTCGAGCCCGAAGAAGTCGATGATCGACCGGCCCTCCCCGTCCTCCCCGCCGTCCTGGTGCAGCGTCAGGTTGGGCGCCCGGAAACCGGGCCGCGCCGAGGGCCGCAGCGGGTCCTCCAGTTCCACGCCGTTGACGACGATGTTGCCGGGCGCCACCGGGGCGTCCTCGGTGTCGACCGCGATCACCCCGGAGCGGTAGCGGAAGCCCAGCGCGGCCGCCATCGGGTCCTTGAGCGGCTCCGGCAGATCGGGGTCGCCCTTGAGCTGCGGGGCCATCCGCACCGCGTAGTTGGCCAGCTGCTGGCCGGCCACCAGCTCGCCCAGCGCCCGGCGCTCGGTGTCGTAGGCGGCGATCAGGCCGGGACCGGCCCCGCCGCCGACCGCCAGGGCGAGCCGCCAGGCCGCGTCCGCGCCGTCCTGGATCGCGGTGTTGCCGCCCTGCCCGCCGGTGGGCGGCATGGTGTGGGCGGCGTCCCCGGCGAGCAGCACCCGGCCGGTGGCGTCGACGGACCGGACGGCGGTGCGGTGCGCGATGGTGAAGTCCGCATGGTCGACGATCACCGGGTCGAGGCCGGGCACGCCGGTGGCGATCCGCACCAGCTCGACGCAGCGCTCCGGGGTGAAGTCGGCCTCGGACTGGCCGCGTTCCGGGTAGTAGTTGACGCCCACGCCGTAGGAGCCGGTGTCGGTGGTGGTGAACGCCCCGTCGAACACCTCGTTCTGCAGGTAGGTGAGGGTGAACGGCTGGTCGCGCAGCACCTCGTCGAGGTCCGCGTCGAAGAGGATGAAGTGGGTGTGCCCGAGGTCGCCCTTGCCGCGCACCGGGATGCCGAGGCGGGAGCGGATCGGGCTGCGGTGGCCGTCGGCGGCGACGACGTAGTCGGCGCGCACGGCGGTGCCGTCGGAGAGGACGGCGGTGACGCCCTCGGCGTCCGGGGCGAGCGTCAGCAGCTCGGTGCCGAAGCGCAGTTCGGCGCCGAGCCGCTCGGCGGCGCCGCGCAGGATGCGTTCGCCGACGGCCTGGCTGACGGCGGCGAAGCCGCTGGGGCTCAGATCGCGATAGGGCTCGAGGTCGCGTCCCGGCCCGCCCATGATCACTTTTGGATCGGGATCGCGCAGGGACTGCGCGATGACGATCCGGGCGCCCGTGACGAAGTCGAACTGCGAGGCGTCCGCCAGCTCCTGCTCCACACCGGGCAGGATCCGCAGGCACTCCACGGTCCGCGAGATCAGCCCGAAGGCCTTGGGCTGCACGGACGTCGAGGGGTGCCGCTCCACCAGCAGGGTGCGCACCCCGTGCCGGGCGAGGCAGGCGGCGGCGGTGAGGCCGGCGTAGCCGGCGCCGACGACCAGGACGGGGACGCGCAGCGGCGAGGACGACGGGGACGACGGCATGGGCGTGCTCCTCGAATGCTCGTGGGCGAGTATAACGCGATATCTCTTTCAAGATATATCGTGTCGAGGGATTGTCAAGAGGTGCGCAGGGCACGGAAGTCGGGGATCGACGCGGGCGCGGGTGCGAGGATGTGGGCCCTGCACCGAGACGCCGAAAGGGGCGCCGCACCCATGGCCTTCGTCCACAACACCACCCTGGTTCCCAGCAAGCTCGACCTGCTCACCGGCTGGCTCCCCGACCGCCCCTGGTACGTGCCCCGGCCGGGCGGCCCCGCGCTGGAGCGGGTCGGCGGCTTCCGGCTGGACGACCCGGACGGCGAGGTGGGCATCGAGCTGATGGCCGCCGCCGACGGCGGCGCGGGCGGCACCGTCTACCACCTGCCGCTCGCCTACCGCGGCGCCCCGCTGCCCGGCGCGCCGGACGACGCGCTGCTCGGCACCTCCGAGCACGGCGTGCTCGGCACCCGCTGGATCTATGACGGCAGCCGCGACCCGGTGCTGCTCGCCGCGCTCCTCGGCCTGCTCGCCGGGCGCGCCCGGGCCCAGGCCCAGCGGATCTCCGACACCCCCGACCCGACGGTCGGCGTCGGCACCCTCGCCGCCGCGGCCGTCCCGGAGGCGCCCAAGGAGTCGGCGGCGGTGGACGCCTCGGACACCTCGCACGCCACCCTGCTGGCGCTCGCCGGCGGGCGGACGCTGCGCATCGAGCGGCGCCTCGCGGACGGCGGCCAGGAGGGCCCCGGCCGGGTGGTCGCGGGCTTCGGCGGTTCCGGCCGCGGGCTGTACTTCTCGCTGGTCGAGGCCTCATCGGCCTCCGCGCAGGCCGACGACGACGCCTGACGGCACGTCGGAATCGCCCCGCGCCTCCCGCTGTTGTTCCCTGGCACCATGCGCCGCGCCCGCGGCGCGCCACGCTTCGGAAAGGAGGCCGGGAGCATGCCCGCACCCGCCGCCGAACTGCTCATCGACGGCTTCGGCCGCATCAAGGAGAGCGTCCACCAGGTGCTGGACGGACTGCCGCACGAGGCGCTGGTCTGGCGCCCCGACGCGGACGCCAACTCCGCCGGCTGGCTGCTCTGGCACCTGACGCGCGTTCAGGACGCCCAGATCGCGCCGCTCGCCGGCGCCCCCGAGGTGTGGACGGAGGACGGCTGGGTCGAGCGGTTCGCGCTGCCCTACCCGGCGTCCACCCACGGCTACGGCGCCAGCAGCGCCGACGTCGGCGCCTTCGACGCCTCGGCCGAACTGCTCGCCGGCTACTACGACGCCACCCACGCCCGCACCGAGGCCTACCTCGCGGGTCTCGACGACGACGCCTACGCCGAGGTCGTCGACGCCCACTGGAACCCGCCGGTGACGGCCGGGGTCCGGATCGTCAGCATCCTCGACGACGACGCCCGGCACATCGGCCAGGCCGAGTACGTCCGCGGGCAGTGGGAGCGCAGCGCGCGCTGACGCCGCGTCGCCCGGTGCCCGGCTCTCGTCCCGCCGGGCGTGCGGGCGCGCTTGAGAATTGTACCTACTGGTATGTACGATCCCCTGCATGCCCAAGGTTCAGATCGATGCGCAGCAGATGGCCCCCGAGCGCCTGCGGGCCCTCGGCGACGCCGTCCACCAGGCCCTGATCGAGGCGATCGGGATCCCCGAGGACGACTTCTTCCAGATCCTCACCTCCCACGACGGGACGACCGGGATGATCCGCTACGACCCCGGCTACCTCGGCGTCCACCGCGACGACGGCCTCGTCTACGTCGCCGTCACGCTGCGCGCCGGCCGCACCGTCGAGCAGAAGCGGCACCTCTACCGCCGCATCGCCGAGCTCGCCGCCGAGCGTGCGCACGTCGAACCCCGAAACGTCTTCGTCACCCTGACGGAGAACCAGCTCCCCGACTGGTCCTTCGGCGACGGCGTCGCCCAGTACGTCCCCGCCGAGGCGGAGGAATGACGGCGGGCTCGCGGCACTAACGGGACCACAGTTCTCTTACGGCCTCCATCCGTGCTACCTTCCTTCTCGTAAAGGAACGGTCGTCCCGATAAGGGCCCCCGCTCCCCAGGTATGTCCGTCCTGCCCCTGGAGAGGTAGCGCCGCCATGTCGTCCACCACCGCACCCCGGTCCCGGCCCGCGCGCCGGGGCGCCGCCGGCGCCCCCGCGCCGCGGGAGCAGCAGCTGACGGGCCGTCTCAAGCTCGTCCTCGCCGTGCTGCTGATCGCCCAGTTCATGCTCGCCGTCGACTTCTCGATCCTCAACGTCGCGCTGCCCGCCATCGGCGACGGCCTCGGCTTCTCCCTCGCCAACCTGCAGTGGATCGCCACCGCCTTCGCCCTCGCCGCCGCCGGGTTCACGCTCTTCCTCGGCCGCATCGGCGACATCGTCGGCCGCAAGCGGATCTTCATCGGCAGCCTGGCGCTGCTCGGCGCCGCCTCGCTCGCCGGCGGGCTCGCCACCACCCCGACCGTGCTGCTGATCGCCCGCGTCGCCCAGGGCCTCGCCACCGCGGCCGCCACCCCGGCCGGGCTCTCGCTGCTCACCACCTCCTTCCCGGAGGGGCCGCTGCGGCAGAAGGCGCTCGGCATCAACGGCGCGCTGATGTCCGCCGGGTTCACCACCGGCGCCATCCTCGGCGGCGTCCTCACCGACCTGCTCTCCTGGCGCTACGCCTTCTTCATCAACGTGCCCGTCGCGCTCGCCGTGGTGCTGATCGCGCCCACCGTGATCAAGGAGTCCCGGCCCGTCGCACGGCCGCGGATCGACCTGCCCGGAGCGCTCGCCGTCACCCTCGGCCTGCTCGGCCTCGTCTACGGCCTCACCCAGGCCGGCGAGGACGGCTGGACGCACCCCCGTGCGCTGGCCGGGCTGCTCGGCGGCGCCGCCCTGCTCGCCGCGTTCTTCCTGATCGAGCGGCGGACGGCCGAGCCGCTCGTCCCGCTGCGGGTGCTCGGCCGGCGCAGCGTCGCCTGGGGCAACGTCCTCGGCCTGCTCGCCTTCGTCACCGAGACCTCGCTGGTCTACCTGCTGACGCTCTATCTGCAGAAGACCCTCGGCTTCTCGCCGCTCGCCGCCGGGGTCTCCTTCGGGGTGCTCGGCCTCGGCACCGTGGTCGGCGGGCTGCTCGCCCCGAAGGCGATCGCCCGCACCTCCACCCGCGGTGTGCTGATCGCCGGCGGGGTGATCCAGGCCGTCTTCACCGCCGCGCTGCTGGCGCTGGGGACGTCCACCGGGCCGGCGCTGGCCCTGCTGCTGCCCGCCACCTTCTTCGGCGGCATCGGGAACATGCTGGTCATCGTCGGGTTCATGGTCACCGCCACCGGCGGGCTGCCGGACGACGAGCAGGGCCTGGCCACCGGGCTGGCGTCGATGTCCCAGCAGGTCGGCATCACCATGGGGACGCCGATCATGTCGGCGGTGGTCACCGCGGCCGCCGGCGGGGCGGCGGGCGCCGCGGCCGTCCACCACGGCGTCACCGTCGCCATCGCCGTCAACGCGGGGCTGGTGCTCGTGGGGGTCGCGGTCGCCGCCGTCCTCCTCCGCCGCCGCGCACCGCGCTCCTAGCCCGGATCCCCGCTCAGCCCGGATCCCCGCTCAGCTCCACCGCGCCGCCGGCCGCCGCGGAGTGCCGCGCCGCCTCGATCACCTCGAGGACCGCGACACTCTCGGCCGGCGGCACCGGCAGGCGCGGGGACCCGCCCGCCTCGCGCACCGCCGCCGCGAAGCCGCGGTAGAAGGCGCCGTAGTCGCCGTTGACGGTGGGCACCGGGGCGAAGCCGTCCGTCACGTCGCCCAGCACGCCCCACGCCTCCTCCGGCTCCGCGCCCCAGCCGGGGCCGCCCGGGACGGCGCCGTCCCGCAGCGCCGCCTCCTGCACGTCCATCCCGTGCTTGACGTACGCCGCCCGATCGCCGAGCACCCGCATCCGGGGGCCGAGGTCGGGCGCCACCGCGCTCACCCACAGATGCGCCAGGACGCCCCCGCGGTGCGTCAGCGCGACGAAGGCGTCGTCGTCGGTGGCGTCGCCCTCGCGGCGGGAGAGCACCTCGGCGTAGACCCGCTCCGGACGGCCGAAGAGCGCCACCGCCTGGTCGATCACATGGGTGCCCAGGTCGAAGAGGATGCCGCCGAGGTGCGCCGGGTCGCCGTCCTCCTTCCAGCCGCCCTTGGGCACCGGCCGCCACCGCTCGAACCGGGACTCGAAGCGGCGCACCGCCCCCAGCCGGCCCTCGGCGATCAGCCCGCGCAGGGTGCGGAAGTCGCCGTCGAAGCGGCGGTTCTGATACGCCTGCAGCACCAGGCCGCGCGCCTCGGCGAGGGCGAACAGCTCCCGCGCGGCGGCGGAGGTGCCGGCCAGCGGCTTGTCGACGACGGCGTGCAGCCCGGCCTCGAGCGCCTGGCGCGCGAGCCCGGCGTGCGTGCCGTTGGGGGTGGTGACCACCACCGCGTCAAAATCACCGGATCGAGCGAACACCTCGTCCACCTGCTTCACCACCTCGGTGTCCGGATAGCGCGCCGCCACGGCGGCGCCCCGCTCCGGGTCCCCGGTCACCACCGCCGCCAGCCGCAGGCCGGGCTCGGCGGCGACGAAGGGGGCGTGGAACGCCCGCCCGCCCAGCCCGTACCCGACCACGGCTACCCTCAGTTCCGGCCTCTCCTCGACCATGACCGTTGGCATCTCCCTGTACTCACTGTGCTTGCGGCGTCCGTAACGGGTGAGGTGGCAGGGGCGTAACGACTGGACAACGTCCGCGCCCCCGGGGCGACAACCCCGCTGCACAACCCCGCCCCGCCTGCGATTATCGGATCCGATCCGAGCCCAGGGGTCGAGGACACGCACCGGGACCCGGCCGGGTGACGCAGCACAGCCCACCCGCCGCCCGCCCCTATCCTTGCCCTGGTCCCGCCCGCGTCGGCCCACCGCCGCCGCACCGGCCCTCGTAGCTCAGCGGATAGAGCAGGCGCCTTCTAAGCGCTTGGTCGCAGGTTCGATTCCTGCCGGGGGCGCACAGTCCGCTGTCGGCCTCCCCTTGGGACGCCGCAGGTCGGGACCGCTTCGCCCTGGACGGGGCGCGCATCCGGTGCGCCGTCGGGCTCTTCGCGTCGCGTGACAGCCGGCGGCCCAGTCGGTGCGCCTCGGGTGAAGGGCGGGGTGCCGCCGCCGGGGCAAACGGGTACGCCGGTCGCCCTGAGGAGTTTACGAGCCGGGTGTTGCGCGGAGGGGGCGCAGCGCACGATCCTGTTTCCCGCACGCGTTCTACACGCGTAACTCCAGGTTCTGTTCCGGGACTGGACGCACTGTCAGCCAGGCAGTCAGGGGAGTCGGAGATGTCAGTGGACCGCAGGACGTTCCTCAAGGACTCGGCGCTGGCCTCGGCCGCGCTCGCCACGGCAGGCGGGACGGTGGCGGCCGCGACCGCCCCCGCTGCGGCGGCGGACACCGGTGAGCGTCACGGCGGCGGCGCCGGCCCGCGGACCGCGACGTTCACGGTCCTCGGCACCACCGATCTGCACAGCCACGTGCTGAACTGGGACTACGACCTCGACGCGGCGTACAGCGACAAGGCGGGCGACGAGGTCGGCATCGCGAAGATCGCGACGCTCGTCGAGCGGCAGCGCGCGCTCAAGGGCCGCGACCGCACCCTGCTGATCGACGCCGGGGACATCATCCAGGGCACCCTGCTCGCGTACTACTACGCCCGGGTCGACCCGATCACCAATCCGCATGTCGTCCACCCGATGGCCGCCGCGATGAACCACATGAAGTACGACGCGGCCGCCCTCGGCAACCACGAGTTCAACTACGGCATCCCGGTGCTGCGCAGGTTTCAGTCCCAGCTGGACTTCCCGTTGCTGGGCGCGAACGCGCTGGACGCCGCCACGCTCAAGCCGGCCTTCCCGCCCTTCACGATCAAGCGCATCGACGTGCCGGGGCGGCGCCCGATCAGGGTCGGCATCCTGGGCCTGACCAATCCCGGCATCGCCCTGTGGGACCACGACAACGTGACCGGGAGGATGGAGTTCCCCGGCCTCGTCGAGCAGGCCAAGCTCTTCGTGCCCGAGCTGCGCAAGCACTGCGACGTGGTCTTCCTCACCGACCACTCGGGCCTGGACGGCTCCACCTCCTACGGCGACGAGGTGCCGTACCCCGAGAACGCCTCCAACCTGGTGGCCGAGAACGTCCCCGGCATCGACGCGATCCTGGTCGGCCACACCCACGTCGAGGTCGCCCAGAAGCTCATCACCAACAGCGAGACCGGAAAGACCGTCGTGCTGTCCGAGCCGTACTGCTTCGGCAAGCGGCTCTCCGTCTTCGACTTCGCACTGAGCCTGGACGGGCAGGACCGCTGGCAGGTCGACTCGATCGCCGCCTCCGTGCTCAACAGCAGCACGGCCGAGGAGGACCCGGAGGTCGTCAGGCTGCTCGCCCCGTCCCAGGCGGCCGTACGCGCGTACGGCAACACCGAGATCGGCGCCAACGGCGCGGACATGCCCGGCACCAACGCCTGCTGGGAGGAGACGGCGCTCGTCGACTTCATCCAGTTCGTGCAACTCAAGAACGTCAAGGCGGGGCTCACGGGTGATGCTGCCGCGCTGCCCCTGATCTCCGTCGCCGCGCCCTTCTCGCGCCTCGCCGATGTGCCGACGGGCACCGTGCGCATCCGCAACCTGGACGGCCTCTACCCCTACGACAACACCCTGTACGCGAAGAAGCTGACGGGTGCTCAGCTCAAGGCGTATCTCGAGTTCGCCGCCAAGTACTACCACCAGGTCCCCGTCGGCACCGCGGTGGACACCTCGACGCTGACGAACGCCAACTCCATGCCCGACTTCAGCTACGACATGGCGTACGGGGTGTCCTACGAGATCGACATCGCCGCCGCCGAAGGCAGCCGGATCAGCGGGCTGACGTACCAGGGCGCGGCGGTCGCCGACGACCAGGTGTTCGTGGTGGCCGTCAACAACTACCGGGCCTCGGGCGGCAGTGGATACCCCTTCATCTACGACGCCGAGACGGTGTGGAGCACCACCGCCGAGGTCCGGCAGATGATGATCGACTACGTGAAGGAGGTCGGCACGCTCGACCCCGCCGTCTTCACGGGCAATTACTGGAAGCTGACCCAGGGCGGAACGCCGGTGTTCGGCTCCTGACCGGCCGCGGAACCGGGTGCCGTCGCGCGTCGTGGCGATGCCGCCGGCGGCCAGGACCCTGTTGCGTGTGGTTTCGCCCCGTCCGGCGGGGCGCGGCGCGGGGGCCGCGACGTCACGGCAGGTCGAAGAGGCGGGCCGCGTTGTGGTGGCAGACCGCGCGGAGCCAGGCCGGGCCGAGGTCCAGGCGCTCCAGGACCTGGAGCTGGTGGAGGTAGGGGTAGGGGATGTTGGGGAAGTCGGTGCCGAGCAGGATCCGGTCGCCGAGGGCGTCGAGGCGGGGAAGGGCGCGGCGGGGGAAGGGCAGGAAGCTCTCGGTGAAGTCGGTGAGCACCATGGTGGTGTCGAGCCGCACCTCGTCGTGGCGCTCGGCGAGGTCGAGGAACTCCTCGTACTCGGGCATGCCGAGGTGCGCGACGATCAGCCGGAGGCGGGGGTGGCGGGCGAGGACCCGGGCGACGGGTTCGGGGCCGGTGTGCTTGCCGGGCATCGGCCCGCTGCCGCAGTGGATCACCACGGGGATCCCGGCCTCGGCGAGCAACCCCCAGGCCGGGTCGAGCAGTTCGTCGGCCGGGTCGTAGTCGCCCACCTGGACATGGGCCTTGAAGACGCGCGCGCCGGCCTCGACCGCCGCGCGGACGTAGCCCTCCACGCCCGGCTCGGGGTAGAGGGTGGCGGTGTGCAGGCAGTCGGGGGTGCGGCGGGCGAAGTCGACGGCCCAGCCGTTGAGCCAGCGGGCCATGCCGGGCTTGTGCGGGTAGAGCATCGCGGTGAAGGCCCGGACGCCGAACTCCCGCAGCAGGGCGGTCCGTTCCGCCTCCTCCGCGCGGTAGGTGATCCGCCACGCCAGATCGCCGGGGAGCGAACCGAGCGCGTCGAAGTAGCTCCACACCTTGTGCAGCACGCGTTCGGGCATGAAGTGCGTGTGGACGTCGACCAGCCCTGGCAGCCCGAGACCGCCCCAGAACCGCCGCACCTCCGCGGCCTCGTCGGCTTCCGTGGTGCGCGTCGGCTCCACCCGGCGCTCCTTCCCCTCGGCGATCACCGCCAGGGTGCCATGCCGTCAGGGCGCCGCGCCGTCGGGGCGCCAGAGCCAGCGGAGGGCGTCGGGGAGCAGGACGCCGCCGTGGTTGGGGCTGTGCGGGCCGTCGCCGAGGACGAGGCGGAAGTCGTATCCCGCCTCCGCGAGGGCGGCGGCGACGCGGAGGTTGTTCGCGAGCCAGTTGCGCTCCGGGGCGTTCCAGCGCAGGTCGCGGTGGCCGGCCTGGAGGAAGACGCGCAGCGGCTTGGGCGGTTCGGCCGGGATGAGCGCGGGGTAGGGGTTGCCGCCCGGCATCTGCGTGAAGCTGGAGAGGTAGCCGATGACCTTGCGGAACCTGTCCGGGCGGAGCCATGCCGCGGTGAACGCGCAGTTGCCGCCGGAGCTGCCGCCGCAGATCCCCCACCGGTCGGGGTCGTCGGTGATCGAGAAACGCGCCGTGACCTGCGGAATGATCTCCGTGAGCAGGAACTCGGCGTAGCGGTCGTCGAAGGCGTCGTACTCGTTGTTGCGGTTCTTGGGGTGCTCGGCGTCCGGGAAGAGCCCGGGGTCGACGAAGACGCCGACGGTGACGGGGATGTCGCCGCGGTGGACGAGGTTGTCCAGCACGATCCCGCCGCGCACCTCGCCCTCGGGGTCGAGGTACCACCAGCCGTCCTGGAAGACCATCAGGGACGCCGGCTCCGCGGGGTCGTACCCCGCCGGCACATGGACCCAGAACTTCCGCACGGTGCCGGGGTAGACGGCGCTGTCCCGCCACGTGAACCCGATCGTCTCCCCGGCGGGAACCCCCGGCCGCGCCACGGAGTCGGGCCCGTGCGCGTAGCGCACGTCGGACTGGTCGATGGGCAGCGGCTGATACGGGATCACGGCGGACATGCGCCGGAGCGTAGGACGATCACCCGCGCGCGGCAAAGCAATTGGTGATCGGCCTCTGAGCTGCGGTGTTGTGGTGCGGGGGAGCGGTTGGTGGTGTTGACGGGGCTGGTGGGGGGCGGCATGATGTTCGGGTGCGTGGCCTACGCCGAACCTCCTTCGACCGTCCCCAGCGCGGTCTTCCGACGGAGGCAAAGGGACCAGCGTCTCAGGCCGTTGCCGCAGTCCGATCGCCTCGGGCGAGGCTGCTGGGGAGCCGGTGCTCAAGGCGTGGAAGGCCGCGATGACCAGCCGTAGGAACTTCAAGCGCCAGGTGCGCGCACGTGCCGCCAAGACCGGCGAGTCCTACACGTCAGCACTCCGGCACTTCCGTCCGACTCCTTCAGGAGACGTCATGTCGGAAGCAAGGACCCCCAGGAGCGTGCGCCTCGCCGTGGCGCAGACCCCCGTTCGAGAAGATCCCCGAGATGTTGCCGCGCTGCGCGAGAGCGGACGCCAGGTCCGCGCGCTGATGCGCGAGGCCGCCGCTCAGGACGCGCGGATCGTGCACTTCCCGGAGGGCGCGATCTGCTTTCCCGGCAAGCTGGTGATGTCCGTCGACGGCCCCGACGCGGTCGGCCCGGCGGACTGGGACCGGTGCCAGTGGCCCGCGCTGCAGGCGGAGTTGGCCGCGGTCGCCGAGCTCGCCCGCGAGCTGCGGCTGTGGACGGTGATCGCCTCGCCGCACCGTCTGACCGGGCCGAACCGTCCGCACAACAGCCTCTACGTGGTCTCCGACCGCGGCGGGGTCGTCACCCGCTACGACGAGCGGCAGCTGTCGCGGACGAAGGTGTCCTACCTGTACTCGCCGGGCGCCTCGCCGGTGGTGTTCGACGTCGACGGGGTGCGGTTCGGCTGCCTGCTGGGCATGGAGGTGCACTACCCGGAGCTGTTCGCGGAGTACGAGAAGCGGGACGTCGACTGCGTGCTGCTCTCCACGACCGGCGTCTCCCCGGGCAACGCCGCCGTCCAGGCGCAGGGGCACGCCGCGGGCAACAGCTACTGGGTCAGCTTCTCCGTGCCCACCCAGCACGCCGCCACCGCCCCGTCCGGCGTCATCGCCCCCAACGGCGACTGGCTGGACCGCTGCCCCGCGGACGGCTCGCCGTGGGTGGCGGTGGTGGACCTCGACGAGGGCGCGTCGAGCGCCGTCGAGGCGGTCACCCACGCCCGCCCCTGGCGCCGCGCGTCGCGCGCGGGCGTCTACGCGGAGCACCGGGTGACGGACCCGCGCAGCGAGGACCGCACCGCGGCCTTCTGAGCGGGCATGGCGGGGCCCGCGTCGAGGAAGCCTTCCTCGGTGCGGGCCTTCCGGCGGATGTGGGGCGGTGTGGCGGGGTGAGGTGGGCGGCGGGGGTCGTCGGGACGGCGGCGGTGCTCGGCCTGGTGGTGCTGGGGTGGGCGCTGCGGCGCCAACTGCTGCTGCGCCGGGCCCGGTTGACGGGCGCGGTGGCGCGCGGGACGTGCACCGCGCGCTGGGCGGTGGAGGCCGGCGCGCAGGGGCGCGAGGCGCGGGCGTGGCACCGCAGCTACGAGTTCCGGCCCGAGGGGCGGGACGCGTCCGTGGTCCTCGAGGAGGTGGACGCCGGGGACGCCGCGCCCGGGGAGGCGGTGGAGGTGCGCTATCTGCCGGGGCGGCCGGAGGTCGCGGTGGTGGCGGCGCGGGTGGGGCGTGCGGTGGTGGTGCAGGCGGTGGGGGCCGGGGTGCTGCTGGCGGTCGCGGGGGTCGCGGTCGGCGATCTCGTTCGGTGATGGCTGCGTGCGGCCGATGGGTCTGGGTGCGGGCCGGGCTCCCGGGGTGAACTGGGGCCATGCCCAAACCGGGCGCCCAGAGCCGAGGAGTTCGCCATGACCAGCACCGCCGCCCTCACCGAGCAGAGCAAGGCCGTCGTCCTGAACTACATGGAGACGCTGACCACCGGCGACTTCGACGCGCTGCGCGGCTTCTTCGCCGCCGACACCACCTGGACGCTCGCCGGCGACCTGCCGGTCTCCGGCACCTGGACCGGCCCGGAGGAGATCCTCGACGTCTTCGTCCCCAAGGTCGCCGCCAAGCTCGTGCCGGAGTCGATGGAGCTGGAGTTCCACGGCGTGATCGCCGAGGGCGAGCGGGTGCTCGCCGAGTGGGACACCCGCGGCACCACCCTGGACGGCCGCGCCTACCAGCAGCACTGCCTGGCCGTCTTCACCGTCCGCGACGGCCGGATCGCCGCCGTGCGCGAGCACTTCGACACCCTGCACGCCCAGCAGATCCTCTTCTCCTGACCATCCGAAAGGCTGATGACGATGACGACGACGATGAAGGCCATGCTGCCCGGCGGCCCGGACAAGCCCGTGCTGCTCGGCGCGGCCCCCGCGCCCGAGCCCGCCCCCGGCGAGGCGCTGGTCGCCGTGGAGGCCTACTCGGTCAACCGCGGCGAGACGCTGCAGCTGGACGGCGGCCTGAACCGCCGCTGGGAGGGCTGGCGCCCCGGCAAGGACGTGGCCGGCACCGTGCTGCGGGCCGCCGCGGACGGCAGCGGACCCGCCGCCGGCACCCGGGTGGTGGCGCATCCGCCGGCCTGCGGCTGGGCCGAGCGCGTCGCCGTCCCCACCACCGGCCTCGCCGAACTGCCCGACGGCATCGACGCGGTGACGGCCGCCGCGCTGCCGCTGGCCGGCATCACCGCGCTGCGGCTGCTGCGCGCCGCCGGACCGCTGGTCGGTCGCCGGATCCTGCTCACCGGGGCGAGCGGCGGGGTGGGCCACTACGTCACCGAGCTGGCCGCGGCCGCCGGCGCGCGGGTGACGGCGGTCAGCTCGGGACGCGAGCGCGGCGCCCGGCTGCTGGAGCTGGGCGCGGCCGAGCTGGTCACCTCCGTGGAGCAGGCCGAGGGCCCGTTCGCGGTGGCGCTGGAGTCGGTGGGCGGGACGAGCCTCGCCGCGGCGCTGGCCCGGCTGGCGCCCGGCGGGCAGCTGATCTGGTTCGGGCAGGCCGGCGGCGCCCCGGCGACGCTGGACTTCTTCGACTTCTTCGCCGGCCCGAACCAGGCGTCGATCCGGCACTTCGACTACACCGCCTCGGCGGAGACGACCTACGGCGAGGAGCTGGCGACGCTGGTGCGGCTGGTGGCGGCCGGGCGGCTGCACCCGGAGATCGGCACCGTGCGGGACTGGGCCGAGACCAACGCGGTCATCGCCGAGCTGCGGGGACGCCGGATCCGCGGCAACGCCGTGCTCACCGTCGGTCCGTGAGAACGGGCCCGTTGCGGATGATTGACATCGGGACGATCGCCGTATCCTGGAGCCATGACCGCCTTGTCTCCCTCCCCCGACGCGCCCGATCTGTCGTACCTGCTGGACCACACCGGCCATGTGCTGCGCACCCGGATGGCCGCCGCCCTGGGCGAGCTCGGCCTGACGGCGCGCATGCACTGCGTGCTGGTGCACGCCCTGGAGGAGGAGCGGACGCAGATCCAGCTCGCCGAGATCGGGGACATGGACAAGACCACGATGGTGGTGACGGTGGACGCGCTGGAGGAGGCGGGGCTCGCCGAGCGCCGTCCGTCCAGCACCGACCGCCGGGCCCGGGTGATCGCCGTGACGCCGGCCGGCGCCCGCCTCGCCGTCAAGAGCCAGCAGGTGGTGGACGGGGTGCACCGCGCGGCGCTGGAGTCGCTGCCGAAGGGCGAACGGGACGCGCTGCTCAAGGCGTTGACGCGGCTCACCGAGGAGCACCTGGCGGAGCCGTCCCCGCAGGTGGAGGGGGCGCGCGGGGCGCGGCGGGCGCGGCAGAAGGGGTGACGGGGCGGGACCGCCCCGGCGAGAGCATCCGAAATAGATAGTCTGCAACGGACCTATCTGCTACGGTCTCTTCAACGACGCAATCGTTGAAGGGATTCCGACCGTGTCCGCACGCAGTTCCCGCCCTCTCGCACTGGCGACCGTCGCCGCAGCGATCCTGATGGACGTCCTGGACGGCTCCATCACCACCGTCGCCCTGCCGTCCATCCAGCGCGACCTGCACTTCAGCGCCGCCGGCTGGAGCTGGGTCGTCAACGGCTACCTGCTCGCCCTCGGCAGCCTGCTGCTGCTCGCCGGCCGCCTCGGCGACCTGCTGGGCCGCCGCCGGATCTTCCTCGCCGGGGTCGGCGTCTTCACCGCCGCCTCCGCCTGGGCCGGGCTCGCCGGCTCCGCGGGGATGCTGGTCGCCGCCCGCTTCGCGCAGGGCGCCGGCGCCGCGATGGCCTCCGCGGTGGGCCTGGGGATCCTGGTGACGCTCTTCCCCGAGCCCCGCGAACGGGCCCGCGCGCTGGGGGTGTTCGCCTTCACCGGATCGGCGGGCGCGGTCCTCGGTCAGGTGCTCGGCGGCGTCCTCACCCAGACCCTCGGATGGCACTCCATCTTCTTGATCAACCTGCCCATCGGGGCGGCCGTGCTGCTGGTGGGGGCGCGGGTGCTGCCCAAGGAGCGCGGACTCGGGCTGCGCGCCGGGATGGACGCGCTCGGCGCGGCGCTGGGGACCGCCGGGCTGCTCGCCCTCATCTACGGCATCGTCGGGGCGCGCCCGCTCGCCTGGGGCGCCGGCCTGGTGCTGCTGGGGCTCTTCGCCGTCCGGCAGGCCACCGCCCGCAACCCGCTGCTGCCGCCCCGGGTGCTGCGCAACCGCTCGGTGCTGGGCGCCAATCTGGCGATGCTGCTGATGGTCGGCGCGCTCTTCTCCTTCCAGGTGCTCACCGCGCAGTACCTCCAGGACGTCGCCGACTGGGGCGCCGCCGCGACCGGGCTGGCGATGCTGCCCGCCGCGCTGGCGATCGGCGCGGTGTCGCTGGGCGCGTCGGCGCGGCTCATCGGGCGGTTCGGCGAACTGCGGGTGCTGCTCTTCGGGTTGACGCTGCTGGTGGCGCTGCTGGTGCTGCTCACCCGGATCCCCGAGCACCCCGACTACCTGCTCCAGCTGCTGCCGCTGATGCTGCTGGGCGCCGGTTTCGGGCTGGCGCAGCCGGCGCTGCTGGGGCTGGGGATGTCCGGCGCGGGGGAGGGGGACGCGGGGCTGGTCTCCGGGCTCTTCACCACCTTCCAGCAGGTGGGGATGGCGTCCGGGGTGGCGGTGCTCTCCACGCTGGCGGCGTCGCGGACGGAGGCGCTGCGGCACGCGGGCGCCGCGCAGGCGGCGGCGCTGGCCGGGGGGTACCGGCTGGCCTGGGCGGTCGGCGCCGGGCTGCTGGTCGCGGCGGCGCTGACGGCGGGGACGCTGGCGCGGCGGCGCGCGGCGGGGGCGGCGCCCGCGGAGGAGCGCCGCGGGGCGCGGGAGCAGGTGCCGACGCGCGGATGAGCTCCGCCCGGCCGCCCTGCTCCCCGAGCCCCCTTCGGGGGGCCTCCCGCTACGGCACCACGTGGCCGGCGGCGCGGAAGAGGCGGTACCACTCCTCGCGGGTGAGGGGCAGCTCCGACCCGGCCGCGGACTCCGCGACCCGGCCCGGGTTGGTGGTGCCCAGCACCACCTGCATGTTCGCCGGGTGGCGGGTGATCCAGGCGACGGCGATGCCGGTCGGGGTCACCCCGTACTTGCCGGCCAGCTCCTCCAGCACGTCGTTGAGCTCGGCGTAGTTCTCCCGGTCGCCGAGGAAGACGCCGTCGAAGAAGCCCTTCTGGAACGGCGACCAGGCCTGCAGGGTCATCCCGTGCAGCCGGGAGTAGTCCAGCAGCCCGTTGTCGCGGCTGACCGACTGGTCGAGGCCGCCCATGTTCGCCGCGATGCCCGAGGCGATCATCGGGCAGTGCGTGATGGACAGCTGCACCTGGTTGGCGACGAGCGGCTGGCGCACCGCGCTCTTCAGCAGCTCGATCTGGCCCGGGGTGTGGTTGGAGACGCCGAAGTTGACGACCTTTCCGGCCGCGTGCAGCGCGTCGAAGGCCTCCGCCACCTCCTCCGGCTCCACCAGGGTGTCGGGCCGGTGCAGCAGCAGGACGTCGAGGTACTCGGTGTGCAGCGCGGCGAGCGACTCGTCGACCGTCCGGAGGATGTGCTCCTTGGAGAAGTCGAAGAAGCCGGGCCGGATGCCGACCTTGCTCTGGATCGAGATCTGCTCGCGCTCGGCGGCGGTGAGCTTCACGGCCTCGCCGAACCTCTCCTCGCAGCGGTGCCGCGCGGGGCCGTAGATGTCGGCGTGGTCGAAGGCGTTGACGCCGGCGTCGCGGGCGGCGCCGTAGAGGGTGCGGATCTCCTCGTCGCCGAGCTCGCCGATGCGCATCAGGCCGAGGACGACATTGGAGGCGGGGACGCGTGACTGCGGGAAGGACAACGTTTTCACGGCCCCATCCTCGCCGGTCCGCGAGCGGCCTGCCAGGCCCGCCCCGGGCCACCCTGGGGAAGAAGTTATCCACAGGCGCGGGACGGGCCGTGCGCGGCGGGCCGCGGAGGCGGGAGGCTGGGGACCGAGGGCAGGGAGCACATCGAGCGGGTTGGGGGCGGTTCGGGTGAACGAGACGGCGATCACCGTGGTGGGCAACACGGCGACGGACATCCGGTTCCAGCGGACGGCGGCGGGGGTGCCGGCGGCGAGTTTCCGCCTCGCCTTCCGGCCGCGCCGCTACAACCGGGAGGCGAGCTGCTGGGTCGACGGGGACACCAGCTTCGTCACGGTGTGGACGTTCCGCGGGCTCGCCGAGAACGTCGCGGGGAGCGTGGAGCGGGGCGATCCCGTGGTGGTCACCGGCCATCTGCGGGTGCGCGACTGGGAGCGGGAGGGGCAGCGGCAGACGGTGGTGGAGGTGGAGGCGCGCTCGGTCGGCCACGATCTGGCGCGGGGGACGTCCGCGTTCCGGCGGATGATCCGGGAGCCGTCGCCGGAGGCGGGCGCGGGCTCCGGGGCCGCGGTTCCAGCCGATATGTCGACTCACTGACGCGTTATGCGAGGCCGTTCGTAACGATTGGGAGTCGGTGGCTCCGCGATCCTTATATCCGACTGGTTCTGCCATGGGCGCCTCTAGGATCCGTATCCGTAATGAGGGGGACCAAAGTCTCGGGCGGGGTGTGTGGGGAACGCTCCGGTCCTGGAGGGGATTTGATGAGGCTTCAATCTTTCAAGAGCGGTGGCGCGCGTCTGTCCGCGCTGCTCGCCGCGGGCGGCCTGATCGCCGCCGGCTCGTTCGCTATGGCCGGTCCGGCCGCGGCGGACGGCGCCGACGGCGCGGCGCCCGCGTCCACCGGCGGTGCCCAGGCGGTCCTGGTCAACGCGCCGGGCTCCAACCGCCTGATAACCACGGGCGAGGGCGTCAAGATCGACGGACTGTCCCGCCTGGAGACCGCCGGGCTCTTCACGCTGCAGAGCGACGGCCAGAACCTGCAGACCTACTGCATCGACTTCGGGCACCCGGCGCAGGGCGGCTCGAAGTACCAGGAGGTCGACTGGAGCGCCTCCAAGCTGGCCAACAACCCGGACGCCGGCAAGATCAAGTGGATTCTGGAGAACTCCTACCCGGCGCTCACCGTCCAGCAGGTGGCCCAGAAGTTCGGGATCAAGGGCCTGACGGCGAACGGTGCCGCGGCCGGCACCCAGCTCGCCATCTGGCACTTCTCCGACGGCAAGAACGGCCACGCCAAGGACGCCGCGGCCGAGCAGCTGGCGAAGACGCTGGAGGGCAAGGCGGTCAACGCCTCCGAGCCGACGGCGTCGCTCTCGCTGAGCCCGACGACGCTGGCCGGCAAGTCCGGCGACAAGCTGGGCCCGATCACCGTCAAGACCACCGCCCAGTCCGTCCAGTTGAAGCTGGACGACGCGGCGGTGCAGAAGAAGGTCCAGGTCGTCGACGCCAACGGCAAGCCGGTGACGTCCGCCACCAACGGCGAGCAGCTCTTCCTGACGGCCCCGAAGGCCGCGGACGCGCTGCAGGCGCAGCTGACCGCCACCGGCGCGAGCGCGACCGTCCCGGTCGGGCGTGCGTTCACCGGTACCACCTCGCAGGGTGACGTCAGCCAGACGATGATCCTGGCCGGCTCCAAGACGATGCAGCAGCAGGCCGGTGCGCAGGCCTCCTGGGCGGCGTCCACCACGACCGGCCCGGTGCCGAGCGTGAGCTTCGCGCAGAACTGCGCCAAGGGCGGGGTCGAGGTCACGGCCACCAACAAGGGTGACGAGAACTTCGAGTTCGAGCTGGCCGGGCTGAAGTACACGATCAAGCCGGGCGAGTCGAAGTCCATCCTGGTGAAGGTCGGCGAGGACCAGCCGTACAAGATCAGCATCGCTGGTCCGAACGGCAAGAGCTGGGTCGGCAAGGGTGTCCTGAACTGCCAGAAGGGTTCGGGGACGCCGAGCGGCGGCGGTTCTTCCGCGTCGCCGACGCCGACGGCCACGCCGAGCTCGTCGCCCTCCCCGAGCGGTGGGCTCGCCGAGACCGGTGCGTCGTCCTCGACGCCGATGATCGCTGGTATCGCGGTGGCGCTGCTCGCCGTCGGCGGTGTCGTGGTCTTCGCGGTGCGGCGGCGTCGGGCCTGACGCCTGAGCGCTGCTGAACCGAGGTAGCGCGGCGGCGCGCGGTGGCCCGTGCCACCGTCCGCCGCCCCCCGCCCCGGCTCCCCGTCCGCCCTGCCGCGCAGGGCACCGGGGGTGCCGGGGCGGCGCCGTGTCCGGGCACAGCGCCGCGCCCGGGGCGGTGCCGTGGCGAAGTGATGTGACCCGGGGGCGGGGGGTGCGGCAAGATGGGATGAGCATCCCCATCCAAAACCCAGGCGTTCGAGCGGACGGATCCAGTTGGCTGAGTTCATCTACACCATGCGCAAGGCGCGCAAGGCGCACGGCGACAAGGTCATCCTTGACGACGTCACCATGTCGTTCTATCCGGGCGCCAAGATCGGTGTCGTGGGACCGAACGGCGCCGGCAAGTCCACGATCCTGAAGATCATGGCCGGGTTGGAGCAACCGTCCAACGGCGACGCCTTCCTCACCCCCGGCTACAGCGTCGGCATCCTCTTGCAGGAGCCGCCGCTCGACGAGTCCAAGACGGTCCTGGAGAACGTCCAGGACGGCGTCAAGGAGACCAAGGCCAAGCTCGACCGGTTCAACGAGATCGCCGAGCTGATGGCCACCGACTACTCCGACGAGCTCCTCGCCGAGATGGGCAAGCTCCAGGACGACCTCGACCACTCCAACGCCTGGGACCTCGACGCCCAGCTGGAGCAGGCGATGGACGCCCTCGGGTGCCCCCCCGGCGACTGGCCCGTGGTGAACCTCTCCGGCGGCGAGAAGCGCCGGGTCGCGCTCTGCAAGCTGCTGCTCGAGGCGCCCGACCTGCTGCTCCTCGACGAGCCCACCAACCACCTGGACGCCGAGTCCGTCCAGTGGCTGGAGCAGCACCTGGAGAAGTACCCCGGCACCGTCGTCGCCGTCACCCACGACCGGTACTTCCTCGACAACGTCGCCCAGTGGATCGCCGAGGTCGACCGCGGCCACCTCTACGGCTACGAGGGCAACTACTCCAAGTACCTGGAGACCAAGGCCTCCCGCCTGAAGGTGGAGGGCCAGAAGGACGCCAAGCGGCAGAAGCGCCTCAAGGACGAGCTCGACTGGGTGCGCTCCAACGCCAAGGGCCGGCAGGCCAAGTCGCGCGCCCGTCTCCAGCGCTACGAGGAGATGGCCGCCGAGGCCGAGAAGATGCGGAAGCTGGACTTCGAGGAGATCCAGATCCCGCCGGGCCCGCGTCTGGGCAGCGTCGTCGTCGAGGTCGAGCACCTCAACAAGGCGTTCGGCGACAAGGTGCTCATCGACGACCTGTCGTTCACCCTGCCGCGCAACGGCATCGTCGGCGTCATCGGCCCCAACGGCGCCGGCAAGACGACGCTCTTCAAGATGATCCAGGGTCTGGAGCAGCCCGACTCGGGCAGCATCAAGGTCGGCGAGACGGTCGAGATCTCCTACGTCGACCAGAGCCGCGCCAACCTCGACCCCAAGAAGACGCTCTTCCAGGTCGTCTCCGACGGGCTCGACTACATCAACGTCGGCCAGGTCGAGATGCCGTCCCGGGCGTACGTCTCGGCGTTCGGCTTCAAGGGCCCGGACCAGCAGAAGCCGGCCGGCGTCCTGTCCGGCGGCGAGCGCAACCGCCTCAACCTGGCGCTGACGCTCAAGCAGGGCGGCAACCTGCTGCTCCTCGACGAGCCCACCAACGACCTGGACGTGGAGACGCTCTCCAGCCTGGAGAACGCGCTGCTGGAGTTCCCCGGCTGCGCCGTGGTCGTCTCCCACGACCGCTGGTTCCTCGACCGCGTGGCCACGCACATCCTGGCCTACGAGGGCGACTCCAAGTGGTTCTGGTTCGAGGGCAACTTCGAGTCCTACGAGAAGAACAAGGTGGAGCGCCTCGGTGCGGAGGCCGCGCGCCCGCACCGCGCCACCTACAAGAAGTTGACCCGCGGGTAACTTACCCCGCGGGCACGACGGTACTGTGGACGGCGGCGGCCGAGAGGCCGCCGCCGTTCCTGTGAAGCGCGAAGGGATCCCACGCCGTGGCCAGGCATGTCTACCGCTGCCCGCTGCGCTGGTCGGACATGGACGCCTACCAGCACGTCAACAACACCGTGTTCCTGCGCTACCTCGAGGAGGCGCGCATCGACTTCATGTTCACGGTGGCCGACAGCGGCGGGGTGGAGTTCCGCTCCGGCATGGTGGTCGCCCGCCACGAGATCGACTACCGCCGGCCGCTGGTGCACCGCGCCGAGCCGGTCCTCGTCGAGACCTGGGTGGAGAAGATCTCCGCGGCGTCGGTGCGCCTCGGGTACGAGGTGAAGGACGCGGAGGAGGACGGCGGCGTCGTCTACGTCGCCGCGGCGTCCGTGCTCGTCCCCTACGACCTGGAGGAGAAGCGGCCGCGCCGCTTCAGCCCGGAGGAGCGCGAGTACCTGCTGAAGTTCCAGGACGACGCGCCCGCCGCCGGGGCGGCGGCGTGAGGACGCCCGACGGTCCCGCGCTCGGCGCCTTCCTGCGGCGCCTGCTGCACTTCGACAAGGCCGCGGCGGTGCGGCTCACCGGCCCGCCCGGCGGCGGGCTGCTCGCCGTCTTCGGCCGCCCGCCCTTCGAGGTGCTGGCGATCCGCACGATCCGTGTCGACGGCCTGCCCGAGGCCGGCGTCGACGCCACCGTCTCGGCCGGCGAGCTGCTGGAGTCGCTCGGCGAGGACGGCGGGTTCGCGATCCCCTCGGCGCTGAGCGTCGCCGCCGCCTGGGCCGGGATGCTGCCGCCGCGCGGCGGCTGGACGGCGGTCGCGTCGCCGGGCGTGGACGAGCTGCGCAGGGCCGTCGCGGGGGGCGTGCGGGAGTTCCGGCAGCGCGTGGAGTCGCTCCCCGAGCAGCGGCGCACCCGCGAGGAGCTGGACGCCACCGCGGCGCGCGTGTGGGACGCACAGGTCGGCGGGGCGGTCGACGGGCTGCCGCTGCGGGTGGCGCACGCGGCGTCGGGGATGGGCTTCCTGCCCGCGCCCGCCGAGCATGCGGGCGAAGGGGCGGCGGTGCTGCGGAACGGTCCGTGGTGGCGGCTGCGGACGGAGTACGGCGAGGTGGCGTACCGCCGCCCGGTGGGCGCCGGACTGGGGCTGACGGTCGGTTAGGCCGCCCGGGGCGGCGTTGGCGCGTCCGGGGCCTGCGTCAGCCCTCCTCGGGGGTGTTGACCATGCTGGCGGCGGCGTAGAGCAGGTAGTTCCACAGCTCGGTCTCGTGCTCCGGGGCGAGGTTCAGCTCGTCCACGGCGGTGCGCATGTGGCGCAGCCAGGCGTCGTGCGCGGCGCGGTCGACGCGGAACGGGACGTGGCGCATCCGCAGGCGCGGATGGCCGCGGTTCTCGCTGTAGGTGCGGGGGCCGCCCCAGTACTGCATCAGGAACAGCGTCAGCCGCTCCTCGGCCGGGCCGAGGTCCTCCTCCGGGTACATCGGCCGGAGCAGCGGATCGTCGGCGACGCCCTCGTAGAAGCGGTGGACGAGCTTGCGGAAGGTCGGCTCGCCGCCGACGGCGTCGTAGAACGTCTGCGAGGTCACGTATCTATCGTGTCAGACGGGTACGGGTGACCGGGAAGGGCGGCGGTGTGAGGTGGATCGGGTGACGGCGGAGCTGGATCGGGTGCTGGTGGCGGCGCGTGCCGGGCTGGACGCCGCGCTGGCGGCCGCGGGGCGGCCGGCGGATCCGCGGTGGCGGGAGGCGTTCGCGGCGGTGCCGCGGGATGTGTTCGTGCCGGAGTTCTGGCACGGCGAGCACGGCGAGCACGGCGCGGACGGAGCCGCGGGCGGTATCGGGGGCGGGGGGCTGGTGCGGTATGCGCGGGATGCGCCGACGGCGGGGGAGCGGGAGGCGTGGGCGCGGGCGGCGTACCACGACTGCGCGCTGGTGACGCGGGTGGAGGGCGGCCGGGCGGTGTCGTCGAGCAGTCAGCCCTCGCTGATGGGGCTGATGTTGGACGCTCTGGGGCCCTCGGCGGGCCTGGGGCGGGTGCTGGAGGTCGGGACGGGGACGGGGTACAACGCCGCGCTGATGGCGCGGGTGCTGGGGGACGAGGGGGTGGTGACCGTGGACGTGGAGGAGGCGATCACCGCGCCGGCGCGGGAGAGGCTGGCGGCGGCGGGGTTTCGGCCTCGGGTGGTGACGGGGGACGGTGCCGTTGCCCTGGCTGGGGAGGCCGGGTCCTTCGACGCGGCGATGGTGACGTGCGAGGTGCCGCGGTTGGCGCGGGCCTGGACGGAGGAGGTGCGCGCGGGGGGCGCGGTGCTCGCGCCGGTCCTCGCCGGGTTGGTGCGGGTGGTGGTGGAGGGGCCCGGGCGTGCGGAGGGGCGGTTCCTGCCGACCGGAGCGTTCTTCGTGGGGATGCGGGGGGAG
>NZ_MLCF01000102.1 GCF_001879105.1 Mangrovactinospora gilvigrisea | reverse complement strand
TCGCCGTCCCGCAGCGCGGCGCGCAGCCGCTCCTCGACGACGGCCAGGTCGGCGTGCGCCGGTCCCGCTGCGCGGCGCCCACCTCGGCGTCCTCCGGGCCGAGGTTGGTGGCGGCGGAGACCACCAGGCAGCCGGCCGGGTGAGCGGGGTCGGTGCAGAGGTCGGCGGCCTGCCGCAGGATCCGCGCGAAGGCGCCCTCGGCGCGCTCGCCGTAGGCGCGCAGCACCTCCTCGAGGAGCGCCCGCTTGCCGCCGAAGGCGGCGTGGCGGCTGGGCGGCGGATGCCCGTCTCCCGGGTCGGCTCCCCCACCGAGGTGGCCTCGTAGCCGCGCGTCGGCGTCTCCGGCGCCCTCCGAAGGAGGACCGGATCCCAGGTGGTTGCCCACGTCACGGCGTCGAGGGCAAGAGCGGGGAACCGGGCCGAACAACGACATGGGGAATTGGTCCCGGCGAGCGGGCACCCACGGCCCGCGCCGGCGCCGGCCGCAGGAGCCGAGCGCCTGGCACGTGACGGGGCGGCCGTCGCCGTGCACTGCGGCACCCGCGCCGAGGCCGCGGCGGAGTTCGACGCGCTGCTCAACGTCAGCCTCAAGGCGCCGTTCTTCCTGGTGCGGCACGCCCTGCTGGACGGCCGGCTGCTGGACGGCGGGCGGATCGTCAACATCTCCAGCGGGGTGGTGCGGACGGCGCTGCCGGAGATCGTCGCCTCCTCGGCGACCAAGGGCGGCCTCGACGTCTTCACCCGCCACCTCGCCAAGCAGCTCGGCCCGCGCGGCATCACCGTCGACACGGTCGCCCCGGGGTTCGTCGCCACCGACAACACCTCCTGGCTGCGCGACGACCAGGCGAAGGCGGCGCGGGCCGCGGGGGCGGGTGTCGGAGGCAGGGCCTAGCCTGCCGCCATGACGGAGCAGCGGCGCGCAGCCAAGCGGAAGAAGCCCGGCCCCCGGCGGGTGGTCGAGGCGCTGGAGGACCTCCCCTACGCCGAGTACCTCGCGGAGTGGGACGGCCGTCCGCTGCGCCCCGACGGCGACTACGACACCGTCCGCTTCGACGGCGCCGACCTGGGCGACCAGGAGTTCGCCGGGGCGCGGTTCCTGGAGTGCGCGTTCTCCTGCGTCCAGTTCGGCGCGGGCCGCGGCCGGCACGCGCGGTTCGCCGAGGCCTGGCTGGACGGCGTCCGGATGGTCGGCACCGACCTGGTGGAGGCCGCCCTGGAGGACATCACCGCGCTGCGCTGCGTGCTCGCCGGGGTGCCGGCGCACGGATCGGTGCTGAGCCGGGTGCACTTCCGCGGCTGCAAGCTCGACTCGGTGAACCTGCGTCAGGCGGTGCTGCGCGAGGTGGTCTTCGAGGACTGCGTGCTGCGCGACGTCGACTGGGGCGGGGCGAAGCTGCGCGAGGTGTCGTTCCCGGGGAGCACGCTGGAGCGGGTCACCGGCGGCCGGGCCACCCTGGTCGACGTCGACTTCCGGGACGCGGCGTCGCTCGGCTTCACCGACGGGCACGAGTCGCTGGTGGGCGGCGTGATCAGCACCCCGCAGCTGATGGACGTGGCGCCGGCGCTCGCCGCGGGCCTCGGCATCGAGGTCCGCGACGAGCGGTGAACGGTGAACGGTGAACGGCGAGCGGTGGGCGGTGAGCAGCGGGCGGTGACGCTCACCCGGCGTCGAGCAGCTCCTTGACGCGGATCGCCATCTCCAGCGCGGCCTCCGGCGTCTCGACGCACTGCTGGGCGTCGACGAAGACGCCGTGCGGGTCGTGCCGCTTGCGGACGCCGTCCAGCAGGGCGGCGACCGAGTCGGCGGTCTCGCCCGGCCCGGGGTTGTAGCGCAGGTGCATCCGGAGCGCGCCGGGGTCGCGGCCGGCGTCGTCCGCGGCGGCGCGGGCGGCGGCCCACAGCGCGGTGAGCATCTCGTCGGGGCAGACGATGCCGACCCAGCCGTCGGCGCGCCGGCCGATCCGCCGCATCGCGGCGGGCCCGAAGCCGCCCAGGTAGACGGGCGGATGCGGGAGTTGGACGGGGCGCAGCCCGACGTACGCCTCGGGGACGGTCCAGCGGGGGCCCTCGTGGGCGACGGGATGTGCCGTCCACATGCTGTGCAGGACGTCCAGCGCCTCGTCGAGGAGCGCGCCGCGGCGGGCGAAGTCCTGGCCGACGGCGGTGTACTCGTCGCCGAGCCAGCCGATGCCGAAGCCGGCGTCGAGCCGGCCGCCGGAGAGGCGGTCCAGGGTGGTGAGCGAGCGCGCCAGCAGGACGGGCGGGTAGAAGGGGGCGTTGAGGGTGCTGGTGCCGAGCCGCACCCGGGTGGTGGCGGTGGCGGCGACGGTGAGGACCTCGAGCGGATCGAGGAAGACCTTGAACGCTTCGGGGTACGGCTTCTCGGGGGTCCCGCTGCCGGGGTAGAGGTGGCTGGGGTGCGTCGGCGTCAGTATGCGGTCCGACGCCCACACCGCGTCCAGCCCGGCGTCCTCCGCGCCCCGGGCGAACGCCGCGAGCGCGCCGGCGCTGAGCCCGGGCACGGCGGCCCCGTACTGAGGAAGTGCGACTCCAATCTCCATCCCCGCACGCTAGTTGACCCAGGCACCCACCGATACCCACCGTCGGAGCTCACACCGAACGGCCCCGGGTGGGGCGCCGCGGCTACCCGCCGCCCAACCGCTCCGCCTCCAGGTCCAGCGAACGCTGAATGCGGCGCCGCGTCCCGTCCCCGATCTCGTGCGCCTCGAAGAGCCGCCGCAGCTCCGCCGTCTCCACCCCGATCAGCTCCCGCCGCAGCTCCGCATACGCCACCCCCGGCGCGTCCCCGCCGTCCGCCCCCTCCTCCAGCCGCTCCCGCGCCGCCTCCAGCCGCCCCGCCAGCGACCGCCGCATCCGGTCCACCGCCACCTCCGGCAGCGCCTCCAGCCCGCCCAGCTCCTCCAGCCTCTCCAGCGCCGCCCGCGCCACCCGCTCCCGCGCCCGCGCCTCCTCGCGCTGGGTGTCCGCCGGCTCCAGCGCGATCCCCGAGCGCCGCACCAGCGGCGCCAGCGTCAGCCCCTGGGCGACCAGCGTCACCACCAGCGTCGCCGCCACGATCACCATCACCATCGACCGCATCGGCAGGGCCAGCGGCAGCGACAGCGCCGCCGCCAGCGGCATCACCCCCCGCGTCCCCGCCCAGGAGAGCACCGCCGGCACCCGCCAGGACGGCCGCGTCCGCCCGCGCCGCCGCTGCATCGCCACCGACAGCGCGCCCACCCACAGCGTCCGGCACAGCAGCATCGCCGCGACCACCGCCAGCACCTGCAGCGGCCACCAGCGGTCCTCGCCCTCCATCGCCCGCAGCAGATACGGCAGTTCCAGCCCGATCAGCGCGAAGACCACGCTCTCCAGCAGGAACACCACCGTCCCGTAGACCGCGTGCAGCTGCAGCCGCGAACCCGCGGTGGTCAGCCGGTGGTTGCGCCCGCCCAGCAGCACCCCGGCGACCACCACCGCCGTCACCCCGGAGCCGTGCACCGACTCCGCCACCACATACGCCGCGTACGGGGTGACCAGCGCGAGCACCGTCTCCAGCACCGCGTCCTCGGTGTGCTTGCGCAGCTGCCCGACGACCAGCGCGACGACCGCGCCGACCACCGCTCCCCCGCCCGCGAGCATCACGAACTCGCCGCCCGCCGCCTCCCAGGAGACCGCGCCGCCGGCGATCGCCACCGACACCGCGACCTTGTAGAGCACCAGGCTGGTCGCGTCGTTGAAGAGGCTCTCCGCCTGGATCATGGTGCCGATCCGGGGCGGCAGCGCCAGCCGCCGGCCGAGCGCGGTGACGGCCACCGGGTCGGTGCTGGCGAGGATCGCGCCCAGCACGAACGCCATCGACGCCGGCAGCGGCGCCACCCAGGAGGCGACCGCGCCGACCACCGCGGCCGAGGCGAGCACCAGCCCGACGGCGAGCACGGTGACCGGCCGCCACACCTTCCTCAGGTCGCGCAGCGGCATCTCCTCCGCGGACGCGTAGAGCAGCGGCGGCAGCACGATGACGCCGATGAGGTCGGGCGTGACGGTGATCCGCGGGACGAACGGCAGGAAGCCGACGACCATCCCGGCTATCACCAGCAGCGAGGGCGCGGGGAGCCCGACCCGCCGCGCGCCGGTGGCCACCGCGGTGGCCAGGACGACGAGGAAGAGGACGATCGCCACGGCGTGCATCGCCGGATCCCCCTTGGGGCGCGGTCGGGTTGGGGCGATCGACACGGTCGCGCCACCCGTGGACCACCGCCGACCAGACTTCCCGGCACACCTTTGACGCACTCTATACGTACGCCGGGAGAGCGACCCGCCTCAGGAGGCGGGATGCGGCAGCGTCCAGCGCGTGGGGTCGGTGGAGCCGGTGTGCACCACCGTGATCCGCGGACCTGCGGAGCGGTCGCGGATCCTCCGTTTTGGTGCGGTTCGCGTGGCGCGCTCATCACCGAGCGTGGCAAGGGTGACGCCGTGTGCAACCATTCGGCCGTCCTCGCGCGTCGTCGTGGACATGGGGACCAGAGGGGCTGCGGGAGCGACCGCCGAGGCCGCCGCCGCGTCTGCCGGAGCAAGAGAGGGGATTGCCATGCCGACACCGTCGCCGTGCTGTCTGGCGTTCGCCTGAGGCACCCCTGAACGTCCGGTGAGAATCGCCCCGTTCCCCACTTATGTCCGCCACCGATGTCCGCACCCCGATCGCCCGCGCCGCACCACCGGGGGGACCACTCCATGCCGCTGCGCATCCACTTCACCGCCGACGACCTGGCCCGCGTCCGCCTCGCGGCGGACCCCGACGCCCTGTGGGAGCTCGTGCTGAGCCTCGCGCAGCTGCAGTCCGCCCGCGTCCCCGGCGCCCTGCCCCCGCACCACCGCGCCTGGGCGGAGCGCAGCCGGCGCCGCCTCGCCGCGCACCGCCCGCACGCCCCGCACCGCGCCCGGCACGGCGCCGTCCGCCGCCCGCCGCACCCCGAACTGCGCGGCGCGGTGCGGCTGCTGGCCGGGCTGGTGCCGCCGCGCGGCAGCTTCCCGGACTTCCTCACCCCCGCGGACGGCGGCCGGTTCGGCGCCGGCCTGGAGTCCGTCCGCGCGCTGCCCGCCGCCCGGCTCCGCGCCGACCTGGCGGAGGTCTTCACCGGGGCGCGCCGCGCCGACCGCTTCGCGCTGCACCTCGCGGACGGCGACCGGGAGGCCCGCAGCGCGCTGGAGACCGCGCTGACGGTCTACCAGCACGAGCTGATCTCCCCGCACGCCCGCGCCATGGACGCCGCGGTGCGCCGCGACCGCGCCCTGCGCGGCCGCGATCTGGCGCACGGCGGGGTGCAGCGGCTGCTGGCCCGGCTGCCGCACCCGATCCGCTGGCGGGCGCCGGTGCTGGAGACCGCGTACCCGGTCGACCGCGACCTCTTCCTGGAGGGCCGCGGCCTGCTGCTCATCCCCTCCTTCTTCTGCACCGTGCACCCGGTGAGCCTGATCGACCCCGAACTGCCGCCGGTGCTGGTCTATCCGGCCCAGGGCGAGGACGCCCCGACGCCGGCGGCCCGGCCCGCCGAACTCGGCGGCCTCGCCGCGCTGATGGGTCCGACGCGGGCGACGGCCCTGGCGGCGCTCGCCGAGACGCCGTGCTCCACCTCCGAGCTGGCGCAGCGCCTCGCCGCCTCCCCGGGGACGGCGAGCAAGCACGCGTCGGTACTGCGGGACGCCGGTCTGGTGGCGAGCGTGCGGCAGGGCCCGGCGGTGCTGCACACGCTGACCCGGCTGGGACGCGAGCTGCTGTCCGCCGGGATCCGCTGAAATGACGTTGCGCCATGCAACAATGTCCGTATGACGGAACAGAACCGTGACGACGCGATCGAGGACATCCAGCGCGAGCTGACCGCCTTCGCCCGCCGGGCCCGCACGGTCGCCGCCCAGATGCACCCCGGGCTCTCGCTGGTCGCCTACAGCATCCTCGACATGATCAGCGAGCGCGGCGGCGCCCGCGGCTCCGACCTGGCGGCGCACTTCCTGCTGGACAAGTCGACGGTGAGCCGGCAGGTCGGCAACCTGGAGCGGCTCGGCCTCGTCGAGCGGCGCATCGACCCGGGCGACCACCGCGGCCAGATCCTGCTGCCCACCGAGGACGGCGCCCGGATGCTCGCCGACGCCTACCGGCGCCGCAAGGAGATCTTCGTCCGCCGCTTCACCGACTGGGACGACGAGGACCTCGACCGGCTCGCCGGCTACCTGCGCCGCTACAACGCCTCGGGCCCGGCCCCGGGCGACCAGGAGCCCGACCCGGCGGACGCCGGCCGCACCCCCTCCGCGGGCTGACTGCACGTCACCTCCCGCCGCACGCCGTCCCCCTGACGGCCCCTCTCCGGATGCGCGGGCCCGCACGGTCCCGCAGCGTGTCACGTGGCGCACCGTGCCGAAAAGGCGCCGGTGCTGCAGGTACCGCCACAACCGGAGGGAACACGTGTCCGCCACCCTCGAAGAGCTCCGCCGCTGCACCATCGCCGTTGAACTCAGCCCCTCCCGCACCCGCGTCTGGCTCCGCGGCCAGGGCCTGGTCCTGGACGAGCCCAGCGTCACCGCCATCGACGTCCGCACCGGGGCGCTGGTGGCCGTCGGCACCCGGGCCGAGCAGATGACCGGCCGCACCCCTCCCCACATCCGCACCTGCCGGCCGATCTCCGGCGCCACCGTGGTGGACGTGGAGATGGCCCAGCGGATGCTCCGTCAGCTGCTGGGCGGACGGCTCCGCCAGGTGCGCCGCCGCCAGCCGCTGCTGCGCGCCGCGGTCAGCCTGCCGCACGACAGCAGCCCGATCGCCGCCCGCGCCGCGGCCGAGACCCTCTCGGGGATCGGCGCGCACCGGGTCACCCCGGTGAACACGGTGATCGCCGCGGCGCTCGGCTGCGGGCTGCCGGCGCAGGGGCCGAACGCCACCATGGTCGCCGTCTGCGACGCCACCACCACCCAGATCGCCGTCCTCTCGCTGGGCAGCATCGTCTCCGCGGCGACCGTGCCGATCGGCGGGGACGCCATCGACCACGCGATCGTCTCGCACCTGAGGCAGCGTCACGCCCTGATGCTGCCGAGCCAGGCCGTCCAGCCGCTGCACATGGCGCTGACCACGGCGAGCACCGGCACCGAGCAGGCCACCACCCGGGTGATGGGCCGCGACGCCCGCAGCGGGCTGGCGCTCACCGTCGAGGTCGACACGGCCGGCATCAAGCAGGCCATCGGCACGCCGATGCTGCCGGTGCTGGACGCGCTCGGCGAGGTGCTCCGCGACTGCCCGCCCGACCTGGTCGCCGACCTCGCCGAGCGGGGCCTGGTGCTCACCGGCAACACCGCCCGCCTCTCCGGGCTGGACGCCATGCTGCGGTCCGCCACCGGGATGCCGGTGGCCGTCGCCGAGGACCCGGGGCTCTGCGCCATCCGCGGCCTCGGCGCCCTCGTCGACGGCAGGGTCCGCGCGCTGGGCATCGCGGCCTGACGGCAGCGGGAGCCGGCCCCACCGCGGACCGCGAAGCGGTCCGGGTGGGGTGCCGGGGCGGGGGCGGCGGGCGGGGGCGGCGACAGCGCACCGCGCACCGCAATTGCGTTGCCGCCGCGACCGCCGGACGCGTACAACCGAGAGCATGTCATCGCAACGGGGGAGGGCCGCGCAACCGGCCCTGTTGAAGTATCCGCGCACCCAGCACCTGCAAGGCTCCCGCCTGCAACCGGGGGACGAGGACCTGGACCAGGTCCCCTTCGCCCGCGCCCTCGCCGGCCGCCACGTCGTCGTCGAGGAGAAGCTGGACGGCGCCAACGCCGCCGTCAGCTTCGACGCGGACGGCCGCCTGCTGCTGCAGAGCCGCGGCCACTACCTGACCGGCGGCCCGCGCGAGCGGCACTTCGGTCCGTTCAAGCAGTGGGCGGCCACCGTCCAGCACCCGCTCCGCGAGCGCCTCGGCGACCGCTACGTGCTCTACGGCGAGTGGATGTACGCCAAGCACACCTGCTACTACGACGCGCTCCCGCACTGGTTCTGCGCCTTCGACGTGCACGACCGCGCCACCGGCGGGTTCCTGTCCACGCCGGCCCGGGCCGCGCTGCTGGACGGCGCCCCGGTGGTGCCCGTCCCGGTGCTGCACCAGGGCCGGATCGGCTCCCTCAAGGAGCTGACCGACCTGGTCGGCCCGTCCACGGTGCGCACCGCGGCCTGGCGCGAGTCGCTCGCCGCGGCGGCCGCCGAGGCCGGCGTCGACCCGGCGGCGGCCGCCGCGCAGACCGACGCGGCCGAGGAGATGGAGGGCCTCTACCTCAAGGTGGAGGAGGGCGAGGAGACCGTCGCCCGCTACAAGTGGGTGCGGGCCGGGTTCCTCACCTCGATCCTGGACGCCGGCACGCACTGGCTGGACCGTCCGATCGTGGTGAACCGGCTGGCGGATCCGGGGGTCATGCATGCGCTCTGACGAACCGTCCGGCGCCGGGACCGACGTCTTCGCCCGGCTCTGCCCGGCCGCCCCCGGCTGGACGCTCGACTGGGACGCCGCCGTCCGGGCGCTGCCCTGGCTGCGCACCCTGGAGGGCGTCCCCCAGGACGCCGAGCACCACGCCGAGGGCGACGTCGCCGTGCACACCCGGATGGCCGCCGAGGCGCTCGCCGCGCTGCCCGAGTGGCGGGCCCGCCCGGTCGAGGAGCGGGTCCGGCTCTTCGCCACCGTGCTGCTGCACGACGCCGCGAAGCCGGAGACCACCCGCGCCGACCCGGTCACCGGACGCCTCACCGCGCACGGCCACTCCGCCCGCGGCGAGCTGACGGCCCGCCGGGTGCTGTGGCGGCTGGGCGCGCCCTCGGCATGGCGGGAGCATGTGGCGGCGCTGGTCCGCCACCACCAGGTGCCGTTCTGGGCGCTGGAGCGGCCGACCGCCGATCTGCGCGCCATCGCCTACCGGTGCAGCCTGCTGGCCGGCAACCGCGACCTGGCGACGCTGGCCCGCGCCGACATCACCGGCCGGATCTGCGGCGACCTCGACGCGGTGCTGGAGAACATCGCGCTCTTCGAGGAGTGGTGCGCCACCGAGGGCTGCCTGGACGGCCCGCGCGCCTTCGCCGGCGACCACGCCCGGTTCGCCTGGTTCCGCCATCCGGAGCGGGACCCGTCCTGGGCGGCGCACGACGACACCCGGCTGACGGTGACCGTGATGTCGGGGCTGCCCGGATCGGGCAAGGACACCTGGGTGGCCCGCAACCGCCCGGGCGTGCCGGTGGTGAGCCTGGACGCGCTCCGCGCCGAGCTGGGCGTCGCCCCGACGGACGATCAGCGCCCGGTGGCGGCCGCGGCGTTCGCCCGCGCCCGCGAGCTGCTGCGCGCCGGGACGGACTTCGTCTGGAACGCCACCAACACCACGCGGCGCATCCGCGGGCAGTGCACGGGCCTGGCGGCGGACTACGGCGCGCGGGTGGAGATGGTGGCGCTGGAGGCGCCCCGCGCGGCGCTGGTCGCGCGGAACGCGGCGCGCGATCGGGGCGCGGTCCCGGTGGCGGTCCTGGACCGCCTCGCCGCCAAGTGGGAGCCGCCGGACCTCACCGAGGCCCACACGGTCACCCACGTCGCCACGGCGTGAGTGCGCCCCGGCCCCCGTGCCCGCGTCAGCGGGCCGGTGGGGTGCCGGGGCGAAGGGGCGGAAGCGGCGGCCACGGCGAACCATGACGCCACCGCGAACCGCTACCCCTTGAAGGCCGTCACACCGTTCGGCGTGCCGAGACCGGTCGGGCCGTCGTAGCCCTTGCCGGCCGTGCACAGGTACGCCGGCGAGCACGTCCCGTTGGACCCGCTCGTCACGTCGTTCAGCGACGAGGTGTGCGCGTACGGGTCGGAGGACGGGTTCGTGCCCGCCGCGCCGCCGTCCGCGTAGACGCTGGCGATGATCGGCGAGGACGCGCTCGTCCCGCCGTAGACCGCCCAGCCGCTGCCGCCGTAGGTCTGGTAGACCGCCACGCCGGTGTACGGGTCGGCGACCGCCGACACGTCCGCGACCGTCCGCTTGCTGCAGCCGGTGTCCTTCTGCCAGCTGGGCTTCGGGTCGTAGGAGGAGCAGCCGGAGCCCGCGCCCTCGGTGGAGCTGGTGGACCAGGTCGACTCGGTCCAGCCGCGGGTGCTGCTGTCCTTCTTCAGCGAGGTGCCGCCGACCGCGGTGACGTACTGCGATGCCGCCGGGTACTCCACGCCGTAGCCGCTGTCGCCGGAGCTGGCGGTGATGGCGACGCCCGAGTGCTTGAAGTACTTGGTGTCGTAGGAGGTGTCCGAGGAGGACTCCCCGCCGCCGTAGGAGTTGGAGACGTACTTCGCGCCCAGCTTGACCGCCTCGTTCACCGAGGTGCCCAGGTTGCCCATGCTGGCGGTGGTGGCCTCCACCAGGATGACCTTGGCGTTGGGGGCGACCGCCGAGACCATGTCGAGGTCGAGGGAGATCTCGCCGGCCCAGCCGGAGTCCGCCTTCGGGTACTTGGTGGTCCCGGTCTGGGAGACCTTCTTGAAGCAGCCGCTGGCCGTGGTGCACGCCGGCAGTCCGTACTGCTTGCGGTAGGTGGCCATGTCGGCCTCGGCGTTGGGGTCGTCGTAGGCGTCGACGATGGCGATCGTCTGGCCCGCGCCGCCGTTGGCCGGCAGGTTGTAGGCGCTGCGGAGGTCGGACGGCCCGAAGCCGGACGGCGTCGCGGCGGGCTTGGCGCCCTTCTTGGCGCCGTGCGGCTGCGAGGGGTTGACCACGTGCCAGGCGTTGCACGCCATCTCCCCCTTGACCAGGGGGGTGGCGCAGTTCCGGACGGCTCCGTCGCCCTTGACGGTGGTGGTCTGCGCGGCGGGCTGTGCGGCCGGGTGGGCCGTGCTCGCGCCGGCAGGCATGGCGTTGACGGCGAAGCCGGCGACGGCGAGAGCCGCCGCGCCGCCTATCGCGACGAAGGATGCTCCACGTCGTGTGCGGGGCGCTCCATGTCGTGTGCGCAACGTACGCCTCCTGATGTCGGATCGTTCGAGGGTCGAGCACACGCGACCTCTGGGAACCCTGTGCGAGATCGCGATTGGATGATGAGATTATTTGTGCTGACGCGTCCCCAACAAGACCACCTGGCGAGCGGGTTGTATAACGGACGGCAAAATCTGCACCAAGAAGTGTCAAGGGCCCGTCAAGTCGAGTTTCCAAACATCGACTTGGCGGGCCCTTCGGTCAACTCCGGGCGACCATCGGGATCTCTTAAGGAACGGTCTGCCGCTCGCTGCCCGCCGCGGCCGCCTCCGCGGCGAAGTCGACGTGCCGCGCCTCCTTGCCGAACCAGGTCAGCACGCCCACCGCGACAAAGACCGGGATCATCGTGACGGTCAACGCGAAGGCGTACGAATGGGACTTGGCGAGCGACTGCTGGATCGGCAGGTTGAACGCCGCGATCAGATTGCCCAGCTGGTAGGTGACGCCCGGGAAGAGCCCGCGGATCTCCGGCGGGCTGAGCTCCGTCAGGTGCGCCGGGATGACGCCCCACGCCCCCTGCACCACCAGCTGCATCAGGAACGACCCCAGGCACACCATGCCCAGCGAGGTGGAGAGCGCGAAGATCGGGATCAGCGGCAGCCCGATGACGCAGGCCACCACGATCACGATGCGCCGGCCGAAGCGCTGCGAGAGCGGCCCGAAGAGCGAACCGCCGCAGATCGCGCCGCAGTTGTAGATGATCGCGATCACCAGCGCGGTGTTCGGCGAGAACTTCAGCCCCTCCTTGAGGAAGGTGGGGTAGATGTCCTGGGTGCCGTGGCTCATCCAGTTGAACGCGGTCATCAGGATCACCAGGTAGACGAGCCGGCGCAGCACGTCCTTCCGCTTCAGCACGGCCAGCGGGCTGCGGTTGCGGTCGCGCAGCCGGGCCTGGGTCCGCTCCCAGACCTCCGACTCCTTCACCCGCATCCGGATCAGCAGCGTGACGAGCGCGGGCAGCAGGCTGAACGCGAAGAGCCCGCGCCAGCCCCAGTCGGTGAGATTGGTGATCAGCAGATAGACGGCGGCGGCCAGCAGGTAGCCGAGGGCGTAGCCCTGCTGCAGCACGCCGGAGAAGAAGCCGCGGCGCTCGGTCGGCACCTTCTCCATGGCCAGCGCGGCGCCGAGGCCCCACTCGCCGCCCATGCCGATGCCGTAGAGCAGCCGCAGCACCAGCAGCACCGAGTAGTTGGGGGCGAAGGCGCAGAGGAAGCCGACGACGGAGTAGAAGGCGACGTCCACCAGCAGCGGGATGCGCCGGCCGGCGCGGTCGGCCCACATCCCGAAGAGGAACGCCCCCACCGGGCGCATCGCCAGGGTGACGGTGGTCAGGAACGTCATGTCGGTGAGGGAGACGCCGAAGTCCTTGGAGATGTCGGCGTAGACCAGCACGACGATGAAGTAGTCGAACGCGTCCATCGTCCAGCCCAGCAGCGCGGCCGTGAACGAGGCGCGCTGCTCGGGGGTGAGCGGGGTTCTTGCACGGGGAGCAGTCGTCGGCATCGCGGCCCCTTCCGAGGATAGACAACGGCCCCCATGATCCGCTCACGTCAACTCAACCAACAGGCCCGTGCACCCAGTTCCTGGAAAGCCGGGCGTGCGTCCCGGATCCGGCGACCGTTGAGGACCGCTGACCGATACCCGGTAGCAGAACTCGCTGGTCCCCGGCGCGGACGCGGCCCAGGCTGGGGGCATGCCTCCCATCCACGCGCTCGCCGGCGTCGCGGCGGTGTCCCTCGGCATGGTGCTGACGCCCGGCCCGAATATGCTCTACCTGGTCTCCCGCTCGCTCACCCAGGGGCGGCGGGCCGGCCTCACCTCGCTGGCCGGCGTCGTGCTGGGCTTCCTCGCCTATCTGACGGCCACCGCGCTCGGGCTCTCCGCGGTCTTCACCCTCGTCCCCGGGGCGTATCTGACGGTGAAGCTCGCCGGCGCCTGCTACCTGGGGTGGATGGCCTGGCAGGCGCTGCGCCCCGGCGGCACCTCGCCGTTCGCGCCGCGCGAGCTGCCCCGCCACTCCGATCTGCGGCTGTTCGCGATGGGCCTGACGACCTGTCTGCTCAACCCGAAGATCGCCATCATGTACCTCTCGCTGCTGCCGCAGTTCACCGCGCCGTCCCGCGGGCACCTGCTGGAGCAGAACCTGCTGCTGGGCCTGGTGCAGGTGGTCGTCGGCAGCTGCGTCAACGGGATGTTCGTGCTGGCCGCCGGGGCGATCGCGGCCTTCCTGGGACGGCGTCCCGGCTGGCTGAAGGTGCAGCGCTGGGTGATGGGGACGGTCCTCGGCGGGCTGGCGGTCCGCCTCGCCACCGACTCCGCGCGCCCGACGCCCGCCTGAGGGGCCGTCACCGTTTACCGCCGGCCTCGTCCGAACACCCGCGCGGACCGCCACTCACGACCTAGCATGCTCGGAGATCGAGGACGGCCGGAGCGGAGGACCTCCCACGTGCACCCCAACGCCAGCTGGATGAGCCCGGACCCGGACGACGCGATCACCGCCGTCGACCTGCACACCGACCGCGCGCACACCGCCCGGATCTACGACTACGTGATCGGCGGCAAGGACAACTTCGCCGCCGACCGCGAGGCGGCCGAGCGCACCCTGGCCGCCGCGCCGTTCCTGCGCACCTCGATGCGCGCCAACCGGGCCTGCATGCAGCGGATCATCCGGCACCTGGCCGCCGAGCACGGCATCAGCCAGTTCCTGGACATCGGCACCGGCATCCCCACCTCGCCCAACGTCCACGAGGTCGCCCAGGCGGTCGACCCGGCAACGCGCGTCGTCTACATGGACAACGACCCGATCGTGCTGGCCCACGCCCGCGCGCTGCTGCGCTCCGCGCCGCAGGGCCGCACCGCCTACATCGACGGCGACCTGCGCGAGCCGGAGGCGGCGCTCGCCGACCCGGCGCTCACCGGCACCCTCGACCTCGACCGGCCGATAGCACTCACCATCATCGCGGTGCTGCAGTTCGTGCCGGACGAGGAGGCCGTCCCGCTGCTCCGCCGCTACATGGACGCGCTGCCGTCCGGCAGCTTCCTGGCACTCACCATCCGCACCGCCGACACCGACCCGGACGGCGCGGCCCGGGTGACGGCCGGCTACGGCGACGCGGGCATCCACAGCATCACCCGCACCCGCGCCGAGGCGGAGGCGCTCTTCAAGGCCGCCGGCACCGAACTCGTGGCCCCCGGAATCCAGTTGACCTGCCGCTGGCTCCCCGACGAGGCCGCGTCCCGCCTCACCGAAACCCAGGTCAGCATGTACGCCGGCGTCGCCCGCAAACCCTGACCCACCCCGCCCCCCACCCACCGGCTCGCGCCCCGCCGGCCACCCACGGCGCGCCCCCCGACACCGACCCCGGGTGGGGTGCCGGGGCTTCGGGGCGGCACCCCCGCGCGCACCGCAGCCATTGCCGCACGCCTCGCATCGATGCAAGCTTATGCATAAACACGCAACTCCATGCATCGCCGGAGGCGACCGTGCGCACAGACGACCCCACCCACATCGAGCAGACCGCCCCCCGCGCCTGGCCCGCCGCCACCGCCGAGCGCCACCCCACCGGCTGGCTCCTCCGCGCCACCCCCGACGTCCGCAACCGCCGCGCCAACTCCGCCCTCCCCGCCGGCCCCTTCAACACGGACGCCCTCGCCGCCCTCACCGCGGCCGAGGCGTTCTACGCCGCCCGCGACCTCCCCACCACCATCCAGATCGCCCCCGCCCACCACCACACCGCCCTCGACGCCGCCCTCGACGACCGCGGCTACCGCCGCGAAGGCCCCACCCAGGTCCTCACCGCCACCACCGCCGACGTCCTCACCCGCACCGCCCCCGGCCAGGACCTCGACGTCACCCTCGCCGACCACCCCACCCCCGCCTGGCTCGACGCCTTCGCCCGGCTCGGCGGCCACGCCACCGCCACCCCCGCCCGCGCCGCCACCGAGGCACTCCTCGCCCGCATCACCGACCCCCTCGCCTGCGCCTCCGTCACCCTCGACGGCGCCGTCGCCGGCATCGGCCTCCTCGTCGCCGGCGACGGCCGCACCGGCGTCTTCTGCATGGCCACCGACCCGGCGCACCGCCGCCGCGGCATCGCCACCGCCATCCTCCGCGCGGGCGCGGCCTGGGCACAGGAACGCGACGCCGGCCGGCTCTACCTCCAGGTCACCGAGGAGAACGCGCCCGCCCAACGCGTCTACGCCCGCGCCGGGTTCACCCTCTCCCACCGCTACCACTACCGCGTCGCGACAGCCCCCCGGCCCCGGCCCCAGCCCTAGGCGACCGGCACGATCCCGCCGTCCACCCGCAGCTCCGTCCCGTTGACGTAACCCGCCAGCGGGCTCGCGAGGAACGCCACCGCCGCCGCGATGTCCTCGGGCGTGCCGAGCCGTCCCGCCGGGTTCGGCGCGTACTCCTCGGTGACCAGCGGCTCCAACTCCGGCCACGCCGACGGCCGGCCCCGCGCCGCCGCACCGTCCGCGAACATCTGCCGCAGGCTGCCGGTGACGATCACGCCGGGGCTGACGGTGTTCGCGGTGACGCCCGTCCCGGCGAGGTGGCGGGCGAGGCCCGTCGTCAGGTTGAGCACCGCCGCCTTGGCCGCCGAGTACGCGGCCATGTGCGGGAGCGGCGTCGTCGCCGCCCGGCTGCCGATGCCGATCACCCGGCCCCAGCCGCGCTCCCGCATGCCCGGCACCAGCGCGCGAATCATGCGGACCGCCGAGTGGACGTTGCCGTCCAGCGCGGTCGTCCACTCCTCCAGGCCGCCCGCCTCGACGTCGTTCTCGCTGAACGGTCCGGCGTTGTTCACCAGCACGTCCGCGCCCCAGGCGCGCGCCCGCTCGGCGACCCGCGCCGCCTGGGCCCCGTCCAGCAGGTCGCCGACGACCGCCTCGCCGCCGAGCTCCGCGGCCGCCGCCTCGGTGCGGCCGCGGTCGCGGCCGTGCAGCAGCACCGCGCACCCCTCCGCCGCCAACCGCGCCGCGATGGCCCGCCCGATCCCGCCGCTGCTCCCCGTCACCAGGGCCCGTCGTCCGCCCAGTTCAAGATCCATGGCCTCGACGCTAGGACAGGGGCCGGACAATCTCCCTGACCAGCCACTCCGCCACGCCCTCGGGGTAGGGCGCGCGCAGGCTCAGCACCAGGTGCCCGAACCCTTCGGCGATCAACTCGGCGAGCGCGGCGCGGTCCTTCGCGGGGTCGCCGTAGTCGACGATGTACTGCACCGAGCGGACGATCTCCCGCGGATCGCGTCCGACCGCCGCGCACGCCGCGTCCAGCGCGCGGGCGCGGTCGGCCGCCCAGGCGACGGAGTTGTGCGGCGGGCCGGGGACGTTCCAGATGTCGGCATGCTCGGCGACGAGCCGCAGCATCCGCGGCCCCCACCCGGCGAGCAGCAGCGGCGGTCCGCCGGGCCGCACCGGCTTGGGCGCGTTCCGATTGCCCGTCAGGACGGTGAACTTCCCCCGGTAGTCGAAGACCTCCTCGTCCCACATCCCCCGCAGCACGGCGATCGTCTCGCGGAGCCGCTCCAGCCCCTCGGCGGGCGGCACGAGGTCGATGCCGTAGCCGGCGTACTCCGCGACGGCGGGGTTGGCGGCCGGATCGCCCGGCTGCCGCGTGCCCCCGACGCCGAGGCCCATCACCAGGCGTCCGCCGGAGACCGCGTCCACGGTGCTCGCCATCTTGCCGAGCAGCGCGGGGGCGCGGAGCCGATTGCTCGTCACCAGCAGCCCGAGGCCCAGCCGTCGGGTGCGGGCGGCGAGCGCGGAGAGCAGCGTCCAGCCCTCCAGGACCGGGGAGTCCGGGGGGCCGGAGACGGCCATCAGATGGTCCCAGAGCCAGGCGTCCGCGATCTCGGGCAGCGCGTCGGCCTCCTGCCAGACGCGGAGGATGTCCGCGTAGCCGGCCCGCATGGGGGTGGTCTTGATGCCGAACGTGACGGTGGAAGCGTCCAGTTGACCCATGGCCGTCAGCCTACCCAATCATCAGTGCTCCTGACTATCATCCGAATCGACTACCCTCCCCCCATGCCCGACCCCCTCGCCGATCCGCTCGCCGACCGCCTCGGCTACCTCCTCAAGCACGTCCAGCAGCGCTGGACCGAGGCCTCCGCCCGCGCGCTCGCCCCGCTCGGGCTGGACGGCCGCGAGCTCGCCGTCCTCGCCGTGCTGGGCGCCGACGTCCCGCTCTCCCAGGCGGAGGCCGCCCAGCGGCTGGGCGTCGACCGCACCACGATGGTCGCGCTGGTCGACGCGGTGGAGGCCAAGGGCCGCGCCGAGCGCCGCCGCGACCCGCGGGACCGCCGCCGCAACACCGTCCACCTCACCGCGGACGGCCGCGCGCTGCTGCGCCGCGCCGAGGACGCCCGCCGTGCGGCGGAGCGCGCATTCCTCGCGGAGCTGCCCGCCGCCGACGCGGAGGCGCTGCTGCGCGCCCTCCGCGCGCTCGCCGCCTAAGCGGAGCCTGTGCGCGCCCAAGCGTCGACCGCGGGCCGCCGCACCATGTAGACGTCCACCGGATCCGCCGACTCCACCACGAACCCGAGGCGTGCGTAGAGCCGCTGCGCGCGGCTCCCGCTGAGCACATTGAGCCGGACCACGACCCCGTCCCGGTCCGCCCGCGCCAGCAGCTCCTCCAGCACGGCAGACCCGACGCCCCTGCCCTGCAGCGCCGGATCGAGGAAGAAGTGCTCCAGCCACCGCTCGTCCTCGGCCGGCCGCATCGCCACGCACCCGGCGAACGCGCCGTCCACCTCGATCACCCAGGCGTGCTCCGGCACGAACGCGTCGAGGAACCGCTGCCGCACCCGGCGCTCGTCGAACCGCCCCAGCCGCTCCAGGTCCGGCCGCATCACCACGGCCCGCAACTCCGCCACCACCCGGGCATCCCCGCCCACCGCCGGCCGCAGCCTCCACTCCACCATGCCCGGATGCTAACCGCCGGGCCCGCAATCGCCGCCATGGCCTCCGCACCGCGGCCGCCCGACCGACCCCTGTCCCGCCCGCAAAACGTGGCCTTCCTCGCCGCCCCGGACTGCGCACTCGCGCCGCGGATCCGCCCTGAACTGGGACGACGCGCGGATTAGCGGCACGTTAGCCGCCCATTAAAGGGCGGGGGCAGTCTGAGGGTGTCCAGCAAGGAACGCCCTACCGGGAGGAGCGCACGATGTCGCTCAACGCCACCGCCCTTCGCCGCACCACCCGTTTCGGCGCCGCCGCCCTCGTCGCCGCCGCGGCGCTCTCGCTGACGGCATGCCAGGGCACCGGATCCGTCAAGGTCACCGGCAACGGCGACGGCTCCTCCGCGTCCGGCTCCTCCTCCAGCGGCTCGGGCGGCTCCACCACCGCCACCGGCGCCAAGTCGGACGGCTCCGGCACCGGCACCGGCGCCGGCGGCGCCGGCCACGGCAGCGGCACCGCCGCCACCTCCGACCGCTGCGCCACCGACAACCTGCGCCTCCACCTGGAGCAGGGCGACGCCGGCGCCGGCCAGATCCACTACACGCTGGTCCTCACCAACCAGGGCACCTCCAGCTGCACCATGAACGGCTTCCCGGGCGTCTCCGTGATGCGCCGCGACGGCAGCACCGTCGGCAAGCCGGCCACCCGCTCGGGCGGCCAGACCGGCGCCGTCCGCCTCGCGCCCGGCGCCTCCGCGCACGTCGTGCTGCACACCATCAACCAGGGCATGAGCGACGCGGGCTGCTGGACCTCCGGCCAGCTCCTCAAGGTCTACCCGCCCAACAACACCGCCCCGGCCACCGTCGCCGCCCCCAACGGCTCCTTCCAGGTCTGCGGCGACACCTTCGACACCACCACCGTCCAGTCCGGCGCCGCGGCCTGACCGAGGACGCCCGGTCCCACGAGCCTTGTCGGGGCCGGGTGCTCGGAGGATGATCCTGCCGAACCCCGGCTCGAGGCGGTCGATGCCGTCCTGGCTCTTCCGCTGCTCGCCCCTCGGCAGCATCGTCCTGCTCACGATCGTGCTGCTCCTCGTGTGACAGCGGGATGCCCACGTGGTGTCAGATATGCTCACACCGGCCGCATAAGCACACGAAACGCGTCCGCTGACGTCGCCGTCCTGATGGAGCATCCGTGACCACGATCCCCGATGCCGCAGCCGTTCCCGAGCAGTCCGCCGCCATCGCGGAGGACGCCGAGGTGTGGACCGAACCGCCCTCCGAGGAGCCGCCCGCGGAGGTTCAACCGGCAGCGCAGACGGACCCGGCGGACGACGCCGGCGTCGAGGTGGGGAGCCCCGTCCACCGCGACGCCGCCGCCTTCGGACGGTTCGCCCGCACCGGCGGCTGGACGTTCGCGCTGCTGGTCGCCCGCAGCGTCCGACCCGGCGGGGCCCCGTCGCCCGACGACACCTCCGCCAAGGTCTCCGCCAAGGAGTTCGCCCGTCTCGCCGGCTGCTCCGCCGAGCGCGTCATGCGCTTCTGGCGCGCCTGGGACCGCGCCGCGGACGACGGCGTCGTCCCCGTCTTCGAGGCGCTCGCGCCCGGCGTGGACATCGAACTCCCGGACGCGGACGTCTGGCTGGGCTACTACACCTCCCGCTCCAGCGGCGACTCGCCGCGCGGCCAGGCGATCACCGCCGCCGCCGAGGCGGAGGGCATCCGGCCGACCAAGGCGCTGGAGGTCGCCGAGAACCCCACCGCGCTGCGCGCCGCGATCCTCGCCGACCCGAGCACCGCCGAGGCCGCCCGCCACGCGCTGCTGGACCGCATGGAGAGCGACCCCGAGCTGGGCCAGAGCATGGCCAAGGACATCGCCCGCACCGGCGAGCTCACCAAGACCGTCGCCGCCCAGTCCCGCGCCACCGCCGCCGTCGACTACGTCAAGGACGTCATCGACAGCGGCGAGATGACGACCCCCTCGGGCGAGCGCGTCCCCGCCCCGCCGAGCGTCGTCGCCGAGGCGCAGCAGCACCTGACCCTCATCGAGGGCCTCGACGACGAGGACGAGGCCGCCTACGCGGCCGACGCACAGAAGTCGGTGCGCTCGCTGATCGCCGAGTCCGTCGAGAACGACCCGCAACTCCGCGCCCACGAGCGCCGGGTGCGCTTCCAGAACCGCGTCCGCAAGGCGGCCAAGGCCTTCGAGGAGCTCACCCTCGACGACGCGGCCGACCTCTACGAGGAGGAGCTCCTCGAACAGCTGGAGACCCTCCAGCGCGCCGTCGCCGACTGCATCACCGAACTCCGCGCCACCGCCACTGCGACAGGGCCCACGGCCACCACCCCGCAACCGGCGCCCGAGCCCGACGACGAGGACTGACCCGCTGGAACAGCAAAAGACCCAGGTCGTCCATCGGATGACCTGGGTCTTTCTCGGAGCCGCCTGTCGGAATCGAACCGACGACCTACGCATTACGAGTGCGTCGCTCTGGCCGACTGAGCTAAGGCGGCGGGCTTGCGGGTGGGGCCGTGGTGACCACGGTCGCATCCGAACCGGCGCCCAGTCTACACAGTTTTTCGGGTGCCCCCGACCACCCTGATCAGCCCCTCAGCACATGGTTCCGGCCTTCGGGACGGTGCCGGAGAGCAGGAACGCGTTGACGTTGCGGTCGACGCAGGCGCTGCCGCGGGCGTAGGCGGTGTGGCCGTCGCCGTTGTAGCTGAGGAGGTGGCCGTTGGCGAGCTGCTTCGCCAGCGCCTTCGCCCAGCCGTAGGGCGTCGCCGGGTCGCGGGTGGTGCCGACGACCACGATCGGCGCCGAGCCGGCCGCGGTGATGCGGTGCGGGCGGCCCGTCGGCTTGACCGGCCAGTACGCGCAGTTCAGACCGGCCCACGCCAAGTTCTCGCCGAACTGCGGCGAGGTCTTCTCGTACGACGGCAGCTGCTTGCGGACCTGGTCCGCGTTCATCGCCGCGGACGGCGCGTCCAGGCAGTTCACCGCGGAGTTGGCGTACATCAGGTTGCTGTAGCGGCCCTTGTCGTCGCGCTCGTAGTACTCGTCGGAGAGCGTCAGCAGCCCGGTGCCGTCGCCGTGGGCGGCCTGGTCGAGCGCCGACTTCAGCAGCGGCCACTCCTGCTGCGCGTACATCGCGGAGAGCACGCCGGTGGTGGCCAGCGCCGAGTCGACGCGGCGGCCGCCGAGGCCGTGGGTGGGCAGCGGGTGGCGCTCGGTGCGGTCGAAGAGCGCGGTGAGCCGCGGACCGGCGCCCTTGGCGCTGCCGCCGAGCGGGCAGTTGCCCTTGGTGACGCACCACTTGGCGAAGGCGTCGAACGCCACCTGGAAGCCGCCGGCCTGCAGCCGGTTGGACTCCTCCGGCGAGATCGACGGGTCCAGCGCGCCGTCCAGCACCAGGCGGCCCGTGCGCTCCGGGAAGAGCTCGGCGTAGGTGGCGCCGAGGAACGTCCCGTAGGACTTGCCCAGGTAGCTGAGCTTGCGGTCGCCGACGACCGCGCGGATGACGTCCATGTCGCGGGCCGCGTCGACGGTGCTCACATACGGCAGCTCCTTGCCGGAGCGCTGCTTGCAGCCGTCCGCGAAGACCTTCATTTCCTGCTCGAGGCGGTTCACCTCGGCGGCGGTGCGGGGGGTGGGGTCGGTCTCGGTGTAGGTGTCCATCTGCTTGTCGGTGAGGCAGTGGACGGGGTCGCTGGTGCCGACGCCCCGCGGGTCGAAGCCGACGACGGCGTAGCGGGAGGTGACGGCCTTGGGGTAGCCGAGCTCGGCGTAGCGGGCGTACTCCAGGCCGGAGCCGCCCGGGCCGCCCGGGTTCACCAGCAGCGAGCCGAGCAGCTTGGTGTGGCCGGTGGCGGCGTGGCGGGAGATCGCCAGACCGATGTCGCCCTTGGACGGGTCGCCGTAGTCCATCGGGACCTTGATGCGGGCGCATTGGAAGCCGCCGGCGCAGGACTTCCAGGCGGGGTGCTGGTTGTAGTAGCGGGCCAGGGCGGCGGGGGTGGCCGCGGGCAGCGGCGTCCCGGCGCCGTGCGCGTCCCCGGAGGCGCTGTGCGCGGATCCGCCGCCGGAGGTGGCGGCGCTGCCGCCGCTCGAACCTCCGCTGCACCCGGCGACCAGCAGGCCGGCCAGGCCGAGGACCGCCGCGAGGCGGCGAGAGGACGCGCCGACGCGCGCAGGGCTACCGACCATGGACCGCGGCTCCTTCCGGGTGCTCCGCGCACTGCGGATCACGGTGATCGCCAGCGTATCGGTGCGCGCACCGATGGTGACGCCGACCGGGCTGCCCGTCCCCCGTCCTTTCGGATTCAACCCGAACGGCCCGCAGGCGCGGGCCTGTCGAGCGCACAGGGGGACCCGACACGGCGCGCGCCGCCGTGCGCCGCGCCGTGCGCTGCGTCGCTAGCGGAGATGCTCCGTCAGGAAGCCGTTGGCGACCCCGAAGAGGCGGCGGCGTTCGGCGGACGCGTCGAAGTCGCGGACGGCGTCGACGGGGCGGACGGCGGCGCCGCGGGCGGTGAGGGCGGTGGCGGCGGTGCGGGCGGCCGCGCGCCCGGCGGTGTCGCGGAAGGCGTTCACCAGGAGCACCGGAACGGCGGCGTGCGCCGGGACGGCGGCGTGCGCCGGGTCGAGGCGCGGGCCGGCGCCGCCCGGCGGGTAGACGCCGGAGACGATCGCCGCCGCTCCGAACCCGCCGCGCAGCGCCGCGTTCTCCGCGCACGCCGCGTCGCCCGCCGCGCCCAGCACCGACCAGGCGCGGTCGTCGCCGCGCACCCGGAACGCGTCCGCCACCGCGACCCGGACGGCGCGCAGCGCCGCCGCGTCCGGGCAGCGACCGCCCGCGTCGACGGTGACGACGACGAAGGGATCGCCGCCCCCGGCGGAGGCGCGCTGCGCGAAGCCGTCCACCAGGCCCTGGTAGCGGGCGGTGCCGGCATCGGGATAGCGGGCCGTCCCCGAGGGCGCCGCGAGCGCGGACGCCCCGCTCGGCACGAGGACCGCCGGAAGGGCGTGCCCGGAGCCGGCCGGGTACTGGGCCGGGAGCCACACCCGGACCCGACGCCCGCCGACCGTCGCCGCCAGGAACCGCCCGCCCGCCGCGTCGCCGTCCTCGACGGGGCGGAACGCGCCGTCCGCCGCGGGCGGGTGCGTTGCCACCGCCGGACGCGCCGGACGGCCCGCCCGGTCCGCCGCATCCGCCGCGTCCGCCGACGGCGCCGTGCCGGACGTCCCCCACCAGTGCGCCGACACCGAGGCCAGCACCACCGACCCGAGCACCACCGCGAACGCAACCCCCGCCCCGGCCAGCGGGACCGCGACCGCCCGCGGCACCAGCGGCAGCTCGTACGCCTCCCGGCTTCGCCGGTCCTCCCGGCGCAGCAGCGCCGCGCGGAGCAGCAGCAGCGCGGCGGCGCCGGCGACCAGGGCCAGGGCGAGGGCAATCACTGCGGGACGGGGCACGGGGACACCACCACCATCTCGGGAACCGGGACACCGGAGCATGCACGGGGACACGCACCGGGACGCGCACCGGGACGCCACCAGAAGGACAACTCCGGCAATTGGTGCATCCCTAGCGTGCCGTGCCCGCGGTCCCGCCGTCCGTGATCACCGGGCGGTGCGCGGCACGATCACCCGAACGGCGTCCCCCGCCGGTCCCCCACCGCACCGATCGAACGCGCCGTCAGAGCGTCAGACGGAGCGTCAGCCCGTCGGACCCCGTCAGCCCTTCCAGAGCGCCAGCGCCATCGCCTCGACCGCCAGCAGCGGCGCCACGTTCCGCTCCAGCGCCGTCCGGCAGGCGAGCACCGCCTCGATCCGCCGCAGCGTCGCCTCCGGGGCGCCCGCCCCGGCCGCCGACGCGACCGCCTCGCGCAGCCCGTCGTCGCTGGTGGCCGGGACCGGCGCGCCCAACTGGACGGCCAGCACGTCCCGGTAGAAGCCGGCGATGTCGCCCAGCGCCCGGTCCAGCGTGTCGCGCTGGGTGCGGGTGGCCCGCCGCTTCTGACGGTCCTGCAGATCCTTCATGATCCCGGCGGTGCCGCGCGGCAGCCGCCCCCCGGCGCCGGCGGCCGCGCCGAGCGCGGCCCGCATCTCCTCCTGCTCCTTGGCGTCGGTCTCCTCGGCGAGCTGCTTGGCGTCCTCGGTGGCCGCCTCCACCAGCAGCTGCGCCGAGCGCAGGCACCCGCCGATGTCGCCGACCGACAGCGGCACCCGCAGCACCTCGGCGCGGCGGGCCCGCGCGGACTCGTCGGTCGCCAGCCGGCGCGCCAGACCGAGATGGCCGCGGGCGGCCTGCGCGGCGTAGCGGGCCATCTCGGGGTCGATGCCGTCGCGGCGCATCAGCATGTCGGCGACGGCGCCGTCGGACGGGGTGCGCAGCCGCAGCTGGCGGCAGCGCGAGCGGATGGTGGGCAGGACGTCCTCCTGGGACGGCGCGCAGAGCAGCCAGACGGTGCGCGGCGCGGGCTCCTCCACGGCCTTGAGCAGGACGTTGGCGGCGCCCTCGGTGAGCCGGTCGGCGTCCTCCAGCAGGATCACCTGCCAACGGCCGCCCGCGGGAGCCAGGTTGGCGCGGCGGACCAGCTCGCGGGTGTCCTTGACGCCGATGGTGAGCAGCTCGGCGCGGACCACCTCGACGTCGGCGTGCGTGCCGACCAGCGTGGTGTGGCAGCCGTCGCAGAAGCCGCAGCCGGGGGCGGCGCCCATCGCGACGTCCGGGCTGGTGCACTGCAGCGCGGCGGAGAACGCCCGCGCCGCGGTGGACCGGCCGGCCCCGGGCGGGCCCGTCACCAGCCAGGCATGCGTCATCCGCGAGGCGGCCGAGGCGTCGGCGGAGCCCGCCACCACCGCCGCCGCGGACGTGGCGGCGGCCGACAGCTCCTCGACGACGGGCTGCTGCCCCACCAGGTCATCCCACACGGCCATGCCCCCACGTTAATGGACGCATCCGACACCGCCGGCATCCCCGCGGGCGGCGCGGGGACGGCGGCGGGGGCGGCAGCCGTGACGGCGAAGGACCGGCGGACGGCCGGCGCGGACGCGGGCTACTTGCCGCGCTTGCGCCTCCGCTTGGCCTGCGGCTCCTCGTCGGCGGGCGGCGCCTGCTCCGCGTTGTCGCCGAGCAGCTCGTCCGCGAGGGACGGCAGCTCGGCGGTGCGCTCCACCGAACTCTCCGGCGGAGCCTCCGGACGGAAGATGCCCTCCGGCACGCGGTTCTCCGGGGCGTCGAGGGTGATGTCCAGCGGAAGGGGTGTCACCGCCGTCTCCTCGTCGACGGACGGCGCGACCGTCGGCATCACCTGCGTCCGCGTCGCGTCGTCGGAGATGACGGGCAACTTCGCCGTCTTCTCCGCATCGCTCTCGGGAACGGACTCGGACGCCGACTCCGGCCCGGACTCCGGCGCGGCCTGGGGCTGCTCCTCACCGGGGATGCGGTGCACCGCGGTCGTCTCGGCCGTGGTCTCCGAATCCGGATCGGCCGAGGACTTCACCACCGGGTTGGGCTGCGTCGCCTCGTCCGAAGCGCTCGGCGCCTCCGGCGCGCCGTGCCGCTCCTCCAGGCGCCTGCGCAGCTCGCGCTGCCGCTCCTCCTGGCTCTGCTCGCGGCGGCGCTGCTCCTCCTCGCGGCGCGTGCGCTCCTCGCGCTGCTGCTTGGCCCGCTCCCGGAGCGCCGCCTGCCGCTCGCGCTGCGCCTGCTCCGCCGCCGCGTCCTTCTCCTTGGCCTTGGCCTTGGACGCCGCGGACTTCGCCGTGGACGACGACGCCGACTTGGCGGCGGGCTTGGCCCGCCCCTTCGCCGGAGCCGCGGTCTTGCGCGGCGCCCGCGCCCTGGGCGCGGCCGGAGCCGCCGCCTCGGACGCCGGTGCCTCGGACGCCGCCTCCGCGACCGCATCCGCCGGGCCGTCGTCCTTCTCCGCCTTCTCGGCCTTCTCCGCCTGCTTCTTCTGCGCGTTGGCAGCCTCGTTCGCCGCCCGCGCCGCCTCCTCGGCCCGCTTCAGGGCCTCGGTCTCGGCGGCGCGCCGCTTCAACTCCGCGACCCGCAACCGCTCCTGCTCCTCTGCACGCCTGCGCGCCTCCGCGGCCTGGCGCTCCTCCGCCTCGGCCGCCCGGCGACGCTCCTCCTCCTCGGCCGCGGCGGCCGCAGCCGCCGCCTCCTCCTCCTGACGGCGCCGCAGCGCCTCCTCGACCAGCCGCCGGTTCTCCTCGGCGACCCGCCGCTCCTCCTCCTGCCGTGCGCGCTCCGCCTCGGCGCGCCGCAGCGCCTCCTCGGCCCTGCGCTGCTCGATCTCCCGGCGCCGCGCCTCCTCGGCGGCCCGCGCCCGCTCCGCGGCGTCCCGCCGGCGGCGCTCCTCCTCGTCCTTGCGGCGCTGCTCCTCCTCCGCCTCGCGACGGCGGGCCTCCTCCTCGGCAGCCCGCCGCTTCTGCTCCGCGGCCCGGCGCGCCTCCTCGGCCTTGCGCTCCTCCTCCAGGCGGCGCTCCTCGGCCGCCTTGGCGGCCTCCCGCTCCTCGGCCTCGGCGCGCAGCCGCGCGATCAGCTCCTGCTTCTCGCGCTCCCGCTCGGCCGCCTCGGCCGCCAGCCGCTCGGCCTCCTCGCGGGCCTTGCGCTCCTGCTCGGCGCGCGCCTCCTTCTCCTGCTCGGAGAGCGGCAGTTCGCGGTCGAGCCGGTGCCGGATCGCGGTGGTGACGGAGTAGGCGGCCTGGGCCGCGTCCACCACCAGGTAGCGGCCGGGGTCGGCGGCGGCCAGCGCCAGGAACGACTCGCGCACCCGGCCGTGGAACCCGTCGCCCTCGGCCTCGATGCGGTCCTCGGCCGCCTCGCCCCGGCCGTCGCCGCGGCGGCGCCGCGCCTCGGCGGGGTCGAGGTCCAGAACGACCGTCAGATCGGGGACCAGCCCGCGGGTGGCCCACCGGGAGAGGCCGGCCACCTCCTCGCCGTCCAGGTCGCGGCCGGCGCCCTGGTAGGCGATGGAGGAGTCCATGTAGCGGTCGGAGATGACGACGGCGCCGCGGGCCAGCGCGGGCCGCACCACCGAGGCCACGTGCTCGGCGCGGTCCGCCGCGTAGAGCAGGGCCTCGGCGCGGTGCGAGAGCGCGCCCGTCTCCTTGGCGAGGACGATCTCGCGCAGCCGCTTGCCGAAGCCGGTCGAGCCGGGCTCGCGGGTGACGACCACCTCGTGGCCCTTGGAGCGGATCCACGCGGAGAGCGCCTCGATCTGGGTGCTCTTGCCGACACCGTCGCCGCCCTCCAGCACCAGGAAGTACCCGTTGCCGGTGGGGCGTTCGTCGGTCGTGGCGGCCGACGCGGCGGGGGCGCCGCCGCGCACCGAGGCGACCAGCGCGCGGCCGACGCCGTGCACGGCGGACGCCACCCGGGCCCGGGCGACGGCGGCCTCGACGAGCCCGGCCGCGCCTGTGACGAGCAGCGCGAACCCGGCGCCGCCGTGCTGGAAGCCGGGGTCGGCGGCGCCGCGCAGCGGGGCGTCGGTGAAGTCGGCAGTGCCGATGGCGGCGGCCAGCAGCGGGCCGACGAGCAGGCCGACGCCGACGGCCACCCGCTGGGCGGCGGCCAGGTGCTCGGCGATGCGCGGCTGCCGCGCCTCCTCGCCCTCCTGCGCGGCGAGCGCGCCGCAGACGGAGCGCCCGACGCCGACGGCCGCCCCGGCGAGCAGCACCAGGACGAGGACGAGGACGAAGTCCGGAACGAACGCGGCGATCAGCAGCGCCAGGCCGGCGGTGCCGGCGGCGAGCGGAACCAGGGCGCGGCGCTCCAGCCGCGGCAGCAGCCGCGGCGCCACCCGCGCCCCGAGCAGCGGACCGCCGCCGGCGGCGACCAGCAGCAGGCCCCAGCCGACCGGACCGGCCCCGAGGTCGCCCGCCTCCAGCAGGGAGACGCCGGCGAACGCGGCGAGCAGGCCGCAGAGTGCGGCCGAGACGAAGGTGAGCGCCGGCAGCGCCCCCGTCCGCCCCCGCCAGGCGCGCGCGGCGCCGGGCTTGGCGGACGCGGGCTTCGGGTCGCCGGGCTTGGCGGACGCGGGCTTCGGGTCGCCGGCCTTCGCGGCAGCGGCCTTGCCATCCGCACTGGAGCCGGCCTCGGCGCCCTCACCGGGTGCGTCCGCCGCCTTCGACACCTCCGGCACCGCCGACGACTTCGAGAGCTTCGGCGCGGGCGGTGCCGACGGCGCGCCGCCGTCCGCCTTGCCCACCGCGTCGGCGCTCGCCGCGTCGACGCCCACCACGTCGACGCCCACCACGGCGGTGCCCACCGCGTCGGCCTTCGCCGAGGCGGCCGGCGCCTTCCCCGCCGCCGCAACCGCAGCGGCCGGGCCCGACGCCCCATCAGCGGACCCGCCCGACGACCCCTCGGCCGCCGCACCGTCACCACCGGCAACCGCCGCCCGCGAGCCGCCCACGGCCTTCGGCGGACGCAGACCCTGCAGCGGGGAGCGCACCACGACCGGCGCCACCGGCCCCTGCGCCAGCGTCGCCGGCCAGAGCACCGCGATCGCCGCCGCAAAGCCCGCCGCCGCGCCGAACGCGGGTATCGCCAGGCCGTGCCCCGCGAACCAGGAAACCCCGGTGGCCAGCGCCCGGTTGACGAGCCCCAGCACCACCAGCGCCGCCGCGCCCAGCGGCAGCGCCGCGTACCCGGTGCGCTGCCCGAGCGCCCGCAGCGCCTCCAGCTGACGCATCGACGGGCGGTGCCCGGACGGCGCCCCGGCCGCATCCCCGTCCGCACCCGAGCCACCCGAAGCACCCGAAGCACCCGAGCCACCGGAAGTGGACGCGGCCGCCGGCCCGGCCGGCAGCAGCCGCGCCTCCGCCGTGCCCCGCGCCACCGTCCACACCCGCTCCGCCAGCCCCAGCACGAACGCGGAGGCCACCAGCCAGCCGACCGCCCGGCCGGCCCCGAACCAACCCACCCACAGCGGCGCCACCGCCGCCAGCGCGGCACGCACCGCGTCGCCCGCCATCAGCACCCAGCGGCGGTCCGCCCGGCCCACGGCCGCGGCCAGCGGCCCGAGCAGCACCGCGCCGCCCAGCAGCGTGGCGGCCAGCCGCGCCGCCAGCGCCACCGCGACGGCGAACGCCACGCCCCGCACGCCCCCGCCGAAGGAGCCCCCTCCGGCGGCCGCGACCGCGGTGAGCGCGACGACCACCAGCAGCGCCAGCCGATCCGCGATCCCGCCGATCAGGTGGATGCCCCACAGCCTCCGCATGCCCGGCACCCGCAGCACCGCGCGCTCGACCGAGGGCGGCGCCGAGGACGCCGGGGACGTCGATGGAGATGTCGGTTTCGGTGGAGTCGAGGCCATTCAGCCAGCGTAACGGGAATCACTCTGCACCCCGTCAGCAGTTCGACCCATTCCTGCGGGCCGCCCCTCGGCCGTCCGGCCGAGGCGCGCGCCCGTGCCCCGCGCGCCCCGTCCATTCCGCGGAGCGGGCCCCCGTCTCACCCCTTCAGCCCGGTGAGCGTGATCCCCTCCAGAATGTGCCGCTGGGCCAGGAAGAACAGCACGATGATCGGCAGGATGACGATGGTGGAGGCCGCCATCAGATACCCCCACTGCGCCGAGTACGACCCCTGGAACATCGCCAGCCCCAGCGAGAGCGTGTACCGCTTGGCGTCCGCGAGGTAGATCAGCGGGTTGAGGAAGTCGTTCCACACCCCGATGAAGGTGAAGATCCCGACCACCAGCAGCGCCGGCCGGGAGAGCGGCAGCACGATCCGCCAGTAGACGGTCCACGGCCGCGCCCCGTCCACGTAGGCGGCGTCGTCCAGCTCGCGCGGGATGGAGAGAAAGAACTGCCGCAGCAGGAAGATGCTGCCGATCTGCCCGGCCCCCAGCCACGCCGGCAGGCTCAGCGGCACATAGGTGCCGACCAGCCCCGCGTACTGCCAGCCGATGAACGTCGGCACCAGCGTCACCGCGTACGGCAGCATCAGCGCCGACAGCAGCACCGCGAAGACCGTGTTCCGCCCGCGCCAGCGCAGCCGGGCGAAGGCGAAGGCGGAAATCGACCCGACAAAGAGCACCCCGGGGACGATCGCCAGCTCCAGCGTCAGCGTGTTGAGGAAGTACCGCCCGAACGGCTGGGCGGTGAGCGCCCCGCCGAAGTTGTGCCAGGCGAACGGGGACGGCAGCCACTCCGGCGGCGACTTGAAGATCTGCCCGTCCTTCATCAGCGCGCTGCGCACCAGCCACAGGAAGGGCAGCAGCGTGGCGGCGGCGCACACGCACAGCACCGCGTACAGCAGGAACCTCCGCGCTCCGCTCCGCGGCCGCCTCATCGTCCGTCCCCCGTTTCGTAGTAGACCCAGCGCCGGGCCGAGCGGAACACCAGGGCGGTGGCCACCACCACGATCAGGAACAGCACCCAGGCCAGCGCGGACGCATACCCCAGCCGCCCGTCCGAGAAGGCCGTCCGCCACAGGTAGTAGTTGTAGAAGAGGGTGGCGTTGTCCGGGCCGCCCGAGGTCATCAGATACGCCTCGTTGAAGACCTGGAAGGTCGCGATCAGCCCCATCACCAGGTTGTAGAAGATGGTCGGCGTCATCATCGGCACCGTGATGTAGCGGAACTTCGCCCACGCCCCGCCGCCGTCCACGTCGATCGCCTCGTACAGGTGCCGAGGCACGCCCTGCAGCCCGGCGAGGAAGATGACGGTGGCGTTGCCGAACCCCCAGGCCGACATGATCGCCAGCGAGGGGATGGCCATGGTGTCGCTGTAGATCCACTGCGAGGTGGGCAGGTGCGCGGCCCGCAGCAGCTGGTTGAGCAGCCCGAAGTCGGGGTTGTACACCCATGTCCACAGCACCGCCGAGGCGACCGAGGGCACCAGCACGGGCAGGTAGAACAGCACCCGGAACAGCCCGCGCCCGCGGACGTCGCGGTTCAGCAGCAGCGACGCCCCGAAGGCGATCGCCAGCCCGAGCGGCACGGCCAGCAGCGTGTAGTACAGGGTGACGCCCAGCGACTTGGAGAACAGGTCGTCGCTGCCGAACATGGCGCGGTAGTTGCCGAATCCGACCCAGCGGACCTTGCCGCCGATGGTCCAGTCGGTGAGGCTGATGACGAACGAGGCGATCATCGGCCCGACGGTGAAGAGCACGAAGCCGACGACGACCGGCAGCGCGAGCCCGATCCCCCAGCGGCGCTCCATCCGGGCCAGTCCGCCGACGGCGTGCCGGGCGCGCGGGCGCCGGCGCCCGTCAGGGCGGGAACTGCGTGTGGCGAGTGCGGTCATGAGGGTCCGTCACTCCTTCACATCTTCACGTCGGGGTAGACGCCGGCCAGGAACGGGGTGGTGACGTCGGCGGCGTGGCGCAGCGCCTTGCGCACCGAGGCGGTGCCGCGGTGCTTGCCGAGCCAGATCGGGTCGAGCGCCGGGGTGAGCTGGGCGAACACCTCCGAGCTGTTGCGGATCCGGAAGGTCGGGTCGGGCGAGACGTTGTGCAGCGCGGGCTGCGCGGTGCTCCGGTCGAACCCGGCCGGATGGATCTTCGTATCGGTCCAGGTGGCCAGCAGCTTCGGGTCGGTGTAGAAGCTGCGCTCCAGCGGCATCCACAGGCCCTGCTTGTAGAGGGGGCAGCTGCGCGGATCGGCCATCTGGAGGTAGAACTCGACGGCCTGCTCGGGGTACTGGGAGCGCTTGAAGATGCCGGTGATGCCGCTGGTCTGCGCGGTCATCGGCTCCTGGAACTTGGGCAGCACGCCCGCTCCGTAGGGGAACTGGGCGTTCGCCAGGTCCAGCAGGTTCCAGTAGCCGTCGATGGTGGTGGCCACCCGCCCCGACTTCAGCAGCAGCGCGGTGCCGGTGTTCATCGAGGTGAGCAGGGTGGGGCTGGGCGCCACCCGGTGCTCGTACATCATCTCGACGATCTGCGAGACCACCTCGACGGCGGCGTCGGAGTCGATGATGCAGCGGGTGCCCTTCTCGTCGAAGAGGTCGGCGCCGTTGCTGCGCAGCAGGGCGTAGAGGGTGGTGTTGACGGTGGTGGGGGCGGTGGCGCCGAACTGCCGGACCTGGGTGGGGTCGAAGCCCTTCTCGGAGGGGCGGCGCCCCTTCTCGTCGAAGGTGAGCCGGTCGCAGGTCTCCAGATAGCGGTCCCAGCTCCAGGCGGACGCGGTGTCCACCGGCGGCTCCGGGACGCCGGCCTTGCTGAAGAGCCGGGTCGAGTACCAGAGCATCATCACCTCGACGGCGGTCTGCGGGACGGCCGCGGTCTCGGTGTAGTAGTGCAGGGCCTGCGGCAGCAGATCGTCGATCTGCGGGTACTTGTGCCGGTAGTCGAGCAGGTTGACGAGGAGTCCGCCCTCGCCGAGCCGCATCGCCAGGCCCGCGGGCAGATAGGCGATGTCCGGCTCCTGACGGGCCGCCACCAGCGTATTGATCTTCGTGGCGTAGTCGCCGCCGACGACCTGCGCGGCGACGGGCAGCCGTCCGGGCCTGCGCGAGAACGCGCGGCTGACGGCGTGCACGCCGCGGTCCTCGTAGATGGAGCCCCAGAAGAGGAACTCCAGGTGGTGGGCGCGGTTCTCGGGCACGAACGCGCACCCGGCGGCAGCGCCGCCGAGCAGCGCCCCGGCCCCGGCCCGCAGCACCGCCCTCCGGGAGGGTAAGCGGGATCTCTGCACGGTTCACCTCGATTCAGTTCGGTCTCCAACCGGGAGCCGCCGGCTACCGACGGCGCCGACACCCCACCGCCCCCTGTCGGGTGCCGGGGCGGAGTGGCGGCAGCAGCAACCGCTCACACGCGCGGGATCCACACCCGCATCGCACCGACGCCGCGGTTCGCCCACGCGTAGTAGGGGACGGCCGTGAGCGTCACCGCCTCACCCACCTCGCCCGAGGCCGCGTCGACGTCCCCGTAGGGCCACCACCCCGCGTTCCCCGAGCGCCCCCGCACCCGCGCCGTCGCCGTCACCACGCACACCCCGTCCAGCAGCTTCGGACGCCACTCCGCCGCCAGCCCCGCCGCCACGTCCAGGACGAGGTCGTCCAGCCCGTACCCGTCCCCCAGTTCGGGCTGGTCCCCGGCCTCCACGCAGTACACCAGCGGCCCGCGCTCGATCGCCGCGCAGCCGCGCGCCGCGTCCACCCGGGGGTCCGCCTCGGTCAGCCGCGGCGCCATCGCCAGGTCCAGCACGACCTCGTCCCCGGCCGCCCACTCCCGGGTGATCCGCAGCCACCCGCCGTCCCGCCCACCCGTCTCCCGCCCCCGCCCTTCCGGGGAAGCGCTTCGCGCGCCATCAATCCCGGCCCCCGCCTGCCCGTTCACGTCGGCCGTCCACTCGCGCGCCCAGTGCGGGATCCGCAGCGACAGCGTCCGCTCCCCCGCGGAGGCCTCCCGCACCGTCAGCGCGATCCGCCCCTCCCACGGGTACCGGGTCGCCACCTCCAGGGCGAGCCCGCCGCCGGCGACCGTCCCCTCCGCGTACTGGTGCAGCTGCAGCCCGTCCGCGTCCGTCGAGGCGACGTACGACGGCAGCGAGGCCAGCAGCCGCATCACGTTCGGCGGGCAGCACGCGCAGCGGAACCAGCCGACCCGCCGCCCGCCCCCGTCGTCGCCCTCGCCGTGCGAGCCGCCCGCGCCCTCCTGGTCGGCGAAGCCGTCCCGGACGTGCAGCGGGTTGTCGTAGAGGTAGCGGTCGCCGCCCAGCGAGACCCCGCACAGCACCCCGTTGAGCAGGGTGCGCTCCAGCAGGTCGCTGTACCGGGTGTCGCCGGTGAGCAGCGCCATCCGCCAGCTCCACTGCACGGAGGCGATCGCCGCGCAGGTCTCGCAGTAGGCGCGCTCGTTGGGCAGCTCGTAGGGGTGACCGAACGCCTCGTCGGAGTGGTGAGCGCCGACGCCCCCGGTGAGGTAGGTCTGACGAGCCGCCATCTCCGCCCACAGCCGCTCCACGGCCGCGCGCAGTTCGGCGTCGCCGGTCTCGGTGGCCACGTCCGTCGCCCCGGCCAGCAGGTACAGCTGCCGGACGGAGTGGCCGGTGACGGCCTTCGCCTCGCGCACCGGCGCATGGTCCTGGAAGTAGCCGAGCCGCATGTGGTGGTTGGTGTCGCTGCCGAGGGTGCCGCGGCCGTGCGCGTCGACGAAGTACCCGGCGAGGTCGAGGTAGCGGCGCTCGCCGGTCTCCCGGTAGAGCTCGGCGAGGGCGGTCTCGATCTCGGGGTGGCCGTCGATGCGGTCGATCGGCTTGCCGGAGCCCTCGGGGCCGAAGCTCGCGTCGATCAGGTCGGCGAACTTCACCGCGATGTCGAGGAGTTCGCCGCGGCCGGTGGCCCGGTGGTGGGCGACGGCGGCCTGGATGAGGTGGCCCGCGGTGTACAGCTCGTGGCCCCAGACCAGCTCGGTGAAGCGCGGCTGGTCGGGCTTGGCCAGCATGAAGTAGCTGTTGAGGTAGCCGGCGTCGTCCTGGGCGCCGCGCAGCAGCCCGACGATCTCCTGCACCCGGTCGGGCAGCCCGGGGTCGGTGGCGGTGGAGTCGTCGCCGAGCTGCCAGGCGGCAGCCTCCAGCCACTTGTGGACGTCCGAGTCCTGGAACGGATACCCGCCGCGGAACGCCTCGCCGCTCTCCTTGCGGGCGGCGGCGCGCAGGTTCTCCAGGTTTCCGGCCTCCTCCAGCCGCTCGGGTCCCTGCGGGATGCTGACGGACGCGTTGACGGCGCGCCGCTGTCCGAGCAGGCCGTCACCGGTGAGGACGGCGGAGGCGTCGGGACGGAGTGCGGCGCTGCTGCGGTCGGTGGGGCGGACGGGGCCTGCGGAGGGCATGGCGGCTCCTGCCGATCGGGGTGCGGGCAACGGTGAGAAATCCTTTTCCCACTCGCCTGCCTGCCGAACGTAGAGGCGCCCCGCAGGGCCGTCAAGACCCTTGCCGCCTAACGGACGTTGGCCGCGGAGGCGAACCGTGCCAGCATGGGCGGCGCAGCACAGCACACCTCAACACCACGCGACGGCAAAGGTTTTCGCATGACGACGACGTCGGGCACCGCCCCGGGCGCGACCGGCCGGGCCACCCTGAGCGACGTGGCCGCGCTTGCCGGCGTCTCGCCGGGCACCGCCTCCAAGGCCCTCAACGGCCGCGGACGGCTCCGCGAGGAGACCCGGCAGCGGGTGCTGGAAGCGGCGCGGAAGCTGGACTTCCACCCCAACGCGCTCGCCCGCGGCCTGCTTTCGGGCCGCACCTTCACCGTCGGGCTGATCACCACCGACTCGATCGGGCGGTTCAGCCTGCCGGTGCTGCTGGGCGCCGAGGACGCGCTGGGCTCCGGGCGGATCTCCGTCTTCCTCTGCGACACCCGCGGCGACCCGATCCGCGAGCAGCACTACGTCCGCACGCTGCTGGACCGCAGCATCGACGGCCTGATCGTCACCGGCCGCCGCACCGACCCGCGCCCGCCGCTGCAACTGCCGTCCCCCGTGCCGGTGGTGTACGCCCTCGGGCCGTCCACCTCTCCGGACGATCCGTCCGTGGTGCCGGACGACGCCGCGGGGGCCCGCGCGATCGTCGAGCACCTGCTGGCCACCGGACGGCGCCGGATCGCCCACCTCACCGGTCCGGCGCACCACCGCTCGGCGGTGGTGCGCGCCGAGGAGGCGGTGGCCGCGCTGCGCGGAGCGGGCGCGGAGCTCGCCACCGGACGCGTCCACCACGGGGCCTGGACCGAAGCATGGGGGCGCCAGGGAATGCGGACGGTGCTGCGCACCGACCCGGAGTGCGACGCGGTCTTCTGCGCCAGCGACCAGATCGCCCGCGGCGCGGCGGACGCGCTGCGCGAGGCGGGCCGCCGGGTGCCGGACGACGTGGCGGTGGCCGGCTTCGACAACTGGGCGGTGATGGCGGAGGCCTGCCGGCCCCCGCTCACCACCGTCGACATGAACCTCACCGAGGTCGGCCGCACCGCCGCGCTCCGCCTGATGTCCGCCATAGACGGCCACCCCGAGCACGGCATCCGCACCACCCCCTGCCGCCTGATCGTCCGCGACTCCACGGGCGTCTGACGGCTGCCGGCCCACCTGGCACCCCACCCGCCCCGCGTGCGGCGCCGCAACTCAGCGCGGCGACACCGCGCCGCGGCGGACCGCCGCCCGCCCGGAGACCGCTACCGCCCCGATCGCCAGCGCCAGCGCCGCGCCGGCCACCCCGCCCAGCGACAGCCACCGCACGGTCGGCACCGCAGATCCCGTCATGCCGCTCGCGAACGCGCTCAGCACCGCACCCGCCGCCGCCACCCCCACCAGCACGGCCCCGGCCGCGACCACCACCGCCTCCCAGCGCAGCATCCCCCGCACCTGGCGCACCGTCAGACCCGTCAGCCGCAGCAGCCGGAACTCCCCGGTCCGGTCCATCGTCGCCATCGCCAGCGCGTTGACCGCGCCGATCGCCGTGAACGCCACGATCAGCCCGGCGATCACCCAGTTCGCCGCACCCCCGCCGCTCCCGCTCCCCGTCACCGCCGACGCCATCGCCTCGGGCGCCGCCGCCACCCGCGGCGCCGGGGCGCCGCCACCCCGCGCGGCGGACGCCACCGCGGGCTCGCGTCCACCCGCCACCAGCACCATCGACGCCGCCCGGTCGTCAGCGTGCGCCGCCACCAGCCCCCCGCCCAGCACCATGTCCCCGAAGCCGAGCGACCGCCCGTACACCGCGACGACCTTCACCCGCACCGCCGTCCCGTCCGCCAGCGTCACCGGCAGCAGCGACCCGACGCGCGCCGCCCGCCCCAGCCCGTCCGCCGCGGGCCGGCTCAGCGCCACCGTCCCCGACTCCCGCAGCGCCGCCGCGCTGCCCCGCTGCACGCCCAGGTCGACGGCCCGCGTCAGCCCGGCCGTCCCGAGGCCGACCGCCGAGTAGTGCTCCAGATGCTCGCCGTCCGGGACGAGCACCCGCGTCGACCGCACCGGCACCACCGCCGTGACGCCCGGGACGGACCGCAGCCGCGCCACCGCCGCGTCCGGCACCCCCACGCCCTTGGCGGCCGACGCCACCGCCCAGTCCGCCCGCGTCCCCGACGCGGCCTGCGCGGACGCCGCATGATCCAGCGTCGACCCCATGAAGAGCGTCGTGCAGGCGATCGCCACCAGCAGGCAGAGCGGCCCCAGCACCGCGCCGAACCGCCCCGCCGCCGCCCGCGCGTTGTTCGCCGCCAGATACCCGGCGACCCTCGACGCGCCCAGCGGGCCGCCCAGCACGGCCGCCGCAGCCCAGGCCACCACCGGGCCCAGCACATACACCGACGCCGCCAGCACCAGGACCGTCGCATAGCCCACCGGCTCCGCGCCGGCCAGCTCCCGCAGGCCCCGCTCCACGACCACCAGCACCAGCCCGCCCGCGAGCAGCACCAGCCCGGCGACCAGCCGCACCGCGCCGAACGGCCGCCCGTCCGCGGCCGCCTCGGCGAGCGCCTCGCCGGGACGGACCCGGGCCGGCCGCCGCACCGCGATCCGCGCCGCCAGCCAGCCGCCGGCCACCGTCGCCACCACCGCGGCCGCCAGCGGGATCGGCCCGAGCGCGAGCCGCAGCGTGTCGGGGACGACGCCGAGCGCCACGAACCGGTCGTGGATCCACATCGCCAGCGGCAGCGCGACCGCCGCGCCCGGGATCGCCGCCGCCAGCCCGACCAGCAGCGCCTCCCGGCCCACCATCCGCCGCAGCTGACGCGGCGTGGTGCCGACCGCCCGCAGCAGCGCCAGCTCGCGGGCCCGCTGCCGGACCGTCAGGGCGAAGGTGCCGACCACCACCAGGATCGCGGCGAACAGCGCGGTGCCCCCGATGGCGCCGCTCATGCTGGTGAGCCGGGTGCGGGCGGTGCTCGCGTCCGGGAACTCCACCGCACCGCGGCCGTCCCCGGTGTGGACGCGCGCCGCGGTGCCGGCCAGCGCCGCGCGGGCCTCGTCCGCAAGCCTTGACGCGCCCGTACCGGGATCGGCCAGCAGCCCCACCGCGGCCACCTGGCCCGGATGCCCGGCCAGCCGCGCCGCCTCCGCGTCGGAGAAGAAGACGGCGGCCTGCCGCCGCAGCCCGTCCTTGCCCGGCGCCCGCACCAGGCCCGCGACGCGGTAGGAGCCGAGCGCCCCGCCGCTCTGCACCCGCACCGTCTGGCCGAGGTGCAGCCCGGCGCGCCCGGCCAGGCCGGCGTCCACCGCGATCTCGCCGCCGCCGGCCGGCGCATGACCGGCCGTCAGCCGGAACGGGGCGAGCGCCGCCGAGCCCCAGCCGTGGCCGAGCGAGGAGGTGCCGTCCGGCCCGGCCGCGAATCCGCCGCGGCCGGTGGACGTGGCCACCGCCGCCGGAAAGTCCACCTCGGGCACCGCCGCGCGTACCCCGGGCAGCCCGGCGAGCCGCCGCACGGCGCCGGCGTCGAGCCAGACCCGGCCCGCGTCGGCCTTGGCGCGGTCCCGCACCCGGGTGCGGCCGTGGTGCTGCCGCACCGTCACCCGGTGCGCGCTCTGATCGGCCGCCACCACGACCGGCGCCCCCGCGTACCGCTCCACCGCCACCGTGCCGGCGATACCGGTCTGCAGCAGCAGCCCGCACGCCCCCACCAGCGCGGACGCGGTGAAGAGCGCCACCAGCGCGCCGACGAAGGCGGCCCGCCGGTGGCGCAGCGTCTCCCAGGCCAGCCGCATCACCGCGACCGCCCCCCGTCGCGGCCCGCGGTGCCGGGGCGGCCGCCCAGCGCGGAGAGCCGCTCGGCGACCCGGGCGGCGGTGGGCGCGACCAGCTCGTCGACGATCATGCCGTCGGCGAGCAGCAGCACCGCGTCGGCGTAGGAGGCGGCCACCGGGTCGTGGGTGACCATGACGACGGTCTGGTGGGCGTCGTCCACGCAGCGGCGCAGCAGTTCCAGCACCCCGGCCGCGGAGACGGTGTCCAGCGCGCCCGTCGGCTCGTCGGCGAAGACCACGTCCGGGGCGGTGATCAGCGCCCGCGCCACCGCGGCGCGCTGCGCCTCGCCGCCGGAGAGCTGGGCGGGCCGCAGCCAGCCCTTGCCGGCGATGCCGACCTTCTCCAGCAGCGAGTCGATCCGGGCCCGGTCCTCCCGGCGGCCGGCCAACCGCAGCGGCAGGCCGACGTTCTGCCGCACCGTCAGCGACGGCACCAGGTTGTAGGCCTGGAAGACGAACCCGACCCGGCCGCGCCGCAGCCGGGTGAGCGCGTTCTCGTCCATGCCGGTGAGCTCGGTGTCACCGAGGCGGACGGAGCCGCTGGTGGGCGTGTCCAGCCCGGCGGCGCACTGCAGCAGCGTGGACTTGCCCGACCCGGACGGGCCCATCACGGCGGTGAACGAGCCGTCCGGGATGTCCACCGAGACGGTGCGCAGCGCCTGCACCGCGGCCGGCCCCCGCCCGTACGTCCGGGCGACCTCGGAGAGGCGCACGGCGGCGGCCGGCGCGTCCGTTGATGTCGTCATGACGGCAGCGTCCCGTGCCGGGCACCACCGCCGCGATCCGAGCAGCCACCGGCACCGGGGTGGGGCTAACCCCCCGTCACCCGCCGCGGCCTCAGTAGTCGAAGACCGGGGCGAGCTTCGCCTTCATCACGCACGCGTTGGCGTAGTCGTGCCGGAAGTCGACGCGTTTGCCGCCCCAGACGCCCGCCACCTGCGCCGTCACCGGCTGGTAGATCATCGGGCAGATGCGGTCCGAGCCGGGCAGCTTCGCGGGATCGCCGTCCGCCCGGCCGAGCGCGGCGCACGCCTGCGCGGCGTGCGGATGCGTTTCAGCACCGCCGGCGGGGCAGCTGAGCACCACCGCGGAGACCGGCACCGCGCCGCCGGACGCGCCCTGCTCGCTCAGCTGCAGCTGCCCGGTGTCCCCGGACGGCCCCGGCGAGAACGGCCCCGGCGATACGGGCACCGGCAGCAGCTCCGACGACCCGGCGCCCATCGGCGGCGGGGGCGACGGCAGCGGCGCGGCGGCAGCGGCCGCCGTCGCCCCCGTCACCGCGAGCAGCACCGCGCCCACGGCCGTCCCGCAGCGCACCCAGTGCCTCGCGTGCCTCATGGATCCCCTCCCCTGGCTTCCCTGACGGATCTTCACCACTCTGTGCACATAACCCGATGCGCACCGTGGCTCACAATCCCCCAGAGGAGGGATCATCTCTACGCCTGGTTGACGGACTCCTCCAGCCACCCCAGCAGCGTCGCCGCGTCCTTCCGGAACACCTCGGCATCGCCGCCCGCCACGAACTCCATCAGCGCGTAGTGGCCCCGCGCGGCACCGCCGGCGTGCGCGCCGTCAGCGGGTGCACCGCCGGCGTGCGCGCCCTCGGCGTGCAGCGCCCGGAAGACCGCCCGCCACAGCTCCTCGCGCTCGGCGAGCGGCAGCCGGGCCCCGTCCGTCGCCCAGGAGAAGACGTGAACGGTCGTCAGCCGCTCGCCCAGCGCCGCCAGTTCCGCCACCGCGTCCGCCGGGCCGATCCCGGTCGGCGCGGTCCACCAGTCCGGCTGCCAGTAGCTGCACAGCGGCAGCTCCGCGCCCGGCCGCAGCGCCGCCGCCTCGTCCAGCAGCGCCCGCGCCGAGGCGAGGGTGTCGGTGAGGGTGTTGCGGTGGAACTCCAGGCTGACGGTGATCCCGTGCTCCGCCGCCAGGTCCGCCCCGCCGGCCAGCGCCGCCGCGACGGCCGCCCGCTCAACCGGGGAGCTCTCCGCGGAGCCCTTCTCGCCCGCCCACACCCGGATGCCCGGCGCGCCCAGCTCGGCCGCCGTCCGCACCACCGCCGCGAAACCGGCGACATCGCCGGCCCGCCAGTAGGAGCCGTAGGAGGCGACGTCCACGCCCTTCTCGGCGCAGAGCGCCCGCGCCCGCCCGGCGGCCGCCAGATCGCCCACCGGCACGTGGACGTCCCCGCCCCACTCCACGGCGCGCAGCCCGGCGTCGGCGGTGAGGCCGACGACGGTCGGCACGTCGAGCTCCCGGAAGGTCACGGAGCAGATCCCGGGCACAACGGGACGGACGGGGCGGGCAGGGTTGTTCACGGCCGGATTCCTCCAACGGGCGCCGGGCAGGGCAGGCGGGACAGCTCTCGACGCCCACACACAATCACACCGGCCGAGCGTCGGCTACGCCCAGCCGTACCGCTCCACCAGCCGGTTGGCCACCAGGTTGAACCGACCCCGGTCCAGCGCGCACGCCTCGCGGCGCATCCCCGCGGGGTGGATCCGGAACACCCGGTCCAGCAGCACCCAGGACTCGCGGTCCTCCCGGTCCCACGGCCCGGACCCGATCGGCTGGTACTCCGCGCGGTCGTCGTGGCGCTTGCTCGTCAACTGGACGGCGAGCACCGTCTCGGCGCCGTGCTCCCGCGCCACCACCAGCACCGGGCGGTCCTTGCCCCGGCCGTCGTTCTCCTCGAACGGCACCCAGGTCCAGACGACCTCGCCGGGATCCGGGTCCCCGTCCGGATCCGGCGCGTACGCCATCCGCACGCCCCGCACCCGATGCGCCTCCACCGTAGCCGCCGGCCCGTCCCGCCCCGGCAAGAAGTCCTCATCCATGCGCCGCAAGCTACCAACGCGCCCCCGCCGCCCACCAACGAACCCCTCGCCCCCCGCCCGCCCCGGGGCGGTCCGAACCCGGCGGCCACCCGAAAACCCCTCCGCCCCGCCACCCCGGGTGGGGGCGGAGGGGCGGAGGGGCGGCAACAGCACAAGGCGCACAAGGCGCCGACCGCTACTCGACCGACGCGTCAACCGTCTTCGTCGCCGTCGTCTTCTTGGCGGCAGCAGTCTTCTTGGTCGTCGACGCGGCCTTCTTCGTCGCCGTCTTCTTCGCCGAGGACGCCGTCGCCTTCTTGGCACCAGCCGTCTTCTTCGCCGGGGCCTTCTTGGCGGCAGCCTTCTTCGCGGGAGCCTTCTTCGCCGGCCCCTTCGCCCGCTTCTCCGCCAGCAGCTCGAACGCCCGCTCCTGCGAGATCGACTCGACCTCGTCGCCCTTCCGCAGCGTCGCGTTCGTCTCGCCGTCCGTCACATACGGACCGAACCGCCCGTCCTTGACCACCACCGGCTTCCCGGAGACCGGGTCCTCGCCCAGCTCCTTCAGCGGCGGCGCCGCCGCCCGCCGCCCGCGCTGCTTCGGCTGGGCGTAGAGCTTCTGCGCCTCCTCCAGGGTGATCCCGAAGATCTGCTCCTCGGACTCCAGCGAACGCGAGTCCGTCCCCTTCTTCAGGTACGGCCCGTACTTGCCGTTCTGCGCCGTGATCTCGGTGCCGCTCTCCGGGTCGACGCCGACCACCCGCGGCAGCGACAGCAGCCGCAGCGCCTCCTCCAGCGTCACCGTCTCCGGCGACATCGTCTTGAAGAGCGACCCGGTCCGCGGCTTCACCGCGTTCTTGCCCGTCTTCGGCGTGCCGTCGGGCAGCACCTCGGTGACGTACGGGCCGTAGCGGCCGTTCTTGGCGACGATCGGGTGGCCCGACTCCGGGTCGATGCCCAGCTCGCGCTCCCCGGACGGCTTGTCCAGCAGCTCCTGCGCCAGCTCCGGCGTCAGCTCGTCCGGCGGCATGTCCTCCGGGACGTCCATCCGCTTCTGCAGGTCGGCGCCGTCGGGGCCGCCGCCCGGGATGACCTTCTCCACGTACGGGCCGAACCGCCCGACGCGCAGCATGATCCCGTCGCCCACCGGGAACGAGGACACCTCGCGGGCGTCGATCGCCCCGAGGTCCGTCACCAGCTCCTTGAGCCCGCCCAGGTGGTCGCCGTCGCCGTTGCCCGCGTCCGCCGCCGAGGCGCCGCCGGCCGCGGCGCCCTCGGGGCCGCCCTCGCCGAAGTAGAACCGCGACAGCCACGGCACCGCCTGCGCCTGGCCGGCCGCGATGCGGTCGAGGTCGTCCTCCATCTTGGCCGTGAAGTCGTAGTCGACGAGCCGGCCGAAGTGCTTCTCCAGCAGCCCCACCACGGCGAACGACAGCCAGGACGGAACCAGCGCCGTCCCCTTCTTGAAGACGTACCCGCGGTCGAGGATCGTCCCGATGATCGACGCATACGTCGAGGGGCGGCCGATCTCCCGCTCCTCCAGCTCCTTCACCAGCGAGGCCTCGGTGAAGCGGGCCGGCGGCTTGGTGGCGTGGCCGTCCACCGAGATCTCCCGCGCGGTGAGCGCGTCGCCCTCGGCGACCTGCGGCAGCCGCCGCTCGCGGTCGTCCAGCTCGGCGTTGGGGTCGTCGGCGCCCTCCACATAGGCCTTCATGAAGCCGTGGAAGGTGATCACCTTGCCGGACGCGGAGAACTCGGCGTCCCGGCCGTCGCTCGCGGCGCCGCCGACCCGCACGGTCACCGACTGCCCGACGGCGTCCTTCATCTGGGAGGCGACGGTGCGCTTCCAGATCAGGTCGTAGAGCTTGTACTGGTCGCCGCTGAGGCCGGTCTCGGCCGGGGTGCGGAAGCGGTCGCCGGAGGGGCGGATCGCCTCGTGCGCCTCCTGCGCGTTCTTCACCTTGCCGGCGTACTGGCGCGGCTTGTCCGGCAGGTACTCGGACCCGTACAGCTGCGTCACCTGGGCGCGCGCCGCCGCCACCGCCGTCTCCGACAGCGTGGTGGAGTCGGTACGCATATAGGTGATGAAACCGTTCTCGTACAGCTTCTGGGCGACCTGCATCGTCGCCTTCGCCCCGAAGCCGAGCTTGCGGGACGCCTCCTGCTGCAGCGTCGTCGTCCGGAAGGGCGCGTACGGCGAGCGCCGGTACGGCTTGGACTCGACGGAGCGGACCGCGAAGGAGGTGTCCTCCAGGGCGGCCGCCAGCGTCCGCGCCGCGGCCTCGTCCAGGTGCAGCACCCCGGCGGACGCCGAGGCCTGCTTCAGAACGCCGTCGGACCCGAAGTCGCGGCCCTGGGCGACGCGCTTGCCGTCCACCGTCGTCAGCCGGGCGCCGAACGTGCCCGGGTCGGAGGCGTCGCCGGCGCGGCCGGTGGCGAAGACGCCCTCCAGGTCCCAGTACGCGGCGGAGCGGAACGCCATCCGCTCCCGCTCGCGCTCCACCACCAGGCGGGTGGCGACCGACTGGACGCGGCCCGCCGACAGCCGCGGCATGACCTTCTTCCACAGCACCGGCGAGACCTCGTAGCCGTAGAGCCGGTCGAGGATGCGGCGGGTCTCCTGGGCGTCCACGAGCTTCTTGTTCAGCTCGCGGGGGCTGTTGACGGCGGCCTGGATGGCGTCCTTGGTGATCTCGTGGAAGACCATCCGGCGCACCGGCACCTTGGGCTTGAGGACCTGCTCGAGGTGCCAGGCGATGGCCTCTCCCTCGCGGTCCTCATCGGTGGCGAGGAAGAGTTCGTCGGACTCCTTCAGCAGGTCCTTGAGCTTCTTGACCTGGGCCTTCTTGTCGGCGTTGACGACGTAAACGGGCTGGAAGCCCTCGTCGACGTTGACACCGAGCCGCGCCCAGGGCTTGCCCTTGTAGGCCTCGGGTACCTCCGCGGCGCTGCTCGGCAGGTCGCGGATGTGACCGACGCTGGCCTCGACCGTGTACCCGGGGCCGAGATAGCCCTTGATCGTCTTCGCCTTGGCCGGCGACTCCACGATGACGAGACGCCGACCGCGGGGCGCGGTCTCGCTGGTCGGGGACAACTTCGCTCTTCTCTCGGTCGTCGGACCCGATCCCTGCGTCCGGGCCCTGCTGCTTCCTCACGCTACGGTCACGCTTATGGGCGGCGATGACGGCGATTGGTGACCGTACCCCGGCAACTCGGGGTAAGGCGCGCTCACGCCGCAACACCACTCGAACGGTAACCCGACATTCGGTCCGACCGTACGGCGGGCACCCGACGTGTCCGCCGGAGTACGGATGTGTACTCGCTCGGACGACGTTCCGCCACCATGCGGGAGGATCGGCGCGGGTGTCCAGCCGGAATGGGGCGGAGTTCAGCCGTTCACCGTAGCGGGTCCGCGCTCATCGCACCGGAAGAAGGAAGCCCTGCTCCACCAGGAAGCGGATGCTCTCCGGGGTCTTGGCCCGCAGCTCGGCGGGGTCCTCCTCGAGCAGTTCGGCGATGGCGTCGACGATCCGGCCGGCCTCCAGGGTGCCGTCGCAGGCGCCGGCGAATCCGGCGCCGACCGTGTCCACCCGGGTGGCCCGCATCATGCCGCGCCGCTGCCGCAGCACCACGTGCTCCGGATCCTCGGCGCCGGGCGCGCCGACCTGCTCCTGGACGGTTTCGCCGGGCTCGCCGGCGAGCCGGAAGCGGGTGCCGAGCAGGGCGTCGTCGTCCACGGACCGCAGGAAGTCCTGCCGCTCGAACCAGGCGGCGATCTCGGGGCCGAGCGGCTGCTCGACGGGGTGCGGCCACTCCTCGATCCGGACGGCGGGCTCGGCGGCGCCGGCGTTCCTGAGCGTGATCCAGCCGAATCCGATGCCCTCGACGCCGTCGCGTTCGAACGCGTCCAGCCAGGCGTCGTAGCGGGCCGCGTACTCCTCGGGGGCATCCCGGTGGTCGCCGCCGTCGCGCAGCCAGAGCTCGGCGTACTGCGCCGGGTCCTGGACCTCGCGCTGCACCACCCAGGCGTCGCAGCCGGTGGGGGCGATCCAGGAGGCCAGCCGCTCCCGCCAGTCCTCGCCCTTGACGTGCTGCCAGTTCGCCAGCAGCTGGCAGAAGCCGCCGGGCTCCAGGTGGGCGGGCGCCTCAGTGACGATGCGCCGGCACAGCTCGTCACCGGGCAGCCCGCCGTCCCGGTAGGTGAACCTGCCGGCGGGCGAGACCACGAACGGCGGATTGGAGACGACCAGGTCGAAGCGGCGCTCGCCGACCGGCTCGAAGAGGCTGCCGGCGAGCACCTCCTGACGCTCCGCCGGAACGCCGGAGAGCGTCAGCGACATGGCGGCGAAGCGGGCGGCGCGGGGGTTGAGGTCGGTGGCGGTGACGTGCGAGGCGCGGCGGGCGGCGTTGATCGCCTGGACGCCGGAGCCAGTGCCCAGGTCGAGGGCGGTGGCGCAGGCGCCCGGGACGGTGATGCCGGCGAGCGTGGTGGAGGCGCCGCCGACGCCGAGCACCAGGTCGGCGCGGTCCACCCCGCCGGCAGCGGCGGCGGCGCCAGCCGCGCCGCCGACGGCGCAGCCGAGGTCGGAGACGACGAAGGCGTCGGCGCCCTCCTCCGGATATGGCCGAATGTCGACGGTCGCCCGGACGGTCCCGGGGGTCTCGCCGGGCCGCACCCACCCGCCGTCGGGCGGCACGATCCCCTCGACGCGCTCCTGGGGCACCTCCTGCTGCAGCAGGAGCAGCCGGATCAGCGCCTCGCGGACGCCCCCGCCCCGGGTGGCCCGCTCCGCGGGCACGGTCTCGCCCCGCGCCAACGCGCTGTAGGCGGTGGCCCCGAGCGCCTCCAACACCCCGTCAGCGGTGTACCCGGCCCCCAGCAACCCGTCCCGCAACCCATTCC
>NZ_MLCF01000101.1 GCF_001879105.1 Mangrovactinospora gilvigrisea | reverse complement strand
GTGGGCGGGACGGGTGGGCGGGACGGCCGCGGACCCCGGCTACGCCGGGAACTCCAGCGCCCAGCCCTCGGGGCGCCGGGTGACGGTGGTGAGCGAGAGCGGCTGCGCGTCGATCCGCCAGTAGGTCGGCGGCGGGGCGTTGAGGGCGTAGACGGCGGCGGCCCGCACCACGCCCGGGTCGGCCACCGCCACGATCCGGCTGCCGTCCTCGGGGCGGGTGTCCAGCCACTCCCCCACCCGGGCTATGAAGGCCAGCAGCGACTCCCCGGAGTGCGGCGTCACCACCGGGTTGTCCAGCCAGGCGGCCACCGCCTGCGGCTCGGAGGCCATCACCTGGTCGAGGCGGGCGCCGCGCCAGCGGCCCATCTCGCAGTCCCGCAGGCCCGGTTGGGCCAGCGGCGTCAGGCCGAGCAGTTCGCCGGTGCCCCGGGCGCGCGGGGACGGGGAGCAGTAGCGCAGCTCGAACGCGGAGAGCCAGCGCAGCCGGGGCGCGGCCCGCTCCACCTCCTGGACGGACGCCCGGTCGAGCGGGCGGTCGTCGTCGAACCGCTCGTCCAGGACCGACGAGCAGCGGGCGGCGGCCACCAGCGAGATGCGCAGCATCCCCGGATGCTACGCGGGCCCCTGTGCGGGAGGGACGTGTGTGCGATCACTTCCGGTTGGAGCGGGACGGTTCCCGGAGCGGCGGTGACCGGCGGCCGACCGGGAGGGAACGGTTGGGCCACGGTCCGCGTCCTGTTTCCCGAGAAGGATGACACCCGCTCGCACCGAATGATTAGGTAAGGGGCCCGCGCCCCGGCACCCGGCGGCGGCACCTTGCTCACGTCCCATGCTCGACCCGGATCGGGGGAACCGACACCAATGATCATCTGGGGAACCAGGACCACGATCCTGACCTTGGCGATGCTCAACTTCGTCTGCGGCAACTGCGGCAATCCGGCCGCCCACTCGGTGAAGCGCCGGCTGACGAAGTTCACCCTCTTCTTCATCCCGCTCTTCCCCATCGCCTCCTCGTACTTCACCCAGTGCACCTTCTGCGGCACCACATCACGGGTGACGAAGGAGCAGGCCCAGCAGATGGAGGTCGCGGCCAACGGCGAGCAGGCCGGCGCGCCCGCTCCGCAGCAGGCCGCCCCCGCGGCCGGTGGCTACGGCTACCCGCAGGGCCAGCCGCAGCCCCAGCAGCAGCCGCAGGCGCCCCAGCCCGGGTACGGATACCCGCAGGCACAGCCCCAGCAGCCGCAGCAGCCGCAGCCCGGTTACGGCTACCCGCAGGGCCAGCCGCAGCCACAGCAGCAGCCGCAGGCACCCCAGCCCGGGTACGGATACCCGCAGGCGCAGCCCCAGCAGCCGGGCAACCCCTACGGCACCCAGCAGCCCAACCCGTACCAGTAACCGCACCGCCGCGGCGGCACAGCGCCGCGGCACCGCAACACCGTCGGTCCACGGCCCGGCTCCCGCCGCACGCGGGGGCCGGGCCGTAGACTCGCCGCCGTGTCCCACCCGTTCGTGCAGGTCCGCGGCGCGCGCGAGCACAATCTGCGCCGCGTCGACGTCGACCTCCCCCGCGATGCCCTGGTCGTCTTCACCGGAGTCTCGGGCTCGGGGAAGTCCTCCCTCGCCTTCGGCACCCTCTACGCCGAGGCCCAGCGCCGCTACTTCGAGTCCGTCGCCCCCTACGCCCGCCGGCTGCTGAACCAGGTCGGTGCCCCCGCGGTCGACGAGATCACCGGGCTGCCGCCCGCCGTCGCCCTGGAGCAGCGCCGCTCCGCGCCGACCGCCCGCTCCTCCGTCGGCACCGTCACCGCCGTCTCCAACTCGCTGCGGATGCTCTTCTCCCGGGCCGGCCGCTACCCCGCGGGCGCCGAGCGGCTGGACTCCGACTCCTTCTCGCCCAACACCGCCGCCGGCGCCTGCCCCACCTGCCACGGGCTCGGCCGGATCCACGAGGTCAGCGAGGAATCGCTCGTCCCCGACCCGTCGCTGTCGATCCGCCAGGGCGCCATCGCCGCCTGGCCGGGCGCCTGGCAGGGCAAGAACCTCCGCGACATCCTCGCCGCCCTCGGCCACGACATCGACCGGCCCTGGCGCGAGCTGCCGGCCGCGGACCGGCAGTGGATCCTGTTCACCGACGAGCAGCCCGTGGTGACCGTCCACCCGGAGCGCGAGGCGCACCGCATCCACCGCCCCTACCAGGGCACCTACATGAGCGCCCGGCGCTATGTGCTGCACACCTTCGCCGACTCCAAGAGCGCCGGGCTGCGCCGCCGGGTCTCCCGGTTCCTGGTCAGCTCCGACTGCCCGGTGTGCGGGGGCCGCCGGCTGCGGCCCGAGGCGCTCGCCGTCACGTTCGCCGGGATGGACATCGCCGCCGCCGCGGCCCTGCCGCTCTCCGAGCTCTCCGCCCTGCTGCGCCCCTTCACCGGGCAGAACGCCGACGAGTCGCCGGCCGCCGCGCTCTCCCAGGACCTGGTGGGCCGCATCGAGGTCCTCACCGAGCTGGGCCTCGGCTACCTCTCCACCGACCGCCCCACCCCCTCGCTCTCCTCCGGGGAGCTGCAGCGGCTGCGCCTCGCCACCCAGCTGCGCTCCGGACTCTTCGGGGTGGTCTACGTCCTGGACGAGCCCTCCGCGGGCCTCCACCCGGCCGACACCGAGGCGCTGATGACGGTGCTTCGGCGGCTGAAGGAGTCCGGGAACTCGCTGTTCCTGGTGGAGCACGACATGGCGATCGCCGCCCGGGCGGACTGGATCGTGGACGTCGGCCCGGCAGCGGGCGAGCACGGCGGCCGGGTGCTCTACAGCGGGCCGCCGGACGGCCTCACCGCGGTGCCCGAATCCGCCACCCGCCGCTACCTGCTCGCCGAGGACGGCGCGGCACCGGACGGCGAGGCACGCGAGGCATGCGAGGCACGTAAGACACGCGAGGCACGCGAGACGCACGAGTCGCGTGAGCCGCACCAGGCGCGCACCCCGAGCGGAACGCTGCGGCTGCGGGACGTCACCCTGCACAACCTCCGCGGCCTCGACGCGGAGCTGCCGCTGGGGGTGTTCACCGCCGTCACCGGCGTCTCCGGCTCCGGGAAGTCCAGCCTGCTGGCCGTGGTGGCCGCCGCCGCGGAGGGCGTCGCGGACGGCGGCGGGACGGACGACGCCGCGGCCGACGAGGGCGACGGCGACGAGACGGCGGCCGTCCCCGAGCAGGCCCAGCGGTTCCGCGGCACCGTGGAGGGGCTGGAGGCCGTCGACCGGCTGGTGCGCGTCGACCAGAAGCCGATCGGCCGCACCCCGCGCTCCAACCTGGCCACCTACACCGGCCTCTTCGACGCGGTGCGGAAGGCCTTCGCCGCCACCGACGAGGCCCGCGCCCGCGGCTACACCGCGGGCCGCTTCTCCTTCAACGTGGCCTCCGGGCGCTGCCCCACCTGCCAGGGCGAGGGCTTCATCGCGGTGGAGCTGCTCTTCCTGCCCGGCACCTACAGCCCCTGCCCGGACTGCAAGGGCGCCCGCTACAACCCCGAGACGCTGGAGATCTCCTACCGCGGCGCCACCATCGCCGAGGTGCTCGACCTCACCGTCGACGCGGCCGCCGAGTTCCTCGCCGACCTCCCGGCGGCCGCCCGCGGGCTGACGGCCCTGCAGCAGGTGGGGCTCGGCTATCTGAGGCTCGGTCAGCCCGCCACCGAGCTCTCCGGGGGCGAGGCGCAGCGCATCAAGCTCGCGAGCGAGCTGCAGCGGAGCCGTCGCGGACACACTCTGTATTTGTTGGACGAGCCGTCGACCGGGCTGCACCCGGCCGATACCGAGGTGTTGATGGAGCAGCTGCACCGGCTGGTGGCGGCGGGCAGCACGGTGATCGTGGTGGAGCACGACATGGCGGTGGCGGCGGGCGCCGACCATGTGGTGGATCTCGGCCCGGGAGGCGGCGCCGAGGGGGGACGGGTCGTCGCGGCGGGAACGCCTGCCGCGGTGGCGTCCGCCCCGGGGAGCGTCACCGGGCCCTATCTGGCGCGGGCGCTCGGTCGGGTTCGCCGTTCGTAGGGGTAGCGGTCTGCCGTCCCGCCGCCCCGTCACCCCGCCCGGACCGCGCCGCGCGCGGACCGAGGGGGTGACGGGGCGTTCGGTCACGCGTCGTCGGGGTCGAGGTCGGGGCGGTCGGAGAGCACCTTGCCCGTGGTGGCGTCGACCGTGACGGTGCGGGCGGTGGTGCCGTCGGCGGACTCGGCGCGGACGTCCCACACCGGGTTGCCGCGGTCGTCGGCGAGGGCGACCCGGGTGATCGCCAGGCCCGGCTCGCGCTGCTGGGCCGCGGCGACCGCGGCCGCCGCATCGGTGCGGGCCCGGTGCGCCAGCCGGTTCTCCGCCCGGATCTCGGCCTGGGCGCGCGGCCCCTCGGCCGGCGCGCGACGGACCGACAGCAGCTTGCCGCGCTCCGCGTCGACCACCGCGATCCGGCGGCCGCCGTCACGGTCGGCGACGATGGTGTCCCACACCCAGCGGCCGTTCTCCCGCACCCGGTCGGCGACCAGTACCCGGCCGCCGGGGACGCCGCGCAGCACGGCGCCCACCGCCTGGCGGACCGTCACCCCCTTCACGCCGCCGCCGGGAGGCTGCGCGGACCGCGCCCGGACCGCCAGGGGACCCTCGCCGCCGCTCTCGGTGGCGTCCTCCGCATGGCCCTCCTCCGGGTGGCCGCCCGTGCCCGTGCCGCCCTCCGATCCCGAGGCCGAGCCCGACGCCGAACCTGTACCGAACCCGCCGCCGCTGCCGTTGCCCCCGCCGCTCCCGGACGGACGGCCCTCCATCCACGGGCTGCTCCCGGTGCCGTGCGCGGTGCTGCCGCTGCCGTAGGCGCAGACCGGATCGCGGTGCGAGGCGTGCCCGCGGTGCGTTCCGGTGTGCTTCTTGTGCTTCTTTCGGTGCACCGTCGCCGCCCCGGAGCCGCCCGAGGTCGGCTGGTACGAGGTGCCCCAGGACGCCCCGTCGTGGCCCGAGCCCGAGCCCGAGGCCATGCCTGAACCCGAGCCGTAGCCCTGGCCGGTGCCGTCGTCCGCCATCGCCGGCGCCGCCGCGCCGCCCGCGATGGCCAGCGCCGCCGCGCCCGCCGCCAGCCGGCCGACCCGCACCGCGCGGGCCCCCCGCACCTTCGGCGCCGCGTGCCGCCCGCGCCCGCCGTTCCCCGTCGTGGCCTGAGTGTGCATCATGTCCTCCCCGATTCCGGTGACTTGCCTGGACGTGTCCGAACCCGCCGGAGGCCGCTTCCGTCCCCCGGCGACGCCCACTCTCGCCCCCCGAACCTGAAGCTGCGCTGAAGGATCCTGAAGAACGCTTCAGCGGGACACTGCCACGCTGTGGCCATGCGACTGCTCATCGTGGAGGACGAGAGACGCCTCGCCACCGCCCTCGCCAAGGGCCTGACGGCCGAGGGCCATGCCGTCGACACCGCGCACGACGGCACCACCGGCCTGCATCTGGCCCTGGAGAACACCTACGACCTGGTGGTGCTCGATCTGATGCTGCCCGGCCTCAACGGCTACAAGGTCTGCGAGGAGTTGCGCCGCTGCGGCGACGAGACGCCGGTCCTGGTGCTCACCGCCAAGGACGGCGAGTACGACGAGGCCGAGGCGCTCGACACCGGCGCGGACGACTACCTCACCAAGCCGTTCTCCTACGTGGTGCTGCAGGCGCGGGTGCGGGCGCTGCTGCGCCGCCGCACCCGGGCCGCGGCCCCGGCGATCGTGCTGGGCGACCTGGTGGTCGAGCCGGCCACCCGGCGGGTGCTGCGCGGCGAGCAGGAGATCCGGCTCGCCGCCAAGGAGTTCGCGGTGCTGGAGCAGCTGGCGCTGCGCGCCGGCGAGGTGGTCCGCAAGGCCGAGATCCTGGAGCACGTCTGGGACTTCGCCTACGACGGCGATCCCAACATCGTCGAGGTCTACATCAGCGCGCTGCGCCGCAAGATCGACGCACCGTTCGGCCGGCGGACGATCGAGACGGTGCGGAGGGCCGGCTACCGGCTCGCGTACGACGGCGGCAGTAGGTTGGATCGATGATTCACTCGGTAGCGCACTCCCTCACCACCGTCCCGCACGCCGCCGCCGTCTCCGGCTCCAGCCCGGTCGCCGAGATATTCCGCTTCTTCGACGCCGGCCAGGGCGCGCGCCAGTTCACCGAGCTGGCCGTGGCGTTCGTGCTGTCCACGGTCATCGGCCTGGAGCGGGAGCGGCGCCAGAAGAGCGCCGGGATGCGCACCCACTGCCTGGTGGGCGTCGGCGCCGCGCTCTTCATGCTCGTCTCCGAGCACGGCTTCAACGACATGCTCGGCGTCACCGGCGTGGCGCTCGACCCGTCCCGGGTGGCCGCGCAGATCGTCTCCGGCATCGGCTTCATCGGCGGCGGCCTGATCTTCGTCCGGCGGGATGCCGTGCGCGGCCTCACCACGGCCGCCACCATCTGGCTCACCTGCGGCGTCGGCATGGCGTGCGGCGGCGGCCTGGTGCTGCTGGCGATCGCGGCGACGCTGGTGTACTTCCTGGTGGTGCAGGGCTACCCGTGGCTCTCCCAGCGGCTGGCCCCGCACGGCACCCACACCACCGCCTACCAGGACATGGAGCTGACGATCCGCTACCGGCCGTCGTCCGGTCTGCTGGGCCGGATCCTGGAGCACTGCACGGCGGTGGGCTTCCGGGTGAGCGATGTCGAGGTGCTGCACCGCCGGGAGGACGCCGAGGACGTGACGGACGAGGAGTCCCGCGCCGAGGCCCGCTACGAGCGCGGGCGCGAGCCCGAGCGCGAGGCCGAGCGCAAGGGCGGCGGCGCCCCGGCCGAGCGCCGCGGCTCCTCGGCGGTCCGGCTGCGGCTCACCGGCGCGGCCGATCCGCATCAACTGGTCGCCCAGGTCGCCGAGATGGACGGCGTCTTCGCGGTGCGCGCCCAGGCCGCGGAGGAGGAGGCGGAGTGATCCGGCCGGCGCTCCCCCGCGGCCCTTCTCCTCACGGCCGCCCCAGACGCCCCGACCGCCCGGGACGCCCCGCCCCCTCAGGGCAGCCGCACCACGGTCCCCGCCCAGGTCATCCCGCCGCCGAAGCCCAGCAGCAGGGCGCGCCCGCCCTCGGGCACCCGGCCCGCCTCGACGAGCTTGGAGAGCGCCAGCGGGATGGAGGCCGCCGAGGTGTTGCCCGACTCCACCACGTCCCGCGCCACCACCTGCCGCTCCGTCAGGCCCAGCGCCCGCGCCACCGGTTCGACGATCCGCAGGTTGGCCTGGTGCGGGACGAAGACGTCCAGCTCCTCCGGGGTGATGCCGGAGCGCGCGCACACCTCCCGGGCGATCCGCGGCAGTTCGGTGACGGCCCAGCGGAAGACCGCCTGGCCCTGCTGGGAGAAGCGCGCCGGCTCGCCGTCGATCACCACCGCGTCCGACATCTCCGGCACCGAGCCCCACATCACCGGCCCGATGCCGTCCGGCGCGCCCTCCTCGCCGGCCGAGAGCACCACGGCCCCGGCGCCGTCGCCGAGCAGCACGCAGGTGCTGCGGTCGCTCCAGTCGGTGACGGCGGAGAGCTTCTCGGCGCCGATCACCAAGGCGTGCCGGGCCGCCCCGGCCCGGATGGCGTGGTCGGCGACGGCCAGCGCGTGCGGGAAGCCGGAGCAGGCGGTGTTGACGTCCAGCGCGGCCGGGCCGGGCAGCCCCAGCTTGCGGGCGACGAGCGCCGCGGTGTTGGGGCAGGCGTTCTCGGCGGTGGTGGTGGAGACCACCACCATGCCGATGTCGGCCGCGTCCAGGCCGCTCGCGGCGAGCGCCTTCGCCGCGGCGGCCGCGGCGAGGTCGGCGACGCGCTCCTCCGGGGCGGCGATGCGGCGCTGCTCGATGCCGACGCGCGAGCGGATCCACTCGTCGCTGGTGTCGACCATCCGCGTGAGCTCCTCGTTGGTGAGGACGCGGGCGGGCTGGTAGTGGCCCAGCGCGGCAATGCGGGACGGCGTCGCCATGGAAGGCTCCTTCGCGGGTGGAGGAGTTCCACCCTCTCCCGTCCCGGCTCGCGCGGTCGGCGCCGCCGACCGAAGAGTCCGCAGGGCGCGGGTTGTGCGGCTTGGACAAAACCGACGGTGCGAGACCGGATCTCCACCCGCGGATTCGCTGTGGTCGCTCGCGCAGTTCCCCGCGCCCCGGGTGGCCCGTCGCCGCCGTCAGCCCAGCACCGGCTCCTCGCGGATCTCCACCGCGAGCGGCCCCGCCGCCCGCGCCGGGTCCAGCTCCAGGATCAGCACCTCGTTCTCCTCGTCCGCGTGCAGCAGCGGCGCCGGCAGGTAGAGCGTGCGCTGCGGGCCGATCTCCCAGTAGCGGCCCAGGCAGAAGCCGTTGACCCAGACCACGCCGTGCGAGCCGCCGGTCACCTCCAGGAAGCCGTCGCGCCCCTCGTCGACGCGCAGGCCCCCGGCGAGGAAGACCGGGCCCTCGCCCGCGAGCGCCTCGGCCGCCGGCGCCAGCCGCTCACGCGGCAGCAGCCGGGCCGCGGTGGCCAGCTCGACCGGGCGGCTGCGCCACCCGGACAGGTACTGGTACCCGTGCCGGACGCCGCCGAGCGCGCCCTTGCGCTCCCCGGTGCGCGCCCCGAAGTTCACCCGTCCCAGCGATTCCACCAGCAGCTGGACGTCCAGCCCGGCGGCCGGAACCTCCAGTTGGGGCCCGTCCTCCGCGGCGCCCTCGCGCTCCAGCCGGCCGACGACCCGGCCGTCGGCGAGCACCCAGGCCCGGTCGCGCAGGTCGCGGACGGCGAGCCGGTGGCCCTCGGCGCGCGGCCCGGGGATCCGGGCGGTGTGCACGGCCAGGCCCTGGCCGAGCCCCAGCTCCTCGAAGGAGGGCACGTGGGCGGTCTCCGTCTCGGGCCCGCCGATCTCGGTGAGGACGTCCAGCAGCCGCACCCCGCGGTCGAGCCGCACCGAGGCCGCGGCCAGCGGCTTGGGCGCCTCGAAGCCGTCCAGCTCCACCAGCTCGTCGACGTCCCCGTACTTGGCGAGCACCTCGCGGAACGCCCAGTACTTGGCGGTCGGGCGGCCGGCCTCGTCGAGCGGGGCGTCGTAGTCGTAGGAGGTGACGGTGGGGCGGTAGTCGCTCTCCGTGCCGGGGCCGGACATGTTGGCGCCGGACCAGAGGCCGAAGTTGGTGCCGCCGTGCGCCATGTAGATGTTGACGGAGGCGCCGGCGGCGAGGATCGCGTCCAGCTCCTCGGCGGCGTCCTGCGGGTCGCGGGTGACGTGCCCGTGGCCCCAGTGGTCGAACCAGCCGTTCCAGAACTCCATGCACATCGCCGGCTCGTCGGGCCGGTGCTCGGCGAGCTTGGCGAACTCGCGCTCGGAGCGGCTGCCGAAGTTGACGGTGGCGTGCACTCCGGGGACGGTGCCGCCGGTGAGCATGGTGTCGGTGGCGCCGTCGGAGGTGAAGAGCGGCACGTCGATGCCGCGGGCGACGAGGCCGGCGCGCAGGTGCTCCAGGTAGGCGGCGTCGTCGCCGTAGGAGCCGTACTCGTTCTCCACCTGCACCATCAGCATGCTGCCGCCGCGGGTGACCTGGTGGTCGACGATCTCCGGGATCAGCCGGTCGAACCAGCGGTCCACGGCGGCGAGGTAGGCGGGGTCGTTGCAGCGCAGCGGGGCGTCCTCGCGCTCGGCGCGCAGCCAGTGCGGCAGGCCGCCGTTCTCCCACTCGGCGCAGATGTAGGGGCCGGGCCGGACGATCGTCTTCAGGCCGGCGTCCGCGGCGGCGGCCAGGAACCGGGAGAGCTGGCCGACCTCGCTGAACTCGCCGGGGCGCGGCTCGTGGTAGTTCCACGCGACATAGGTCTCCACGGTGTTGAGGCCCATCGCGCGCAGCATCCGCAGCCGGTCGGGCCACTGCTCGGGCAGGGTGCGGAAGTAGTGCATCGCACCGGAGAGGATGCGGAAGGGCTCGCCGTCGAGGAGGTAGCCCTCGCGGGTGATGCGGAACTCGGACGCTGCCACGGGTTGGGCTCCCCACTCGTATGTGCGAATTTGCTCAATCGCGGGGAGTATAAGGCTGTTTCAAGCAAAAAGCCCCAGCACCCCACGCAACCAGGCACAGCCTGGTCGCGCGGGATGCCGGGGCGCAGGGGGGCGGAGAACAGCGGGGTCCAAGCGAGGCCTAGGCGACCAGCACCTTCTCCGGCGCCTTCGCGGCCGGCGTCAGCGCCAGCTCCAGCACCTCGCGGACGTCCGCCACCGGCCGCACGGTCAGCCCGTCCAGCACGCCCTCCGGCACATCGTCCAGATCGGCCTCGTTCCGCTGCGGGATGAGCACCGTGGTGATGCCCGCCGCCTTCGCCGCCAGCAGCTTCTGCTTGACGCCGCCGATCGGCAGCACCCGCCCGGTCAGCGAGACCTCACCGGTCATCGCCACCTCCGGCCGCACCTTGCGGCCGCTCAGCAGCGACACCAGCGCCGTCGTCATGGTGACGCCCGCGCTCGGCCCGTCCTTCGGCACCGCGCCCGCCGGGACGTGCAGGTGGACGCCGCGGTCCGCCAGCCGCTCGGTGGAGATCCGCAGCTCCTTGCCGTGCCCGCGGACGTAGGAGAGCGCGATCTGCGCCGACTCCTTCATCACGTCGCCCAACTGCCCGGTCAACGTGACGCCCTGGGCGCCGGTGCCCGGCTCGGAGAGCGCCGCCTCGACGAAGAGCACGTCGCCGCCCGCGCCGGTGACCGCCAGCCCGGTGGCCACGCCCGGCACCGAGGTGCGGCGCTCCTCCGGGTCCTGCGCCGCCTCCGGCACGAACCGCGGCCGGCCCAGCAGCTCCCGCAGGTCGTCGACGCCGACGCGCTCCGGCTCCGCCTCCGACGGGTCGGACTTCGCCGTCACCTTCCGCAGGATCCGGGCGACCGCCCGCTCCAGCGTCCGGACGCCCGCCTCGCGGGTGTACTCGGCCGCCAGCTTGCGCAGCGCCTCCTCGTCGACCGAGACCTCCGTAGGTGTCAGGCCCGCCAGCTCCAGCTGCCTGGGCAGCAGGTGGTCGCGGGCGATGGCGACCTTCTCGTCCTCGGTGTAGCCGTCGAGGCGCACCAGCTCCATGCGGTCCAGCAGCGGCTGCGGGATCGACTCCAGCACGTTCGCCGTGGCCAGGAAGACCACGTCCGACAGGTCGAGCTCGACCTCCAGGTAGTGGTCCCGGAAGGTGTGGTTCTGCGCCGGGTCGAGCACCTCCAGCAGGGCCGCCGAGGGGTCGCCGCGGTAGTCCGAGCCGACCTTGTCGATCTCGTCGAGCAGCACCACCGGGTTCATCGAGCCGGCCTCGCGGATCGCCCGGACGATGCGGCCGGGCAGCGCGCCGACGTAGGTGCGCCGGTGGCCGCGGATCTCGGCCTCGTCCCGGACGCCGCCCAGCGCCACGCGCGTGAACTTGCGTCCCATCGCGCGCGCCACGGACTCGCCGAGCGAGGTCTTGCCGACACCGGGCGGGCCGACGAGCGCCAGCACCGCGCCCGAGCGCCTGCCGCCGACCGTACCGAGGCCCTTGTCGGCGCGCCGCTTGCGCACCGCCAGGTACTCCACGATGCGGTCCTTCACATCGTCGAGGCCGGTGTGGTCGGCGTCGAGCACCGCGCGGGCGCCGGACAGGTCGTAGCCGTCCTCGTCGCGCACCGTCCAAGGGATGTCGAGCACGGTGTCGAGCCAGGTGCGGATCCAGCCGCCCTCGGGCGAGGCGTCGGAGGCCCGCTCCAGCTTCTCTACCTCCTTCAGCGCGGCCTCCCGGACCTTCTCGGGCAGGTCCGCCGCCTCCACGCGGGCGCGGTAGTCCTCCTCCTCGGTGTCCGGGTCGCCGTTGAGCTCGCGCAGCTCCTTGCGGACGGCGGCGAGCTGCTGGCGCAGCAGGAACTCGCGCTGCTGCTTGTCCATGCCCTCCTGGACGTCCTTGCGGATCGTCTCGGCGACCTCCTGCTCGGCGAGGTGGTCGCGGATCCAGCCGGTGGTCAGCCGCAGCCGCTCCACCGGGTCGATCGTCTCCAGCAGCTGGATGCGCTGGTCCTGGTTGAGGAAGCTGGAGTAGCCGGAGTTGTCGGCGAGTTCGCCGACGTCGTCGATGCGCTGCACGCGGTCGACGACCTGCCAGGCGCCGCGCTTCTGCAGCCAGGTGGTGGCCAGCGCCTTGTACTCGCGCACCAGCTCGGCGATCTGGCCGGGGAGTTCGCCGGTGGCGGCGGTGGGATCGGGTTCGGGGACCAGCTCGGCCTCGACCCACAGGGCCGCGCCGGGGCCGGTGGTGCCGGCGCCGATCCGCACGCGGCGGCCGGCGCGCACCAGCGCCGCCGGATCGCCGTCGGAGAGGCGGCCGACCTGCTCGACGGCCGCCACCACGCCGGTGCCGCGGTAGGTGCCGTCCACCCGGGGGACCAGCAGGACGCGCGGCTTGCGGCCGCGCCGCGAGGCGTCGGCGTCGTGCGCCGCCTGTGCGGCGTCGATCGCGGCGCGCACCTCGCTGTCCGAGAGTTCGAGGGGGACGACCATGCCGGGGAGCACCACCGCGTCGTCCAGCGGAAGCACCGGCAGGGTCAGGGATGCCGGAGAAGCGGAAGCCGGCGAACCGGGGGCCTGCGCCATGATCACTCCTAACTGTGCAGGACTCACTCAAGTTGAGCGCATAGGACTCAATGCTGAATGACGTTCGGATCTTCCCGGTCGATCCCGTGTTCGCTCAGGACGAACAGTCGGAAGCGCTCCGCCACCGCCGGCATCGGCCGGTCCCGCAGCCAGGAGAGCCCGATGGTGCGGTGCGCGCCCGCGTCCGCCAGCGGCACCCGCACCGCGGTGCGGTCCGCCGGGACCGCGGCCGCGTGCAGCTCCGGCAGTACCGCAACACCGAGACCGGCCGCGACCATCCCCTCCACGGTCGCCAGTTCCGTCCCCTCGAACGCCACCCGGGCACGGAACCCGGCCGCGGCGCAGAGCCGCTCGGTGAGTCGGCGGAAGCCGAACTCCGGACGGAGCGTCACGAACGGCTCCTCGGCGGCCGACCGCAGCCGCACCCGCCCGCCTCCCGGGCGGTCCGCCAGCCGGTGCCCGGCCGGGACCGCCAAAAACAGCTGCTCCCGCACCAGCGGGCGCCAGGCGAACTCCGCCTCCTCCGGGCGCGGGCTGGTGACGGCGAGGTCCGCGGCGCCGTCCCGCAGCGCCTGCAGCAGGTCGTGGCCGGGGTCCTGGTGGAGGGTGAAGGCCACGCCGGGCGCGGCGGCCCGGAAGGACCGGATCAGGTCCGGCACCAGCCAGGTCGCCACCGAGTGCAGGAAGGCGAGCCGGACGGTGCCGCGCTCCGGGTCGATCAGCTCGGCGATGCGGTCGCCGGCCGCGTCCACCTCGGCGAGCGCCCGGCGGGCGTGCTCCAGCAGCACCGCGCCGAACCGGTTTAGCCGCAGCCGCCGCCCGTCGCGGTCGAAGAGCGGGGCGCCGACGCGGTGCTCCAGCCGGGTCAGCGCGCGGGACAGGGTCGGCTGGGTGATCTGCAGCTCGGCGGCCGAGTCCGTCATGTGCTCGGTCTCGGCGAGCACCACGAACCAGCGCAGCTCCTCGATGGTCATGCATCCAGCGTATGAATCCGCTGCGGAATCGTCATTTCACACATGAGGACGGCGGTGCCACGGTGAACCGTATGAGGCAGACCAGGCCCGCACCGGCGGTCACGACCGCGCTCGACTCCCCCTCCGCCACTTCCGTCGCCGGCCCCTTCGCCGGCCATCGGGAGGGCTCGCCCGGTCTGCGGCGGGTCGCCGTCGCGCTCTTCGCCTCGGGTCTCGCCACCTTCGCGCTGCTGTACTCCACGCAGCCGCTGCTGCCCTCGCTCGCCGAGCGGTTCCGGATCTCCCCCGGCTCGGCGGCGCTCAGCGTCTCCGTCACCACCGTGGCGCTCGGGCTGGCGCTGCTGGTCGCCGGGCCGCTCTCCGAGGTGCGCGGGCGCACCGGGCTGATGAAGTGGTCGATCATCGCCTCCGCGGTGATCGGTCTCGCGGTGGCCGTCGCGCCGAGCTGGCCGGTGCTGCTGGTGCTGCGCGCGGTGCAGGGGGTGGCGCTCGCCGGGCTGCCGGCCGTCGCGATGGCCTATCTGCGCGAGGAGGTGCACCCCGCGGCGCACGCCCGCACGACCGGCCTCTACGTCGGCGGCACCGCGATCGGCGGGATGTGCGGGCGGCTCGTCGCCGGCGGCCTCGCGGACCTGGGCGGCTGGCGGGTCGCCGTCGCCGGCATCGGCGTCCTGGGGCTGCTCTGCGGCGCCGCGGTGTGGCGGTTGCTGCCCGCCTCCCGCAACTTCACGCCCGCGGAGCCGCGCGTCGGCGCGCTGCTGCGCACCGGCGGACGGCTGCTGCGCGACCCCGGCCAGCTGCTGCTGTACGGGATCGCCGCGACGATGATGGGCGCGTTCGTCGCCGTCTACAACGCCACCGGCTTCCGACTCGCCGCCGGGCCCTACCACTTGGGCGTGGGGGCGGCGGGCCTGGTCTTCGTCGTCTACCTGGTCGGCTCCTTCTCCTCCACGGCCGCCGGACGGATCGCCGACCGCATCGGCCGCGGCCCGGTGATCCCCGCGGCGGCGGTGGTGACGGCGGCGGGCATCGCGCTGACGCTCTGCCGGCCGCTGCCGCTGATCATCCTGGGGCTGGCGGTGATGACCGCCGGGTTCTTCGCCGCGCACGGCGTCGCCAGCGGCTGGGTGCCGGCCCGCGCGGCGGCGTCCGGCATCGGCGGCACCGGCCAGGCGGCGTCGCTCTACCTCTTCGCCTACTACCTGGGCTCCTCCGTCTTCGGCGACCTCGCCGGCACGGCCTGGTCGGCGGACGCGTGGACCGGCGTGACGGCCATGACCCTCACCCTCACCGCCGCGGGCGCGGCGCTCAGCGCCACCGCCTGGCTGACGGCCCGCC
>NZ_MLCF01000100.1 GCF_001879105.1 Mangrovactinospora gilvigrisea | reverse complement strand
ATGGTGGACGGGGTGGGTGCGGGCACCGGCGCGAAGGCGAAGGGGCCGCCGGGCGGCTGGTTCTGCGGCGGGACCGACTGGGGCGGGTAGGGCGAGAGGGGCTGTGGCCCGGCGCTCCCGGACATGTCCGGGGCCGGGCCGAATCCCGCGGCGGGCGGCTCGCCGGAGCCGTTGCCGTCCGCGCCGCCCCACGATCCCTGTGTCACTGGCTCCAGCCCTCGGCTTCCTCGGATGTCCCTAGACGATGGTAGGGGACGGGGCGGACAGCGCGGGGCGCGTCGAGTGGGGCCGGAGACCGGGCTGGGCGGGCTCAGAGGCGCACCCCGTAGTGGGAGAGCCAGGTGACCGGGTTGATGTCGCTGCCGTAGCTGGGCGTCGTCCGGACCTCGAAATGCAGATGCGGACCGGTGACGTGCCCGGTGGCCCCGGAGAGCGCGATCTGCTGCCCGGCGGAGACGTGCTGGCCCGCGTGCACCTCGATGGAGGAGAGGTGGCCGTAGAGGGAGTAGCGGCCGTCGGGGTGGTGGATCAGGACGTCCTTGCCGTAGGCGCCGTCCCATCCGGTGCGCACCACGGTGCCGCCGAGCGCCGCGTGGACGGCCGTCCCGCTGGGGACGGCGAGGTCGATGCCGGTGTGGTGGCCGGACGACCAGGGGCCCTGCTGGCGGTAGCCCGCGGAGATCCAGAAGTGGGTGACGGGGAGGACGGCGCGGGACGAGACGTGGGAGGTGGTCTTGGTGGTCTTGGCGCTCTTGGTGGTTTTGGTTGATTTGGTTGATGTGGTGGCGGTGTGGGCGGAGGACTTGGTGGCGGTGTGGGACGTCGCGGTGGGGGAGGCCGAGGCGTGGGGCGTCGGCTTGGCGGTGCGGTGGGACGGCTTGGCGTGCTTGGGGGTCTTGGGGGTCTTAGGGGCCTTGGTCGCGGGCGCCTTCGGCTTCGCGGTGGTGCCACCCGGGTGCATGATCTGGCTGCGGTCCACGACCAGGCGCTGGCCGGGGATGATCAGGTTCGGGTCGCCGCCGACCACGGACTTGTTGTCCGCGTAGAGCCGCGGCCAGCCCCCGGGGACGCGGTAGCGCTCGGCGATCGCGGAGAGGGTCTCGCCATGGGTGACGGTGTGGTGGAACTTGATGGGGGTGGTGGCGGGCGTGGAGGCGTGCGTGGAAGCCTTCGCGGACTTCGCGGGGGCGCTTTCGACGGTGGCCCGTTCGGCGGTCGCGGTCTTCTTCTTGGCCGTGGACGCGGGCGCCTTCTTCGGAGTCGCCGTCCGATGGACCGTCACCTCGGCGTGTAACCCGGCGCGCACCGAGCAGACCGGCCACGCCCCGGGCCCCTGGCCCGACAGCACCCGCTCCGCGATCGCGATCTGGTGCTCGCGGGACGCGAGGTCCGCCCGCGCCGCGTAGCGCAGGCCGCCGTACGCCTCCCAGGTCGACTGGGTGAACTGCAGCCCGCCGAAGTACCCGTTCCCGGTGTTCGCAGCCCAGTTGCCGCTGCTCTCGCAGGCGGCCACCCGCGACCAGGTCGCCTCGCCGCCCGCGGCCGCGACGGCGTGCGTCGCCGCCGTCGCCGTCCCCGCCGCCAGCGGCAGCGCGACCGCCGCCGCCCCGGTGAGCGTCGCCCCGCGCACCAGGCTGCGCGCGGCGCCGCCGGTGCGGCGCACCGCGGGGGCGGGCCCCGCGCCGTCCTCGCCGTCCTGGACGCCCTCGACGCCCTCGGCGCCCTCCACGGCGTACAGCTCGTACGGATCCTTCACGGCCGCCTCCTCAGGTGCCCTTGGGGAACAGGTCGCGGAGCAGGTCGACGGTCTCCGGCTCCATGTCGGTGTCCAACCGCGCGTTGATCTCCTCGAGTTCGGCGATCGCGGCCCGCAGCCGCTCGTGGTCGCCGGTGATCGCGTACAGGTAGAACAGGCCCCGGTGCAGGATCTCCGCCTCCGGGACGGCCTCCAGCCCGCGCCGCAGCGCCGCCTCCGCGCCGGACGGGTCGTCCACCGCGATGCGCCGCTTGGCCAGCTCGTGGGCGGTGTCGATGATGGACGAGATCATGTCCTGGCGGTGCGGCTCGGCCCACGGGTAGAGGGTGATGTGGGTGCCGCCGAACGGCGCCCCGCGGACCAGCTCCAGCGCCCCTTGCAGCGCGGCGTCCGCCTCCCGGCCGGAGTTGTTCATTCCGGCCCAGTAGAGGTTGCGGAAGTCGTGCCAGTCGCAGCCGACGGTCCGGGCGAGCCGGCTGGAGCCGGGCGGCAGGTGGTGGTTGCCGTCCTCGTCGGTGCCGAGCCAGTCGCGCAGCCGTCCGATGGCGGCGGCCCGGTTGCGGCTGCCCAGCTCGGGCTGAGCGGCGCTGGCGGCGGGTGCCCGGCGGGCGGACGGGATCGTCGGGGTGGGCCGTATCACCAGGTCGAGCGTGTCGTCGTCGGTGGACTCGTTGAGCGCCAGATAGGCGGCGAGGGCGGTGAGTTGGCCGATCCGGGACGGATCGGCGGGCCCGTCTGCGCCGAGCACCGCGACGGGCCCGAGGACGAGGATGCGGGGCCCGGCGGAGTTCGCCGGAGGGATGGGGAGCGGGGGGACGGGGGCCTCGTCCGGCTCGGCGGCGCTTTCGGTGTCGGTGTCGGTGTCGGCGTCGGTGCCCGTGCCCGCGCCCGTGTCGGCATCGCTGTCGAGGTCGGGGTCGGCGCGCGCGTCGGGTCCCTCGTGTCCGGATTCCTCGGACACGGCCGCCAGGGCCGGCGTTCCGCTCGCGTCGGGCGAGCCGCCGCGCGTCACGCTGATCGGGACGATGAACGGGTCCTGGCCGGTGGGTCCTTCCGCGAACGCGGCCCCGCCAGGACGGCTCGGACCACTCGTCGGACCGTTCGTCCGACTGCCCGTCGGGCCGCCCGGGTCCGCCGCGTCCGGGTCGTCGTCGCCGGTGTGCCCGGACCAGCCCGGCGCCGGGCGGACCGTCGGGTCAGCGGCGGTGAGCAGCAGCCGCAGCGCCGCCTCGAACTCGCGCTCCGTCAGCCGCTGCGGGCGCACCCGCCACGGCACCCCCGGCACCACCTGCCCGTGCGCGGCGTCCGCCGAGAGCGTCCACGCCCCCGTCGGCGCGACCGAGTAGGCGGAGGCGACGGCGACGCAGGCCGGCTCCTCCGGCTCCATCAGCACCTGCACGATCGAGGTGTCCAGGTCGTCCAACGGCTCGGCGGCGAGCAGCACATGGGGCGTCCAGGTGCCGGTGGCCACCCCGCGGGAGCGCGCCTGCCGAGGGTCCGTCAGCCCGAACCGCTCCAGCGCGGACCGGATCTCCGCGTGGTGCACCTGCATCTCCTGCAGCGCGGCGTGCGCGGTCGGCTTGACGGTGATGCGGTCCGCGCCGAGCGTCGGCGGCAGCTCGTCGGCGAGGCCGACGGCGGCGATCCGCAGATGGTCGGCGAGCGGGCTGGCGGCCAGCTCGACGGCGAGGGCGCGCAGCACGGCGGTGACGTCCTCGGGGTGCCCGGTGAGGTTGAGCTGACCGGCGGCCTCCAGGTCGGCGAGGACGGAGCAGCCGTCCTCGGTGGTGCCGATGGTGGCGAGCGCCGGGTAGGGCGCGGGGATGGCCGCCGCCTGGGCGGGCGTCAGCAACTCGTCGTCGCTGTCGAGTTGCCACAGCGTGCCGGCGGAGGTGTCGGTGCCGGTCCCGGTGGGGGAGTGGCGGCTGAACGGGGTGAGCGGCTCGGCGGGCGAGCTGAGGCACAGCTCGATGCGGCCGTCCGGGTAGAGCCGGACGGCGCGCAGCGGCGGCAGCTCGGCGTCCGAGTCGCGGGTGAGGCAGGTGTGGGCGAGGGTGCGCAGCGCGCGGTCCAGGCGCTCCAGCCGGTGCGGGTCGGCGAGGGAGTTGAGGAACGTCTCGTAGCGCTGCTCGGCGCCGGACGGCAGCGGGATGCGGCGGCGCGGCGGCCGCCGCCGCTGCTGCCGGACGCGGGCGCGGACCAGGGAGAGCCCGAGGACGCTCGCCAGCACGACGCCGATCCCGGCGAAGGGGATGCCGTAGCGGTCGACGACGTCGGTGAAGTCGGTGGTGGAGGT
>NZ_MLCF01000010.1 GCF_001879105.1 Mangrovactinospora gilvigrisea | reverse complement strand
GGCTTGCCCTCCGGGCGCTTCGTTCTGGGTTAAACCTTACCAGACTTTCCGGCGGGGTTTTTCCCGCCTCCCTTTCCTTCTCGCGGACAACGCGAGAACACACCGAAGCGTCAAGACGCGACTGTGTGCTCGACGCAATGTCGAGACGAGTAGAAGTGAGAGAGGTTTGCCGCCTTCGCCGTCCCGGGGTGAGTACCCCTGGCTGCAGCGGCTCGGTCCACATTACGGACCGGCCGTCCCCGCGTCAAGTCAGTAGACCTGCCCAACCTGACGCGGCGACAAACGTCCTCCGGTCGGCGGGACTTCGGTCCCGCCGACCGGGGCGGGTCAGGGCCGGGTCAGGAGCCGTCGACCTCGACGGCGGCGAGGTTGCGCTTGCCGCGGCGGAGCACCAGCCAGCGGCCGTGCAGCAGGAGCTCCGGCGTCAGTGCGGCGTCCTCCTCCTCGACCTTGGCGTTGTTGGCGTAGGCGCCGCCCTCGCGGACCGTGCGGCGGGCTGCGGACTTGCTGGCCACCAGGCCCGTCTCGGCGAAGAGGTCGATCAGCGGGGTGCCGGCCGCGGCCCGGGCGCGGGGCAGCTCGGAGAGCGCGGCGGCCAGGGTGGCCGCGTCCAGCTCTGCGAGGTCGCCCTGGCCGAAGAGGGCCTTGGAGGCGTTGACGACGGCGGCCGTCTGGTCGGCGCCGTGCAGCAGGGTGGTGAGGTCCTCGGCGAGCGCGCGCTGGGCGGCGCGCGCCTGGGGGCGCTCCTCGGTCTGCCGGGCCAGGTCCTCGATCTCCTCGCGGCTGCGGAAGCTGAAGACCTTGAGGTAGTTGACGACGTCGGCGTCGGCCGCGTTGAGCCAGAACTGGTAGAAGGCGTAGGGCGTGGTCATCTCGGGGTCGAGCCAGACCGCGCTGCCCTCGGACTTGCTGAACTTGGTGCCGTCCGCCTTGGTGATCAGCGGGGTGGCGATCAGGTGGACGTTCTCGCCGGTGATCCGGTGGATGAGGTCCGTGCCGGCGGTGAGGTTGCCCCACTGGTCGCTGCCGCCCTGCTGGAGGGTGCAGCCGTAGCGGCGCTTCAGCTCCAGGAAGTCGTAGGCCTGCAGCAGCTGGTAGCTGAACTCGGTGTAGCTGATGCCCTCCTCGGACTCCAGCCGCCGGGCCACCGCCTCCTTGGTGAGCATCTTGTTGACGCGGAAATGCTTGCCGACGTCGCGCAGGAAGTCGATGGCGGAGAGGCCGCTCGTCCAGTCCAGGTTGTTGACCATGGTGGCGGCGCTGGGGCCGTCGAAGTCGAGGAAGGGCTCGATCTGGGCGCGCAGCCGGCCCACCCAGGCGGCGATGACCTCGGGGTCGTTGAGGGTGCGCTCGGCGGTGGGGCGCGGGTCGCCGATCTGGCCGGTGGCGCCGCCGACCAGGGCCAGCGGGCGGTGGCCGGCGAGCTGCAGGCGGCGCATCGTCAGGATCTGGACGAGGTGGCCGATGTGCAGGCTGGCGGCGGTGGGGTCGAAGCCCGCATAGAAGGTGACCGGACCGTCCGCGAGCGCCTTGCGCAGGGCGTCCTCGTCGGTGGAGAGGGCGATGAGGCCCCGCCACTTCAGGTCGTCGACGATGTCCGTCACGGTCTCCGGGTCTCCTTCGGTCGGCCGGGGCGCGGTGGCCCCTGGCTGCTGGGTTCCAAGCCTTCTTGAGGGTACGCGGTTCCGGCCACCCGTTTTCGGCCGTGCCACCCCTTGGACGCGGGCTCAGCCCTGTCGCGCCGTGCCGGTGCTGCGCTTGCGGGGGGTGTGGGCGCGGTACGGGCTCACCGTGGGGTCGGCGGCGATCCAGTAGCGGCGGGGGGTCGACGCGCCCGGGCCGGAGACGCCGGTGCGCGGGCCGGTGCTGATGGCGGAGGGCTCGGGCGGGGTGCCGGGGCGGACGCTCAGCAGCGCGCCGCCGCAGGCGTCGGCGCCGTCCAGCGTGCGGTCGAGGCGGAGGGCGGCGGCGAGCCGGCCCGGGCCGCTGGCGAGGTCGCGGTCGGCGCGGGAGGTGGTGCGGTGGACGCGGGCCAGGTCGGCGCCGTCCAGCACCTCTCCGGCGCGCAGCAGCACTCCGCCGGCGGTGGTGCCGGGGCCGCAGACCAGGTTCCCGGCGTAGTGCATGCCGTAGATGAAGTAGACGTAGAGGTGTCCCGGCGGGCCGAACATGGTGGCGTTGCGGGCGGTGCGTCCGCGGTAGGCGTGCGAGGCCGGGTCGTCGGCGCCGGTGTACGCCTCGACCTCGGTGATCCGCAGCACGATCGGGCCCTCGGGCAGTGCGCGGACGAGGTGCCGGCCGAGCAGGTCGGGGCCGACCTCCAGCGGGGAGCGGTCGAAGAAGGCGCGGTCGAGGGGGGTTGCCGTCACGCTTTCCGACCGTAGCGTGCCGGGGGGCGCGGCAGTGCGCAGTAGATTCGGTGGGACATGCCCCACATCGATCGAGGAGGCCCGCCGTGGCGATGACGCAACGTCCGCCGCTGCCGTACGACCAGCTGCCGCCGGTGCCGGCGTTCACGCTGACCAGCGAGGACTTCGAGGCGGGGGTGACGCTGCCGGACCGCCATGTCTACGCCGCGGACAACGTCTCGCCGCAGCTGTCCTGGTCGGGTGCCCCGGAGGGCACCGAGTCCTACGTGGTCACCTGCTACGACCCGGACGCCCCGACCGGCAGCGGGTTCTGGCACTGGGTGCTGATCGACGTGCCCAAGGAGGTGACGTCCCTTCCGGGCGGCGCCGGGACGGGGGCGTTCCCGGGGCTGCCGGACGGCGCCGTGCACGTCCGCAACGACTACGGCAGCCGCGACTTCGGCGGCGCCGCGCCGCCGCCCGGCGACCCGGCGCACCGCTATGTCTTCGCGGTGCACGCCGTGGACTTGCCGAAGCTGGGGCCGGACGGGGACGCCTCGCCGGCCTACGTCGGCTTCAATCTGCACTTCCACACGCTGGGCCGTGCGGTGCTGGTCGCCGAGTACGCCGCGCCCAAGGAGTAGCGGCGCGGCCGCGGGCCGCGTCGTCTCGGGTGGTCAAGTGCCCGGTCGCGGGCGGGGGTTGATCCCCGTCCGGGCCGGGCACATTGCTGTTGGCTGCCACCGGGACGGCGAAATTGCGTTGTGACGGTGGTGGGCCTCGGCGACAGTGGTCACACCCGCGGCCGGCGGGCGGTGAACGCACGGGGAGGACGCAATGAGATGCGCGACACACTGGTCCTGAACGCGAGCTACGAGCCGCTGTCGACGGTCTCGCTGCGGCGTGCCGTGGTCCTGGTGATGCAGGACAAGGCCGTGGTGGAGCAGGAGCATCCCGGGCTGCGGGTGCGCGCCGCCGGCGTCGACATGGCGGTGCCCCAGGTGGTGCGGCTCTGCCGGTACGTCCGGGTGCCGTTCCGACAACGGGCGCCGTGGTCGCGGCGCGGTGTGCTGGTACGGGACCAGCGGCGTTGCGCGTACTGCGGACGGCGGGCGACGACGGTCGACCACGTGGTGCCGCGGTCGCGGGGCGGGGCGGACAGCTGGATGAACACGGTCGCGGCCTGTGCGCGGGACAACCAGCGCAAGGCGGACCGGACGCCGGAGGAGGCGGGGATGCGGCTGCTGTCGCGGCCCTTCGAGCCGACTCCGGGGGCGGCGCTGATGCTGGCGCTGGGGGTCGATGTGGAGGAGCTGCCGCCCTGGCTGGCGTCCGCGGCGGCGTGACGGAGCAGGGGCGGATCTGCCTGGACGGGCGACCGGCCGCCGACCGTGGAGCGGTCGGCGGCCGGTCGTTCGTGCGTTCCCGCGCCGCGCGCGGGCTGTCGGGCTACTTCGGCGCGTACACCGCGAGGCGGCTGTTGTAGGCGTTGTAGTCCGGGAAGGCGTAGATGGTGTCGCCGATCATCCGGACGTTGCCGCAGGTCTGCAGATCGTGGGCGATCTCGTCGTCGCCGGGGAGGCTGCCGCCGCTGGTCATGGTTCCGCCGTTGAACGAGAAGCGGACCAGCTTGGGCGGCACGTTGTAGTCGGTGGTGTCGATCGCCAGCAGGCCCTTGCCGTCCTGGCCGAAGACCTTGGCCTGGTTCGACTTGCGCGGGTCGCTCTGCCACTTGGGCTTGCCCGTCGTCAGGTCGTAGGCGACCACGAAGTTGTTGGTGTTGTCGCTCTTGTCGGGCGAGACCACCGTGTACATCGTGGTGCCGTTGAAGAACAGCTGCTGGTTGTCGGTGTTGTTGGCGGGCCCGTAGATGCCGTTGATCGGGCCGGCGCCGTTGCCGTCGGCGGCCTTGATCGTCGGGTACGGGTTGCCGTGCGAGTCGAAGGTCGTGAACTGGCCCTTGTCGTCGAAGTCCTTGGTGATCAGCAGCGTCACCGGGCTGATGCTGATCAGCCGGAGGTTGCTCTTGAATCCGCCGGGGACGGTGTACTCCCACAGCATGTGGTTGGGCTTGCTGCTGGTGAGGTCGAAGAGCCGGACGTGGAAGTTGTCGTCGCTGGCGCCGGAGCAGCTGCTCCAGGTGACGACGGTGTCGCCCTGGGCGCTGCCGTAGGTGTTGCAGTACTGGCTGCCGCCGGAGTACGTCCAGTCCTTGGCGCCGGTCTTGATGTTGACGGCGACCGCGCCGCCGGAACGGACGGCGACCACGTGGGTGTCGCTGATCGAGACGGTGGCCGAACCGGAGCCGATGTCGTCGGAGGTGCTGCCCGGCGCGGTGCTGCCGGCCTGGATCTGGGCGCCGCTCTTGTTGCCGTCGAAGACCACCAGGTTGGAGCAGGAGCCCTTGGGGATCTGGAAGAGGATCGCGCCCTGGTTCGCGGAGTTGGTCGTCGGGGAGACCGCGCAGGGGATCATCCCGGCCTGCGGCGGCTTCACCGTGAACAGCTGCTGGCCCTTGGGGTTGCTGGACTTCAGGGCGTAGGCGATCGCGCCCTTCTTGTCGGCGCGCAGCACGAAGTTCTTGCCGACCATGGTGCCGACGATGGCCTCGTCGAGGTTTCCGCTGCCCTGGCTGAGGCTCGGGACGCGGAAGAGCGCCTTGTAGTTGGCGCTGATGTCGGTACCCGACGCGTCGGTCTGGGTGGTGCCGTGGGCCTGCTTCTTGCTGCCGCCGCCTCCGCCTCCGCTGCCGCCCAGGAAGAAGACGGCGCCGCCGATGATCAGGGCGAGGGCGACGACGCCGCCGACGATGCCGCCGATGATCTTGCCGTTCCTGTTGCCGCCGGGGGGATTGCCGGGCGCGGACGGGCCGGGCGCCCAGGCGTTCGGCGGCTGGGGCCCGTTGGGGCCGTACGCGGCGTACGGGTTGCCGGGCTGCTGCTGGGGCATCGGGGTCGCCTGCGGGGGGACCTGCCCCGGCTGCGGGGTGTGCGCCGGCGGGGGCGGAGGCACCTGGCCGGGCTGCGGCGGGACCTGGCCCGGCTGCGGCTGGCCCGGCGCGGGGCCGTAGGGGTTCGACCCGGCGTAAGGATTCTGCCCGGGCGGGGGCGTCTGCGGCGACGGCGGGTAGCCGTAGCCGGGGGCGCCGGCCGGCGCGCCGGGGGCGGGGGCGGACGGCGGGGCCGGCGGATATCCGTAGCCGGGCGAGGGCTGTTGGGGCGTCTGACCGTAGCCGGGGGCCGCCGGCTGGCCCGGTTGCTGCGGCCCCGCGGCGCGCGGGTCCTGGGCGTCGTTGGTTCCGTCGGCCATGGCTGGTTGTTCCCCGTCCGGTTGTGATGAAGCAGGTGCAATGAGCTGCAGCCTAGCGAGCGGGGCCGAAGGTGGCCCATGGCGCGCCCGGGTCGGTTACCGGTCTGAGACGGTTCCGGCGTCGATCGGCAACAGGGCCGTGGCCGGTCCGGGTGGTCACCGGGTCCCCCGCGCTGGTAGGAACGGGCTATGGGCAACGGGAGTGTTGACGGCGAATCGGGCGGCAGCGGCGGCCCGGAGCGCGCGGACGGCGCCGGGCGGACGGCCGCCGCGGCCGCCGACGACGTGCTGGCCCTGCTCTCGGACCTGCTGCCGGTGCTGGCCCCGCACGCCCTGCTGGACCGCGAGGAGCGCCGGCTGGTGCTGCTGGTGGACGGCGCCCACGCCACCGTCGACCTGGAGCCGCTGCTCTCCGCGTGCCGGGGCCGGCCGCAGCACACCTGGCCGCGGCGCGTCGAGGAGTGGCTGGCGGCGACCGCGGAGGGTTCGGCGGCGGCGCTGCGCGAGCGGCGGCGGCTGGGCGGGGACGTCGAGTCGCGGCTGCGGGTGCGGCTGGTGCCGCCGCTGCCCGGCCCGGAGCGGCGCCGGCTGATGTGTTTGCCGTACGGGCCGCTGCTGGACGTGGTGATCCACCTGGACCATCCGGCCGAGCCGGGCCCGCTGTCGCGGGAGCGGGCGGTGCAGCTGGCGCTGGCCGACCCGGGCGAGGCGGCGATCACCGGGACGCTGCGGCGCGAGGTGCCGACGTTCTCCGTCCACGACGAGCCGCTGGGCGGCACCGGGGAGGACGGCGACCGGGTGCGGGTGGTGGCCCGGGACGGCAACCCCTATGTCACCGGCGTGCTCTTCGACCTGGAGCGGTTCGTGCCGGCCGAGGAGCGGCCCCGCGGGCTGCTCGTCGGGCTGCCGTGCCACAGCCGGGTGCTGCTGTACGCGGTGCGCGGCGAGGCGCTGCTGCGGGTGGCGCCGGTGATGGCGGCGCAGGTGCGGGAGGAGTTCGACGCGGCGCCGGACGGGTGCGATCCGCGGTTGTTCTGGTGGCACGAGGACCGGCTGTACGAGCTGCGGCGCGGGCGGTTGACGGGGCGGCCCCGGGTGCCGTGGGCGCTCCGTTCGCTGCTGCGCTGAGGGGGCGGGGAGGCGCCGGGCGGCTCCGCGCCCCCCTGACGGGGCGCCAGGTTCAGCGGTCGCCGGGGCGCTTGGGGATGGGCCAGGCGCCGCGGCCGCGGGTGGGATAGGCCTCCTGCTCGGGGATCGGCGTCGCGCTGCCCGCGTCGCCGGCCGCCATGCCGCCGTTGCCGCCGCCGGGGATCCCGCCGTTGCCGAGGTTGCCGATCGCGCTGCTGAGGCCCTCGACGGCCTTGCCGATCTCGCTGGGGATGATCCACAGCTTGTTCGCCGAGCCCTCGGCGATCTTCGGCAGCATCTGGAGGTACTGGTAGGCGAGGAGCTTCTGGTCGGGGTCGCCCTCGTGGATGGACTCGAAGACGGTGCGGATCGCCCGCGCCTCGCCGTTCGCCTTGAGGACCTGCGCGTCCGCCTCGCCCTGCGCCCTGAGCACCGCGGCCTGCTGCTCGCCCTCGGCGCGCAGGATCGCCGACTGCCGGTCGCCCTCGGCGCGCAGGATCTCGGCGCGCTTGTCGCGGTCGGCGCGCATCTGCTTCTCCATCGAGTCCTGGATGGAGGTGGGCGGCTCGATCGCCTTCAGCTCGACGCGGTTGACGCGGATGCCCCACTTGCCGGTGGCGTCGTCGAGGACGCCGCGCAGCGCCGCGTTGATCTCCTCGCGGGAGGTGAGCGTCCGCTCCAGGTCCATCCCGCCGATGATGTTGCGGAGCGTGGTGACGGTGAGCTGCTCGATCGCCTGGATGTAGCTGGCGACCTCGTAGGTGGCGGCCCGCGCGTCGGTCACCTGGTAGTAGATGACGGTATCGATGTTGACGACCAGGTTGTCCTGGGTGATGACGGGCTGCGGCGGGAAGGGCACGACCTGCTCGCGGAGGTCGACGCGGGCCCGGATGTTGTCGATGAAGGGGACGACGATGTTGAGGCCGGCGCCGAGCGTGCGGGTGTAGCGCCCGAACCTCTCCACGATGGCTGCGCTGGCCTGCGGGATGACCTGAACCGTCTTGATCAGGGCAACGAAGATCAGCACCACCAGAATGATCAGAATGATCAAGACGGGGTTCACGACTGCTCCCTCTAATGACTGCGCGGGTCCTGCTGGTTGAACGTCTGTCGACCGGTTGGCGCGCTCCTCGACATCCTGCCCGCCATCTTGTCAGAAACGCACGGCACGGGCGCCTCCCCTCGGATGACGGACCGTCGGATTCGGAAGTTCTGACGACCCGTTCAGATGACGACGGCCGTGGCGCCGTCGATCTCGACGACGTCGACCTTCTGACCCGGTTCGAAGGCGCGGTCGGGCTCCAGCGCGCGGGCCGACCAGACCTCCCCGCCGAGCTTGATCCGTCCGCCCTCGGTGTCGACCCGCTCCACGACGGTGGCGCTGCGGCCCTTGAGCGCGTCCACCCCGCTGCGCAGCGCGGCGGGTTGGGGCTTGTGGCGGTGCCGGTAGGCGATCGGCCGGATGACGACGACGCCGGCGACGGAGACCGCGGCGAAGACGATCACCTGGAGGATGGCGCCGCCGCCGAGGACCGCGGTGAGCGCGCCCGCCAGCGCTCCGACGGCGAACATCGCGAACTCCGGCAACGCCGTCACGATGAGCGGAATGCCGAGCCCCACCGCCGCGATCAGCCACCACGCCCAGTCCTCCATACCGGAAATGGTAGGTCGCCGGGCGGGCAAACGGCGAGGGAGTGTCAGCGCGCTTCCCCCGCACGGGTGTTGGGGGCGTCGTGTTTCGGCCGCGGCCCCGGCGGCCCGGGTGCCGGCGCGGCGGTCCCGGCGGAGTCAGCCGAGCGGCAGGCCGCGGGCCGTCCAGCGCTCGCCCTGGCGCTCGACCGTCAGCGGCAGGCCGAAGCACTTGGAGAGGTTGCGGGAGGTGAGGGTCTCCTCCAGCGGGCCGGAGGCGACCAGCTTGCCGTTGTTGATCATCAGGCAGTGGGTGAAGCCCGCCGGGATCTCCTCGACGTGGTGGGTGACCATCACCATCGACGGCGCCGCCGGGTCCTTCGCCAGCCGGCCCAGACGGCGCATCAGGTCCTCGCGGCCGCCGAGGTCGACGCCCGCCGCGGGCTCGTCCAGGAGCAGCAGCTCGGGGTCGGTCATCAGCGCGCGCGAGATCAGCGTGCGCTTCCGCTCGCCCTCGGAGAGGGTGCCGAAGGTGCGGTCGGCGAGGTGGGCGATGCCCAGGCGGTCCAGCAGCAGGCGGGCGCGGTCCTCGTCGCTGCGGTCGTAGGACTCGCGCCAGGTCGCGGTCATGCCGTAGGCGGCGGTGAGCACCGTCTCGACGACGGTCTGGCGGCGCGGGATGCGGTCCAGCATGCTGGCGCCCGCGATGCCGATCCGCGGGCGCAGCTCGAAGACGTCGACGCTGCCCAGCTTCTCGCCGAGGATCTGCACCGTCCCGGTGGAGGGGTGGAGGTAGCTGGAGGCGACCTGCAGCAGCGTGGTCTTGCCGGCGCCGTTGGGGCCGAGCACCGCCCAGCGCTCGCCCTCCTCGGCGGCCCAGGAGACATGGTCGACCAGCGGCCGTCCGCCGCGCACCACGGATACGTCCACCAGCTCCAGAACGTCGCTCATGCGTACGTCGTCTCCCCTTGCGTAGTCGCGTTGCGTAGTCGCGGTCAGGCTGCGGGGCCGCCCGCCGGGCTGTCGGCCGCGCCGATCTCGTTGTCCCCCAAAACCTACGCCACGTGGAGGGCGTTACGGGCCGCCGGGGTGTGTCGGGGAACCGTCGTAGTCTGGCGGTCATGCTGGACGAGACACGGGCCGGACGGTTGACGGCATGGGGCAATGCGGCGCTGGCGGGGAGCGCCGCGCCGGACGATGTGGTCCACGAGGTGGCCCGGGGCGAACTGCACCGGGTCGTCGGGCTGCCCGGGGCCGGCTCCGACCCGGCGGGGGTGGAGCAGGTGACGCTCGCCATCGCGCTGGGGCGGCTGCGCAACCTGGGGGTGCGGTCGCTGCGTCTCGCGCTGCCGGTGCCGGGGCATCCGCTGGGGCTGTGCGGGCCGCCGGAGTTCAACGCGCTGGCGCTGGAGGCCGGCGAGGCGGTGGTGGCCGGCGGCGCGGACCCGGGTACGGGGGCCGGCCCGGCGTTCGGCCTGGTCCCCGAGGTGACGGAGCCGGCCCCGCATCCGGAGGTGGCGGAGGACGACGAGGCCGCCGCGCAGGCGACGGTGGTGCTGTGGCGGTGCGTGGCCGCGCGCGACGGCTTCCCCGCGGACGTCCCGTCGCTGTCGGAGGCCGAGCGGGAGCTGTCGGAGGCGATGCGGGAGGCGACGGCGGCGCTGGCCGGGTTGGACCTGGCGGGCGCCGGGCCGGACACGCTGGCCGCGCTGGAGGAGTTCCGGCGGCGCAGCGGCCGCCACCGGGTGCTGCTGGCGCCGGGGTATCCGCCGCGGGCGGTGCGGGTGCTGGAGTCCGCGCAGCGGGTCGCGGCGCTGGTCGGGCTGGCGTCCGCGGAGGGCGAGGGCGGCGCGGCGGTGACGGCGGCGGAGTTGAGCGCGCGGGAGTCGGTGCTGCGACCGCTGGAGCGGGTGGCGCGGCGCGCGCAGGTGGCCGCCTATAACGCTTACGGGTACTGAGCGTTCCGCTGCGGTTCATGGCAGCGCCGTCCCGCAGCGCGAGGCTGCGGGACGGCGCGTGACCGGGCGTCAGGCTTACTTGTTGACGCAGGTGTTGCCGAACGTGGGGTTGAGCAGGCCGATCACGTTGATGGTGTTGCCGCAGACGTTCACCGGAACGTCGATCGGGGCCTGCACCACGTTGCCGGAGAGGACGCCCGGCGAGTTGACCGCCGCGCCCTCGGCCGAGGCGCCGCCGGTGTGGGCGGAGGCGATGCCCGCGCCGCCGGCGATGAGCGCGCCCGAGGCGGCGACGACGAAAGCGGCCTTCTTGATGTTCTTCAGCACGGCAATCCCCTTGTCTGTGCTGTCTGTGGCTGTGGGCCCCCGTTCGGGCCCCCCTGACGATCACCGACCTTAGGGGAATATGCAGTACCAATCATCACCAAATCACTCGAAGGTGAAGTTCCGTCAGAAGTTTCACTAATCCGAGTGAAAAGGCGAAACCCCGCCGGGCACACCCGGCGGGGTTCGTCCGTCTCGCGCGGAGACTCAGGCGTTGTGGCTGTGGTCCCCGAAGGTCGGGTTCAGCACGCCGATGCCGTTGATGGTGTTGCCGGTGACGTTCACCGGAACGTGCACCGGAACCTGCACGAAGTTGCCGGAGCCGACCCCCGGCGAGTTCGTGGCGGCACCGTCGGAGTGCGCGGCGGCGTTCGCGGCACCCGCACCGGCGGCAAACGCGCCGCCCGCGGCGACGGTCAGCGCGACAACCCTCTTCACGTTCTTCACTGTTGCTCCAACTCTCCACTTGAGAACCGCGGTTGGCGATTGCTGACCGCAGGACGCACTGGAGAACTGGGCGGGGGACGGGCGGGACACGTGCGCCGGGACGGGTTGCTCCAAATGGGTGAAGAACCCCGGGAAGCGCCCCGGTCAGCGCCTCGATCCCCTTGGTTGTCAGCCGAGTTCGGCCAGACCGGTGCGAACCGCCCAGAGCGCCGCCTGGGTGCGGTCCGCCAGGTCGAGCTTCATCAGGATGTTCGACACATGGGTCTTCACGGTCTTCTCGGAGAGCACCAGCGCCCGGGCGATCTCCCGGTTGGAGCGGCCGTCCGCGATGAGCGCCAGCACCTCCCGCTCCCGTTCGGTGAGCGAGCCGGCCCGGCCGCCCGCGTCCCCGGAGTCGCCCTCCCCCGCCAGCAGCGCCCCGGCCAGCTCCGGCTGGAGCAGCACATGGCCGGCGTGCACGGCCCGGATCGCGCCGGCGAGCGCCTCGGGGTCGACGTCCTTGTAGACGTAGCCGGCGGCGCCGGCCCGCAGCGCGGGCACCACCGTGCGCTGCTCGGTGAAGCTGGTGACGATCAGCACCTTCGCCGGGTTGTCGCGCTCGCGCAGTTGACGCAGCGCCTCGATGCCGTCCATGCCGGGCATCTTGACGTCCATCAGCACCACGTCCGGGTGGAGCGCCTCGGTCTGCTCGACGCCCTCGGCGCCGTCCGACGCCTCGCCGACCACCAGGATGTCCGGCTGCACCTCGAGGAAGGTGCGCAGCCCGCGCCGGACGACCTGATGGTCGTCGACGACCAGGACGCGGATCTTCTCGCCGCTCCGTGCCTCAACCACCGGGAACCTCCAGCTCGATGACGGTGCCCCGACCCGGGGCGGAATCCACCTGGACCGTGCCGCCGACCGCGGCGGCCCGTTCGCGCATCGACACCAGCCCCAGCCGGCGCCCCTTGCCGCGCACCTCCTCGACGTCGAAGCCGCAGCCGTCGTCGATGATCCGCAGCACCGCGCCGCTCTCGCAGGTCTCGCCGCCGCGGCAGGTGAAGGTGACGCGCACCCGCGCGGCGCCGCTGTGCCGCAGCGCGTTGTGCAGCGCCTCCTGGGCGATGCGCAGCACCGCCTCCTCCTGCGCGGCGGGCAGTGCGCGGAGCCGGTCGGCCTCGATGGTGACGTGCGCGGAGTGGGCGCGGTCCAGCACCTCGACCTCACTGCGCAGCGCGGCGACCAGGCCGTCCTCGACGAGGGCGGCGGGCCGCAGCTCGACGACCACGCCGCGCAGCTCGTCGGCGGCCTGGGCGGCGAGCGACGCCACCTCGGCGAGCTCCTCGCGGGCCCGGTCGGGCTCGCCGCGGTCCAGCAGGGCGCTGGCCGCCTGGGCGGTGAGGCGCAGCGAGAAGAGCTTCTGGGCGACCGCGTCGTGCAGCTCCTGCGCGATCCGGGAGCGCTCCTCGACGATGGTCAGCTCGCGGCTGCGCTCGTAGAGGCGGGCGTTGGTCAGCGCGATGGCGGCGTGGTCGGCGAGGGTGCGGAGCAGCTCCTCGTCGCGCTCGTCGAAGGAGTCGGCGCCGGTCTTGTTGGAGAGGAAGAGCGCGCCGAGGACGTCGCCGCCCTCCTCGCCGCCGTCGAAGATCGGAACGCCGAGGAAGTCGCGCAGCTCGGGGTGGGCGGACGGCCAGCCTCCGAAGTCGGGGTGCTCGCGCACGTCGTCGAGGCGCTGCGAGGCGGCCTTCTTGACCATCTCGGCGAGGACGCCGTGCTGGCGGGGCAGCGGGCCGATGGCCTTCCACTGCTTGTCGCTGATGCCGTCGACGACGAACTGGGCGAAGCCGCCGTGGTCGTCGGGGACGCCGAGCGCGGCGTAGCGGGCGCCGACCAGGCGGCGGGCGGTCGCCGTGATGGTCTGCAGCACGCGGCGGACGTCCAGGTGGCGCGTCATGGCCAGCACGGCGCCGCTGAGCTCCGCGAAGTCGCGGGGGTCCGCGGGGCAGTCGCCGCAGGGGATGCGGCGGGGGCGGGGCGGAGCGTTGGTCATGGGGGAAACCTACCTCCGACCGCGGGGGACGCGGATCGGCGGGACGGAGGGGAAGTCCTAGGTCCGGTGGTCCTAGGTCTCGGGTCGGTGCGCGGCCGATGAGTTTCCGCCCGGCGGAGGGTCTGGACCGGGAACGGCTTGTGCCCGACCCGGAAGGGGGCTGCGATGGACACCATGGCGAAGAGCGGGGCGGACCGCGCACGGGAGGACGTGCTGCGGGCCGCCGCCCGCTTCCGCCCCGAACTGCTGGCGCACTGCTACCGGATGCTGGGCTCCGCCCACGACGCCGAGGACGCCGTGCAGGAGACCCTGCTGCGGGCCTGGCGCCACGCCGACGCCTTCGAGGGCCGCTCGTCGCTGCGGCACTGGCTCTACCGGATCGCCACCCGGGCCTGTTTGACGGCGCTGGAGCGCCGGGCCGGCGCCCCGCGCCTGGAGCCGCTGCCCGATCTGATGCTCGCCGGCCCGGACGGCGGCGACCCGGCCGCCGTCGCCCTGCGGCGCGACGGGGTGCGGCTGGCGCTGGTCGTCGCGCTGCGCCGGCTGCCGCCCCGGCAGCGGGCGGTGCTGCTGCTGCGGGACGTGCTCGCCTGGCGGGCGTCCGAGACGGCCGAGGCGCTGGGCGTCTCGGTGCCGGCCGTCAACAGTGCGCTGCAGCGCGCCCGCGAGCGGCTGGGCCGGCTCCCGGACGGCGGCGGCGAGGAGGGCTCGGCGCCGCTGGACCCGAGGCGGCGGGAGCTGGCGGAGCGGTACGCGCGAGCCTTCGAGGAGGCGGACGCCGAGGCGCTGCTGGGCGTGGTGCGCGCGGACGTCGGCTTCGCCATGCCGCCCGAGCCGCTGCGGCTCTCCGGCGCGGCCGAGGTGGTCGCCTTCCTGGCGGAGCGGGTGCTGCCGGGCGGGCCGGACCGGTTCCGCACCGTGCTGGTGTCGGCGAACGGCGGACGGCCCGCGGTGGCCGGGTACCTGCGGCGGGAGGACGGCGTCCACCGCCCGTACGCCGTCTCGGTGCTGGAGGTGGCGAAGGACGGGATCGCGGAGGTCACCGCGTTCCGCGATCCGTCCCTCTTCCCGCTCTTCGGGCTGCCGCCGGTGCCGGACGGGCCCGCCGCCGGGCCGTCAGGCGCCGGGCCGTCGGAGGCGGCCTAAAGGGCCGTGAGCCCCTTGGGGTCGACCTGGTAGGCGAGGGCGGTGCGGGCGGGGTCCGTCATCACCTCGACGGCGGCCGCGGCGACCTGTTCGGTCGTCAGCACCGGGCCCATCCGGGCGGTCAGCTCCTCGGCGGTGATGCCCTGGTCGGCGGCGAAGCCGGCCACCGCGCCCGCGCCCAGCCGGGTCGCAGGGGTGAGCCCGGGCAGCAGCGCGCAGAAGCGGATGCCCAGGCCCAGGCGCGCGGACTCGCCCGCCGCGTACTGGGCGACGAACCGGACGGTGGCCTTGGAGCCGGCGTAGCCGCCGCTCAGCGGGGAGCCGCCCAGCGCGGCCCCGCTGGAGACGGCGAGCACCGCGGAGCCGGGCGGCAGCGGCCGGGAGAGCGCCTGCCGGCTCCACTCGAAGGCCTGCCGGACGTCGGTCTCCCAGGCCACGCGGAAGGTGTCCCAGGTGTGGTCCTGGAGGTGCCGGACGAGGGGCGTCGCCCCGGCGTTGAGGATCAGCAGGACGGGCTCGCCGGCGCCGGCGTGCCCGTCGAGGACGCGGACGGCGGTGGCCGGGTCGGCGGCGTCGCCGGGGGCGGGGACGAAGCCCGGCCCGAGGTCGGCGCGGACGGCGTCGAGGTCCTCGGCGTGGCGGGCGACGCCGACGACGCGCGCCCCGGCGTCGACGAGCGCCCCGGCGAGGGCCCGTCCGAAGCCCTGGCTTGCGCCGGTGAGGATCGCGGTGCGGCCGCGCGGGGATGCGGGTGCGGGTGCGGGTGCGGGTGCTGCGGAAGACACGAGAGGGCCTCCGGTCTCGGTGGTGGGTGTTCCGAGACAGAGACCCTCGGCGCGGGCGGAACTCATCGGAGTTCCGCCGGGGAGTGTGCGGGCGGACCCGGTCAGACGCCCGCGTAGGAGTGCATGCTGTTGAAGAAGATGTTCACCAGGTAGTAGTTGAAGATGAAGCAGGCGAACGCCACCAGCGAGATGTACGCCGCGCGGCGGCCCTTCCAGCCGGCCGTCGAGCGGGCGTGCAGGTAGGCCGCGTAGGCGACCCAGGTGATGAAGGCCCACGTCTCCTTGGGGTCCCACTGCCAGTAGTGGCCCCAGGCGTTCTCCGCCCAGATCGCGCCGCAGATGATCGCGAACGTCCACAGCGGGAAGATCACCGCGTTGACCCGGTAGGCCGTCTTGTCCAGCGAGGCGGCCGACGGCAGCCGGTCGAGCATCGCGCCGAGGCGCCCGCCCTCGCGGCCGGCCGCGACCCGCTTCTCCCGGGAGTCCTTGAAGAGGTAGAGCACCGCGGAGATGAAGCCGACGTGCAGCGCCCCGAAGGAGACGATCGCCGCCGAGACGTGGATGATCAGCCAGTACGAGTGGAGCGCCGGCACCAGCTGCGCGGAGGCGGTGTACAGCTCGGTGACCGCCACGCCCAGCGTGGTCAGCACCGCCAGCATCATGAAGATGCCGAGCCAGCGGCCCTTGCCGCGGAGCGCGAAGCCCAGGTAGACGCCGGCGGCCACCAGCGTCACGGCGAGGGAGAACTCGTACATGTTCCCCCACGGCGCCCGGTGCACCGACATCCCGCGGGCCACCACCGAGGCGAGGTGCAGGACGAAGGCGAGGACGGTCAACGAGACCGCCATCCGGCCGAACATGTCGGCCCGCTCGTTGCCGCCGGAGACGTCGCCGTCGTCGTCCGACTCCTCGGCGAGGAGCGCCTCCAGCTTGGCGTCGTCGACGCCGCCGCCGGCCGCCGCGCCCTTGCCGGCCCGCCCGGAGCCGCCGACGCCCGCGCCGACCAGCACCTTCTCCTCGGCGGATTCGTTCGCGGCGCCGACCAGGGCCGCGGACTGCACCGCGACCCGGCTGCGGCCGCCCCAGACCCACTCCGCGCAGTAGGCGAAGAACGCCAGAAGGTACACGGCGATCGCGGAGTAGATCAGCCAGTTGCTCAGTTGTGCCAGGGTCTCGTTGGCCACCGCACCGTCCCTTTGCTGGATATTCCGAACCACGTCCGGCATACAGACGCAAGAAAGGTTAGCGAGCCCCCCGCGGCGGCCCGACGGCGGGGCACCGACGCGCCGTCGCGGCGCGTCGATAGTGTTCGAATCATGCCGCTCCTGGAACCGAAGCCCGACGCGCTGCTCCCCCGCGACGGCCGCCCGTCCCCCGACCGCGTTCCGGCGGAGCTCGCCGGTGGCACGCCCGAGCCGCTGCGCTCCGAACTGATCACCCTGATGGGCGAGGAGAAGGTCCGTCATCGGATCACCGACCTGGTGCGCTACGCCTCCGACGCCAGCGCGTACCGGTTCGTGCCGCAGGTCGTGGTGGTGGCCGAGACGGTGCAGGACGTCTCCGCGATCCTCGCCTACGCCCGCCGCACGGGCCGCAGCGCGGTCTTCCGGGCCGCCGGCACCAGCCTCAACGGGCAGGCGCAGGGCGACGACATCCTGGTGGACGTGCGCCGCGCCTGGCAGTCGGTGCAGGTGCTGGACGAGGCCCGGCGGGTGCGGGTCGGCCCCGGCACCACGGTGGCCCGTGCCAACGCCACCCTGGCCCGGCACGGCCGCCGCCTGGGCCCGGACCCGGCGAGCTCGATCGCCGCGACGCTGGGCGGGGTGGTGGCCAACAACGCCTCGGGGATGAACGCGGGCATCACCGCCAACTCCTACCGCACGGTCGCTTCGATGACCGTGGTGCTGCCCTCGGGCACGGTGCTGGACACCGCCGCGCCGGACGCCGACGAGCGGCTGGCGGCGGCCGAGCCGGAGCTCGCGGCCGGCCTGCTGGAGCTGAAGCGCGAGGTGGAGGCGGACGCGGAGCTGTCCGCCCGGATCCGCGCCAAGTACGAGATCAAGAACACCAACGGCTACCGCCTGGACGCGCTGCTCGACGGGGAGACCCCGGCGCAGATCCTGCGCGGGCTGATGGTGGGCTCGGAGGGGACCCTCGGCTTCCTCTCCGAACTGGTCTTCGAGACGCTGCCGTTCGACCGGCTGGCGTCCACCGCGCTGCTCTTCCTGCCCACCCTGCGGGACGCCGGCGCGGCGGTGCCCGGGTTCGTGGCGGCCGGCGCCTTCGCCGCCGAGATCATGGACGAGAACACCCTGCGCGCCTCCGCGGTGATGGAGGGCGTGCCGCCGGAGTGGGCGGAGCTGCCCGAGGGCACCGCCGCGCTGCTGGTGGAGTACCGGGCGGCGGACGAGGCGGCGCTGGCGGCGAAGGCGGCGGCCGCCCAGGCCCACCTGGACACGCTCACGCTCGCCGGCGTCCCCCAGGAGGGGTTCGTCCGGGACGCGAAGAAGCAGGCCTTCTACTGGAAGCTGCGCAAGGCGTTCGTCACCGTGGTGGGAGGCACCCGGCCGTCTGGGACGACGCTGATCACCGAGGACTTCTGCGTCCCGCCGTCCCGGCTCGCCGACGCCGCGGAGGCGCTGCTGGAGCTGCAGCGGGAGCACGGCTTCACGGTGGCGGTCGCCGGGCACGCCTCGGCCGGCAACCTGCACTTCATGATCGCCTTCGATGCGGCGGACGAGGGCGACGTGCGCCGCTACGCCGCCTTCATGGACGACTTCTGCCGGATGACGGTGGAGCGGTTCGACGGCTCGCTCAAGGCGGAGCACGGGACGGGGCGCAACATGGCGCCGTTCCTGGAGCTGGAGTGGGGCGCGAAGGCGACCGGGCTGATGTGGCGCATCAAGCGGCTCTTCGACCCGTCCGGGGTGCTCGCCCCCGGGGTGCTGCTGGACCGCGACCCCGAGGCGCATCTGCGCGGGCTGAAGACCATCCCCGAGGTGGAGAAGGTCGCCGACCCGTGCATCGAGTGCGGCTTCTGCGAACCGGTCTGCCCCAGCCGCGACCTGACGACCACTCCGCGGCAGCGGATCGTGCTGCGCCGGGAGATGATGCGGCAGGGCGAGCAGACCGAGGTGCTGGACGGGCTGGTCGAGGAGTACGGCTACGACGCGGTGGACACCTGCGCGGGCGACGGCTCCTGCAAGATCGCGTGTCCGGTGGGCATCGACACCGGCGTGATGATGAAGGGCTTCCGGCACGCGCGGCACTCGCCGGCCGAGGAGCGCACCGCGGCGGCGGTCGCCAAGCACTGGGGGGCGGTGGAGTCGGGGGCGCACGCCGCGGTGGCGGTGGCGTCGAAGCTGCCGTCCGGGCTGGTGGGCGGGGTGACGCGGGCGGCGCGCGCGGTGGTCCGTCCGGACCTGGTGCCCGAGTGGCTGCCGGAGGTGCCGGGGGCGGCGCGGCGCGAGCGGGTGCCGCGGATGGCGGCGTCGGCGCGGGCGGAGGCGGCGGCGGTGTACTACCCGGCCTGCGTCAACCGGATCTTCGGCGAGTCCGACGGCGACGGGCCGTCGCTCCCGGAGGCGATGGTGGCGGTGAGCGCGCGGGCCGGGCTGCCGGTGTGGATCCCGCAGGCCTCCGACGGCACGCCGGGCGTGGTGGGGACGTGCTGCGCGACCATCTGGCACTCCAAGGGCTACGAGGACGGCAACGCCCTGATGGCGAACCGGATCGTGGAGCGGGCCTGGGAGTGGACGGACGGGGGGCGGCTGCCGCTGGTGGTGGACGCGTCCAGCTGCACGCTGGGGATCTCCAAGGAGACGGTGGCGTACCTGACGGAGGAGAACCGGGAGCGGCACGCGAAGCTGACCGTCGTCGACTCGGTGACCTGGGCGGCGGAGCGGCTGCTGCCGCGCCTTGAGGTGAAGCGGCGGCTGGGGCGGGTGGTGGTCCATCCGACGTGCTCGATGGAGCACTTGGGGGTCTCCGGGCAGCTGGTGGAGGCGCTGCGGGGGATCGCGGACGAGGTGGTGGTGCCGGACGGCGCGGGGTGCTGCGGGTTCGCGGGCGACCGCGGGATGCTGCACCGCGAGCTGACCGAGTCGGCGACGGCGGCGGAGGCGGCCGAGGTGCGGGAGCGGGGGCCGTTCGACGCGTACGTCTCCGCGAACCGGATGTGCGAGGTCGGGATGGACCACGTCACCGACGACGCCGGCTACCGCTCGATCATCCTCGAACTGGACCGCGCCACGCGGTAGCCCGGTCCCCGCCCGCCGCCACGCCCCAGCGAGGCGCCGGGCGCTCCGCGCCGCCGCGGGCGGGAGCGGGAAGGGAACGAGGAACGGGGGGCGGGGAGAGCAGAGAGAGTGAGGGGCGGCGTGAACGGGCAGCCCGGCGGCCGCGGGCAGCGCTCACGCCGGAGCCACCCGCGCGAAGCGCCGGGCGCTCCGCGCCGCCGGGGGGCGGCAGGAACCGGCGGACCGGCGGCAGCCGACGGCGCCCACACCGCAACCACCCCCGGGCGGGGTGCCGGGGCGAAGGGGCGGCAAGCGGGGCCGGGCGTCAGCGCTTGCGCATGACCTCGGGCTCGTGGCGGCGCAGCAGCCGCGTCACCAGCACGCCCGCGACGATCGCGAGCAGCGCCAACGCGCCCATGTTGATGCCCCACTGACTCGCCGTGTGGTCCCACAGCGGATCCGTCGCATTGGGGTGCTTCGGGTCCCACGGCGGCAGGATCTTGTTGAGGTTGATCGTCGCCGCGTGCGCCGCCACCCCCCACCGGGACGGCATCAGCCACGCGACCTGCTCCAGCCCCGGTGTCCCCGGGATCTTGAACAGCGCGCCGGTGAACACCACCTGCACGATCGCGAAGATCACCAGCAGCGGCTGCGTCGACTCCGGCGCCCGCACCACCGACGAGATCACCAGGCCGACCATCATCGCGACCACGCCCAGCAGCATGATCACCAGGATCAGCTCGACCTCGGGCAGCGACTTCAGCACCAGTCCCTCGGTCGGCAGCTTGCGCCCGGCCATCCCGATCCCGGCGATGACGATGCCCTGCACCGCCGTGATGACGCCGAGCACGATCACCTTGGAGAGCACGTACGCCGAGCGCGACAGCCCCGTCGCGCGCTCGCGCTCGTAGATGACGCGCTCCTTCACCAGCTCGCGCACCGAGTTCGCCGCCCCGGTGAAGCACGCCGCGATCGCCAGCATCAGCAGCACCGTCGGGGCGTCCTTGTTGAAGCCGCCGCCGGGTGGCGCCGCCAGGCCGTCCGCCGACGGGATCACCCGGCTCACCGCGCCCAGCACCAGCGGCAGCACCGCCATCAGCACGATGAAGCCGCGGTCGGAGGAGATCACCGAGACATAGCGCCGGCAGAGCGTGGTGAGCTGGGAGAGCCAGCCCTGCGGCTTCGGCGGCGCGGTCGCCGCCCGCGCCCCGCGGCCGCCGCCCGCGACGCCCACCCCGCCCTGCCGGTTCTCCGGCGCGACGGCCTCCACGTCCGCGCTGTAGACCTGGTAGTGCTGGGAGTCGCGGTAGCGCTGCGCCCAGTCGTAGTCCTTGTGCTCCTCCAGCTGGATCAGCACGTCCGCCCAGTCGTCCTGCCGGAAGAAGGCGAGCGCCTCCTCCGGCGGGCCGAAGTAGGCCACCTTGCCGCCCACCGCGAGCACCAGCACCCGGTCGCAGAGGTTGAGGCTGGCGACGGCGTGCGTCACCACCATCACCGTGCGGCCGTCGTCGGCGAGCCCGCGCAGGGTCTGCATGGTCTGCTTCTCGCGGCCCGGGTCGAGGCCGGAGGTCGGCTCGTCGAGGAGCAGCAGCGACGGCTTGGTGAGCAGCTCCAACGCCACCGAGACGCGCTTGCGCTGGCCGCCGGAGAGGGTGGTGATGCGGTTGTCGGCGCGCTGGTCGAGGCCCAGCTCGCGGATGACCTCCTCGACGCGGGCGTTGCGCTCCTCGGGGCGGGTGTCGCCGGGGAAGCGCAGCCGGGCCGCGTAGCGCAGGGCGGTGCGCACCGTCAGCTGGCTGTGCAGGATGTCGTCCTGCGGCACCAGGCCGATGCGGGAGCGCAGCTCGGCGAACTCCTTGTAGAGGTTGCGGCCGTCGTACAGGACGTCGCCGCTGTCCGCCGGCCGGTACCCCGTCAGGGCCTTGATCAGCGTGGACTTTCCGGCACCGGACGGGCCCACCACGGCCACCAGCGACTTCTCGCCGAGGCCGAAGCTGACCCGGTCCAGGATGCGGGTCTTCTGCGGGCCGACCTCCACCACCAGCTCGCGGGCGGCGAAGGAGACCGCGCCGGTGTCCTCGAACTCCTGCAGCTCGGTGCCGACCAGTCGGAACGCGGAGTGGCCGATGCCGACGACGTCGGTGGGGGCCAGCACATGCCGCTCCACCCGGACACCGTTGACGTAGGTGCCGTTGTGGCTGTCCAGGTCGACGATCTCGGTGCGGCCGTCGGAGGTGGGCCGCAGCTCGGCGTGGAAGCGGGAGACCATCAGGTCGGTGAGGACGAGGTCGTTCTCCAGCCCGCGGCCGATGCGGTAGCGGGTGCGGCCGCGCTGGGCGGCCGTCAGGTCGCGGATCATGGTGGCGCCGCGGTCGCCGTAGACGGTGCCGCCGCCGAGCGAGTAGCCCCCCTCGCGCTCGGCGAGCGCCGGTCCGCGTCCGCCGCCCGCGGCGCCGGCCCCGCCGACCCCCGCGGCGGCGACGACCGGTTCGGGGGCCGTGACGACGGAGAGCACGGGTCCGTCCGCGGCGCTGCCGAAGCGGAGCGCGGTGCCGGAGGTGAGCGGCGCCTCGTGTATCCGCTCGGGGCCGCCGATGGCCGGGTTGACGGCGTAGGTCCCGTTCGTGGACTGACGGTCCTTCAGCACCCACTGCCGCTGCTCGGGCGGGTAGGTGATGACGGCGTGCCGCCAGGAGACGCGGGTGTCGTCGGTGGCGAACGAGGACTCCGGACTGCGGCCGATGGTGTACTGCTGGTCGGTGTCCAGCGTCCAGGTGCGGCCGTTCCAGTCCAGTTGCATCTCGGGCATGACGCTCCCCCGGGTCGTCATCGGTTGCTTCGGAATCACGATGGCAGCAGCCGGTCGGATCCGGAAGACACCTGCGGATCTGCGGAGTTGGGCAAAAAGCGGAGGGGCCGCCCCGCTGTCGCGGTGCGGCCCCCCTGACGAGGCGTTACTTGCGCATGACCTCGGGTTCGTGCCGGCGCAGGAACCGGGTCACGAGGAACGCGCACACCAGTGCCATGGCCACCAGGATCCCGATGTCGATGCTCCACTGGCCCACGGTGTTGTTCCAGATCGGGTCGGTCTTGCCGCTGGAGTCCCAGGGCGGCGACAGCCGGTTGATGTTGATGCTGGCGCCGAGCGCGCCGAGGCCCCAGCGGGCCGGCATCAGCCAGGCGAGCTGCTCGACGCCCGCGCTGCCGAAGATCTTGAACAGGGCGCCGGCGAAGGCCACCTGGACGACCGCGAAGAGCACCAGCAGCGGCATGGTCATCTCGCTGCTCTTGACGACGGCGGAGAGCACCATGCCGATCATCAGCGAGGCGATGCCGAGGACCACCAGGGTGAAGGTCATCTCCAGGAACGGCGACTGGCTGGAGAGCAGCAGGCCCTTGTCCGGCAGGGCCCGGTAGTTGAAGCCGATCAGGGCGATGACGATGCCCTGGATCGAGGTGACGATGCCGAGCACGATCACCTTGGACATCATGTAGGCCGAGCGCGACAGGCCGGTGGCCCGTTCCCGCTCGTAGATGACGCGCTCCTTGACCAGTTCGCGCACCGAGTTGGCCGCCCCGGTGAAGCAGATCGCCAGCACCATGATCATCAGGCTGGTGACGGCGTCCTTGTTGTAGAAGGGGAAGCCCTTGGCGTTGGTGGGTGGATCGGGGATCTTGAAGCCGTACTTGTTGGGCAGCACCATCACCAGCGCGCCCAGGATCAGCGGCAGTGCGACGCTCAGGCCCAGGAAGCCCTTGTCGGACGAGATCACCCGGGCGTAGCGGCGGCACAGCGTCCACAGCTGGGAGCCCCAGCTGGAGGGGCGCGGCGGGCGGGCCGTGGGCTGCATCGCCATCGCGCCGCCGGGCTGCATCTGCTGCTGCGCGGCCTGCTGGGCCGCCTGCGCCTGCTGGGCGTCGAGCTCGCCGGAGTAGAGCTGGTGGTGCTCGGAGGACCGGTAGCGGCCCTTCCAGTCGAACTCCTTGTTGCGGTCGAGCATGTCGAAGACCTCGGACCAGCGGCCGACGCCGAAGAACGGCAGCGCCTCGTCCGGCGGGCCGAAGTAGGCGACCGAGCCGCCGACCGCGAGCACCAGCACGCGGTCGCACAGGTCCAGGCTCTCGGTGGCGTGGGTGATGACCACGCAGGTGCGGCCGTCGTCGGCCAGCCCGCGCAGCATCTGCATCACCTGGCGCTCCATGCCCGGGTCGAGGCCCGAGGTGGGCTCGTCCAGGAAGAGCAGGGACGGCTTGGTGAGCAGCTCCAGGGCGACCGAGACGCGCTTGCGCTGACCGCCGGAGAGCGCGGTGATCCGGTTGCCGGCACGCTGCTCCAGGCCCAGCTCGCGGATGACCTCCTCGACGCGGGCGTTGCGCTCCTCGTGCGCGGTGTCGCCGGGGAACCGCAGCTGGGCGGCGTAGCGCAGCGCCGAACGGACCGTCAGCTGGCTGTGCAGGATGTCGTCCTGCGGCACCAGGCCGATGCGGGAGCGCAACTCGGCGTACTCGCGGTAGAGGTTGCGGCCGTCGTAGAGCACGCTGCCCTCGTCGGCGGGCCGGTAGCCGGTGAGCGCCTTGACGAGGGTGGACTTGCCGGCACCGGACGGGCCGAGGACGGCCACCAGCGACTTCGAGTTCAGCCCGAAGCTGACCGAGTCGAGGATCTTCATCCGCTCCTTGCCCACGATCACGTTCAGGTTGTGGGCGGAGAAGGAGACCTCACCGGTGTCCTCGAACTCCTGGAGGCTGTTGCCGACCAGCCGGAACGAGCTGTGGCCGATGCCGACCACGTCGTCCGGGCCGATGACCTGCTGGCGGACCTGCTGGCCGTTGACGTAGGTGCCGTTGTGGCTGCCCAGGTCGACGAGCTCGGCGCGGCCGTCGGGGAGCAGGTTCAGCGTGGCGTGGTAGCGGGACGACTGCAGGTCGTCGACGACCACGTCGTTGTCGAGCGCACGGCCGATCTTGACCACGCCGACGCCCTGGAGGCTGCGGATCGCGGTCGGCTGAACGTTCCCTCCGGCGCGGTTGCCGCCGGCCTCGGGGTGCTGCCCGGAGGCGGGGCGCCGCGGCGCGGTCGGCTGCTGGGCGAACTGCGCCTGCGCCGGGACCTGCTGCTGCGGCGGCATGCCCTGGGGCGGCATCCCCTGCGGGGGCATGCCCTGCTGCGGGGGCATCCCGGCCTGCGGGGGCGCGCCCTGGGGCATCTGGACGGCGGGGCCGGCCAGCTGGGTGCGGGCCTCGTGCAGGTTGGACTGCGCGGCCTGCGCCGGCTCCGGGGCCGTGCCGCGGAAGGCCAGCAGCGGGCCGTCCTGCGGGTTGCCGAGGTTGACCACCGTCCCCGGCATCAGCTGCACCACCTGGGTGCGCTGGCCGTTCACATAGGTGCCGTTGGTGCTGCCGTGGTCGGTCAGCACCCATCCGGACCCGTCGAATCCGATCGTGCCGTGGCGCCAGGAGACCCGCGCATCATCGAACACGAAAGCGGATTCACCGCCGCGGCCGAGGTCGTAGCTGCGCCCGGGATCGAGCGTCCACGACTGACCGTTCCATTCCAGTACTAGTTCCGGCACTTCCAGCCTGCCCCACGTTCGACTTGCCTTGAATCCCCCGGGCAATACGCGTGTTGCACCACGGCGCTCGCTACCGGCTGGGGGAAAACTATCGCAGCCTGCACGCCAAGGGAAAAGCCGATTGGGGTTACTGATAGGCAACGGTGCGGTACAGGACCGTCGCGATTGTCCGTGTTGTGTCTCCGAGCCGCCGTCAGAAGCCGTGCGGCATGGGCAAGTCGGCGGGCCCCCAGTAGGGTCGGAGGGGATCGGCGGACGCGCCCCCAGCGCGAGCGGGAGCGTCCCGCGACACGACGACTCGGGGTGGGGCCATGGACGGGCGCGACGGGCAGATGCCCCCTCCGCGCGACGAGGCGGCCGCGGTGGCGACCGCCCTGGTGCGCGGCTGGCTCCCGGCGCTTCTCGCCGCCGCGTGGGCGCTGGGCGTGATGGGCGGCGTCGCCGCCCTCGGGCTCCATCTGGTCGGCGCGGACAAGGTCGCCCGGCTGCTGCCGATGACGGCGGCCGTGGTGGTGCTCTCCTTCGGCGGCCACCTCCAGCCCAGCGGCGACCTCCAGGCGTTCGGCGCCAGCGCCGGGCCCACCGGCATCGGCCTCCATCTGATGCCGCTCGGCCCCACGGTGGCCGGCGCGCTGGTGCTGGGCGCGGTCTTCCTGCGGCCGCTGCGCCGGCGCGTCTCGGTCAGTCCGGCGGAGCTCGCCGTCCGCGCCGGGCAGCTGATAGTGGTCTTCGCGGTGCTCTGCTCCGGCGTCACCTGGGCCGCGCACGACACCATCACCATCGACGGCGCCAAGCTGGTGCCCAGCGGCGGGCTCAACCTCGGCGGCATCGACCTGGGCGACCTCGGCAAGAGCCTCGCCGGGCTGGCCGGCTCCAAGGCCTCCGTCGGCTTCCGCGCCTCGGCGGGCTCGGCGCTGCTGGGCTCGCTGGTGTTCGCGCTGGTGGTGGCGGTGCTCGCGGTGCTCTCCTCGCGCCGGCTGCCGGCGCTGCGCGGCTCGGGCGGGGTGGGGCCGCTGCTGGTGCAGCGTCACATCCGGCCCGCGGTCTCCGCGGTGGTGACGGTGGGCGTGGGCGCGGTGGCCGCGGCGGTGGTCGGCGGGCTGATCGCGGCGATCACCGGCAACGGGGGATCGACGACGGTGGGCGGGGTGCTGCTGGCGGCGCCGAACGCGGCGTTCGTCGCGGTCTCGCTGGGCATGTTCGTCACCTGGAGCGGCGAGGCGAAGGGACAGCTGGCGCATGTGGTGCCGGCGCCCCTCGACCAGTTCCTGAAGCCCGACATGGCGCGCACCTTCGGGCCGGGCGACCTCGCCTCGCTGGACGGGCGGGTGTGGCTGCTGCCGGTCGCGGTGGCGGTGATGGTGCTGGCGGCGGGCGTGCTGGCCGCCGCGCGGGCGGCGGACGCGGAGCGGCGGTTCGGCCCGGGCGGCGTGTTCCGCGCGTCGGCGGGCTGGGTGCTGGTGCGGGCGGTGTCGCTCGGGGTGGTGCTGGCGGTGGCGGTGCCGGTGACGGGGGCGCTGTCCGGGATGAAGCTGGACGCGTCGGTGTCGGTGCTGGGCATGAACGCGGTGGGCGCGGGGCTGACGCTGAGCCAGTCCGCGGGCCTCGGCGTGGCGCTCGGCGCGGTGTACGG
>NZ_MLCF01000001.1 GCF_001879105.1 Mangrovactinospora gilvigrisea | reverse complement strand
GCCGGTCTTCGGCTCTCGCCGTCGCCGCGGCGAAACGCCCGGGCGGGCGACAGGCGGGGGCGGGTACTCGGGGAGCTGCGCGGGCGGGGGAGAATGGGGGGCATGGAGCAGCGGACACTTGGCAGGACCGGGCGGGCGGTTTCGGTGGTCGGGCAGGGGACCTGGCAGCTGGGGGCAGACTGGGGCGAGGTGGCGGAGCGGGACGGGCTGGCCGTGCTGGAGGCGGCCGTCGACGCCGGCGTCACGTTCCTCGACACCGCCGACGTCTACGGCGACGGCCGCAGCGAGCGGCTGATCGGGCGGTTCCTGCGGGAGCACCCCGGCGTCGGCGTCACCGTCGCCACCAAGATGGGCCGCCGCGCCCCGCTGGACCCCGCGGAGTACACCGCCGCCAACTTCCGCGCCTGGACGGACCGCTCCCGCGCCAACCTCGGCGTGGAGCGGCTGGATCTGGTGCAGCTGCACTGCCCGCCGACGCCCGTCTACTCCACCGACGCCGTCTACGACGCGCTGGACGCCCTCGTCGACGAGGGCCGCATCGCCGCCTACGGGGTGAGCGTGGAGACCTGCGACGAGGCGCTCGCCGCGATCGCCCGCCCCGGCACGGCGAGCGTGCAGATCATCCTCAACCCGTTCCGCCTCAAGCCGCTGGAGCGGGTGCTGCCGACCGCCGCCGAGGCCGGCGTCGGCATCATCGCCCGGGTGCCGCTCGCCAGCGGCCTGCTCTCCGGCCGCTACACCGCCGACACCGTCTTCGCCGCCGACGACCACCGCACCTACAACCGGCACGGCGAGGCCTTCGACCAGGGCGAGACGTTCTCCGGCGTCGACTACGCGACCGGCGTGCGCGCCGCCGCCGAGTTCGCGGCGCTCGCGCCCGAGGGCGCCACCCCCGCGCAGACCGCGCTGCGGTGGATCGTCCAGCAGCCCGGCGTCAGCACCGTCATCCCCGGCGCCCGCACCGCCGAGCAGGCCCGCGCCAATGCCGCGGCGGCCGCGCTGCCGCCGCTGTCCGACAAGACGCTCGCCGCGGTGCGCGAGCTGTACGACCGGGAGATCCGCGCCCTGGTCCACGACCGCTGGTGAGCGCCGCGGCGGCGGACGGGCCGCGGCTGTTCGCGGTGAGCGACCTGCATGCCGGGGTCGCCGACAACCGGGAGGTCGTCGACGGGCTGCGGCCCGAGACGCCGGACGACTGGCTGCTGATAGCCGGGGACGTCGCCGAGCGCACCCCGGCCGTCGAGGCGACCCTCGCGCTGCTCGCGACGCGGTTCGCGACGGTGGTGTGGGCGCCCGGCAACCACGAGCTGTGGACGCCCCCGAAGGACCCCGTCCAGCTGCGCGGCGAGGAGCGCTACCGCCATCTGGTGGACGTCTGCCGGGGGTTGGGCGTGCTCACCCCGGAGGACCCCTACCCGGTCTTCGCCGGCGCGGGCGGGCCGGTGCGCGTCGCCCCGCTCTTCCTCCTCTACGACTACAGCTGGCTGCCGCCGGGCTTCTCCGACGCGGCCGCGGCGCGACGGGCCGCACGCGAGGCCGGGGTGATGTTCACCGACGAGTTCCTGCTCGACCCGGCCCCGTACCCCAGCCGGGAGGCGTGGTGCGCGGCACGGGTCGCCGCCACCGAGCGGCGGCTGGCGGAGGCGGACGACCCGGCGGTGCCGCTGCTGCTGGTGAACCACTACCCGCTGGTGCGCGGTCCGGCGGACCGGATGTTCAGCCCCTACCTGGCGATGTGGTGCGGCACCGAGCGGACAGCCGACTGGCACCGCCGCTTCCACCTGGCGGGCGTGGTCTACGGGCATCTGCACATCCCGCGGCGCGAACTCGTCGACGGGGTGCCGTTCTGGGAGGTCTCGCTCGGCTACCCGCGCGAGTGGCGGCGCCGCGGCCATCCGCACGGGCTGCTCCGCGAGGTGCTGGCGGACGACCGACCGCTGGTGCCGGCGGCGTAGCGGCGAGGCGGTCCGGCGCGGCTGGCTGCACCGGGTGGCGACGGTGGTCTGCCGGGACGGCGAGGGCCGCGTCCTCGTCCACCGGCGGCCCGAGGACGTCCCGCGTTTCCCCGGCGGCCGCAACCGGCTGATCGGCGGGGCGGTGGCGCCGGGCGAGTCCTACGCCGACGCCGCGGCGCGGGAGCTGGCGGAGGAGACCGGGGTGCGGGCGCCGGTCCGGTTCGCGCTGAAGTTCCTCTGCCGCGGGGAGATCGCCCCGTACTGGCTCGCCGTTCACGAGGCTGTCGTCGACCCCGCCCGGGTGCGGCCGGATCCGGCGGAGGTGGCCCGGCACAGCTGGCCGCCCGGCAGTGACACCGCGTCAGGCGGCCGCGCGCGGGCGGCGGCCCAGCACCAGTCCGCCGAGGGCGAGCAGCAGGGAGAGGCCCGCCGCGATCAGGAAGACCCGGTCGTCGCCGGACGCCCGCGCGGCGTGCGCCGCCGAGCCGCCGTGCGCCGCCGCGGCCGCGGTGGTCAGCACGGCCAATCCGACGGCCCCGCCGACCTGCTGGGCGGTGGCCGCGATGCCGCCGACGACGCCCGCGTCGCCCTCCGGGGCGTCCGCCGTCGCCGAGGCCATCACGGTGGGGAAGACCAGCCCGATGCCGACGGCGACCAGCAGCGTCGGCCCCAGCACGTCCGCGGCGAAGCCGCTGCCCGCGCCGGCCCGGGAGAGCCAGCCGAACCCGGCGAGCAGCGCCGCGCCCCCGGCCACCACCAGGGTGCGCGCCCCCAGTCGCGGCAGCAGCCCCGCCGCGCCCCGCGCCACCAGCAGGAACATCACCGCCGTGGGCGTCTGCCCGAGGCCGGCGCGCAGCGCGCTCCAGCCGAGCACGTCCTGGAGGAAGAGCGAGGAGAAGTACCACATCGCGATGGCCACCCCGCCGAAGACCAGCAGCATGGCGCCGCCCACCGCCACCCCGCGGATCCGCAGCAGCCGCAGCGGCAGCAGCGGGCGGGACGCGAGCCGCGCCTCGACGGCGGCGAACCCGGCGAGCAGCACCGCCCCGGCGGCCAGCGGGCCGAGCGCCGCGGCGGACGTCCAGCCGGCCGAGGCGCTCTCCATCACGCCGTAGACCACCGCGGCGAGCGCCGCCGTGCCGGTGGCCGCGCCGGCCAGGTCGAGCCGCTCGCGGGCCGGGCCGTGCGCCCCGGCGAGCGTGGTGGCGGCGACGGCGATCAGCGCGGCGCCGATCGGCACGTTGACAAGGAACACCCAGCGCCAGGAGAGCCCGGTGGTCAGCGCGCCGCCGGCGAGCGCGCCGGCCATCCCGCCGATGCCGCCGGAGGCGGACCAGGCGCCGAACGCCCGGGCCCGCGCGCCCGGTTCGGTGAAGCGGGTGCCGAGCACGGCGAGCGTCGCCGGGGCGGTGAGCGCGGCGCCCGCGCCCTGCACGACGCGTGCGGCGACGAGCGTCCCCGGGGAGCCGGCGAGGCCGGCGGCGAGGCTCGCGGCGGAGAAGACGGCGAGCCCGGCGGTGAGCATCCGGCGCGGCCCGAGCAGGTCGGCGGCGCGGCCGCCGAGCAGCATCAGGCCGGCGAGGGTGAGCAGGTAGCCGTTGACTACCCAGGCGAGGCCGGCGGTGCTGAAGCCGAGGTCGCGGTCGATGGAGGGGAGCGCGACGTTCACGATCGACGAGTCCAGGATCACCATGAACTGGCAGGCGCACAGCAGCGCCAGGACCGTCGCGCCGGAGCGGGTGCGGGCGGTGCGGCCGGTGCGGCCGGTGCGTGCTGGGGGTCCGCTCCGGGTGCGCAGAGCTGGTTCGGGTGCCATGTCCGCCTCCTGCTAGAGTTGGTTATGCGGATAACGTTATGCGGATAACCAACCCTGTCAAGGGCCGAGGGAGGCTCCCGTGGACTTCGCACAGGCCGATGCCGTGAACCAGGCGATCCGGCTGCTGGCGCTGCGTCATCGCGCCCGGATCACCGCCCTGTTGGCCCCGCTCGGCCTCCATCCCGGACAGGAGGCGCTGCTGCTGGAGCTGGCCCGGACGGGTCCGATGATCCAGGCGAAGCTGAGCGGGGCGCTCGCCGTCGAGCCGCCGAGCGTCACCCTGATGACGCGGAAGCTGGAGGCGGCCGGGCACGTCCGGCGGGTGCCGGCGCCGGGGGACCGGCGGGCGAGCGTCGTGGAGCTCACCGAGGGCGGCGCGGCGCTGGTCGAGCGGGTGAAGGAGCTGTGGTGCGGGCTCGCCGAGGAGACCCTCGCCGGGGTGCCGGACGCGACCGCGGCGGAGCTGCCGGCGCTGCTGCGCACGCTCGCCGGCAACGTCGACGCGCGGCGCGGGCGGGAGGGGTGAGATGGGCGTCTGGGTGACCGTGCGGGGGTGGCTGGAGTGCGACCGCGTCCAACTGGACGCGATCGCCCGCCGGGTGGCGGGCGGACCGCCGCCGGCGTACTCGGGCGGGTGGACGTTCCCCGCGCGGCAGAGCGCGTGGAGCTGCGCGGCCTACTTCGGCGCGGACCTGCGGGCGCAGTGCGTCGGCGAGCTGCTCGCCGAGGTGCGGGCGCTGGCGCGGACGCCGGCCTCCGACGCGGACGGGGACCTGGTGAGGGGGCTGTTCACCGCCGTCCACGAGACCGACGGCGTGCAGGAGTGGCGGGTGCGGGACGGGGGCGTGGAGGTGCACGACGCGACGGACCGCTACGGCTACCTCAACGCGTAGGCGGCGTCCGGCGCGTGCGTCCTGTCGGCGTGAACCGACGCGTCTGCCCGCGGCGGGCCGTCAGGCGCTAGTGTCGCCCGGGTGACCATCGAGGACGCCATGGACGCCTACGAGCGCGCGACCTTCGGCGGCGAGGCCGCCGCCGTCGGGGAGGGCGAGCTGCTGCTGGACGCGGTGGACGCGCGGTCCGCGCTCGCCCGGGGCTGGCTGCGGCACGCCCGCTTCCTCGCCGAACGCCGGCCGGAGGAGGCCGAGCTGACGGCCTTTCGGCGCGCCGCCGAGCTCTTCGCCGCGCTCGGCGACGCCGCCGGCGAGGCGGAGGCGCGCTTCGGGATCGGCCTCTACCACCAGGTCGTCGCCGGCGACACCGCGGCCGCCGTGGCGGAGTTCGAGCGCTCCCGCGCGATGGCCGAGGAGGCGGGCGCCGGGCTGGTGCTCTCCTACGCGCTCCGCCACCTCGCCTTCGCGGACGCCGACGCGGGCCGCTTCGACGCCGCCCGCGAGGGCTTCGCCGCCTCCCTGAGCCTGCGTCAGCAGGCCGGGCATGCCCCGGCGACGGCCGCCGCGCACCTGGCGCTCGCCGAGCTGGCGCTGCGCACCGGCGACGCCGGGACGGCCGCGTCCGAGCTCGCCCAAGCTCGCGCCCTCGCCGCGGAGTGCGGCGCCCGCGGCGTGCTGGGCTGGTGCGACGCGGTCGAGAACGAACCGCGCTGACTACGCCTCGCCGAGCGGCGGGTAGGGCACCGGGCGGACGCCCGGGTAGGGCGGGGCGAACGCGCCCGGGCCGGTGCCGGGGCGGATGCGCTCGCGCTGGCCGGAGCCGGTGACCGGCAGCCGCGCGCCGTCGTGCTCCGGCTCGACGTAGCGGGCGAACCAGCGGTCCAGCTCGGCCGCCAGGTCCGCCGCCCGGCCGGCGTGTTCGTCCGAGCCGAAGAGGTTGCGCGTCTCGCCCGGGTCGCCGGCCAGGTCGTACAGCTCGTGCGGCCCGTGCGGATAGCGGTGGACGTACTTCCACTCCCGGGTGCGGATCATCCGCACCGGCCCGTACTCGTCGAAGACCACGACCCGCTCCCGCCCACCGTCCGCCGCGCCGTCCCCGCCCGCCAGGATGTCGGCGAAGGAGCGGCCCGGCAGCGACGGGTCGGCCGGGTGGTCCAGGCCGAGGTGCTCCACCAGCGTCGGGAAGAAGTCGTACGCCGACACCAGCGCGTCGCTGGTCCGCCCGCCCGGCACCCGCCCCGGCTGCGCCATGATCGCCGGGACGGTGACCGAGGTGTCGTACATGTTCTGCGGGAAGGTGCCGTTGCCCTTGCCCCAGATCCCGTGGTGGCCGCAGTTGAAGCCGTTGTCGCTGGTGAAGACGACCAGCGTGGACTCGGTCAGCCCGTGCCGCTCCAGCCTCCCCAGCAGCTGCCCGACGGCCTCGTCCACCGCGCTGATGGAGGCGTAGTAGCCGATCAGCGACTCCTGCGGATCGCCCGCCGCGGCCAGCGGCACCCCGCCGTCGTCGAGGTAGGACCAGGGATGCCACTCCTCCGGCTGCGGGCAGCCGGCCAGCTCCCGGCCGCGGTAGAGGTCGGTCCAGCGCTCGGGGTGCTGGCCGGCCCAGGGCGCGTGCGGGGCGGTGAAGTTGAGGCAGAGCGCGAACGGCTCCTCCGGCCCCTCCGGCGTCCGACCCGCCTCGGCGTCGACGAACGCGCAGGCGTCCTCGGCGAGCAGCTCGGTGAGGTGGCGCGGATCGTGCTCCAGCACGCCGTCCCGGAACATCGGGGCCCCGTAGTACGGGCCGCCGCCGCTCTCGTGGGCGTACCAGTGGACGAACCCGGGCCGCGGCACGTCGTTGGCGCCCAGGTGCCACTTCCCGGAGAGCCCCAGCCGGTAGCCGGCCCCGGCCAGCACCTCGGTGAACTGGGTGCGGCCGGCGAGGAAGTCCTGCCCGGTCTCGCCGGCGTGGTGGTAGGAGATCCAGTCGTGCACCCCGTGCTGGGACGGCAGTTGGCCGGTGAGCAGCGAGGCGCGGGCGGGGGAGCAGACCGGTGAGGTGCAGAAGAACTTGGTGAAGCGGACGCCGCGCTCGGCGAGTCCGTCCAGGTGCGGGGTGCGCAGGTCGGGGTCGCCGGCGCAGCCGAGCGCCCAGGCGCCCTGGTCGTCGGTGAGCACGAGCACGAGGTTGGGGCGGGACGGATCGGTGCTGGCCATGACGGGCGGGACCTCCGGACGTCGGATGTTTGTCGCCTCTGTATAGCCGCCGCCGGGCATCCGGGACCAGCCGGGGCCAGCCGGGCCGACTCCTTGGCCGACTCCCGGTCCGGTCCCCGGGCCGACTCCCGGGCCGGTTCCGGACCGCGGCCGGTACCGGCCCGCTTCCGCGCTCCCGCTGGCCCCAACTGGCCTGAGAGGGTGCGGAGATCCCCCGCACTCACGAGGAGCACACCACGCTCATGAGACTCCGATCCCCGGGCATACGCCCCGTCGGGCTGGTCGCCGCGCTGGCCACCGCGGCCGCGGTGCTCGCCGCGCCCGCCGCCGTCGCCGACTCCGGCCAGGCCGCTTCCGGCCAGAGCGGCGGCCACGGCCACGCGGTGCGGCTGACCGCCTCCGCCCTGCACAAGCTGAGTGCCCGCTACACCCCGCGCAGCGACGGCACGCCCGGCCTGGTGGCCGAGGCGCGCGGCGACAGCAGCAAGGCGGTGTCCAGCAGCGGCACCGGCGGCACCGGCGGCTCCGCCGCGAGCGGAACGTCCAAGGCCGCCACCCCGGACGCCTCCGGCACCAAGGGCTTCACCGAGAAGGGCAGTTGGGAGACCCCGCGCGGCGCGGCCTCCACCCTCGCCCTCGGCGGCACCCGCGACTGGGTCGGCATCTTCAGCGGCGGGGCGATCACCCGCTACGACGCCGACGGCAACCCCGTCTGGCAGACCACCAGCCACCAGCTCTACACGGACTGGCAGGTGACCGGCAAGGTCGCCTACCTGTCCCAGGAGTTCAGCCCGGTCCTCTACCAGGGCTACGACCCCTACCAGCCGAGCACCATCGGCACCCACCCCTACGCCCAGCTGGACGTCAACCACGACGGCACCGACGACATCGCCGTCGCCTACAGCGTCGGCGACTCCCCGCCGCGCCCGTTCACCTCGCCCGGCTCCGACCTGCAGTCCGGCACCTTCGTCTCCGTCCTGGACGGCAAGACCGGCGCGATGCTGTGGCACAAGCTGCTGCCCGGCAACGTCGGCTCGCTCACCGCGCAGGACGGCCGGCTGGTCGTCGCCGACGCCACCGGCCCGTCCTGGGACGTCAACCCGGTGGCGACGCAGGGCGACAGCCGTTCCTCGCTGATCTCCTACTCCTTCTCCGCGGCCGCGCACGGCGCCGTCACGGGCAGGACCGCCTGGAGCTATTCCACCAAGGCCCCCTGGGCGCTGTGGTCCGACATCGAGCCGATGGGCGGCGGGCGGATCGCCGCCGGCTGGACCGACACCCCGATGGGCCTCGGCAACCCGCGGCCCGCCGACGGCCATGTCCTGGTCCTCGACAACCGCACCGGCAAGCTGATCGACGACACCAAAACGCCCGGCTTCCCGCGGATCCTGCACAAGGACCCCGCCTCGGACCGCGTCCTGGTCGCCGAGCAGAACGACCCGCTGGACGCCGTCCGCTGGGACCTCACCTCGATCGACCCCGGCAACGGCAAGCGCTCGGTGATCGCCTCCCGGAACGGCACCATCCCCGAGGCGTTCCTCGTCAACTCCGGCGCCAAGGGCGACCAGGCCCGCTACGCCGTCGCCGAACTCGGCATCAACGCCGACCTCAGCGACGGCCAGAGCGACATCGCCGGCCTGGACGCGAGCGGCCGCACGCTGTGGACGCACACCACGGCCAGCACCGTCGGCGGCGCCAACGCCCCGACGCTCTCGCTGACCCTGAGCGGCACCGACAAGGTCTACGCCGCCGTCGCCGACCCCGCCCAGGAGTCGCGCACCGACGCCGAGGCGCCCGACCACAGCCAGCTGCTGGCCTACGCCACCGACGGCGGGACGCAGCTGTGGAGCAAGGCCGGCGCCGTCGTCGGCGACCAGATCACGCCCTATGACGGCGGGTTGCTGACGGTCGGCTACGACCAGACCGCCTACCGGTTCGACCCCGGGCGCGGCACCGCCGCCGTCCTCCCGCTGCTCGGCGACGTCTACGGCGCCACCGCCGCGGACGTCAACGGCGACGGGGTGAAGGACCTGGTGGTGGGCGGCCAGAGCCGGGGCGTCTTCGCCCTGGACGGCCGCACCCTGACCAAGCCCCAGCCGAAGGTGCTGTGGCGGCGCACCGTCAGCGCCGCCGTCCGCGACCTGACGCTCGCCCCGGTGGCCGACCGCCACGGCCGCACCGCGCAGCGGCTGGTCGCCGCGACCTCGCACGGCTTCGCCGTCCTCGAGCCGCGCAACGGCACGCTCGACGCGGACGTGAACACCGGCACCTTCCAGTACAAGGCCGTCGTCACCGACGGGCATGTGCTGGCCTCCGGCACGGAGCTGGCCGCGTACCGCGCGGACGGCAGCAAGGCGTGGAGCTACCGCCCGTCCGGCACCACCGGCAAGACCGTCGCCTACTCGACGCCGGCCACCGCCGACGGCCGCGTCTACCTGGAGTACGGCGGCTACCGCACGGGCTTCAGCGGCACCTCCGACCCGGCGCCGACCGCGGTCGCGCTGAACGCCTCCGACGGCTCCCAGGTCTGGACCGAGCAGCCGACCGGCGCCACCGCGGCCTGGATCGAGCCGCAGGCCGGCGCCTTCGCCAGCCCCTTCATCCCGGGCGCCGGCGGTCACGGCGTCGCCTTCGCCTTCGGCGGCGACAAGCCGGCCACCGGCGCCCACCTGGTGCAGACCGTGGACGGGACCACCGGCACGGTGCTCAGCTCGGACAACTCCACCGGCTCGCCCACCTTCCGGGGCTTCGCGGCCTCCAAGAAGTACGGTCTCGTGGAGTTCGGCGACTCCCTGCTGACGGTGCATCCGGCCGACGGCGGCGCGCTGTATCGCGTCCACACCCTGGCCGAGCCGCAGCAGGCGGTCTTCGCCACGGCCACCGACGGCTCGGAGACCTTCGTGGCCGCGGCCGGCGGGGTGCTGCGCTGGACGCAGCCGTTCCCGGACGACGGCAAGTACGACAGCTCGGCCGGACAGGTGTTCGCGCTCTTCGCCGGCAAGATCGTCCCCGCCGACCTGTTCGGGGGCACGGCCACCGACCTGATCGCGGTGCAGTTCGACTGGGCCGCCTACAACCTCAACGAGAACACCGGCGGCTACGGCTGGGACTCGTTGGCCCTCGACTCCTACCAGCACGGCATCACGGTCGAGGAGGCCACCGGCAACACCGCGGCGCAGTCCGCGCAGTCCGCCAAGCAGGCCCAGACGGCGACGTCCGGCACCACGGACGCCGCCGCGCAGCCGGTGACGACCCACCCGCTGCCGATCGGCAACGCCATCGCGCCGATGCACATCACCAGGAAGGAAGCCGTCAAGGCCGGGACGAGCACCGACGCCGAGACCACCGTCGGCTACACGCCCCAGCAGATCCGCACCCGCCTCGGCCTCACCGGCGACGGCTCCGGCCAGACCGTGGCCATCACCGCCGCCTACGACTACGCGAACGCCGAGTCGGACCTGAACCACTTCGCCGACCACTTCGGCCTGCCGCAGACCTGCGACAGCGTCGCCAAGGGCACCGACTGCTTCGACTTCCAGCAGGTCTATGCCTCCGGCAGCAAGCCCGAGGCCGACGCCGGCTGGTCGGAGGAGGCCGCCCTGGACATCGAGTGGGTCCACTCCACCGCGCCCAAGGCGAAGATCGTCCTGGTGGAGGCCGCCGACGCCTCCGCCGCCGCGCTCTACAAGGCGATCGACGTCGCCGACACCTACCACCCGGCCGCCGTCAACAACAGCTGGGGCATGGGCGAGTTCTCCGAGGAGTCCTTCTACGACGACCACTGCAAGCTGACCGACTCGGTGTGCACCGAATCCACGGGTGACGCCGGCTGGCCGGCGAACTACTCCTCCACCAACCCGTATGTGCTCTCGGTCGGCGGCACCCACCTGGTGCTGGACGCCGACGGCAACACCCAGAGCGAGAGCGCGTGGAGCGCGACCGGCGGCGGCCTGAGCTTCTTCGAGAAGCGGCCCGCCTACCAGGACGGCGTGCAGTCCTCGGCGTTCCGGGCCGCCCCGGACGTCAGCTTCGACGCCGACCCGCGCACCGGTGTCGCCGTCTACACCACGGCCGGCGGTTCGCCGCAGTGGCTGGAGGTGGGCGGCACCAGCCTCTCCTCGCCGATCTGGGCGGGCATCCTGTCCACCGCCGACCAGCTGCGAAGCGCGGGCGGCAAGGCGCCGCTGGCCGTCGCCGGCACCGGCGGCGACACCCTGCACAAGGCCGTCTACGGCCTGGGGGGCGCGCTGAGCGACGTCACCTCCGGCTCCAACGGGGCGTGCGGCGCCGAGTGCACCGCCGGCCCGGGCTACGACACCGTCACCGGCCTGGGCTCCCCGTTGGCGGGGGTGGACAAGGCGCTCGCCGCCAAGGAGTGACCGGGCGTCAGCCAGGGCACTGCGCCTGAACCGGGGTCCGCTCCCAGCTTCCGGGGAGCGGGCCCCGTCGCGTGCCCGGGGGCGTGCCCCGGACGGGCGCCGCCCAATGGTGGCGGCGGGTTCCGGCGGGGACGGTGGGGAGGTGCGTCCACCGTCCGGGGGCGCCCGAACGACGGTTACCGAGGGAGCGCTGAATGTCCATCAGCACCGGTCCGAGGCCTGCCGAGCCGAGCATCGCCGAGGGCAACAAGAACGTCCTCGGCGCCTACCCCTTCGACGACACCCGGGACGCCGACGACGCGAGCCGCGGCTTCATCGCCGCCGCCGAGGAGTCGGCCATCGCCTCCGAGGACGGCGCCCGCACCGTCTGGGACACCGACGCCTACGCCTTCCTCGCCGAGGAGTGCCCCGACACCGCCAACCCCAGCCTGTGGCGGCAGGGCGGGCTGGTCGCCAAGCACGGCCTCTTCGAGGTCGTCGAGGGCATCTACCAGGTGCGCGGCTTCGACCTCTCCAACGTCACCTTCGTGGAGGGGGAGCGCGGCGTCTTCGTCATCGACCCGCTGATCTCGGCGGAGACCGCGGCCGCCGCGCTGGCGCTGTACCGCCGCCACCGGGGGGAGCGGCCGGTCACCGGCGTCCTCTACACCCACAGCCATGTCGACCACTTCGGCGGCGTGCGGGGCGTGGTGACGGAGGAGGAGGTCGCCGGCGGGGTGCCGATCCTCGCCCCGGCCGGCCTGCTGGGGCACGCGGTCGCCGAGAACGTCTACGCCGGCACGGCGATGGCGCGGCGCGCCGCCTACATGTACGGGGCGGCGCTGCCCAAGGGCGGCCAGGGCCAGATCGGCGCGGGGCTGGGCCAGACCACCTCCACCGGCGCCGTCGGCCTCATCCCGCCGACCGTGGACGTCACCGAGACCGGGCAGACCGAGACCGTCGACGGCATCCGGATGGTCTTCCAGCTCACCCCCGGCACCGAGGCGCCGGCCGAGCTGAACATCCACTTCCCCGACCACGGCGCGCTGTGCATGGCCGAGAACGCCACCCACAACCTGCACAACCTGCTGACGCTGCGCGGCGCGGTGGTGCGCGACCCGCATGTGTGGGCGGGCTACCTCACCGAGGCGGTGATGCTCTTCGGGGACGCCACGGACGTCGCCTTCGCCTCCCACCACTGGCCGGTGTGGGGCCGCGAGCGGGTCGCCGGGTTCCTGATGCAGCAGCGCGACCTGTACGGCTATCTGCACGACCAGACGCTGCGGATGCTCAACCAGGGGATGACGGGGCCGGAGATCGCCGAGGCGATCCAGATGCCGCCGGCGCTGGAGAAGGCGTGGCACACGCACGGCTACTACGGGTCCGTCAGCCACAACACCAAGGCGATCTACCAGCGCTATCTGGGGTGGTTCGACGGCAACCCGGCGCATCTGTGGCAGCACCCGCCGGTCGAGGCGGGCCGGCGGTACGTGGAGTTCATGGGCGGCGCCGATCAGGTGCTGCGGCGGGCCCGGGAATCCTTCGAGGCGGGCGACTTCCGCTGGGTGGCGGAGGTCGTCAACCACGTCGTCTTCGCCGACCCCTCCAACGCCGAGGCCAAGGCGCTGCAGGCGGACGCGCTGGAGCAGCTCGGCTACGGCAGCGAGAACGGCACCTGGCGCAACTTCTACCTGATGGGCGCCTACGAGCTGCGCAACGGCGGGGTGGGGACGCCGACGTCCACCTCTCCGCCGGACATGCTCGCCGCGCTGACGCTGGACCAGCTCTTCGACGCGGTCGCCATCCGGGTGGACGGGCCGCGGGCCTGGGACGCGGACATCGCGGTGCGCTGGAACATCAACGGCGCCGATCCGGTGAGCATGCGGCTGCGCAACGGCGTGCTCACCCATGTCGCCGGCGCCACCCCGGCGGCGGCCGGCACCCCGGACGTGGAGGTGACGCTGGACGAGGCGGACCTGCGCGCGGTGCTGCTGGGCGCGGTGACGCCGGCGGACCTGGCGGGGCGGGTGACGGTGTCGGGCGACTCGGCGAAGCTCGCCGAGCTCTTCGGCTACCTGGACGCGCCCGACCCGGACTTCGCCATCGTCACGCCCTGACGGAGCGGCGGGCGCGCCGCGCCAGCCGGCCGGGCCGCCTGGAGCGGAACACCACCCGGCCGTGGGCCTTCTGGCCGACCAGCCGGACGCGCAGGGTGACCGGGGTCCCGGGATCGTCCGGGGCCCGCCGGTCGTCGAGCTTGCAGTGCACCAGCTGGAGCTCGTCGGTGTCGACGGCCATGCCCGGCCCGGTGATCAGCGTCAGGGTCTTGCCGGCCATCTTGACGTCCAGCTCCAGGACGTCGTTCGTGATCACCGCTTCGGTGAGGTCGAGGGTGACGGCGCACCAGGCGATCTCCAGCTCCATCCGCCGCGGCAGCACCCAGCGGCCCGTCCGCTCGATCCGGCCGCTGTGGGCCTGCTGGATGCGGACGGTGTCCTTGGCCTCGACCGCGCCCGCGGCGGCCGGCAGATCGGCGGTGAGCGGCGCCAACTCGCCGCGGGTGCGGGCCTTGAGGGCGGCCTCGACGCGCTCGTCCAGCTCCTCCGCGCCGATCAGGCCGTCGCCGGCGGCGACCCGGAGCCGCTCCACCACCTGGTCGCGGTCGGCGTGCGAGGCCCGCAGCTCGGCGCCGGAGTCCTTCCCGGTGGGCGAGATCTCTGCCGACATGGTTCCGTCCCGACGTCGTCCGTGGCTGGCTCCTGGCAAGGAGAAGGCTAACGCGGCGTCGGGGGCCCGCCTATCGGATGAACGTACCGCCGTCCCCGCATGCGACGGCCCCGTCCCGGTAACCCAGTAGAGCGGCATTCCCGCCTGCCGAGCATTCGAGCTCTCCGGGCGAGAGGGACGCGGACTTCGGAGGAGACATGGCCGATCACTGGGTGCGGGGCGCGGGGCGCGCCGCGGGGGCGCTGCTGCTGGCCGGGGCGGTCGTCGCGGCGGCGGGGGGCTGCTCCAGCAGCGACGCCGGCAAGGCCTCGTCGGCGGCGAGCAAGGCCGCCTCCGCGGCCGCCTCGGCGGGCGCGGGCGTGCTGGCCTCGGCGTCGGCGAAGGCCAAGGAGCAGCTGGACAAGGCGAAGGACGGGGTGAACGCCAAGGACCAGGTGAAGCTCGGCGCCGTCGCCATCGGCGGCGACGGCCGGGCGACGGCGAAGGTCTCGGCCACCAACACCGCGGACGCGGCCAAGTCCTTCGCCGTGCAGGTGAACTTCACCGACAAGGACGGCAACGTCCTGGACACCGTCGCGGTGACGCTCTCCGACGTCGCCGCCAAGAAGACCGGCGACGCCACCGCCCGCAGCAACCGCAAGCTCACCGGCAGCGTGCACGCGGCGGTCGCCCGGGCGCTGCGCTACTGACGCCCCGCAGTGGTGACGGCCGCTCAGGCGGCCGCGCGCCGCTGCGGCCCGCGGCTGCCGGCGCTGTAGGAGCCGAGGTCGACAACGAGGCCGAGGATCACGAAGACCCAGCCCCAGGAGCCGACGCCGAGGACGGGGGAGTAGACCCAGACGTACATCAGGGTCGTCATGGGCAGGAAGATGATGCCCAGCAGGGGAACGATCAGGGAGTGGTGGAAGGCGATCGCGACCCGGTTGGTGAGCAGCCAGGTCAGCAGGAGCGCCAGTCGCGGGGAGAGTCCCGCGATGAGGGCGACGATGCATCCGCAGCCCATGGCTGCCTCCGCTCGGGTCGGTCGGGTTGGTCGGGTCGGGTCGGATCAGGCGAGGATCTTGTCCTTGGCCTTCTGGAACTCCTCCTCGGACAGGGCCCCGGAGGAGCGCAGGTCGGCGAGGCGGGAGAGCTCGTCGGCGTGCGAGCCGGAGCCGCCGGAGCCGGAGCCGGAGGTCGAGCCGTCGGCGTCGGGGGAGGCGGCCGCGTCGCGGACGTACTTCTTGAAGGCGTCGTCCATCTTCTGCTGCTGCTGGACGTCCCGCTCGTGCATGGTGCGGCCGCGGGCGATCAGGTAGGCCAGCACGCCGATGAAGGGCAGCAGGATGACCAGCACCGTCCAGCCGGCCTTGCCCCAGCCGCCGAGGTCCTCGCTGCGGAAGATGTCGGAGATGATCCGGATCAGCAGGAAGAGCCACAGGATCCAGATGAAGAGCTCGGCCATGGTCCAGAAGATGTTGAGCAGCGGATAGTTCGACATCGGGCCCTCCTTGAGCGCCTTCCGGACGGAAGGCTTCAGCCCGATCAAAACAGACAAATCCGACTTATGCCACTCGGCTGACGCTCCGTCGGCGGATCCCGTCCGCCGGCCTATCGGGCCGTCAGGCCCTCGGCCCGGGCCAGGCGTCGTGCGCCGGGGCGGGGTCCGGGCCGTCCGGCGGCCCGCCGTCCTCGGCGCGGCCGCGGAAGAAGCCGGCCAGCACGCCCGCGACGATGCCCAGCGTCGCCACGCCGTCGATCATGATGCAGACGCCGGCCCAGCGGCCCGCCGCCGTCCTCGGGGTGATGTCGCCGTACCCGGTTCCGGTGAAGGTGACGACGCCCCACCACAGGGCGTCCCCCACCGTCCGGAAGCCGGCGTTGTGCGGATGCTCCGCGAAGTAGGCGGCGAAGGAGGCGGCGCCGACCAGCGCCATCGCGAAGAGCGTGGTGGTCCCCAGCCGTTCGGTGAGCTGCCGCCCGCGGCGCGAGACGGTCGCCAGCCGGGCGAGCAGCAGCAGCCGGACGCCGACCACGTAGGCGCCCGCGCCGAGCCCCGGCAGCAGGTACCACGGGGCGCTCACCGCGGTCGCGGCCACCGCCAGGCGGCCCAGCCCGGTGCGCAGATAGCCCGGGGCCAGCCGCAGATGGACGATCAGGTCGGCGGCGAGCACCGTCCAGGCCGCGAGGTCGACGACCGCGGAGAAGACTCCCGTGTGCGCCGGCGCGACGATCACCGAGGCGAGCACCGCCACGGTCAGCGGCAGCCGGGTGCGCGCCTCGTAGCGGCGCAGCGCCGCCGTTCCGCCGAAGGGATGCGCGGCGCCGGGCGGCAGGTCGCGCGCCGCCGTCACGACGCGGTGGCCGCCGCGGGCCGCGGGGGCGTGTCCCGCGGGCGGTCGTCGAGGAACTCCACGACGGTGAGGAGGAAGAGCACCACCAGCACGATGCCGACCACCACCCAGCCCGTCGGGTAGGGCCACAGCACCAGCACCAGCGCGCCGCCGGCCGGCACGATCCACATCAGCCAGCGCTTCCAGCGGTGCACGAAGGCGCCCACCGGGCCCAGCCTCATCCCCATGTTCCCGGCCGCGGCGCGGGTGGCGTCGATGCCGCTCGACCACAGCCCGCGGGCCTGCCCGGCCCGCCTGCCGGGCCCGCTGATCCAGGTGCCCAGCGCCACCGCCGCGAAGAGCACCGCCACCGTGCGGACCGCGGTGCGAAGGAAGTGCACCAGCTGGTCGTAGACGGCGCCCGCGGCGGCCGACGAGACGCCGGCCGGGAGCTTGTCGAGGTAGATGGAGCGGCCGATGAGCAGCCCCAGGCCGAGCAGCAGCGCGCCCGCGGCGATCAGGATCGCGGCGGTGACCGCGGTGCGCCGCCGGCGCCGGGAGAGCCAGACGGCGACCGCGGCCAGCACCAGCACGACGACGGCCAGCCAGGTGCCGAGGATCTGCAGGATGCGGTTGTAGGTGCGGGCCTTGGCCAGGCTCTTGCCGTCGGCGACCGCGATCTGGGTGTGCGGGGTGGGGATCTTGGCGGCGATCGTCATCCCGGAGGAGACCAGGCGCTGCTTCACCTGGTCGATCACCGGGCCGACGTCGATGACGACCTGGTTGTCCGCCAGCTGCACCGCCCCGCCGCCGGAGCCGGTGAGCGCCTTGTCCAGCGCGGCGTGCGCGCGCCGGTTGGCGTTCCGCCAGAACGTCTGGAACCAGGAGCTGGCCACCACGGCGGCGGTCTGGTTCTCCACGAAGCTCTTGACCGCGCTGTTGATCGGGCCCTCCAGCCGTCCCAGGGCCGCCTCCAGCCGCGGCCGGTCGGCCGGCGCCACCTGCTGGAGCAGGGTGTTGACGTCCAACCGGTCGGTGACCGCGGTCGCCGCCCGCGCCGAGACGGCGGCCTGGACGTCGGAGTCGGCGGCGAGCGGGCCCATGGTGGCCACGAAGCGGTCGGTGTCGCCGATGAAGGCCGAGCTCCAGGAGGCGACCACGGCCAGCGGGGTGAGCACGAAGACCAGCACCATCAGCACCGCGACCAGTACCGAGCGCCAGCGCCGGCGCGGCCGGGACAGCTCGGCCACCCGTGCGCGCAGCCGCGCGATCTCGGCGGCCTGGGAGTCGTCGGTCGTCATGTGTCGCTCCGATCAGCGTGCGGATCCGGGTGATTCCGGGTCAGGAAGCGGTGCAGCGGCGGCTCCTGGGCCAGCACCGCGCCGATGGTGAGGGCGAAGACGATCGCCGCGCAGCAGACGATCAGCCAGGAGAGCAGGGTGAGCACCAGCCCCAGGGACCCGTACTCGGTGAGCGCCCGGTTGAGCGCGGTGGGGACGTAGAGGGTCGCGGTCAGGCCGAGGGCGGAGGTGGCGACCGCCGCCAGCACCGCCCCCGGCAGCAGCTCCAGCCAGCCCACCCGGCCGACCAGCAGCAGATGCTGGGTCCACAGCCACACCCCGACGCCGACCAGGAAGCTCAGCGGGACGCCCAGCCACAGCCCGAGCCCGAAGCCGTCGTGCACCGGGCCGAGGAGGAAGACCACCAGCAGGATCGCCAGCAGCCAGGCGACCCACCGCCAGGCGGCGATGGTGGTCTTGGCCTTGGGCAGCTTCCAGGCGCGCTGGCAGACCCGGGCCATCGAGCGGCTGCAGCTGGTCGCCGAGGCGAGCGCCATCAGCAGCCCGATGATCCCGGTGGTCTCGCGCAGGCTTTTGCCGGTGGAGCTGCCGAGCACCGACT